>CAWGLP010000021.1:0-268133 GCA_963823485.1 uncultured Alphaproteobacteria bacterium
GCTTTCGATCTCGCCGCGTTCGATGGTCAGCGTCACGTCGGCGAACGTCTCCAGCAGTTTCGGATTCGATTCCGTGATCAGCAGCGTGATGTCCTTGTCCTGCGAACGCAGGCGGCGCAGCGCTTCGGCGTAGCGCTGCGCCAGCACCGGCGCGAGGCCCTGGAACGGCTCGTCGAGAATGACCAGGCGGGTGCCCAGCATCAGCGCGCGGCCGAGCGCCACCATCTTGCCCTGTCCGCCCGAGACCGATCCGGCCGGACGGTGGCGCAGCTCCTTCAGTTCCGGCAGCACGGAATAGGCGCGCTCCAGCCGGCGCCGGGTCTCGTCGGCGCTCAGCTTCGCCACGCGGCCGGGCAGGAGGATGTTCTCTTCCACGGTGAAGGCGGAGAACAGCCGGCGGTCCTCCGGCGCGTAGCCGAGGCCGAGCGACGGCCGGCGGTGCGGCGGGATCGGCCCGAGGTCCTCGCCGCCGAGCCGCACCGTGCCGTCGGCTTCGGTGAAGCCCATGATGGTGCGCACCGTGGTGGTCTTGCCGGCGCCGTTGCGGCCGATCAGCGCCACGCTCGCGCCCGGCTGCAGCGAGAAGCTGACATTGCGCAGCACCGGCACGCCGGCGATCGCGACGTTGACGTTCTCGAAACTCAGCATCGGCGTCATATTCCGATCACCTGCTCTCGCACCTTCGGGTCGGCCAGCACCTCCGCGGGCGGGCCGACCTTCTGGATCTTGCCCATGCTCCACACCGCGACGCGGTTGGCGTAGCGCTCCACCATGTCCATGTCGTGCTCGACGAAGACCGAGGTCACCTTTTCCTTCGCCAGCGCCGTGGTGAGAATGTCCATGATGCCGAGCTTCTCGGACGAGGCGACGCCGGAGGTCGGCTCGTCCATCAGCAGCAGCCGCGGCTTCAGCGCCAGCGCCAGCGCGATGTCGACCAGCTTGCGCTGCCCCTCGGGCAATTCGCGCGCCTTTCGTTCCGCGTATGACTTGACGCCGACGAGGTCGAGCAGCCGTTCCATCTCGGATGCTTCCGGCAGGCTCGACAGCGCCTTGAACCCCGACGGATTTCCCTTCAGCGAGGCGGCGGCGATCAGCATGTTCTCCATCACGGTCTGGTCGAGAAACAGTTGCGGGATCTGGAAGGCGCGGGCGATGCCGAGCTTGGTGATGGTGCGCGGCAGATGCGCGGTGATGTCGTGGCCGAGGAAGGTCGACCGTGCCGGCCTGCGGGCGCAGGTAACCGGTCGAGATGTTGAGGAACGTGGTCTTGCCGGCGCCGTTGGGGCCGATGATGGCGAGGTTCTCGCCCTCGTAGACGTCGAGGTCGATGCCGTCGGCCGCGATCACGCCGCCGAACCGGATCTTGATGTCCTTGGCGGAGAGCAGGACGTCGGCCATCAGTGACCTCCCTGCTTGGAGCGATCGTCGCGCTGCCGCAGCCCGATCAGCCCGCTCGGCGCGAAGAGGATGATGACGATCAGCACGACGCCGAGAATGAGCTGCCAGGCGTCTGCAAGATGCGCTGCCGCGTAGAAACGAACGGTCTCGAACATGGCCGCGCCAGCGAACGCGCCGAAGGCGTGGCCGCCGCCGCCGAGGATCGCGATGAACACGAACTCGCCGGACTTGGTCCAGAAGCCGAACTCCGGCGTGGCGATGCTGCTGGATGATGGAGACCAGCGCGCCGCCGACGCCGCCGAGAAAGGCCGAGATCACGTAGCCGACCAGCAGCACGTGGCGTGCCGACGTGCCGAGATATTCGAGCCGCGTCTCGTTGCGACTTGATTGCCCGCAGCATGTGGCCGAGCGGGCTTTCGAGGTAACGCTGCACGCCGTAGAACGCCGCGATCGCGATCACGAGGCTCACATAGAGAATGACGTACTGGAAGGTCTCCGGCGTGAAGGAAAATCCCAGCAGGCCGGGCGCGCGACGCGGATGCCGTCGGCGCCGTTGGTGTAGTGGAACATCTTCTCCAGCAGCGACCACAGCACCATCGAGAAGGCGAGGTTGAGCATGCCGAAGAAGATTTCGCGGTAGCGCACCACGAACATGCCGACGAGGAGGCCGAAGATGGTCGACGATATGCCGCCGAGCACGACGTAGAGCAGGATGTCGCCGCCGCCCATGTACTTGCCCCAGAACGCCGCGGTGTAGGCGCCGGTCGCAAAGAACATCGCGTGCCCGAACGACACCTGTCCGGCCTGCAGCAGCAGGACGATGCCGAGCACCACGATGCCCTTGGCCAGGATCAGCGCGAACAGCGTCGCCCAGCTCGACACGAACAGCGGCGCGACCGCGGCCACCAGGAAGAAGACGACGGCAACCGCCGTGATCGGCTTGATGCGGCCGCCCATCAGATTTTCCTCACTTGCACCGCGCCGAACAGGCCGAACGGCCGCACCAGCAGCACCAGCACCATCAACAGATAGGGCACCAGCACCTCGAACTCCGGCTGGATGTAGATGATGAACGCGCGCGTCAGGCCGATCATCAGCGCGGTCAGCGCGGTGCCTTCGATCTGCCCGAGGCCCGCGGTCGCTGCGACCGCAAAGGACAGCACGATCATGTCGGCGCCCATGCCGGGCACCAGCGAGGTGGTCGGCGAGGCCAGCGCACCGCCAAGGGCTGCAAAGCTCGCGCCGATCACGAAGGTGACGAAATAGACCTTCTTGGCGTCGATGCCGATCGCGGTGGATATCTCGCGGTCCTCGGTGACCGCCAGGATCACGGCGCCGGCGAGGGTGCGACGCAGGAAGTAGCGCAGGCCCAGCAGCGTCAGAACCGCCACGCCGGGCAGCAGCAGCACCTGGTACGACGTATAAGTCGACGCCGAACACGGAGATGTTCGGCAACAGCTTCAACGGCTCTGCGGCGAAGATCGGCTGCACGCCCCAGATCAGCCGCTGCAGATTGTCCATGATCATGAAGGCCGCGAACGTGATCAGCAGCTGCAGCACGTCGTCGCGCCCGTAGAGCGGCCGCAGCAGGAAGCGCTCGATGAACCCGCCGCACACCACGCCGATGACGATGGAGGCCACGATCAGCGCCGGATAGGTCAGCCACGGCGAAATCGGCGCGACCGCGAGGCTGAGCGTCGCGGCCAGGTAGGCGCCGAAGGCGTAGAGCGAGCCGTGCGCGACGTTGACCACGCGCAGCACGCCGAAGATCAGGCTGAGCCCGACGGAAACCAGAAACACCAGCGCGGCGTAGCTGATCCCGTCGAGGACGGCCAGGATGGCAAGTGTCGAATTCATGGGAAGCCTTCGGGAAGGACCGTCCTCCGGTGCAGGGCCCGGAGGACGGTGATCGCGGCGTTACTGCTTGAAGGTCGGCACGTCCATCTTGACGAACTCAGGCTTCAGCGTCTTCAGCCATTCGACCGAACGAATGCCGACCGGATTGGTGATCACCTTCGGATCGAAGATCATCATGTTGTCGAGCAGCTTGAAGTCGTAGCCCGGAACCGACTTGGTGACGCCGACGAGCTGGGCTTCAAGGCCCTGGTTGTCTTCCGGCCGCAGCGTGACCGGCCGGCCGAAGCCGGTCGCGAACTGGATGCCGGCGGTGGCATCGACGATCTGCTCGCGGGTCGGCCAGTTGCCGCCGTTGGCCTTGATCGCCTTGTCATAGGCGGTCTGCAATGCCGAGAACGCCTGCGCCATGTGATAGACGGGATAGATCGGCCAGGCGCCGGTCTTGGCCTTGAACGCTTCGTTGAAGGCCTTGAAGGCGGCGTCGCCCTTCTTCTCGGGATGCAGGAACCAGTGGTCGCCGCGGGCGCCGACGATCAGGCCATCGGGCAGATCCTTGCCCAGCCGCTGGATCGAGGATTCGCCGATCGCCAGGATGAACGTCGACTGCTGCAGCAGGCCGCGCTGTCCGGACTGGCGCACCAGCGTGTCGAGGTCGCCGCCCCAGCTCGTGGTGAAGACCACGTCGGGCCGCAGCGCCAGCAGGCGGGAGACCTCGGTCGAGTAGTCGGGCGAGCCGAATTTCGGGAACAGCTCCGCCACCACCTGCACGTCGGGCTTCATCGCCTTCAGCGCGGTGGAGAAGATCTCCCAGCTCTCGCGGCCCCACGCGTAGTCCTGGTTGACGACGGCGATGGTCTTGAAGTCCGGCTTCACCTTGAGGAGATAGATCAGGACGGCCAGCATTTCCGGGGTGCCGTTGGCCTGGGTGCGGAAATTGTAGCGGTACTTCTTGGTCTCGAGGATCGAAGCCGCGCCGCAGTCCCACATGAAGTTCATGACCTTGAGGTCTTCGGCGACCGGGACGAGCTGGTTGCAGCTGCCCGAGGAGATCGAGGCGAAGGTGGCGTCGACCTTTTCGTCCTGCACCATGCGCCGGTAGTTCGAGACCAGCGCCTCGCCGCCGGCGCCTTCGTCGACGAACGACAGCTTCACCGGCACGCCGCCGATGCCGCCCTTCTTGTTGATATCCTCCGCGATCATTTCGGCGGCGGCCTTGGCCGGCACGCCGAACACCGATGCCGGTCCGGACAGGAATGTCGTGATGCCGACCTTGATTTCCGTGGGCTTGCCCTGCGCCAGGACCGGCCCCGCCAGCATCATCGTTGCGGCCCCGGCCGCAAGCGCAGTCTTCAAAAATCGCATTGAAAAGTCCTCCCTGATTTTATTTGCCTGATTATTGGCTTGGCGTGAGGCCTGGCGGCCATCTTGTTATTGTTTGCCGTGCAGCGACACTACTGGATTATCCCGTTATTGCCTCCCCCTTGCCGGCGGGTGCCGGTAGCGCGCGAAAACATGGCTCGGCGCCAGTGAACACCACCGGTCGAGCAGCGCAAGGGACTTCTCGCGCCGGGGGCACCACAGCCATCAGGCTACGGCCCGCGCCCGACCGGCACAATGGGTGCAAAGGCGCGGGCTGATCGGATCGCGGGCAGGCGGACTGTGATGCATTGCCGCAGCGGGCGCGGCTATCGCCGTCGATCCGGACTAGTTTCGATCGCGGATCTGCCGGGGCGACACGCCAAATCGTCGCCGGAACGCGGTCGCGAAATTGGCGGAGCTGGTATATCCGGCGAGGTAGGCCGCTTCGCCCACCGAAACGTTGTCGCGTTCCAGCGCCTCGCGCGCGCCATCCAGCTTGCGGCTTCTGACGTACTCGAAGATCGTCACCCCCTGCACCGCGCGGAACACCCGCTGCAGGCTGTTGGGATTCAATCCGGCGGCCTGGGATATGGTGTGAAGCGTCAGTTCGTCGTTGAGATGCTGCTCGATGAATTCGCAGGCCGCATGGACCCGGCGCAGATGCACGGGATGTACGCCCTGCGAGGCGTCGGTGCGCGGAGCGTCGGTCATTGCCTGCAGCGCTTCGGATATCATGTCGATGGCGCGTGACTCGCAATAGAGCGCCTGCAGTTGCGGCGAGAGCGGTGGCGGCCGCAGCAATTGCTGCGCAACCAGGGTCAGCCGCGCGGATGCCGTCCATCGCATCGAGGCGAGGTGATTCCTGCTGAAGCCGGTCGCGGCGGAATGCCCGGACAGCGGCGCCAGTCCGCCGTTCTCCAGCCATTCCGGCGTAACCGTCACGTTCACTTTCCGGACGTGCATACCCTTCGTTGATTCCCGCGCGAACTGGTCGGCGCGCGTGCGCGCAATCGCGATGGCCTCGATCTGGCGCGGCGGCCCGGCCGTGCGGCTTCCCATTTCGAACGGCCGACCGCCAAACCACGCCCTGACGCTGCCTTCGAGAAACAGCGACACGGTGAGGCCGGGCAACTGGATGGCCTCGGTGCGAAGATCGTGCATCTCGCGGGTGTCGGTCGCATGCAGCGTCAGTCCCGATCGCAACTGCACCTGGCGGAATTCACCTGACAGCAGCGGATCGGCGCCCTGCAGCCCCGGGTTGACCACGCGGAAATGGCTGCCGCTGACCTTCGCCAGTGCGGCGATGTCATCGACACGAACCAGATTCCGCTTTGTGCTTGGACTCATGCCGAGGCGCTCTCTGACGATGCACCTTTCAGCTTACGATGTTTCCGCGATCAATGACCGCGTCGCAGGTTAAAAACCCTCTAGATTGCGATGGCGCATTTTTCGGCTGCTGCATGACTAGAACGATTATAATTCGCGCCGCAAAGATATCTCGTGCTCATGCAAAGATCATTTGTATAGAAGTCAGTTCGGGCCTCGTCATAACAGAAGAATGGGGATGTTGGTTCTTCTGTTTCTCGGGGACGAATGATGAGAGTGCGGGCGATCGCGGGGCTGACCGGCCTGGTTTCTGTTTTCTGTTACGGCGCAATCGGCATCGGCGCATCGGGTGACGCGATGGCGCAGGCGACGCAATCCTCGACCGCCACTCCGTTGCCGCCCGTGCATGTCGATCCGCCACGGCGTGCGGCGGCGCGCACGGTCCGTACGACGCGTCAGCCGCAGACCGCTGCGCGCCCGGTCGAGCGGCCGTCGACGCGGCCTCCGGCCGAAACCACGCCCGCCGAAACGGCAAGGGGACCGGTGAGGGGATATGTCGCCACGCGCAGCGCCACCGGCACGAAGACGGATTCAGCGCTGATCGATACGCCGGCGTCGATTTCCGTCGTGGGGCGTCAGCAGATCAGCGATCAGGGCGCACAGACCATTTCGCAGGCCCTGCGCTACACGCCGGGTGTGTTCGTCGATCTGCGGCCGTCGAGCCGTTACGACATCGTTCCGATGCGCGGCTTCGGCAACAACAGCGGACCGCTGCAATCCTTCGTTGGCTATCAGGACGGCCTGCGGCTGCAGCGCGGCATCTCGTTCGCCGTGCCGACCGTGGATCCTTACGCGCTGGAGCGCATCGAAGTCCTGCGCGGCCCGGCGTCGATCCTGTACGGGCAGACCAGCCTCGGCGGCATCGTCAATCTGGTGAGCAAGCGGCCGACCGCAACGCCGTTCGGCGAGGTTGAGTTCACCGGCGGTTCATGGGGCAGGGCGCAGGCCGCCTTCGATGTCGGTGGACCGGTCGATGCAAAAGGTGAATGGCTCTATCGGTTGACGGGCCTCGGCCGCGCCTCGGGAACGCAGGTCGATTTCACGCGGGACGAGCGGGCATTCATTTCGCCGGCGCTGACCTGGCGGCCGACGGCGAACACCAACCTGACGATCCTCGCCAACTACACCTACGATCCCAATAGCTGGTACACGACCTTCCTTCCGGCGCGCGGCACCTTGCTGCCGAATCCGGTCGGCCAGATTCCTACGAGTTTCAACGTCGGCGATCCCGGCTACGAGCGGTTCGTGCGCAAGCAGGGCGCGCTCGGCTACGAGTTCGAGCATCGCTTCAACGACGTTCTGTCGGTCCGCCAGAATTTTCGCTTCATGGACCTGAACACGGATTTTCAGGGTATCTCGCCGCAGGGCTATCTGGGCAACAATCCCTCGACGGCGACGCTGACGCGCCAGCGTTCCAAGTCGGTCGAACAGGTCGATACCTTCGCCGTCGACAATCAGGTGCAGGCCAAGTTCCTGACCGGCCCGCTGTACCATACCGCCCTGTTCGGCGTCGATTACCAGTATGCCGACGCAACCCGCAGGCTCGGTTCCTCCGCGGCCGGCACGCCGACCATCAACTTCCTGAACCCGCAATATAATCAGTCCATGACCGTTCCGCCGTTCCAGACCGATGCGGGGCAGATCAACCGGCAGACCGGCATCTACGCGCAGGACCAGATCAAGTTCGGCGATCTCGTCCTGCTCGGCAGCGTGCGCCACGATCGCGCGAGTTTCGATTTCAACCAGACGACGCTGGCGACGAACGCCAGGCTGAACGTCGCGCAGGCGGACGAGGCGACCACCTACCGCGCCGGCGCGCTCTATCATTTTGCCAACGGGATTGCGCCCTATGTCAGCTATTCGACGTCGTTCGAGCCGGTCACCGGCACGGCGTTCGACTTCAACCGGAACCCGTTCCGGCCGACGACGGGCGAACAGTTCGAAGCCGGCGTGAAGTTCGAATCGCTGGACAAGCGCATACTGGTCACCGTTGCCGGCTATGATCTTCGGCAACAGAACGTGCAGACGCCGGATCCCGATCCGACCCATACCGGATGCGTCCAGCCCGGCACCCGCTGCAGCATCCAGACCGGCGAGGTTCATACGCAGGGTGTCGAGATCGAGGCGCGCGCCAATCTCGATTTCGGCCTGGATCTGATCGGCGCCTACACCTATCAGGACATGAAGATCACGCGAACCAACACCGCGACCGAACTCGGCAAGACGCCGGTCCAGGTGCCGGATCAGATGGCGTCGCTGTGGGCGCTCTATCATTTCAAGCACCTGTCGCCGTCCACGACGCTCGGCGGGCTCAGCGTCGGGGGCGGTGTGCGCTATGTCGGCTCCAGTTTCGGCGATGCGATCAACACGCTCATCGTGCCCAGCGTAACCCTCGTCGATGCCGTTGTGCAGTACGATCTCGAATATATCGCGCGGGAATTCCGGGGAACGCGGCTGTCGCTCAACGTCAGCAACCTGTTCGACAAGAGCTATGTCGCTTCCTGCGGCGCCGGCACCCAGTTCGATTCAGGCTGTTACTATGGTCTGCGCCGCTCGGTGCTGGCCACCTTGCGGCATCGGTGGTGATGGCGAAGCTTGCCCCGATAACGCCGGATCCGGGTCGGGACGCGAATTCGCCGCAAGGCTATCGCCTGCCGGGGACGGAGCGTTTCGGCATCCGCTCGCCATACGGCCGAAACTACGAGCTGTTCGTGGCGCATCCGGTCGGTCCGCCGCCGTCGCCGGCCGGATACCCGGTCATGTACGTCCTCGACGCCAACGCGGTGTTCGGAACGGCCGCGGAAATCATCGGGTTGCGATCCCGCCGCCCCGAGGCATCGGGCGTCGTTCCCGCGGTTCTCGTCGGAATTGGCTATCCCGTCGAAGGGCCGCTGGACCTCGATCGCCGGGCCTTCGACTATACGCCGCCCGCCGATCCCGCCGGCCTGCCGCCTCGGCCGGATAACTCGGCCTGGCCTCCGGTAGGAGGCGCCGACGAGTTTCTCGACTTCATCGTTGCCGGCGTGCGTCCCGCGATACGGCAGATGTTTCCGGTCGACTTGCGAAGGCAGGCCCTGTTCGGGCATTCGCTCGGCGGGCTGTTTGCGCTGCATGCGCTCTTCAACCAGACCGCCGCATTCAGCCATTATGTCGCCGCGAGCCCGTCGATCTGGTGGTACCGGAGCGCGTTGCGGAACGACGAGGCAGAGTTTACCAGGCGTGTGGCGTTGTCGCAGACTGACGCGCGGCTGCTGGTGACGGTCGGCGACCAGGAACAGGAACTGACCCGGTCCGAGCGTGCCGCGCCGGAATCGAACATCAGGGCCGAATGGAAGGCCCGCAATCGCATGGTGGACAATGCCCGTGAACTGGCCGGGCGAATGACGCGCCTGCAGCCTTGCGGGTTGGAGACGAACTTCGTCGCGTTCGAGGGGGAGGACCATACCTCCGTCATTCCCGCATCACTTGCCCGCGCCGTCAGCTTTGCGCTCGGCCCGCAGTCCTGAACCCGGCCCATCCCATGAGAAGCCCGACATTCCTTTCGCTTTTCTTCGTCCTTGCGGCAGTGTTCGTGTTTCCCTGCCAGGCGCAGGAAACCATCACGGTAAAGGACGTTGCCGGCCGTGAGGTCACCCTGTCACGACCGGTGAAACGGATCGTGCTCGGCGAGGGCCGGCAATTGCTGGCGCTTTCGCTGTTGCATCCGGACCCGGCATCGATTCTCGCGGCGTGGCCGGCCGACCTGCAACGACAGGACAAGGTGCTGTACGACCAGTTTCGCAGCCGATTTCCCGCGCTGGACCGTGTGCCGATCGTCGGACGGGGAAGCGAGGACACGTTCTCGGTGGAGCAGGCGCTCGCGTCCAATCCTGATGTGGCCATCCTGAGCGGCGGCTACGGACCCTCGGCGAGGTCGGGCGAGGTGATCCGCAAGCTCGAAGCCGCCGGCATTCCGGTGGTGTTCATCGATTTTGTCGAGTCGCCGCTGAAGAACACTGTCCCGAGCATTCAGCTTCTCGGCCGCCTTCTCGGGCAGGAAGCGCGCGCCGAGGCATTCGTCGCGTTCTATCAGTCGCGCATGGACCGTATTCGCATGCGCCTCGAACAATCGAAGCCGGCGCTGCCGACGGTGCTCATGCATGCGCATGCCGGACTGCACGGTTGCTGCAACGCTCCCGGTCGGGCGACGATCGGCGCCTTCATCGATGCCGCCGGAGGCTACAACATCGCCGTCGATGTGCTGAAGCAGCCGGTCGGCCAGTTGAGCGCCGAATATGTCATGACCCGGAATCCCGACGTCTATGTCGGCACCGGCGGCATTCACCTCGATGGGGTCGGCGGGCTCGTGATGGGGCCGGGCGTCGACCCCGAAGTGTCGCGCGAAAGGCTCGCCACCGTCGTGAAGAATCCCGTCCTTGCCGGCATCTCCGCCGTGCAGCACGGGCGCGTTCACGGAATCTGGCACCTGTTCAACAACAACCCGCTCAATGTGATCGCGGTGGAAGCGCTGGCGCGCTGGTTTCATCCTGCGATGTTCGGGGATGTCGATCCCGACGCCAGCCTGCGCGAAGTGAACGAGAAATTTCTGCCGATCCCGCTCAAGGGCACGTTCTGGGTAAGTCTGACAGGCACCGAAACCAGCGGGCGGAAGCCGTGAAGGAACTGACGGCAACCGCGAACGCCGCGCTGGCGGGGCACGCCCGCCGAACGCGGCGTCATGTCGGGTTGGTTGTCCTCCTCTTTGTCATGGCGGCGCTCGCCTTCCAGCTCGACCTCGGAACCGGCGCATCCGCCTTGACCGGATGGGATGTGCTTGGCGGGTTGTTGAACCCGGCCGGCCTCAGCAGGTCCTCGGCAGTGATCATCTGGGAAGTACGGGTGCCGCAGGCGGTGATGGCGCTGCTGGTCGGCATGGCGCTGGCGGTCGCCGGCGCCGAACTGCAGACCGTCCTCGCCAATCCAATGGCAAGCCCCTTCACCCTCGGCATATCGTCAGCCGCCACGTTGGGCGCGGCGTTCGCGATCGTCCTCGGCCTCGGAATTCCCGGCCTGCCGAAGACCTGGATCATCTCGACCAACGCCTTTGTCTTCGCATTCGGCGCGGCGATGCTGCTGGAAGTGTTCGGCAAGCTGCGCGGCAATGACGGGCAGGCCTACGTCCTGTTCGGCATCGCGCTGTTCTTCACCTTCAATGCGCTGGTCGCCATCCTGCAGTTCATCGCCAGCGAGCAGGCGCTGCAGCAACTGGTGTTCTGGACGCTGGGCAGCCTGACGCGCGCCAATCTCGCCAGCGTCCAGATTTTGGGGCTCGTCGTCCTGATCATCCTCCCGTTGTCGCTGGCCTCGTCCTGGCAGTTGACGGCGCTGCGGCTGGGGCAGGACAGGGCGCGCAGCTTCGGCGTCAATGTCCGCCGCCTGCGGCTGATGTCGCTGCTGCGGGTCAGCATTCTCACCGGTGCGGCGGTTTCGTTCGTGGGAACCATTGCCTTCATCGGCCTGGTCGGCCCGCATATCGCGCGGCTGATGATCGGCGAAGACCATCGCTTCTTTCTTCCGGCGAGCGCGTTTGCCGGGGCGCTGGTCATGTCGCTGGCGTCGTGCGCGGCGAAGACGATCGTGCCGGGCATCATCATGCCGATCGGCCTCGTCACGTCGCTGATCGGCGTGCCGTTCTTCATCGTCCTCATTCTCCTTCGGCGGGATCGGGCATGAACAAGGACGCATCCCCGCTTTGGATCGAGAACGTGTCGGCGGGCTATCCGAGGCGGCCGGTCATCCGCGATCTGTCGTTACCGTGCATCGAAGGCGGCCAGGTCGTCGCCTTTGTCGGTCCGAACGCCGCCGGAAAATCCACGTTGCTGCTCGCGCTTGCCGGTCTGTTGCCGGCGACCGGTGTCGTGAGATTTGGCGATACCGACCTGCTTGAATTGTCGATGCTGCATCGCGCCCGCATTGCAGCCTTCATGCCGCAGTCGCTGCCGCAGGGCGTTGCGCTCACCGTCGTCGAATCCGTCATCACGGCTTTCAAGGCGTCTGCGGTTGCCGACGAAGCCCTGATCGGGGGATCGGCGGCGCGCACGGCGATGGTCACGCTGGATCGGCTCGGCATTGCCGGCCTGGCGCTGGAGGGACTGGATCGGCTTTCGGGCGGGCAGCGGCAACTTGTCGGGTTGGCGCAGGCGCTGGTGCGCGAGCCGCGACTGGTCCTGCTCGACGAGCCGACCAGCGCGCTCGATCTGCGCCACCAGATCTCGGTCATGGCGACGCTCCGTCAACTGGCGTCGGAGGGCAGGACCGTCATCGTGGTGCTTCACGATCTCAACCTCGCTGCACGATGGGCGGATTTCGTGGTCGTGCTGGACGAGGGCGCCGTTGTCGCCGCGGCAGCGCCGGCCGCGGCGCTCACGGCCGACATCATTGCCCGCGTCTACGGCGTCGAGGCCCGGATCGAGATCGGACGTGACGGACGTCCCGGCATTTCGATCGAAGGTCTGCTGGCGCCGGACCCATCCCGTCTGTCGGCTTAGGGAGTGCAGGGATGTCGTCGATATCGTCCGTTCCGGATCAGCAGGACAAGCCGCGCCGTTACCGCGACTTCCGGATCCTGAAGGTTATCCGCACACAACAACTCACGCGTTCCATGCGCCGGATCACGCTTGGCGGCGACGAGATCGCCGGGTTCGGTGAGGGGCCGAACCTCAAGCTCCTGATCCCGCCGGCCGGCATAGCCGAGCCCAAATGGCCGATGGCGGGGCCGGACGGCAAGGCGATCTGGCCGCCTCTGGCCGAACGGCCTTCGCTCCGCACCTACAGCCTGCGGCGTCACAACGCCGGCGACGGCGAGATCGATATCGATTTCGTCCTTCACGGTGAACATGGGTCTGCGTCCCGCTGGGCGGCTGCGGCGCGCACAGGCGACTTGCTCGGCGTCGGCGGTCCGGGCGGGCTGACGATCCGGGAAGCGGATTTCTATCTGCTTGCCGGCGATCACACCGCCGTTCCCGCGATCGCGCGGATCGTGGAGCGGCTGCCTGCGCATGCGCGCGGCCACGCCTTCCTCGAAATACCCGGGCCGGACGACGAGCAGCCTATCGAGACCAAAGCCGACGTCGGCATTACCTGGCTGCATCGCAACGGCAGCGAGGCCGGCCGCAACGACCTGCTGCACGACGCCGTTCGGGCGATGCCGTGGCCGGTGGGCGTGCGTGTCTTTGCCTGGATCGGATGCGAGTTCGCCACCGTGAGACGGCTGCGTGCCTATGTGCGAGGCGAACGCGGCCTCGACGCGCGCCAGCATCTGGCGATCGGATACTGGCGCTACGGGATGAACGAGACGAGTTATCACGATGCGCACAACAACGATCGTGATGAAGATTATTTCAGGATGCTGCGCGAGCAGCAGGAACGTCGCTGAGGCCGAGCGTGGCCGGTTCATCCGCCTGACGGATGTTTCAGCGTCCAGAATTTACCCGCCGCAGCGACGGGTGATTCGCCGGCGCGCCGCAATCGGCGCCCGAACCGCGGCGAGGGCGCGTTGTGGACAACGCACGTTGAAGCGCATTTCGGACCCATTCCGACCGTTGCGCCACGCATTCTCGGCGTGGAACTGGGCCGGTCGCTCGCTGCGATGAGGCATTAGTGCAACAACCGTCGTCCGAATTCCCGACCGGTACATCGTTAGGAAGCTACCGGTCCGCCGTGGCGATATAATTGCATCGCGGGTTCCAGCAGAGATTTGCGATGTCGAAGCTTGCGGCTGGCGGGGAAGTCGAAAACGCCGCTGTCGATGCCGGCGATCATCGCGCACATCCGCATTCGGCCGGGGGAGAACCGGCTTACATCCTGGTGAGATGGGGGATCGCATGAGCAGCCGCGCGACCACGCAGGCGATTTCGTTGCCCGAACTGACTGAAGGCGCCAATGACGCTGTCAGCAGCAGCCGTCTGCTGCAAGGTTGGACCAATGCCGTGAATCGCGCGCCCAGATTGGTGGCACCAGCTGCGGAAAACATCAGCGGCGAGCCATCCGCCGCCGCCACCGGCTCGGAAGTTGCCAACTCCGCGGCCTCCAACGCCGCCGGGGGAAAGGCTGTGAAGGGGAAGGCTACCAGGGCGAAGGCGGCAAGGACCAGAAGTGCAAAGCCGAAGGCCACAAAGGCCGAGGATACCAAGGTCGAGACTGCAATCATCGAGGTGGGCGAGGTGGGGGCGGCCCATGCCGAGGCAGCCGAGCCGGGCGTGATCAATGAAGCGCGGGAGATACTACCCGCGCCGGTGGCGGTCGCTTCCGCCCCCGTCGTGTCCATCGCCCGGGACCGCACCAGCCGTGCCTTTGCAATTACGGCCGCGCTCGCCTTGGCGTCGGTCGCGGCATATTTTTCGGTTGCGGGCATGGCCGAGATATTTCCCGGTGCGCCGGTCGCGGTCATGGTGCTCGCCGCCACGATGGAGGCCGGCAAGCTCGTGATCGCGGGATGGCTGGCCGCGCACTGGCTACGGGTTAGCTGGAAGATGCGCACGGTCATGGTCGCCCTCGTTGCCGGCCTCGCGCTCATCAATGCCGCCGGCGTGTTCGGCAAGCTGGTCGAGGCGCATGTCGGCGTGGCCGCTTCGGCGCGTTCCGGCGTGGTGGAGCGCATGGAAACGCTCGATGCCCGCGTCACCGCGCAAAAAGCGGCCATCACCGACCTGGATGGTCGCATCGCGCAGATCGATCGGGCCGTCGATGAATCGACGCGGCGCGGCCGGGTAACCCGGGCCATCAACATCGCGACGCAGGAACGCGCGACGCGGGACGGTCTCGATGCGAAGCGGCAGGCGGCAACCGCAACGCTGGTCGGACTGCAGGCGGAGCGCGCTGCACTGGTCGGCGAGCGTACCCGCATCGAAGCATCCGCGGGCCCGATCCAGTATCTGGCGATGATGGTCGGTACCGCGCCCGAAGCCGCGGTTCGATGGCTGATCATCCTGATGGTCTTGTGTTGCGATCCCGCGGCGATCGCCTTGACCGTAGCGGCGGCAGGTTCGCGACGCTGACGCTGAACTAAAAGCCGCGCAACGGTCGTTCATCGTCGCTTGCGTTAAGGAAGATATCCACCGCTCGACGCATCAGCGCGCAACGACTCGCGTGTCGTCGGCATTTGGTGTATAAGCATCTTCATGAGTTGGGATGCGAAAGACGTAGCACTGCTCAAGAAGCTCTGGGCTGATGGTCACAGCGCCGGCCAGATCGCAACTCGTCTCGGCTACAGCCGCAACGCAGTGAGCGCGAAGCTGAAGCGCATGGGACAGAGGCGGGGTCGCAAGCCACCAACCGCAAGCCCCAAGATCGTTGCGGTGCCGACGCGAAGGCCAGCGCTGGCTGCCGCCTGCGCCCGTCCCGTGGACAGGGTCGTATTCAAGCCCAGGTCGAAGTCCAAGCCGAAGTCGGCCGCAATGCAGCCGAAGGAATTCACCAAGAGCGAGCTTTACGCCATGCTGGCGGACGCGGTGAGGAATACCGGCTGAGGCTTGCTGCTGCCTGGTCGCGGCATTGATCCGTACGACTGATCCATTTCTGGCGTGAGCAGGAGCGGGCATGCCGAGAGGCGAATGTGCCCGATAACACTGCACCGGATTCACTGTCCACGTTGCGGCCCGGTCATTGGGATCGGCCCTTGGACGGTGCGCGCGAACGCTAATTTCTCAAGCCAATTCAATGCGATTTGCCCGGTCCAGTCCCGCGCGCGAAAATATTCCGCTCTGCCTGTCGGGCAAATCATCGCTATTAATACGCCCCGTCCCACCCGAGTGAGGGGCGTTTCGCGATCGTCACGGACGCGGGATGGGATGCGGTGGACGCGGCAGCGTCAGGCGCGAGAGGTGGTCGCAGGGTGAGTTGAACCTCATGAGCGACACACGGCGCGCAGGACGACGGCGCTGAAGCGTACGGCAAAACCGTGTGGTCCCGACACCCGTTGCTGGTGCCAAGCTGCCGGTGGCAAGTCTGATCCAACCGGATCGATTCAGCCATCAAGCCGGCGGCGACGGAGGCAAGACGAATTCGTCTCCGAGGAGATCACGGCATAAGCCGTCAAGCCATTGCGCAGGGAATGCCGGAGTGTTCCGACTGTACCTGTATGCTCGTGTGCGTTTTTTTGCGCACTGTTTGCACACGAGACCGCGGGTGCAGCGTGCACCCGGCATTCCCTGCTCCCTTTGGGGAGGACGGAAGTTTTCCAGCAAGCCTCGGGCGTAACGCGCCGCGAGAACGCAGAGTCACGTTCAGTTGTCATCGTCCGCCAACGGGTCGCGCGAATGCGCGCCCGATGACAGGCTCCGGCGGACGATCCAGTATTCCAGAGACGCTAATGATTGAAACGATAGACCGCGCGTACGGGATACCCCGCATGCGCGGGGTATGACAATTCCGTGGGACGCGCCTGCCTTTCTCTATTGACGGAGTTACGCGTCCTGAATTTACGTTCGGAGGTCCTTGAACGCGTCGTCCAGGCGGTCAAGCGCCTGTTCGAGGATCGGACGCGGCGTGGCGAAATTGAAGCGCAGCCAGGTTTCGCCGCCGGGGCCGAATTGCTCGCCGGGGCTTGCAAAGATGCGCGCGCGTTCCCTGACCCTTGCCGCGACGTCCTTGGCCGGCAATCCGGTGCCGGAGAAATCGACCCACGCCAGATAGGTCGCATCGAGCCGCATCGAGCGTGCCCCGGGCGCCGCGCGTTCGATCCTGCTGTCGAGCATGTCGCGGTTGCTGGTGAGGTATGGCAGCAGTGCATCGAGCCAGCTCTCTCCGGTTCGCCACGCGGCTTCAGTGGCGATCATGCCGAAGGCGTTGTAGGAGCCAAGCCCGCTCGCCGCGATCCGCGCGTCGAGCTTTGCTTTCAACGACGGGTTGGACGTGAAGCATGCGCCGTAATGGGCGCCGGCGAGATTGAAGGTCTTGGTCGCGGCGACACAGGTGATCAGGCGATCGGCGATTTCGGGCGCAGCCGTAATCGTCGGCGTATGCCTGACGCCGCCCAGAATCAGGTCACAGTGGATCTCGTCAGAAACCAGAATCAAATTGCGTTCGGCGCAGAAGGTGGCGAGCGCGCGGATCTCCTCGACCGACCAGACGGTGCCGCCCGGATTATGCGGGCTGCAGAAGAAGACGATTTTCGTGCGTGGCGTGAGTTTTGCGGCGAGCGCATCGAGGTCCATCGTGTAGCGGCCCTGACGCAGCGACAGTTGCGCGTCGAGGATGCGTCGATCATTGGCGAGAATGATCTTTCGGAAAGCATGGTAGGCGGGCGGAAAGACCACGACCTCGTCGCCGGGCTCGGTGACGGCTTGAAGAATGAGACCCAGTCCCGAGACGACGCCGGGCGTCGGGCTTACCCAGGCCGGGTCGATCGACAGGCCATGCCGTCGCGCCATCCATTCGGTAAGCGCGGTCGCCCAGCTGCCAGTGTCCGCGTAATAGCCATGGACAGCGCGATTTACGACTTCGGTGAGTGCTTCCGTCACGCCTGGAGGCGCCGCGAAATCCATGTCGGCGACCCACATCGGGATCCCGTCCGCCGCGGTGATCCCGGAAAGCTTTGCCATCATGTCCCACTTCGACGCGTGCGTGCCGCGGCGGTCAATTATGCGATCGAAATCAAACATCGGGACGGTGGCTCCTGCGCAGTCTTGTTGCGCGTGGAACGCGCATTGGATTGAAGAACGTGTTTGTCAGGTCAGCACTGGAGTCGTTACCCCAGCAGCACCGCGTCCGCGCCGTTCACGGCATCGGCGCTGTCCGTCACCGTCTTCTCGAGCGAACCCGCCTGCACGGTGATGTTCTCGGCAAAGAACCGCGCCAGTGTCACGTAACGCTGCGGATCGCCGCCGGCTTCGCCATTGCCCTTGGCGGCGAGCGCTTCGCCCGCCAGCATGCAGCCGCCGAGCGTCGAGCCGAACAGGCGCAGGTAGGGCGTGGCGCCGGCCAGCGCGTCGTTCGGCGCCGAGCCGACGCGCTCCAGCAGCCACTTGCTGGCGCGCTCCAGCGAGCCGAGCCCATCGCGGAGCTTGGCGCCGGTGGTGCCGAAGGCGGGATCGTTCGAGGCTTCGACCTGCTTGACGATGCCGTTGAGCTCCTCCAGCAGCGCCCAAACCGAGGCGCCGCCATTGGCCGCAAGCTTGCGCGTCACGAGGTCGATCGACTGGATGCCGTTGGTGCCCTCATAGATCGAAGTGATGCGCGCGTCGCGGTAGTGCTGGGCGGCGCCGGTCTCCTCGATGAAGCCCATGCCGCCATGGATCTGCACGCCGAGATAGGTCACCTCATTGCCGATGTCGGTGGAGAACGCCTTTGCGATCGGCGTCAGCAAGGCGCCGCGGGCGGCGGCGTCGGCGCGCACCTTGGCGTCCTTGGCGCGGACCGACACGTCGAGCGCGACCGCGGTGGCATAGCAGATCGAGCGGGCGGCCGCCGTCAGGCTGCGCATCTGCAGCAGCATGCGCTTGACGTCGGGATGCACGATGATGGCATCCATGCCGTCGCCCTTCTTGCCGACGCCGCGGCCCTGCTTGCGCTCCTGCGCGAAGGCCAGCGCCTGCTGATAGGCGCGGTCGGCGATGCCGACGCCTTCGAGGCCGACGCCGAGGCGGGCCTGGTTCATCATCGTGAACATGCAGAGCATGCCACGGTTTTCCTCGCCGATCAGGTAACCGATCGCGCCGCCATTGTCGCCCATGGTCATGGTGCAGGTGGGGGAGGCGTGCATGCCAAGCTTGTGTTCGACGCCGGACGGATAGATGTCGTTGCGGGCGCCGAGCGAACCGTCGGCGTTGACCAGGAATTTCGGGATCAGGAACAGCGAAATTCCCTTGGTGCCCGCGGGCGCGTCGGGCAGGCGGGCCAGCACGAAATGAACGATGTTGTCGGTCATGTCGTGGTCGCCATAGGTGATGAAGATCTTGGTGCCCTTGATGCGGTAGGTGCCGTCAGGGGCACGCTCGGCGCGGGTGCGCAGCGCGCCGACGTCGGAACCCGCTTGTGGTTCGGTGAGCTGCATGGTGCCGGTCCATTCGCCGGAGACCAGCTTCTCCAGGTAGATGCGCTTCAGCTCATCGCTGCCATGGGCGTCAAGCGCCTCGATCGCCGAGAGCGTCAGCAGCGGGCAGAGGCCGAATGCAATGTTCGATGCGCTCCAGATTTCGGTGCAGGCCGCGTTGATCGCGAGCGGCAGGCCCTGGCCGCCGAAGGCTTCCGGCCCCGACACGGCGTTCCAGCCCGCCGCCGTCCAGCGCTGATACGCATCCGGCCAGCCGGGCGCGGTGGTGACCTTGTTGGCTTCGAGCTTGATGCCGTGTTCGTCGCCTACCTTGTTGAGCGGAGCCAGCACGTCGCCGGCGAACTTGCCGGCTTCCTCCAGCACGGCGGCGGTGATGTCGCCGTCGAAATCGCCGTAATGGCCGGCCTTCACGGCGGCCTGCAGGCCGGCGCCGTGGTTGAGGGCGAGCAGGATGTCATTGATCGGCGCGCGGTAGGTCATGACGAAACTCGCTTTGGCTGCAAAAGAGGCTGCCGTCTTCCCACGAAACCGGGGTTCTCTCAACTCTCAGATCGGCGGTATCGGGCAGCCCGCAGGGGCGCCAAAAGGCGGCCGGAGGCCGTGCCGGGGACACTCTATATTAGGGTGTGGTGTGGCCGGATCATAAAGGGTGGCGTGGCAGGCCGGATCGGGGTCGAAATTCAGGCTTCCGGCCTGTTGAAATGGCGCAACTCCCCCTATAGACCGGCGTTGCCGGAGACGATCGGGTCGATCCTCCCGGTTCCCGGCCAGTTGGGGCGTAGCCAAGCGGTAAGGCAGCGGATTTTGATTCCGCCATTCGGAGGTTCGATCCCTCCCGCCCCAGCCAGCCAGTCGCTCAACCAGAGAGAGTGAGCTCATATTGGTTGAAAGTCCGCATTATGGGCTTTTGGTGCGGTTGTCTCAAGTCTCCGGTCTCTCGGTATCGGCAACCTTGGCGAGAATTTGCCGAAAGTCTCCAGCCCAAACCGCAGAAATTCCCGTTTTCGTGGAGACGATTGGCGGAGACCGGTTCGATCACGACTGAGCGGTAGGGCTGGCAGTTGATATGGCTTCCGTCGAGTTTTTCTCGAAGGGCGTCGGAATTGGAGGCGTACTCATCGGAAAAGCAACCCCAGATTTTTATATAGCATGTCGATTTCGCAACTCTGGTGCGGTTCGTGTCGGACGGGCGGCGTTTGCGGGACACGTTTGATCGGCGCTGGCGATGTCCTTGGATGCCAATGAGTTTATAAACATTGCTTTTTTGAGCGCCGCTTTTGGAGTGCCATTTGTATTACGCACATTCGACAGAACGAGCTGACCGTTCGGATTGGCAGCCGCTCGATGACCATCTTCGGCAACCGGGCTGAAAGCAGCGGCGCTCGCTGATAAGTTCGGTGCTGCCAAGGCGGCGGCGCTGGCCGGTTCGCTGCATGACCTCGGGAAATATATTCGGAAGCCCATCAAGCTTACATCGGCGGGGCGGCCCCGGCGGGATGGATCATTCAACGGCCGGCGCGCCCGGGGCTAGTCCCACTTGACTCAGCGCCATGGGCCGAGTCGAATTATGTCGTTTCCTTACATTCTTATGCAACTTTTGCGCGCAACAAGTATTAACCAGTATGCTGCTTTCCAATCCCAGTGTAGAGCGCCGTCGCTGCTCCCATTGTGGAGCTTCGATGGAGCCAGCAATTCTTCAGCCCGGATTAGGGGGATTTGCCGGCCAAATCTTCCGATGCATCAAATGCGACCGCTTCGAAATGATACCATCACAAGCAACGAAATAGTTTAATCGTCGCGAAGCGAACAAGCGTGCATATTGGGGAATGGCTGACTGCAGTTCATGGGTTGAATACCTCAGGTGTCCTCGCTGCGGGATGAGCGGCCAGGCCGAGTTCTCGGAAATAGACTTGTTCAGGATCAGCTTCGACCTGGTCCCGGCATGCTTCGAGGTAATTGAAGGGCAATTCGGCAGCGAACTGAAATGCAGGTCCTGCAATGTCCCGGTCATGTAAAGGTCGCCTCAGTTAGCCGCCTTCTCGGTTCGGGGCACCATTTCACCAACAGTTGTTCCGTTAGTATTAGTACGTACGGTCCCATAGGTCCCGTCGGCACCGGCATCGCCGGGGTCCGCATCCAGGCCATGATCTCTTTTCCTTTCACTGGTGACCAATCTGTTGCTGAACTGTTGCTCGCGGTACGCATGGTGCGAGTAGGAACCTCGCCAGTGAAACGTGTAAAGGTTCGGGCCAGCATCGCTTGCAGTTCAACCTTTGCCCGATCTGCTCGCGCTCATGAAAAAAGCGCACCTTGAGGTCTTTATTGAACTGCTTATTGTTTGGAGCCAGCGCATGGTGGTGTTTCCTGCCGGCAACCCGAGCAAATGAGACTGTGTGCGCCATGACAAAGCCAGTGCCGACCACATGCGGCGAACAGCAAGCAACAGACGAATTGGCTCATCGGTCGCTTCTCGGTGCGCTGCGTAAACCGACGGCCACGTTGCGGAGGCGGGCGCTCAAGAACAAGGTGGCCGTAACAACCGCGATCGGAAATCTGTCTCAGCCATCAAAGCCCTGAGCGGGACGGCGGATGAGCGGCGGGCCGCGGCCGTGTATTTGGATTTCTCGTCCAGGCCGGGATACCAACCGACAGCGTTCGGATCATGGCGCCGGCAAGAAAGGCGCGTTGCCGCAACAGTCACGAAACCTGAGCGCTATCGGCAGGGCGATAGATGCCGGGGAAATATGCGGAAATGCCACAGCTTGCATGTTATCGATGCGCGCCGCTATTCAGATTACTGAACTCGAAACAGTTCTGGCGCGATGCGCGGATGTTGTCCACGATCTCACCCTTGCGGCCGGCGTTTGTCCTGGCGAGCCGCATCGGCAATTGCACCCGGCGGAATCGATGTCATCCGAGCAACTCCCGGCACGTCGATAGAGGCACATTCGGTGCTCGCCGCATGGATTCAAAGCGTCGCCGAGCGCGCACCATGCCGTTCGTTTCCAAACCATCGGGTTAGACGCCGACGCACGTAAGGTTACTTACGTAGTACTCTCCATGTAAGTAGATCTACATATACTTAGATAACGTCGAAAATTACTGTATTAACTCCATGAGTACTTCGTAATTACTTTTGATTTCAAGAATTATTAATTCTCGCGTGCCAGGTTGGGCAATGGTCGAAACAGGCACCAAAACCACCAATGCAGAGACGCAGTTCGCGGCGCGTATCGACAAGATCCGCGCTCGCGTTGCGCTCAAGCTTGCCGACAGGATTCAGCAAACCGGCGCCGCCTTGCCGCAGATGACCGGCGGCGGAAACGACGCCGTAAATGCCGTAGCGACTGCGTATCGCTGGTTTCACGATGTCAGCGGCATTGGACCGACCCTTGGTTTTGAGGCCACCGGCCGGGAGGCGCGGATGTGCGCCGACATTCTGGTTGGGCCTTTCCGTGCGCAACGCGGTCTGTCAACGGATGAGCTGACGTTGCTGACGAACGGGCTCGAATCGCTGCGGATCGCGGCGCTGAACGAAACACATTCAACCGAATCAAATCAGAGGTCAGCACCGTGATATTCTTGATTGGCCGCGTTTCGCTCGCGATGTTTCTGGCTGCGCTTGCCTTGCCCGCCGATGCCCAGCAACGTCAGCTGCTGACAGCGCCGCCACTCGAGCCGCAAAGAATCTCTCCGCAAGTGCAGCGCGCCGCGGTCGTGACTGCGGCGCCGCAGGGCGTCACGCCACCAGCGTCCCCGAAAACGCTGTTGGTCGGCGTACCCTTCGCAAGCGTTGGATTTCCGGGCGGGTTCCGGCTCTCCAATCTCGGCGGCCGTCGCGAGGTCTACGTGCCGGTGCCGCAGGGTATCGTGCTGAACCTCGCCGATCTTGTTCTGGTCTATGACGACATCAGCGCCCACGATGCGCGGCGCAGTCTTGAGATACTCGTCAACGACCGCTCCGTCGCAGCACTTGCCCTCGATGGCAAGAGCACAGGCCGCACCGTCCGTATCCCGATTGCGAACGCTTCGCCGCTCCAGGGTTTCCTGAAACTCTCATTCCTGTACTCGGGGGCGGCGACGCAAGACCGCTGCATCGACGTCCGCTATGTCGGCGACAGCATGACGGTGAGGGCGGACTCTGCGGTCGAATTCGAAATCGGCACTACGGGTGAGCCGAACATCCCGGCGACGGCCGCGCTAATGCCGAAAAACGTCGCCATTCTCCTTTCCAACCCGGTGCCGCCGGCGGCGGATATCGCCGCGGCGCTGACACTCGCTCGTTCGCTGACTGCAACCGGGCGACAGGTTACCTTCTATCAAGGGCTGGATGCGATGCCCGAAATGGTCGATGGCTACGACAAGCGACGCTGGAGCCGGGGCCTGGTCGTGGTCGGCGCATTCGGCAGAATTGCAAACCGTCTTGACGCTCCGGTCGCCACGCTGGCGAGCGCGACCGGACCCGCCACCATCGACAGCACGCTCGCGACCGCGCGCATCGGCGGCGTCCCTATTTTGCTCGTCAGCGATTCGGCGTCGGCGCATCTGGGACGCCTGCTCGACAACGCTTCGCTGCTGGTCCTGCGCGATACATCATCGGCCTCGGTCGGTCCGCTCGCCGCACCTAAGGGGCCGGTTGGCCGCGTCAGCTTCGACTCCCTTGGTCTCGCGCCCGCGCCGGCGGAAGTATTTGGCCGTGCGGATATCGCGGTCTCGATTCCCAGCAACGCGTTGCCCAGCGGAACCAAGCCGTCGCGCCTTGCTCTCGATTTCATGGTTGCCCCCGATGGGTCCGGCGAGAAAGCCGTCGTCAGCGTGTTTGTCAACGAGCGCCTGCTCGCCAGCACGGTCGCGGCGATCGGCGAGCTGACGCGGCTCGATTTGCCGCTGCCTGAAGGACTGGTCGGCTCGGTTGCCAATATCCGGACCGTGATACAGCGCCGCAGCTTGCAAGGCGATTGCCGGTCCGAGCCGCAGGGCTTCCCGGCCCAGATGCTCAGCTCGAGTTCCGTTATCCTGTCGGCCGCGGATCCGGTGGCGCGGGACTTCTCCGATCTTGCAACGTTGTGGGCGAACGGCGTCGAAATCCTGGTGCCGCCATCGACGTCGGCCCGGCCGCTCGGGATACTCACTGCGCTGGCGGATATTCTTGTCGGGCTGTCAAAGGAGACCGCGCCTATCGTCGTGAAATATGTCGGGGCGGAGAGCCCGTTCTCGCCCGGTGGGCCGTTTATCGCCGTCAGCGGCGTGCCACCCGCGGGCGCGGAACAGCGCATGCGGTTTGACCGCGGCAGGGTTGCCGTCACCGATCGCAACGGCCTGACGCTGTTGGACGTCGGCGGGCTCACCACGGGCGCCGTCGCGCAGATCGTGACGTCGAACGGCTATCCGGGCTTGTGGATCAAGCCCCTGAGTAGCGACGGTTCGCTGCCGGCTCCGCCGGCTATTAATCTGGATCGAGGTGACGTGGCATTCCTCGACAAGTCGGGTATCGCCCTTGCGCTTTCCACCGAGCGCGACACTCTGCTGAGGATCGCTTACGCCGATAATCAGTCGTGGTTTGGCAAACTCGATCGCTTTCGCTCGTGGATCGTCGGCGGCATCTGGGCGATCATGACGTTCGTGTTGCTGTTCGTACTGCAACGGTTCAATCGCCGCCGCGCTGCGACCGGCGAGTAGAGCCGATGCAAGCCCTGTCGTCCTCCGATCGAGCGCTGGGCGACCTGCTTGTCGCCCGCCGGATTCTCAGTCTGCCCCAACTCGACGAGGCGACAGGGCTGGCGCAGACGTGGCATGTGAGTCTGGGCGATGCCCTGCTGTCGCGCAACTGGGTGGAGCCCGCGGTCTATTACCGCGCCGTAGCGTTTCACTACGAGCTGCCTTTCGTGGATCTGATCCGCGATGCGCCCGACATTACCCTTCTGTCCGCTGGAGAGGCCGACACCTACGCCCGCAAGTTGACGATGCCCTGGAAGCACCGCGATGGGCAGATCGTGATCGCGACCGCCGAGCCGGGTCCCGAGACCCTGTTATTCGCCCGCGAGCGCTGGGGTACAAATATTGCCTTCGTGGTGGCGTCGAAATTTGACATCGTGTGGGCGGTGCAGAGCGCGTTCGCCGACGCATTGTCGCATCGTGCCGTCTACGAATTGGCCGAACTCAATCCTGAACTGTCGGCCAAGCAGGTGTTTACGCCGTCGCAGGTCATCTTTGGCTACGTCCTGCTGAGCATCCTGTTGACCGGGTTGGCGCTGGCCCCGATCAAAACGCTCATCGCACTCAATGTGATGATGAGCGTGTTCTATCTCGGAAATTTCGCGTTCAAAGGACTGCTCGTACTGGTTGGCGGGGCCCGTTCCGCCGACACGGACGAAGTCGTCGCCATCGAGGCGCGCGCGCTCAGCGACGCCGAACTGCCGGTCTTTACCGTACTGGTGCCGATGTACAAGGAGCCGGCGATGCTGCCGCTGCTGGCCCGGTCGCTCCGCGAACTCGACTACCCCCTCGGCAAGCTCGACATCAAGCTGGTACTCGAGGCGAGCGACGTCGAAACCATCGAGGTGGCGAGCAAACTCGGCCTCGAGGGCGTGTTCGAAATCATCCGTGTGCCTCCGTCGCATCCGCAGACCAAGCCAAAGGCCTGCAATTTTGCGCTGCAGTTCGCACGCGGCGATTTCCTCGTGATCTACGACGCCGAGGACCGGCCGGAGCCGGACCAGCTCCGCAAGGTGGTCGCGACGTTTCGGCGGTCGGCGCCCAACACCGCGTGCCTGCAATGCCGTCTCAGCTATTTCAATTCGTACGAGAACTGGCTGACCCGGATGTTCACGCTCGATTACGCGCTCTGGTTCGACCAGATGCTGCCGGGTCTGGAACGACTTAACGTTCCGATTCCGCTGGGCGGCACGTCGAATCACTTCAGGATCGAGGTGCTGCGCGAACTGCACGCTTGGGATCCCTTCAACGTGACCGAGGATGCGGATCTCGGCGTCCGCCTGACCCAGAAGGGCTATCGCGTCGGTGTTGTCGACTCCACCACTTTCGAGGAAGCGAGTTGCCACGCCGGCAACTGGATCCGGCAGCGCTCTCGCTGGATGAAGGGGTACATGCAGACATTCCTGGTCCACACCCGTCGTCCGCTGCACCTGATGCGCACGATCGGGCCGCTCGGCTTTGTCGGATTCGTCTTCTTCATCGGCGGCACGGTGCTGTCCGGCCTGCTCAATCCGCTTTTCTGGCTACTCTATATCGGCTGGCTGGTCGCCGCGTTCAGCGGCTTCGAAGCGGTGTTTCCCGAGCCGCTGCTTTTCTCGAGCCTGTTCAACTTGCTCGCGGGCAACGGCGCCCTCGTCTTCCTCAATATGCTGGCGCCGATCCGGCGCGGATGGCTCGATCTCGTTCCGTTCAGCCTGACCTCGTTCGGCTATTGGGTGATGATCTCGGTCGCCACCTACAAGGGCCTCTGGCAGCTGCTGCGCAATCCCTTCTACTGGGAGAAGACCCAGCATGGCGTTTCCAAACACGTCGCCCGGGAACTGGCGCAGGCCCAGCAGGTTGCCCCATGAGGCGCGTGATCTCCGTCGCAGCCGTCATGCTGGTCGCCTTCGCCGCAGTGTTCGCGGCCTCAAGGAGCGCCACGAGGGCCGGGCTCGTTCCAGACGATGCCGTCACATTGTGGGCGAGCGCGATTGCGGCTGGCGAGGGCCAGATGCCGATCGGGCGCCTCCTGGCGGCATACCCGACGCTTCCGTTTCTGGCCACGTCGTTTCTGGAGTTTGTAACACCCGCCGGGACGCCGACGCCGGTTCTGCTCACCGCCGGTGTACTCGCGTTGCTCGCCGGCGCAATGTTCGTTTCGTTTCGCCGCATCGGCATGCCGCTGGTCGTCGGCCCGCTGATGGTTCTTCTGATCGTGCTGCATCCGGCGGTGCTGCGTGCGGCAATCGCTGGCCCTGCGGAAATGATCTTCACCGTCTTTCTGTTCCTTCTGGGCGGTGCTCTGTTCGATCTTCGCATTCGCAGTGCTGTGCCCGAAGTGATGGCAGTGGCGCTGTCGCTTCTCGGTCTTGCCTTCTCGCATCCGATGGGTGCCGCAATGGCCTGCGCGGCACTTCCGCTGCTCGCGTTTTCAGTACGCCCCGAACTGCTGTCCAGCTCGGATATTCAACCTCGTGCTGACGCTGATGTTTCCCACCGCGTTCTGCGTCGCGGCATTTTCCTATATGTCGTGGGTGTTTCCCGGCAGCGGCTGGAGCTTCCTGATGTCGCCGGCCGAGGGCATCGCCAACTGGGAGGTCGGGTTCTCCGACCTGTTCGGCCGCGGGCTGACCGGCTCACTTTCGCTTGACGCCGCAATCGCGGTCGTTATCGCACTGCTGCTCGCCGCGCCGATCGTTCCTGTCTCGATCATCTGGTTGTGGGGACGCCGGCCGCTGGTCGCCCCCGCGCTGGTGATCATCGCCATGACGGCGGTTGCGGCCGGCCTCACGGTACTCTCCGGATCGTTCGGCGATCCGGCGCCGTTCGCGGTCATGCCGCCGATCCTCGCGGCGCTTCTCATCACTCACGTACCGCTCGTACGCGAACGGCTCGCGGTGGTACTGCCTTTGCTCGTTTTCGGCTGGTTCGGCGGAATTGCCGGCCTTGTGATTGTCGATCCACGCGGCTCGACGAATGTACGCTCGCACTCAAGGGCCGCAACGTCGACATGGAACGCGTTGCCGCAATCAACCTCGGCAAGCGCGACGGTCGGACACGACGGCGTACTGGTCGATACGTTCAATGCACCGGCGATCGTGCTCGGCCGCGGGCGCGCCCGCGGGCTGCTGTCGCCGTCCGACGAGGCGTTCACGCTCGGCGTGCTGTTTTCCCGTATCGATACGCCGTTCGTCGCCGTTCCGGATCCGCAGATCGGAATCGGAGCGCAGGATCGGCTGAACAAGGCATTTCCGCTGCTCTACCGCGGCGGGGCCGCCTGGCTACCGCCTGATCTACGACAATGCGAACTGGAGACTGTTCGCACGAAACTGACAGCGGTGCGCGGCAATCGGCGCTGCGTATTCAAACGATCCGGGTGATTCGAGTGAACGGAGTTCAACCATGCGTATTCTGATCGTCGACGACTCCGAGGACGGGCGTGACATCGCCGAAGCGATGCTTGCTCGCCGCAGGCTACGAAGATGTCAGCGCCGTGGGATCGGCCGCCGAGGCCTACCGTTTTCTTGACGATCGGCGGGCCAGTGACGCGCGCAGCCGCCGGCGGTCGATCTGATCCTGCTCGACATCGTGATGCCGGACATCGACGGCATCGAGGCCTGCGCGCGTATCCGCAGCGACCAGCGCTATTCCGACGTGCCCATCATCATGGTGACGTCGCTCGCCGACATGGACAGCCTGGCCAACGCGTTCGTGGCAGGCGCTACCGACTACATCACCAAGCCGCTCAACCGCATCGAGCTTGCTGGCACGCGTTCGCTCGGCGCTCAAGCTCAAGTCCGAACTCGACCGGCGCCAGGCGCGCGAGCGGGAGCTGTCTGCAGTTCATGTCGACCTCGGGCAGCCGCCGCGCGTCGCACTGGATCGACGAGGCGACCGGTCTGTTCACCGGCGAGGTGGCGGAGGCCTATCTGGCCACGGCACCCATTTCGGCCCGAACGGCGACACCTCCGTCATCGCGCTCGCGATCGATCGGCTCGACGCCTATCGTGCGGCGCAGGGCGATGAGGTGGCGGCGGCCATCGTGAGGCAGGTCGCCCGCGCGGTGCGGACGACAGCGGCGACCGTCGGCGTGGTTGCGGCCGCCTATCGCGGCGGCGTGATCGTGCTGGTCGCCCCCGAGATGCAATCCGAGCCGGCCCTGAAATTGGCCGAAGCGCTACGCGCGTCGGTTTCGACCTCGGGCATCGCCAATCCGGAATTGATCGCCGCGAACCACGTCACCGCCAGCGTCGCGGTGGTGACCGGCAGAGTCGACCGTGCCGGATCGATCGCGTCCATCTTCTGACGCGCGCGATCTCGGCGATCCCGCGGGTCACGGCGGCCGGCGGCAACCGCGTCATGCCCGAATATGCCTAGCATTACGTTCCCGGTTTCGTGCGCCGTCGGGCAGCCGCGTTTCAATCGGAGCATCAAATGACGAAGCGTGCTGGCCTGGGACTCATCGTCGCAACGGGCCTGATGGGTCATTCGATCGCGGCGCTTGCCGGGCCTGGACGCTCGAGCGGGACAGGGCGACTGATCGTGACCGCGACCGCATGCAGGCAAGCAATGCATTCGACAGCGGCAGTACGCTGCAACCGATCCCGCGCTACAGCAAGGACGAAGCGCAGGCCCTGCTCGAATACGGCGTCACCAACTGGTTCACCGCCATGCTGGCGCCGTCGCTGCAGCATGTCGATATCGGTGAGCCCTATAGTGCCACGCGCACGGGCCTCGGCTACACCGACATCGGCGAGGGGCGTGAATTGGTCAGCGAATCTCCTGGGTGATATCGGCGCAGACGACGTTTCGGATTCCCGGCACGTCCGACAAGTCCAATGTGGCGGCGATCGGCTACACCGATCCCGAGATCGATGTCCGCGGCCTGTTCGGCTACAGCTTCAAGGCCGGCACGATGCCGTCCTTCGTCGACGTTCAGGTGGCGCAGCGGTTTCGGCTCGGGGGGCCGCCTGACGAATTCCGCACCGACATCACGTTCGGCATTCGGCCGGCCGAACGGTGGCTGGTGCTCGTGCAGTCGTTCAACGTGATCTCGGAAGGCGCGGGAACCTGGGGTTATGGGAGCTTCGCCTATCACAAGCTGCAGCTCAGCGCGGTCTATGCGCTGACGCCTTCGCTGTCGTTGCAGCTCGGTGGCTACTCGACCTATTGGGGACGCAACGCGCTGCAGGAAAATGGCCTCGTGGTCGGCGCCTGGTACAAATTCTGATCAGGGCTGGCGCAGGCGGCCGTCCAGGCGCACGACAGCACCGCTTCCGCCGGCTTGCCCTGCACCGTGAAATCGGTGTCGGCCGGTCCGCCCGCCGCGGGATCGGTGAACCAGCGCCAGATCAGCACGCCGTGGATCGATGGTCGGTCGAGAACGGTGAGCCAATCGGCGAGCACGTCGGCCTGCAGTTGCGGATCGGCGGGCGCCGCGCGTTCTTCGGCGCTCTCCCATGGCTTGGCGGCCGCGCCTTTGGCGGAGCGCAATCCGATTTCGCCGACCACGATGGGCTTGTTCGACCGGCTCGACAGTGCGTCGAGACGCCCGGCAACGCCCGCATCACGGCAAGTCGTCCGGCGTGGTCGTCATCGGCGCCGAGCGGCGGATAGAGCGACACGCCGATGGCGTCGAGCTGCGGCCAGAACGGCACGAGCTTCGGCTTCCTCCGCATTGTGGGCGATGTAGAACAGCGTCCGCGGAAACGCGGCGCGCGCCGTTGCGATCAGTTCGTTCCATTCCGGACGTTGAGTGGTCTTGGCAAGTTCGGTGCCGATCGCAAGAGCTTCGGCGCCTTCCTCGGCGGCGATCCGGGCGATGCGTTCGAGCTCGCTGCGATAGCGGGCGAACCAGATGCGCCAGGACTGTTCCGATCCGGGCTCGATCGCGCCGGCCCAGCTTTCGGGCACCCAGACGTGCGGCTTCACCACGACCGAGAAGCCGAGCCGATGGGCCTGTCGGATCGCTGTGCGCAACGCCTCGTCGGACATGTCGCTGCCCGACCCGATCTCGGGATCGACGGGCTCGCCTGCCACAGGAACGGAATGATGGCGATCGTGGTCGCGCCCAGAGCACGCGCTGTGCTCAGCGCACGCTCAGCGGATGGACTGCCGAACGGATGGTCCGGCGTCGCGACCACGTTGAAGCCGTCGAGACGCTGGCCCTGGGCCGAACCTGATATCGCGACGGCGGTGACGAGGAGCAACAGCCCTGCGGTACCCTTGCGCAAGGCCGCGCGCAATTCCCAGCGATACCCGGCCTGAAGCATACCTGACGCCTTCTAACCGGTGCCGCTGACCGTCTCGCGAACGAAAGCACGATGGACATGGTTCCGATAGGAGAGTTACTTGAAAAGACGTGATCCAGCGGCTCAACCGCCTTGCGGTGAGGGATCCCGACGGTGCATCCATGGTCGTGATCGGCGGCAAGCGCTCCATCGTTGGCGTCATCATTGGCGCGGTCGTGCTGACCGCGCTGCCGGAGCTCCTGCGCGATCTCAAGGACTGGTATCCGACCTTCTACGGCGTGCTGCTGCTCCTGACGCTGTGGCTCGCCCCGAATGGCCTGGTGGTCAGGCTGGAGGAGTTCTCGTTCTTGCGCCGGCGGCCGCCAGTTCCGGCGAAGCAGGTGGGGGCCGTTCAGTCATGACTGTGCTCGCGATCAAGAACATCACCAAGCGCTTCGGTGGCCTGACAGCGGTCGACGCGCTCAACATCGAGGTCCATCGCGGCGGCGTGCATGGCTTGATCGGGCCGAACGGCTCGGGAAAATCGACGATCCTCAATCTCATCAGCGGCATCTATCGTCCATCGAGCGGTTCTATTACGTTAAACGGCACCGAAGTGACCCGCCTGATGCCCCACGAGCGCTCGCGTGTTGGTATTGGGCGGACGTTCCAGAACATCCGGCTGTTTCCGACGTTGACAGTATTGCAGAACGTCGTGCTTGGCCGTGTTGCGATGCAGCGGGGCTCGCTGCTGGGCATCATGTTCAACAGCAGGCTGGTGCGCACCGAGGTCGAAGAGGCCAAATCGAAGGCCAACGAGGCCCTCCGCTTCATGGGTATCGAGAATTGCGCGAATGAGCATCCGAAGAACCTGCCTTATGGGCATCAGCGCCTGGTCGAGATCGCGCGCGTGCTCGCCAGCGAGGCCAAGTTAATGCTGCTCGACGAGCCGGCTGCGGGTCTCAACAGCTCGGAGAAGAAAGAGCTGGGCCAGATCCTGACGCGCATCTGCGACGTGTTCGGCGCGACGATGCTGTTGGTCGAGCACGACATGAAACTTCTGATGTCGGTGTCGCAGACCGTATCCGTCATCAATTTCGGGCGTCTCGTGACGACCGGTCGTACGGCTGAGGTGCAGGCTAATCCGGAGGTCATCAAGGCCTATCTCGGCGAGGGCGATCCGATATGACCGCGATGCTCAAGCTGGAATCCGTCTCAGCCTTCTACGGGCCGATGAAGTCGCTGCACGAAGCCGCGCTGCACGTCGAGCAGGGCGAGATCGTCGTTCTCGTCGGCGCCAACGGCGCCGGCAAGAGCACGCTGCTGCGCGCCATCTCCGGCGTCGTGCAGCGGAGCGGGGCCATCTCTTTCCTGGGCGAGCGCATCGACCGGCTCGAGCCCGAAGAGATCGTCCGGCGCGGCATCGTGCACGTGCCCGAAGGCCGGCGCATCTTTCCCGGCATGACGGTGCGCGAGAACCTCGAGGTCGGCGGCGCCGCCGTCGGTCGCCGGTCCGCCAGCATCCGGCAGGGCATCGAGGAAGCGCTGACCTATTTCCCGCGCCTCAAGGAGCGCATCGCCTCGTATGGATGGTCGTTGTCCGGTGGCGAGCAGCAAATGCTGGCCGTCGGACGCGGGCTGATGGCGCAGCCCAAGATTTCTGATGCTGGACGAGCCGTCGCTCGGTCTCGCCCCGCTCATCACGCAGGATCTCTTCGCGATCATCCGCGGTATCAACGCGAGTGGCGTGCCGATGCTGTTGGTCGAGCAGAATGTCGCGCTGGCGTTGCGCTATGGTCACCGCTGCTACGTCATGGAGACTGGGCACATCGTGAAGGATGGAACATCGGCGGCCATGGCCGACGATCCGGCGATTGCCAAGGCCTATCTCGGCGGCTGAGCCCCGTCGACGACGCGATCCTTGCCGGATCAGGCAGACAGGCCGCCGTCGATCGCTGTTTCGGCCCCGGTAATGAAGCCGCTTTCATCCGACAAGAGAAACAGGATCAGATTGGCGACGTCGTCGACGGTGCCGGCGCGACCGAGCGGAATGCTCTTCTGTCGCGCCTCGAAATGCTCGCGTGACATTGATGAGAGTATGGGCGTATCGATGAAGGCCGGATGGATCGAGTTCACCCGGATCTTGCGCGGCGCGAGCTCTACTGCGGCGGTCTTGGTCATGCCGCGCACGGCCCATTTCGTCGCCGTATAGGCGATGCCTTTGGTGCCGCGCAATCCCGCCAGGGACGACAGGTTGACCACCGAGGCGCCGGACGAAGCAGCGGCGCGCTCGATGAAACGTATTCCGAGGAATGTGCCGAGCTGGTTGATGCGCATATTGCGCTCGAAGAAGGCGGCGTCGGTGTCGGCGATGAGACGCGGGTCGTAGATGCCGGCGTTGTTGACCAGGCCGTGCACGCCACCCTCGGAGAGGCACAATTCGGCGAGGCGATCCCATTCGGCTTCGCTGCCGACGTCATGAGCGACGAAGCTGGCCGACGGCCCGAGTTCGGCCGCCATTTTTGACCCTTCGTCCTTGCGCACATCGCTGATGATGACGCGGGCGCCTTCTCCGGCAGCACGTCGCGCGGCCTGGGCGCCAATGCCGCCGGCGGCGCCGGTGACGACGACGAGGCGTCCTTCGAGCCTTCTGTTTCTGTCCTGCACGTGATGTCTCCTGGGTGTGCGCAGCCGTCGCGATCAGGCGGCGGGTGCGCTGATGCTCCAGCCGCCATCGACGACCAGGGTATGGCCGTTGACGAAAGCCGCATCTGGTGAGGCGAGGAACGCAATGGCCGCGGCGATGTCGTCCGGCCGGCCCAGGCGCGGCGAGGGCGTGCCATCGATCCAGATGCGGCGGTACTTCGCATCGGTACGCAGCTTGTCGCCGGTCAGGTCCGTCTCGACCAGACCGGGTGCGACCGCATTGCAGCGTATGCCGCGTGGCCCGTATTCGCCTGCCATCTGCCGCGTGAGGCCAGCCAATGCGGCCTTGCTCGCCGTATAAGCCGACGTCGCGGGTGTCGCCCTGAAACTCACCACGGAGGCGACGTGCACGATGCTCGATCCCGGCTGCATGACCTTGAGGGCCTCGCGCGACATTCGGAACGGCACCATGAAATTGATCTCCATGATGCGCGCCAGACTGGCGTCGTCGGTCTCGTCGACCGGCCGCGCGCCTGCAATGCCCGCATTGTTCACCAGAAGACTAACGGCGCAAAACGGTCCATGGCCTGGGCAACGACGCGGCGAGGGGCGGCGGGATCGGTAAGGTCGCATGAGATCGCATAGACGAGATCCTCACGCTCCACATCCGCAATATCTGAGCGATCGACGGCGACGACGGACCAGCCGTCCGAGAGCAGCCGCAAGGTCGTCGCCCGTCCAATGCCGCGCGCGGCGCCGGTGACGATGGCCACGTGCGGAGGATCGGGAGGAGCCGCCATTGTTCTCGTTTCTGGATTTAGCGAGGCCGCGTCGTCTCTTGCTCGAAAGGATAGCACGCGGGAGCTATAACCGAAGCAGCAGCGTCAGACTGTTTGCTGATACTGCTATGCACCGCGGTTATTTCAGGAAACGCAACGCGCCACCGAACGCTGTCCCGCGGAATCACGATATCCGGGACTGATTTTAGCATTCTGCAAAGTACTTCGACTGCCTTCACCTCGTCGACTAATGTCGTTGTCGATCCTTGCGGTCAAAGAAAGGCGGCATTCGTTCGAGGAACGATACGTTCGCAACGAGGGAGGGGCGCGCTCAGTGCTTGGGGCAAGTCCTGAGCAAATGCGTTGCCGCGTTCGGGCGGCGTCTTCTCGGTCTCAGAGCGACGGCCATTTCATTCACCCCCTGACGAGTTGAGATCGATGAGAGCAAAAGAGCAAGTGCCGGTGCAGGCGATGGCCGAGAGTGCGGATCCGTTCCTTCTGATTGCCTCTCTGGCATCGCGGGGCGTGGACGGCGGGTTACTGAAAGAGGCGATGCCTTACGCGATGCGCGGCCCGACGCGCGTCGGAGACGATCTCCCGCCTGAATTGCGCATGAAGGTAGCGGACCGCGTGCTGGCGGATCTGGCCGCCGGGCCGGCGCCTGCGCTGCCGCAAACCGATCCACGCTGGCGCGAGATCATCGACTTCGCAGCCGGTGTAAAGGTGCCTGATGAATACGTGGAGATGCTCGCCGAGGAGTTGGGCCTGTGGTCGCGTCGCCCCAGCGGCGACAAGCCGGCCGCTGCGAAAGCAAAGCCGCCGCACGTCGCCATCATCGGCGGCGGCCTCTCAGGCATAGCAATCGCGGTCTATCTGAAGCAGGCCGGAATTCCCTTCGTCATCTACGAGAAGAATGCCGGGCCCGGCGGCACCTGGTATGACAATCGCTATCCGGGCTGCAGCGTCGATACGGCATCGCATCTCTACTCCTACAGTTTCGCGCTGAACCCATCCTGGACACGCTATTTCAGCAGGCAGGGCGAGCTCATGGACTACATCGAGTTCCTGTGTTGATCGTTTTGATCTGCGCCCGCACATCAGTTTCGACACCACGATCTTAAGTGCCGTGTACGATGGCGACTGGCGCCTGTCCATGACGATCGGTGGCAAGACCGTGGAGCGTGAGGCCGATGTCGTCGTGAGCGGGTTGGGGCAGCTCAACGTGCCATCGCTACCGCGCATCAAGGGCCTCGACAGCTTCGCCGGCACTGTGGTCCACACCGCGCGCTGGCGGCCCGATATCGATGTCGAAGGAAAGCGCGTGGGGCTCGTCGGATCCGGGGCAAGCGCGGTGCAGGTCGGTCCCAGCATCGCGCCTTCGGTGTCACGGCTGCTGGCGTTCCAGCGCTCTCCGCAATGGCTGTCGTCTCGGCCGCTCTATCATCAGCCGGTGCGCCCCGACGACCTCTGGGGTTTCGAGAACGTGCCGCTCTACCTGAACTGGTACCGGTTGACGCTTTACTGGACGCTCGGCGATCGCCTCTATAACGTGCTGATGCTCGATGAAGGAGCCGGGGGGCCACAGCTCTCGACGCAGAACAATGATCTGCGCCAGATGTTCACGACCTACATCCACGAAAAGCTCGCCGGGCGGCCGGACCTGATCGAGAAGGTCGTGCCGGACTATCCGCCGATGGCCAAACGTATCCCCATCGACTTCGGCTGGTTCGACATGCTGAAGCGCGACAATGTCGAACTCGTTACCGAAGCCGTCGACCATGTTGAGAAGGATGCCATCGTCACCGCGGACGGCCGTCGTCACGAGGTCGACCTGATCGTCATGGCAACCGGGTTCGAGGCGACCCGGATGCTGCAGCATGTGCCGATCCGCGGTCGCGATGCGGTGGAGCTGCAGACGGTATGGTCCGGCGACGATCCGCGCGCCTATCTCGGTATCACGGTGCCAGGGTTTCCGAACTTCTTCATCATGTACGGGCCAAACACGAACCTTGGCCATGGCGGCAGCCTGATCTTCCAGATCGAGTGCCAGGCAAGGTACATCGTGGCGGCAATCAGCCATCTTGCGTCAAGTGGCGCTCATGCGCTCGAGGTGCGACGCGATGCATACGAAGCCTACAACGAGAAGATCGATCGGATGCTGGAACGGACCGTCTGGAATCACCCCGGCGTCAACAGCTGGTTCAAGAACAGCCGCGGTCGCGTCGCCACCAATTCGCCATGGCGGCTTGTCGACTATTGGTGGCTCACTCGCAGCTTCGATCCTTCAGATTACAATGTGACCTGATCGGACGGCGGCGGGCAGGTACTCTTTGGAAGAAGCGCTCAGCTCGGGATCATTTTCCCGTAAACCGTGGTGCGCGCTTTTCAACGAAATGAGCAACGCCTTCCTTGAAGTCCTCGGTCCCACGACAGATCGCAATCTCCTGGTTTGCCAGCCGAGTTGCTTCTGCCAGGGTCTGGCGTGGGACCGACGCAAGCTGTTGTTTGATAATGCGCATGGATCTGGGAGAGCAAAGATTGGCGAACTCGGATGCCTTCTGCTGCACGGTCTCGCGGAAATTTTCTGCGGGTAGCATGCGAACGAGGCCGAGACGCTCCGCTTCGGCGGCCTCAACGGTGCGACCAGACAGAAGCAGGTCCGCCGCGTTCATTGGGCCGATCAGGTTGCGCAGCATCCAGGCGCTCCCATGTTCGGCAATGAGACCGCGCCGCGCGAAGGCGGTTGTCAACTTGGCTCCCGCAGCCATGAACCGTAGATCGCAGAAAAGGGTGAGACAGAGTCCGACCCCGGCCACGGCTCCATTGATCGCAGCGATAAGAGGTTTGGGTACTGCCAACAGATAGCTGTACCTCTGCTCGAAGTCTCCTTCGCTTTCGTCAACGACAACAGGGGCGGACTCGCCGGAGGTTCCCGAAGCCGCACTGGAGAGACGACCCATGTCGGCTCCCGCGCAAAAACCCCTTCCTGCGCCGGTCATCACGATGGCGCGAATCTCGTCGTCCTCGGATGCCACGGCGATCAACCGTCGCAGTTCGGTCTCCATAAGTGCCGTCCAGGCGTTCATCCGCTCAGGACGATCGAACGTGATCGTCGCCACGCGATCGGCAATTTCGAATTTCATTTCCTTTGCCGGATCCATGACACGCCTTTCTGTTGTTTGACTTTCCTAGCATGGCGTGCGCCTCGTGAAATCGCTTTCGCCTATGCATAAAATATTTCTATATATGTGAAAATGGCTTTAGGGGAAAAGCATGTCCGGAGAGGTTATCAAGACGGCCAAGCGGCTGTTTGAAATTCTGGAATACTTCGACGAGGTACAGCGACCGTTGAGCCTCAAGGAGGTGGCCTTGCGCCTCGGCTATCCGGTATCAAGCGCCTCGGCCGTCCTCAAGAGCATGGTCGTGCTCGGATATGTCGACTTCGATCGTTACTCGCGGACGTACATGCCGACGATGCGGATTGTTCAGTTGGGACAGTGGGTCCAGGGCGCCCTGTTCGGAGAGCGCGGTATTCTGGCGCTCGTCCACTATCTCAACACGGAGACGGAAGAGACGGTCAGCATCGCGACCCAGAGCGACCTTTATATGCAGTACATCCATCTACAGCCATCGCTGCACACCATTCAGTTTTCGCTCAAGCCCGGAACCATTCGCCCGCTGGCACGATCGGGGCTTGGCTGGATGCTGCTCAGTGCGCGCTCGGACGAGACGATCGAAAAGCTGGTTCGGCGCATTAATTTCGAAGAGCAGGACCGGAAGAAGAAGGTCGATCTCAAGGAACTGATGCTGAAGATACGCAAGATACGCAAGGACGGGTATGTCATTTCTCTCCACACGGTGACAGCGGGGGCCGGCGTCATCGGCATGCTGCTGCCGCAGAGACGCCATGGAAGAATATTGGCGATCGGCGTTGGTGGTCCGGTCGAACGTCTCGTATCCAGGCGAACCCAGATACTGAAGACACTGCGCGAGGGAATCGAACGGTTCGTCTCCGCGGAGGATCAGGATTGAGCGGTAAAGCCGCGCGATAGGATCGGCCTTTTCATTTTCACATATCTGTAAATGCAAGCGCATATCTGTAATGCGCTGGATTTCAGCTTCTCTTGGGCACATGGTCGCGTCCATTCCGCGCCTGAAGGCGCGTGAGCGAACAACAGCCAACAAGGGGACGGGATCGTGCAGGAGAAGGTTGTGGACCTGAAGACCAGGGACGGGGTGATGAACACCTATGTGTTTCACCCGGATCGTCCCGGTCCATTTCCAGTTGTCATCTTCTACATGGATTCGGTTGGGGTGCGTGAAGAGCTCTCCGACATGTGCCGACGTCTTGCGACGGTCGGCTACTACGTGATCATGCCGAACATGTATTACCGGATGGTACGGTGCGTCGATCTGGACGCCAACAGGCTGTGGGATCCGGCCTGCGAAGACAAACTCGAGTTCATGTGGAAGCTCAACCGTCACCTTACCAATACGATGGTGATGGAAGACACCCAGGTCATGTTCGACTTTCTCGACAAGGAGCCGGCCGCGCGATCCGGCAAAGTCGGCTGCGTCGGCTACTGCATGAGCGGTCGATACGTCTACAGGGCGATGGGCGTATTTCCGGAGCGGATGGCGGCTGGCGCGTCCGTCTATGGTGCGCGCCTGATCACGGATCTTCCGGATTCCGCGCATCTGACGACGGACAAGATCAAGGGCGAGATCTACTTCGCCTGTGCGGAGCACGATCACTACGCGCCGCCGGAGATGCTTGAGCAAGTTTCGCAGGCGATCGCGAAAAGCGGCGTCAACGGCAAGCTGGAATATTATCCGGAAGCCGAGCATGGCTTCGCATTTCCGACTCGGCGCCTTTACCACAAGGCCAGCACGGAGCGCCATTGGGAGCGCCTGTTCGATCTTTTCCAGCGAAATCTGAACTGAGCCCGATCGTCCGATCGAGCTTGTAGTCAAAAAGGCCGCCGAGGCGTCTGCCGCGCGCGGCCCAATGAGAATGAAACGGGGAGAACGATGAAGAACAGTGGACGTTGGAAGACCTGGTTTGCGGTTGGTACGGTTGTCGCCGCCGCGTTGCAGCTTGCTTACGTGTCCGCCGCAGCGGCAGCCGACCCCGTCAGGATCGGACTGGCGTTGCCGCTGAGCGGCGCTGCCGCGACCTACGGGCAGGATCTGCAGCGCGGCGCCGAGTATGCGGCGGAGTTGATCAATCAGCGCGGCGGTATTCTCGGCGGGCGGAAGATCGAACTCGTTTATGAGGACGAGAAGGGAACGCCGCAAGGCGGTGTTGCTGCCGTGCAAAAATTGATGTCCGTCGGACGCGTCAAGGCGATCACTGGCGGGACTAACAGCTCGGTCGTACTTGCGGAATCGTCGGTTACCAAGGGCCGCATCCTGCAAGTGAATGCCGGAGCGCAGGCCGACGCGATCACCGAGCAGGGGAGCCCCTTCCTGTTTCAGATCAACAACACGGTGTCGCTCAATTCGGAAGCCTTCAACGCCTACATCGTCAAGACGTTGAAGCCGAAGACCGTTGCCTACATGGGAGAAAATTCCGAGTTCAACAAGACCGTTCTGGAGAAGCTGAAGGAAAGCCTGAAGTCCGCGGGTATCGAGCTGGTCAGCGCATCGACATACGATGCGGAGACCAACGATTTCACTTCCATTCTCACCAAGATCAAGGCGAGCAATCCGGACATGCTGTACGTGGCCGACGCCTATCCCGCCCGCGCTGCGCAGCTATGGAAGCAAGTGCGTCAGCTCGGCGGCTTTCCGATCGAGGCGATGTCGCCGGGCGTGGTGACGCCCGGCATGATCAAGCCGGCCGAGGGGGCCATGAATGGCGTCTACACCGGTGAGATATTCATGGCCACCGATCCCGGACCTGAAGGCAAGGAATTCATCGAGAACTATCAGAAGAAGTTCAACAATATGCCGGGCAAGGGCGAACTGGTGATCTTCGAGGCGATCAACCTGATCGCGTCCGCGATGGACAAGGCGGGCACCGATAGCGACTACGCCAAGATCTCGAAAGTCATCCGTGATGGCGCCTGGCAAAGCCCGAGGGGATCCCTCAAATTCGACGAGAAGGGGCGGGCACGCGCGCCGTACTTCTATATTCAGCGGATCGATAACGGCAATATCGTCCAGGTCGAGCGCGTGAAATCGAACTGATCCGGCCGAAGTTTACCGAACACACAAAGGCAGCGCGTTGGAACTCTTTGTTCAAACACTCGTCAACGGATTGGTGCTGGGAGCAGGTTACGCGGTCATAGCGGTCGGCCTCACGCTGATCTTCGGTATCGTGGGTATTGCAAACTTCGCTCATGGCGCGTTCTTCGCCATGGGAGGCTATGCCTGCTACCTGCTGACGGCCCGGGGTCTGAATTATTTCGTCGCCGTTCCGCTGTCCGTGGTCATCGTCGTCATCATTGGCGCGCTGACCGAATGGGTCGTGATCCGGCGCAGTCTCTATGGCGACTCGCACCATGGCTCGTTGATCGTGACTTTTGCGCTCGGCCAGGCGGCCGTGGCGGGACTGATCCTGACATTCGGCCCGGATCCGCTTCCCGTCCCGTCGCCGGTGGGCCAGAGCACCCTGCGGTTTCTCGGCATCTTCGTGACGTCGCAGCGTGCGTTCATCTTCGTCTGCTCGATTTTGGTGCTTGGTGCATTGGGGTTGTGGCTTCGACTGAGCGTCAAGGGGCAGCAAGTCATTGCGGTGGCCCAGAATGCGCGGGGAGCGCTCTATTCGGGAATCGACGTGCCCTGGATACGAGCGATCGCCTTCGTGCTCGGCGTCGCCGCCGCGGGTCTTGCGGGCGCTCTACTGGCTCCGATCACGACGATCTATCCGACGATGGGATACAGCGCGCTGATTGTCGGGTTCACGGTCGTCATTCTGGGAGGGATGGGCAGCATCCCAGGTGCGATGCTCGGCGCCCTCCTGATCGGCGTCGCCAACGCCTTGTTCGAGACCTACGTCTCGGTTTCGTGGACCCCCGCGCTGGGATGGGGACTCGTCATCGCAACCTTGCTGTTCCGTCCGCAGGGACTGCTTGGCCAGGTTCAGCAGTATCGGCACTGAAATGGCAATCCAGGATATCGGAACATTGGCCGCGAAGCGGCAGACCAGCGCCATGGATGACAGCGCGTCCGGACGCATGGTTCGGGAAATCATCTATGTCGTCTGCGCGGCTGCCGGGATCGCTGCGTTCGGCTTCAGTTTTAGCGATCCGTTCGTGGTTACGCTTGCCGGTTACACTTGCGCATTCGCGTTGTTCGCGCTCAGCATCAACGTCATTCTTGGCGGTGTCGGCGAAGTGCCGCTGGGACAATGCCTCTTCTTTGGCATCGGCGCCTATGGCGCGGCGATCGGGATGGGAAAGGCTGGACTGTCGTTCGAGGTCGCCGTCCTGATCGGGCTTGTCCTCTCGGTGATCTGCGCGGCGATCATCGGCGCCATTACGCTTCGCCTGACCGGCGCCTATTTCTCCATCGTCTCGTGGGGATTGACCGGCGTCGCCATGGTGGCGGCGACCAATCTCGATGATCTCACGGGAGGGCCGCTCGGTCTCTTCGGGTTCCCGCCGATCAAGATCGGGCCGCTGGAGCTTGCAGATCCGCAGACCTACTTTCTGGTGACTGCAACCATTCTTCTTGCCGCGATCCTTTTCCTGGTCGCCGTCCGCCGATCACCCTTCGGCGCGGCGATGGAGAGCGTGCGTCAGAATCCGCATCTGGCTCGTTCCGTCGGCATCGATGTTGCCCGCATCAGGCTCAAGGCCTTCATGTTAAGTGCACCGCTGGCTGCGCTGGCTGGCGCTCTCAGTGTGCCTTACACGCAAATCGTCACACCGGAAGTTTTCAGCGTAGCCAACACGGTCGATGGCCTTCTGATGGTTCTGCTGGGAGGCGCGCGGCTCGTCGTCGGCCCGGTGATTGGCGCGGCAATGTTCACGCTGATTCCTCAGGTCATGAATCTCGATCCGAATGTCCGGATCCTGGTGTTTTCGTCGATCATCATCCTGATCATGATGTTTGCTCCGGGCGGGCTGCATCAGTTGGGCGTCGCGCTGCGTGAGCGGTTCGGAAGGAAGAAAGATGTCGATGGCAATCGATGAAACGCTGGCCGTTTCGGCGAGGGACATCACAAAGCGGTATGGCGGCGTCACGGCGTTGAACGGCGTAAGCCTCGATGTGGGAAAGGGCGAGATTTTCGGAATCATCGGTCCGAATGGTGCGGGCAAGTCGACCCTGTTCGATATCCTCTGCGGCATTACCGAACCGTCCAGCGGTTCGATCCGGATCATGGGTACCGAGATCGGCGGACTTGCGCCGCACCTGATCGCGCGTTCGGGCGTCGCACGGACGTTCCAGAGGACGGCGGTATTTTCCGAAAGCACCGTTCTGGAAAATCTGCTGTTCGGGCGCCAGACGAGCTTTCGGCATGGCGTGCTGGGCCGGATTGTCGGCAGCAGCACCTATGCGCAGGATCAGCAGGCGTTCCATGAGCTCGTCGAGGAGGTGCTGACGCTCATCGGCCTGGACGGTGAGCGAAACCGCAAGGCCGGCGTTCTTGCCTACGGTGTGCAACGCCGCCTCGCGATCGGGGTCGCATTGATGTCCGACCCGAAGATCATGTTTCTCGACGAACCCGCAGCAGGCATGAACGGCCGCGAAACGGCAGACTTCATCGCCCTGATCCGGGCCATCGCGCCCGGCCGGACCATCCTGATCGTCGAGCACGATATGGCGGTGATCCGGCAACTGTGCGGTCGAGCGCTGGTGGTCGTGGACGGAAAACCCGTCGTGGTCGACGAGCCGCATCACGTTCTGCGCCATCCGGAAGTCGTTTCCGCATATTTGGGTACTGACGATGACTGAAGAGGCAGCGCTGCTCAACGTCGAGGGGATATCGGCGGCTTACGGAAAGGTCGTGGCGTTGCGCGACGTTTCGCTGTCGGTCAAGCGTGGAGAGATCGTCGCGATCCTCGGTGCGAATGGTGCGGGCAAGACGACGCTGCTTAATGCGATCTCCGGAATTCTGCCGGTCACATCGGGAACCATTGCATTCGAAGGAAAGCATATCCAGGGACGTAAACCGTGGTGGCTCAGCCGCGCCGGAATTAGCCACGTCCCGGAAGGACGCGAGATATTTCCATCGATGAGCGTCGAGGCGAACCTGAAGATCGTGGATGCCTTCGGTAACGGCCCGGCTTTCACGATCGAGGATGTGCTGACGATGTTTCCGCGTCTGCACGAGCGGCTTCGACAATCCGCCGGAAGCCTGAGCGGAGGTGAGCAGCAGATGCTCGCCATCGGCCGGGGATTGATGGCGCGTCCACGGCTCATCCTGTTTGACGAGCCGTCGCTGGGCCTTTCGCCATTCTTCACGAAATTCGTGCTTGGCGCGATTGGAGCACTGCGGGCCAAGGGGCTGTCCGCGCTTCTGGTCGAGCAGAACATGCGCGCGGCGCTCAAGGTTGCGGATCGGGCCTACGTACTGCGCGTGGGTTCGATCGTCAGACAGGGCTCCGCCAGTGAAATCGCGGACGCTCCGGACATTCAGGAAGCCTATCTCGGGGCATAGAGTTTCATTCGCAGAGGAATCGAGACGATAATGGAACGCCGACGCAACCTTCCGCTTGATGGCCTGACGGTCATCGATCTGGGGCAGGTCTATCAGGGGCCTTACGCAACCTATCTGATGGCCAAGGCCGGAGCGAAAGTGATCAAGATCGAGCCGATCGGCGGCGAGCCGGTGCGGCAGCGAGAAAGTGTAAGTCGTGGCTCGGGCGCGCCGTTCGCGATGCTCAACGGTCACAAGCAGTGTATCACGCTCGATTTGAAAGCTGCGAAGGGCAAGGACATCCTCAAGCGTCTGGCGAAAGATGCGGACGTTTTGCTCGAAAACTACGCGCCAGGCGTCATGGACAGGCTCGGTGTCGGTTGGTCGGTATTGCACGAGCTCAATCCACGGCTCGTCTATGCGTCGGGTTCGGGTTACGGAATCACGGGACCGGACAAGGATAACCTCGCCATGGACGTCACGGTTCAGGCGGTTTCGGGATTGATGAGCGTTACGGGATTTCCTGACAGCGCTCCGGTCAAGGCAGGTCCGGCGCTGGTCGATTTCATGAGTGGAATTCATCTGTACGCGGGCGTGATGACGGCTCTCTACGAACGGCAGTTCACCGGCGTAGGCCGGCTCGTGGAAGTGGCGATGCAGGAGGCCGTGTTTCCTGCGCTCGCCTCGAACCTCGCCTACATGTACGACATCGGCAGGGCGCCACCGCGCACCGGAAACCGCCACGGCGGACTTTCTGCGGCACCGTACAATGTCTACCCCGCGCGCGACGGCCATATTGCGATCATCGCAACGAACGACAAACACTGGACAAACCTCCTGCAGGCCATGGGCCGCATGGACCTCATCGAAGATCCGCGGTTCTCGGACAAGGTCGCCCGGGTTCGCAATATGGATGAAACCGACCGTCTGATTTCGGACTGGAGCTCGAAGATGACGCGTGAGGAGGCTTGTTCGGCGCTTGGCAAGTTCAAGGTGCCGTCCGCGCCGGTCCGCGACCTCGAGGAGGTGTGCAACGATCGTCACATGCATGCACGCGGCATGCTGGAATGGCTCGATCATCCGCAGTTCGGACGGATCGTGATCCCCGACAGCCCGATCCGCATTCACGGGGCCGACAGGCTGCCGGCGGCGGTCTCGTCCAGATTGGGCGCAAACACGGACGAGGTGCTTTCGTCGATGCTCAACCTGTCCGCACCGGAGATCGCTGTACTCCGAACCGAAGGCGTAATCGGCCCTGCTGGCTGAAAACAGAAGGCGAACTGGTACATGAGCAAGGATATCGCGGTTACCCACGAGGGGCACGTAGCCATCATCGAGATTTCAGCGTCCGCCGCTGAACTTCTTCGACCTGCAGCTCATTCGCGACATTGCCGACGCGCTCGAATTGATTGACGCCAATGGCGATATTCGTGCCGTCGTTCTGGCTGCCCAGGGCAAGGCGTTTTGTGCGGGTGCCAATTTCAGCCCGTCGGACGCCCAGGCGAAAGGCGAGACGCGCGATGGAGGTCATCTCTATATCGAAGCCGTCCGGATATTCCGCAACAAGAAGCCGATTGTTGCGGCCGTGCAGGGCGCCGCAATTGGCGGCGGGCTTGGCCTGGCGATGTCGGCGGATTTTCGCGTGACCTGCCCCGAAGCGCGGTTCGCGGCGAATTTCACGCGTCTCGGTTTCCACCCGGGGTTTGGCCTCACCGTCACCCTGCCGGACGCGATCGGTAGAACGAACGCGGAACTGATGTTCTATACCAGCAGGCGGGTCACGGGTGAGCAGGCCCTGGCGATGGGGCTGGCCAGCGTCCTGGTTCCGCAGGAGCAGGTTCGCGAGGCGGCGCTTTCTCTGGCGCGTGAGATAGCGGAATGTTCGCCGCTTGGTCTCCTCTCAACCCGTGCAACGATGCGTGGTGCGCTGGCCGACCGGGTTAGGGCGGCGACGGACCATGAACTCATCGAACAGAATTGTCTTCGTCAGACCGACGACTTCCGTGAAGGGGTCAGATCGACCGCCGAGCGCCGATCCGCCAACTTCATCGGCAAATGAGAGGTAGATGATGCCAGGAGAGATCCCTTCCGCGGAGCAGTTCCCGGCTGGTAGCTGCGATTGCCACGTCCACATCTATGGGCCGTTCGATCGCTTTCCGGCCGAACATGCCGGCCGCTTTTCTCCGAAGGCCGAATTCCCGGTCGAAACGCTGTTCGACGTCTGGCGAGCGATGGGCATTGCGCGAGGCGTGATCGTCCATGCCGGCAACGCTGGATCGGACAACGAAGTGACGCTCGATGCGTTGAAGCGCTTTCCGGACGTGTTGCGCGCGGTTGCGATTTTCAAGCCCGACGTGACGGACAAACGTCTGGACGAGTTGACCGACGCGGGTTTCAAGGGCGTACGCATCAACCTGCTGCGCCAGGATGGTCGGCCGGTTGCTTCGGGAGGCATGACGCTCGACGATCTCAAGGCGTTGGCGCCTCGTATCGCCGAACGCGGTTGGCATGCTCAGCTCTGGATCGAGACCGGAGATCTTCAGGAGCTTGCGTCCGACATCGAAAAGCTTCCGCTCGATTTCGTCATCGACCACCAGGGCAGGACGATGGCGGACAAGACGGCTGCCTACAAGGGCTTTCAGTGGTTTTGCGACCGGCTCAGGAGCGGCCGGTACTGGTGCAAGCTGTCCGGCGCGGACCGCAACACGCGAATTGGCGCTCCTTACAAGGACACCGAAGATTTCATGAAGGCGCTTGTCGCGGCTAATGCTGACCGGCTGGTCTGGGGCAGCGACTGGCCGCATGTCGGCCACACCGACGAATTGACACCGAAGGAACCCGTCTTGATGGATCTGTTCAAGCGCTGTGCGCCGGATGCCGAAGTTCGCCGGAAAATTCTCGTCGACAATCCGGCCAAGCTCTACGGCTTCTGAGGATGCCGGGCGGCCCTGACGACTTCTCGAACCAATGAGTTAAAGATGACCGAGACGCTCCTGTTCAAGCCGATCAGTCTGCGAGGCGTAGAGCTGAAGAATTGGATCGTCGTGCCGCCGATGCTTCAATACGTGGCCAACCGCGGCTTTCCGACACCCTGGCACATCACCAATGCCGGCAAGTTTGCCGCCGGCGGGGCCGGTCTTGTGATCGTGGAGTTGACGAAAGTCGAGCGCCGTGGCTGCGGCACCGCGGGAGATTTGGGTATCTGGGACGACAAGTTCGTTGGTCCGCTCCAGGAAATCGCCGGCGTCATCAAGTCGAACGGGTCGGTGGCCGGAATCCAGCTTGGACACACCGGACGGAAAGGCAAGGCCAAGCCTCCCTGGGAGGGAGAAGGAACGTTGTCAGACGTGGAGCTTGGTCAGATCGAAGACGCACAGTCCTGGGATATCATCGGCCCGAGCCCGCTTCCATTTGGCGACGGTTACGTCACCCCCCGCGCGTTGGAGCGCAGCGAAATCCCTGATGCCATCGATGCATGGGGCAGAGCCGCCGCTCGGGCGGACAAGGCGGGGTTCGACGTGATCGAGGTTCACGCAGCCCATGGCTACCTGATACACTCGTTCCTGTCCCCGGAGGCCAATCAGCGAACGGACGATTACGGCGGAAGCGAAGCGAACAGGATGCGGTTCGCCATCGAAGTCGCGGAATCCATTCGCGGTGTCTGGCCGGCATCCAAGCCGTTGTTCGTGCGCCTGTCGATCGAAGACGAAGCAGGCTGGGGCCCGGCAGAAAATGCCCGTTTATGCCGGATATTGAAGACCAAGGGCGTCGACGTCATCGACTGCAGTACCGGCGGATTGAACAGCAAGGTTCCGAATTTCTTCCGGCTCAACCAGTATGGCTACCAGGTTCAGTTCTCCGACTATATTCGCCGAGAGGCGGACATCATGACAATGGCCGTCGGCCTCATCATCCATGGCGATCAGGCCGAAGCCATCCTCCAGGAAAAGCGGGCTGACCTGGTCGCGGTTGGCCGTGAGTTCATCCACAATCCAAACTGGGCGATGGACGCCGCGCAAAAGCTCGGCGTCGACTCGACGTTCAGCGCAGTGCCGCCGCAAATGGGTTACTGGCTGGAAAAGCGGGCGCGCCGTGGGTTCGGAGGCAATCCCTCGACCTGGCAGAAAGGTATGGCGGCAGAGCGCGAAGCCTAGTACCCAACGCGAATGACCTGATCGAATTCGTCTCTGTCTCATTCTCTCAAGCGCCGATGAACGAACTCGTTCATTCGGCGACATTCAGCGCGGTCTGATCTGCCGGTGCTATCGGGCAATTGAACGATGTCTTACCTGAAAATCATCAAGGAGCTCGAGGCGAGACGCCCGCCAGCGTGGGATCTCCTGAATGGAAGACTGATATCCTATGACGAGGACCGTAACCGGGTCGTCATGGAATGGCAGGCCGAAGAGCGTCACTGCCATTCGGTCAAGGGACACCCCAAGGGCGGCATCGTGCAGGGCGGAATTGTTACGGGATGGCTCGATGCGGCCATGGCCAGCGCGTGCCTGTTTGATGGCGATCCGCAGATCGCGGTTGCCAGTCTCGAAATCAAGGTGGCATTCCTGCTGCCCGCGCATCCCGGTTTGTATCGCTCATACGGAACTGTCATTCGGCGCGGGCGGAGCGTCGCCTTCATGGAGGCCGAACTGCGGGATTCCAGCGATAATCTGGTCGCCCGAGGTAGTTCGACGGCTGCCGTGCGTTCGGCGGATCGGAGCGGTCAGGCTGGCGCGAAGCCCGTGACCCGAGGCCTGCGCGGCGTCCGGCCCGTGACCTGACATTCACGGCGATGCGGCAACCAGAGTCAGGCCAGAAACCGGGCGATGCCTTTGCGAATACAGGCCAGGATTTCATCCTGTCGTTCTTCAAGACGAGATACCGGTCCGCCGACGCCAAGGACCAGGTCGCGTCCGAAATCGCGCTTTGGCAGCAGGACGGCAATCACGCCGGCGTCCTGGACGATGATGTGCCTGGAGAACATGTAGCCGTCACGTCGAATGCCGTTGATGATCCTCATGAGCACATTCAGCTCGATCCGTTCTTCGGGAGGGCAAACGGCATTTATGCGCCGTAGCAGCCGCGCAATCTCGACGTCGGTATGACCGCTGAGCAATGTGCGGCCAACTCCACTGATGGCAAGCGGTCGGACGTCGCCGGGCTTGATCTCAAACCGCAGGCGTTTGCTGGTTTGCAGGCAGTGGATGTATTGAGCATGCAGATCGGACTGCGTGCTGATGCTGACGAGTTCATCCAGCTCCTGATGGACATAGTCGACAAGTGCAAGAATGGCGCTGTCACCGAACAGACCGGCGTTCAGCCATCCGCCCATTTGGGCGATCCGCATCGTTGGCAGGTAGGTGCGATTGTAGCTGTCGTAGAACAGGTACCCCAGGACAACCATGCTCTTCAGCAGCGCTGCGGCACTGGAGGTGGGATAGTCGCACTTCGTCGAGACTTCCTTCAGTGAAATCGGACGCTTCACTTCCTCGAAGTACTCGAGAACTTCGAAGATTCGCTTGGCTGTCTTGATGCTGGAATTCATCATTTCCACATATGTGTAAGTAATTCCAAATGTTGTGGCAATGGCCACTTCATGACGTCAAACCCCGTTTGACAGGGCAACGAAGCGATCTGACCTATGATCGCAGCTCTAGGGCACAGCCGCCGCACTGGTCTAGTCATTATTACATATATATGGAAATAAAGACACGTACCAGTAAAAGCATGGACTCCAATCGACGCTCCTTTTAGTGTGCGTTCGAAGCGTGGCGGCAGGCGCACAATGGGCACGATGACCTGGTCCTTGGGGCCGCAGTGCGTGTTGGCCGTTCAAAAAAACAACAAGGGCCGCGACCAGCCGTTCGCCCGGTAGGCCGCTATGCGCCCACGGTCACAGGGAGATGTCATGAAGTTGGAAATGAAGTTGACGGCCGCGACCATCTGAATTCGTCATTCTCGACGAGTCGTCGCTCGGGCTCCGCCCCCCTTGGTCAAACCCACCTCGCGAATATTCGAAGTTGGCAGAAGCGGAATTGCTCGCTGCCGGTCAAACAAAACATGCGGGTTGCATTGAAGATCGCGACCCAGCGCGCCTGGGCTCTAGCCTTGAGATAAGCGAATAAGGAATTGTCTTGCATGGAATACCGTTTGCCCGAAGGCAGCTGCGATTGTCACTTCCATATCTACGGACCATTCGATCGCTTTCCGGCCGGAGACGAGGGCCGCTTTACTCCTGCGCAGCCGTTCACAATCGAAGACGCTTTTGGCATTTGGAACAGGCTTGGCGTCACGCGTGGGGTCATCGTCCATGCGGTGGGTTCGGGACAAGATAACGCCGTTACCTATGATGCACTGCGTCGCTATCCTGACAGACTTCGTGCGGTCGCGATCTTGCGAGCCGACGTCTCCGACCGCCGGCTCGACGAACTCACTGACGCCGGTTTCAAGGCCGTACGCGTCACCATGATCCGGCAGGATGGCAAGCCCGTCTCGACGCTCGGTACGAGCTACGAGGATCTGGTCAAGCTTGCTCCTCGTCTCGCGGAGCGCGGCTGGCATGCCCAGCTTTGGATCGAGAGTTCGGATTTGGCGACCGCTGCGGCCGACCTCGAAAAGCTTCCGCTCAACTATGTCATCGATCACATGTCGCGAACCATGGCTGACAAGGGACATGACCACCCCGATTTCCGCGCTTTCACGGACCGCCTGAAGACGGGCCGTTACTGGACCAAGATTTCGGGTGCGGACCGCAACACGCGTACCGGCCGTCCCTATGCTGACACGGCGCCTTACATGCGTGCGATTGTCCAGGCCGCGCCCGACCAGGTGGTATGGGGCAGCGATTGGCCTCACGTCGGTCACAGCGCCGAGACCATGCCCGATCTCGGGGATCTGCTTCGACTTCTGCACGAATGCGTTCCCGACGAAGCGATCCGTCGCAAAATCCTGATCGACAATCCGACGCGGCTTTATGACTTCTGACCAGTACCGAGGACGTCTTGAACAATAAGAACAAGTTACCGCTTGAAGGCGTGGTCGTCATCGATCTCGGTCAGGTGTACCAGGGTCCGTATGCCGGTTTCCTGATGGCGCAGGCGGGAGCGACCGTCATCAAGGTTGAGCCTCCGAATGGCGAACCTGTGCGGCATCGCGCCCGCATCAGCAAGGGCAATGCAGTCCCTTTCGCGATGCTCAACGCCAACAAGCGCAACATCAGCCTTAACCTGAAGTCACCCGAGGGGGTGAAGGTTCTGAAAGGGCTCGCGGCAAAAGCCGATGTGCTCATCGAAAATTACGCGCCGGGCGTACTTGATCGACTGGGCGTCGGCTATGCGGCTCTCAGCGCCATCAATCCGCGGCTTATCTACGGGTCGGCCACCGGCTACGGGTTGTCGGGTCCCAACCGGGATAATCTGGCGATGGACCTGACCGTCCAGGCGGTGTCGGGCATCATGAGCGTGACCGGCTTTGCAGATGGTCCCCCGGTCAAGGCAGGACCCGCCATTACCGACTTCATCAGCGGCGTTCATCTTTATGGAGGCATTCTCACCGCGCTCTACGAGCGGGAGAAAAGCGGCCGCGGGCGCCTGGTCGAGATAGCGATGGTCGAGACCGTCTATCCCGCGATGGCTTCGAATCTGGCAGATGTGTTCAACCGCAGGGCCGCGGCGCCTCGCACGGGCAACCGTCACGGTGGCCTCGCGGAGGCGCCATACAATGTCTATCCGGCTTCCGACGGCTATGTCGCCATCATCAGCGTGAACGAATCTCATTGGATCGGTTTGACGCGCGCGATGGGGCAGCCGGAACTGGCCGAAGATCCGCGCTTCAAGACGGTCCTCGATCGGCTGAAGCACATCGATCTTACCGACCAGATCGTGTCGGAGTGGTCCTCGCGGCTTACGCGCGACGAGATAGCCGAGATTTGCCGGGCCCACAGGGTGCCGTGTGCCGCGGTTCGTGACCTGCTGGAGGTGACCGAGGACAAACACCTCCACGCTCGAGGCATGTTGCGCAACATCGAGCATCCGGAGTACGGCGAAATCCTCATTCACCGCAGCCCGTTGGTGCTGCACGATACCGCGGCGCCAGAATATGTCCCGTCGGCGCGTCTCGGTCAGCACAACGGCGAGATCCTCTCGGAATATCTCGGTCTGTCTGCTGATGAGATCGACGCGTTGCGCCAGTCCGGCGCCATTGCGCAAGCGTGACGGCGAGGGCACCATGCTAAACGATGATCTCATTTCGTCTTCGGCGCAGCGACTCTTCGCCGATATGGCCGATATTCAGGCCGTCCTGACGGCAAAGGACGCATCCTGGAAGGATCGCCTTTGGGCGGGAATTGAGGAGACAGGGCTTAATGTGGCCGCTCTGCCCGAGGGTCTGGGGGGAGCCGGCATCGGGCTCAGCGACAGCCTTGGTATTGTTCGTGCCGCAGGCCAAATGGCTCTCGCTGCGCCACTGGCGGAGACGATACTTGCCGGATGGATGCTGGGTGCAGCAGGACTGGAAATGCCCTCCGGCAGGATTGCATTCGGGCCGTCCTCGTTCAGCGACGAGGTGACGCTGCATGGCGACGGCAGCGTCTCGGGACGGATCGCCCGGCTTTCGTTTGCGCGCGAGTGCTCGCACGTTGCGTTGTTGGCCGACGGACCCGCGGGGCTTTCCGTCGTTCTGATCGCGCTCGACGAAGCGTCAATCGAACAGAACAGCAATCTGGCCTACGATCCCGTGGATCGCGTGACCTTCTCCCGATGCAGCGTGGTCGCGATGCGTCGCGCTCCCGCGGTATTCACGGCCGACACTGCGCTCCTGATGGGGGCAGTGGCCCGCTCGCTTCAGATCGCCGGAGCACTGGAGAAGATGCTGGCGTTGACGACCGATTACGTCATGCAGCGTCGCGCCTTCGAGCGGTTGATCTCCGGATTCCAGGCCGTTCAGCACAGCGTCGCTCAGCTTGCCGGCGAAGTGGCTGTTTCAGTGAGCGCCGCACGGTCCGCTGCTGACGCGCTCGAGACGCTGCTGACGGAGGGGAGGGATTTCAACGATCCTGAACTGCGGCTGGAAGTGATCTCGGCCAAGATCCGCACCGCCAGTGCCGCGCAAAAAGGTGCGGCCATTGCCCACCAGTTACATGGTGCGATCGGTGTCACGCGGGAGCATGTCCTCCACCGCCTGACGCTGCGCGCGCTCGCCTGGCGTGACGACTACGGCAACGAGAGCCAATGGCGCGAACGGCTGGGGCAAATGGTTTGCGAGCGGGGCTCGGCAGCTCTCTGGCCGCTGCTGGCAACGCGGTAGGCGGCGACATCAGGGACGTATTTCATGCAGACTGCACTTGAATTTCAGCCGCTACGCTTGCCCGGGCACGTGCAACAGCTCCGCACCGAGGTGCGGGCGTTCATTCGGTCCGAGATCGACGCGGGCACGTTCGACCCTGATCGTCCCGAGGAGGACTGGGACGTCCACAAGCAATTCGCCAAGAAAGTCGCGCAGCGCGGATGGATTGGAATGACCTGGCCGCGTCAGTACGGCGGGCAGGAGCGCAGCTTCCTGGATCGCTTCGTGGTCAATGAGGAGATGATCGCATCGAACGCGCCGAACACGGTGTACTTTACGGCCGATCGCCAGTCCGGTCCGACGTTGATCAAATACGCTTCGGAACGCATCAAGTCCGAGATACTGCCGAAGATCATCGCCGGCGAAGCCTGCTTCTGCATCGGCATGTCCGAGCCGAACAGCGGATCTGATCTGTTCGCGGCCAGGTGCAAGGCGACGCGAACGGAAGGCGGCTGGAAGGTCAATGGATCGAAGATCTGGACCACCAATGCCCATCGCGCCGACTACATGATCGGCCTGTTCCGCACCAGTGCGCCGACCGACAAGAACCGCCGTCACGGTCTCACCTCCTTCCTGGTCGACATGAAGGCTGCGGGCATTACCTGCAACCTGATCGATCAAATGAGCGGCGTGCGGGATTTCAACGAAGTCGTTTTCGACGATGTCTTCATTCCGGACGATCAGTTGATCGGCGAAGTCGACGGGGCCTGGAAGCAGGCGACGACCGAGCTGGCCCACGAACGAAGCGGTCCGGAGCGTTTCCTCGAGACCTTTGCGGTGCTGCGCAAGCTGGTCGAAGTGGCTGGAAACAAGCCCGACCCGCGGACGACCGAAGCGATCGGCGGGCTGGTGGCGGAGTTGCACGCGTTGCGCCGCATGTCGGTGTCGGTTGCAGGCATGCTTGAGGCTGGCCGGGAGCCGGTGTCGGAAGCTGCGATCGTGAAGGACCTCGGTACGCTGTGGGAGCAGGATCTACCCCAGCGCGTACGGCAGGCGACGGCGCATCTTCCGAACGATACCGAAATTTACGGCAGTTTCGAGAACGTCCTGCATTTCAACACCCGCATCGCGCCGAAGCTGACGATCCAGGGCGGCACCACGGAAATTCTGCGTGGCGTCATCGCCCGCGGGCTTGGCCTTCGCTGATAGAGGACTGATCGTTGACCTGCAGGGAGAAATAAATGGTCAAGCTGTTTGAAAAAACCGTTTTCCGCGGTGTCGAACTGAACAACCGCATCGTGGTCTCGCCGATGGGAATGTACTCGGCCGAGAACGGCTACGTCACGCCGTTCCATCTGGTTCACTACGGCAAGTTTGCGATGGGCGGGGCGGGACTCGTGTTTGTCGAACAGACGTCGGTCACGCGCAAGGGGCGTATCACCAATGGTGATCCCGGGCTCTGGGAGGATGGTCAGATCGAAGGGATGCGTCAGGTCGTTCACGTGATCAAGGCGCACGGCGCGAAGGCGGCGATCCAGATCAATCACGGCGGCCGAAAATCCAGCCAGCAGCGTGCCTTCAGAGGCAATGGTCCCCTGACGGACCGCGATATCGAGATGGGCGAGGAAAGCTGGACTCCGACCGGGCCGTCTGACGTTCCGTTTTCCGACGGCTTTCAGGTCCCGATTCCGCTCACCAGGGAAGGCCTGGTTGGTGTCCGCGACGCCTTCGTCGCCACCGCGCGCCGCGCTGTACTGGCGGGATTTGACATTGTCGAGCTCCATATGGCGCACGGCTACCTCCTGCAGTCGTTCCTGTCGCCGCTCGCCAACTTCCGGACCGACGAATATGGCGGCAGCCTCGAAAACCGCATGCGTTTTCCGCTCGAAGTGACGAAGGCCGTGCGCGAGGCGATTCCATCAGCCATGCCTCTGTTCGTCCGTATCTCGGCGACCGACTGGATCGACGGCGGCTGGGAAGTCGAAGACAGCGTGATCTTCTCGCGCAAGCTGAAGGAGCTGGGCGTGGATCTCGTCGATTGTTCGACGGGAGGAAATCTTCGTGCCGGATCGACCAATGCCAATCTCGCACGCGGCCCGGGCTATCAGGTGCCGTTCGCCGAACGTATCCGGCACGAGGCGGGCGTGCCGACCGGCGCGGTCGGGATGATCCGCACGCCCGAGTTTGCTGAGAAGATTTTGCAGGACGGGCGAGCAGACCTGATCTTCATGGCTCGGCAAATGCTGTTCAACCCTTTCTGGGCGCTGCACGCAGCGGAGTATTTCGGCCTGACCGGCAATTTCGAAAACTGGCCCGAACAATATGGATGGTGGCTCACCAAATGGGGCGGAGCCCTCAGAGCCAATGGAGAAAGCCTGGATGGGGCGGAAAAATACAAGGAGGCGGCCGAGTGAGACGACCACACAAAATGTTGCCGCCATCAGAGCGCGAGCATGGCAGGCATCATTCCCCGGAAGATAGAGCATCTCGCACAAGCGAAATTCTGCAGCGCCATTCTTTGCCGAGCAGCAAGCGCCGTTAGGTCAATCGTAACTTTCCACCGTCGAACAATTCCAATTGGAGCGTGTAAAATGAGAAATATGCTGGCATCGTTGGTTGTGCTTTTAAGTCTGTCTTCGGCTCACGCCCAGACTGCGGTGTCGAAGCCGGTCAAACTCGGCGTGCTCAACGATCAGTCGGGGCCATACGCGGACGCCGCAGGGCCGGCGGCCGTTGAAGTCGCCAGAATGGCGATCGCAGATTTCGGCGGCAAGTTGCTGGGACAACCAATTGAACTTGCTTTTGCTGATCACCAGAACAAACCGGACGTCGCGTCGGGCATCGCCAGGAAGTGGATTGACACCGAAAACGTCGACGTAATTCTGGATATTGGAAATTCGGCGGTCGCGCTGGCTCTTTCCGATCTCGTCCGGGACAAGAACAAGATCATGATCGTTTCGTCGGCGGGATCGTCGGCGATTACGAACGAACGGTGCTCTCCCAACACTTTCCAATGGGCGTATAATACCCACACGCTGGCGCGCAGCACGGCAAAGGCGTTGGTGGGGCAGGGCGGCAATGAATGGTTCTTTCTGACTGCTGATTATGCCTTTGGTCAGGCGCTGGAAGCCGATGCTTCGTCTGTGGTCAAGCAGTCGGGTGGCAAGGTCGTCGGTTCGGTTAGACACCCTTTCAACACCAGCGACTTCTCCTCGTTTCTGCTGCAAGCCCAGAGCTCCAGCGCAAATGTGCTGGCCCTTGCCAATGCCGGCGGAGATACCTCTACGTCTCTCATGCAGGCTCACGAATTTGGCCTGCTCGGACTCAAAAGCAAGATGAAGGTAGCTGCTCTGCTTTTTCAGATCACAGACGCCAAATCGGTGGGCCTCGCCAACCTGCAGGGTCTGTTCACGTCGGAAGCATTTTATTGGGATCGGAATGAAGCATCACGCGCGTTCGGAAAACGCTTCTTCGACAAGATTGGACGCATGCCGACCATGGTTCAAGCCGGAATGTACTCCGCAACCTTGCACTATCTAAAGGCTGTCGAGGCGGCCGGAACGCTCGAAACAGGTGCCGTGCTCTCAAAGATCCGTTCGTTGCCGGTCAATGATTTCTTCTCGGAGAAGGGCTATGTCCGCGAGGACGGCATGCATATCCACGATTACTATCTGCTGCGGGCAAAGGCGCTGGAGCAGTCCAAAGGGCCCTGGGATTTCTATGATGTCGTCGCCACCGTGCCCGCCGACGAAGCAAACATTCCGCGCGAACAAAGCAAATGTCCGCTGATGAAGAAGTCGTGACCCTTTAATAGTTTTGCAGGGACACACGAGATGTCAGAGCGGCAGCGGGTGTGCTGCCGCTCGCGGTTTCCATTTGTGATGCGACGAGCAATTTACCCATTTTATCCGGACGCCGGCTATCGAGGCGCCTGTCTTTCGTGACCTGAAGCGCTTTGACGTGGGCACTCCGGGCTCGGAACAGGGCGGCTCATGTCAACTGAGGCGTGCATCCAACCGAGTGAATCGGACGGAAGAAGTTCTTCCCGACAAATGATAAAAAAGTACTCGAACATCCGATTCGAGGCCCGCCCCGCGCGGCTTGGGCGACGTACTATTATGTCAGCTCTGCTGACTATTGATTCGAATCAATAGCGTCAGCATGCTGCTGAATGTAGGTGAGGCATCTTAGCTCTGGTCTGCATGCGTGCAGCATTGCAGTGAATGCGAGGGGAGCCTGCCATGTGGATGTGTGGGACGAGGCAACCAGGTCCATTGGGAAAGCAATCGATATGGCTTTTCACGGCAGGCTGGATCGGAACTTGCCTGGGATCAGTTGCTTCGGTCACGAAATCATCCGCGCAGCAACTCCTGCCGGTCGATCGCGAAGAGATTTCAGATCAGGAACGCCTTTCCTGGAACCTGAGCAAATTGCCTCCGCAGCCTTACATGAACGAGATCTACTGGCGGTATTCCAAAGAGACGCCAGCCTTCTTTCGCGATTCCCTGGTGCAGTTTGTGGCCCGAACATATTACCTGACGCGCGATAATTTCGACGGATCGAAGTCGCAGGCCTGGGCGGCTGGGGGATGGGCGGCATTTCGATCGGGTCTGGTCGGAGATCTGTTCGGGGTACATGTCGCTGCCTATACCTCGCAACCGATTTTCGCTCCGCTTGATGAGGGCGGCACCAGGCTGCTGGCGCCGCCGCAAAATTCGATAGGCGTGCTCGGGCAAATCTATGGGCGCATTCAAATCGGCGATCAGGAAATTCGCGGTGGTCGCCAACTGGTGGACACACCCCTCATCAATCCAGAAGACAACCGCATGGTGCCCAACACCTTTGAGGCCGCCACCTTGGTCTCGCTGCCAGACAAGGATCGGAAATACGACTACGCCGTCGGTTACATCTGGAATGTGAAACAGCGGGATTCCAACGATTTCATTCCGATGTCGGAAGCTCTGGCCGGGGCCAACGTGGTCAACCATGGCGCGGCGTTCGGGATGCTCCGATTGCGGCCGGTTTCCGGGCTCTCGCTGGTGGCCATGGATTACAATGTTCGGGACTTCGTCAATACGGGTTTCGTCCAGGCGGAGTACGATTTTGGACAGCCGAAGGGGGTTCCGAACTGGATCGTCGGCGCCAATGTCGTCGATCAGCGAACCGTCGGAGCCAACCTGCTTGCCGGCAGTCCCTTTGAGACCTATCAGGCTTCCGCGAAGGTGCAGACGCACTATGCCGGATGGACCTTGTTCGTTGCCGGTTCGGTGACCGGCGACCAATCCAAACTGTTCTCGCCATACGGCGTCAAGGCCAACTACACCCACATGCAGCAGGTGTCGTTCGACAACGCCAATGAAAAGGCCATTGGTGGCAGCGTGGCCTATGATTTCGGTACGGTCGGTCTTTCCGGCGCCAGCGTCGGAGCGTGGTACTCGCATGGCTGGGGCGCCATCAGTCCCGGCACCAACCTCGGAATTCCCAATCGGAACGAGTTGGACCTTTGGATACAATACCGCCCCACAGAGGGCCCGCTGAAAGGTTTTCGCCTGAAGACGCAGTATTCGAATGTTTGGCAGCAAGGCAACGTGCGCGAAACGCAGCCGGAATTTCGCTTCATCGTCGACTATACGGTTCTGTTCCGCCCACCTCCGTCGGCGGTAAATTAGAATGATCCTGCCCTTCGTTCCAACGACGCGAACCTGAGCTTCGCGATGGCGCGTGTGATGGCGGGAATGTTCCCGCTGGCTTCGACGCCTCGGCTATCACGATAACCCGCATCCGCATCGTTCATAACCTTGTGCCGGTCACGCTCGGCAATATTGCGGGCCGAGACTGTGTTATGTCGCGTGCTACCCTTTGCTTAGCAGTATGAACGAGAAGTTGATGGAGAAGGCGGATGCGCGGAAGACGGGTGCTAATGGAATCCCTCATGTTGCACGGAGTGCGTCATATCTTCGGCAATCCAGGAACGACAGAGACGCCCCTTCTGGACAGTCTGGTTGCCTACCCGCAGATCGAATACATCATGGCCCTGCACGAGGGCGTGGCGGTCGGAGCGGCGAGTTTCCACGCGCAGGCCACCGGCCGCCCCGCGGTTGCGAACCTTCATGTCGCGCCTGGCCTCGGCAATGCGATCGGGGCGCTCTACGGCGCATTTAAAGCCAACTCGCCTCTCGTCGTAACTGCAGGACAGCAGGACACGCGCATGCGGCTGACCAATCCCCTGCTGGGCCATGATCTGGTCGCCATGGCTGCGCCTGTCACGAAGTGGAGTGTGCAGATCGAGCGTGCGGACGAGATTGGTCCCATCCTGCGTCGCGCCTTCAAGGTGGCAACCGATGCACCCAAAGGACCCGTCTTCGTGTCCCTTCCGATTGACGTGATGGAGCAGGAGACTTCTGTCGAGGCCGAGGGACCCGGAAAATTGTGGCGTTCTGCATGTCCAGATCCGGCGGGTCTCGAGGAGCTCGCTTCCCTCATCCTGAAATCGAACAGTCCCGCGATTATCGCCAGCGACGACGTTGCCAGATCCGGAGCAACCGAAGGACTCGTGCGGCTTGCCGAAACGGCTGGCGCATCAGTCTGGTTTGAAGGATTGCGCCACCATGCGTCTTTTCCGACCAGCCATGCCAGTTTTCGTCAGTCGCTTCCATCGGACGCGGCGCAGATTCGCAGGGCGCTCGATGGCTCGGATCTGGTCATTCTCCTGGGCGGGCCATTCTTCGAAGACATCTGGTACGCGGAAGGAAGCCATTTCCCTGCAGGTGCGGTAATCGTCCAGATCGAGGAGTCGCCCGAGCGGCTGGCGTTCAATCATCGTCTCGATGGAGGAATCGTCGGCGAAATGTCCACCAGCATTGCCTTTTTGGCGGACGCGGTAGGTTCGCGGGCGAACGAAGAATACAAGCTCGGCGCGGAACGCCGCAACCTGGCGCTGGCAGAACTGAGCGCGCGCGAGAAGGAGACGTATCGCGCGCGAATGGAGAAGAGCTGGAATCGCGAGCCGAGTTCGATGGCGCGAGTGATGGCAGAGCTTAGACGCGGACTGCCCGATGATGTTGTGATTGTGGATGAGAGTATTACGTCAAGCCTCGATCTTGCACGATCATTCGACTATCGCGGGCCAGGGGATTATTTCGGTGGGCGCGGCGGCGGCATCGGTCAGGGATTTTCCGGCGCGTTAGGCGTCAAGGTTGCGATGCCCCATCGTCCCGTTGTCGCCGTTTCCGGCGATGGTTCGGCAATGTACAGTATCCAGGCGCTTTGGACTGCGGCGCATCACAAGCTGGCGATCGTGTTCGTCGTGTTGTCAAACCGGGAGTATCGCATTCTCAAGCACAATGTGGACGTCTGGCGTCAGAACTTCGAAGCAGGCACACAACACCCCTATCAGCAGATGGATCTGACGGGACCAGAACTTGATTTCGTACATTTGGCGGCCGGTATGGGCGTCGAAGGCGTCAGGGTCGAGAAAGCTGACACCATTGCATCGGTGCTGGCGAGCGCGGTCGCGACGAGCCGGCCGTTTCTCGTCGAAATTGCCGTAGAAGGCAAAAGATGAGGATGGCCGCCGTATCGAGGCTGTTCAAGAATTGGAGGGCCCGACATCATCGAATCAATCAGGAGTCCGTGGATATTCCGATTCAGGTCACTGATTTAGGGGCTCCCCGCAGAAATACGGGTTTCGAGGGGCTCGCGCCGAGAAAGGCGGCTATCCGGGCCTGGTGATTTCTCGAAAGAGCGCCGAAACGGGTGCGGCCGGTAAACAAGCCTTAACGAGGCGTGTCTAGCTTTCTTCTGATTCTCCGCAACCGGTCTCTGACGCGGTCTGATCGATGAAGAAGAACAGCCTGCTCCCCGATGATATCTGGACCTTCCCGTCGGACGATCCCGGGATAGGCAGGGCCGCGTTGCCACCTGGCGGGGCCGCCGATACGCTGTTCGTGGACGAGGGGGAACCCTATGCGCTGGCGGCCGATACCGGTGGCACGACCGGTCTCGTGGTGGGGGCCGCGAAGCCGGTTGCGACGATTGCGCAGCTCGCCGATTATCTCGTCAACGGCTTCTGGCAATACAACGGCACCGTCGCCCATCACTTCACGTCCAGCACGATCACCTACAACATCAGCGCGCTGAACGCGGCCGAACAGTTTCTCGCAGTGTCGGCGATGCAGGCCTGGCACGACGTCGCCAACATCAACTTCGTCCAGACATCGGGCGCGGCGAACATCACGTTCAGCAATTCCGGCTCCATGCAGGCCTACACCAGCGCGGCATGGTACAGCTCGGGCGCGATAGCCTACGCCAACGTCGTCATCAGCTCCGACTGGATCACGAATGACGGCGGCGCCTACGACGGCAAGACCGGGATCGACAGCTACGGCTACCAGACATACATTCACGAAATAGGACATGCGCTCGGTCTGGGTCACCAGGGGCCATATAATGGCAGCGCTTCCTATTCAACCAACGCGGTCTATGCCAACGACACCTGGCAATATTCGATCATGTCGTATTTTCCGGAGAACAACTATTCCGGAAGTTCGTACCGCTATGTCGTCACGCCGCAGATGGCCGACATTTACGCCATGGCTTCGATCTACGGGACACCAACGTCGACGCGGACCGGCGACACCGTCTATGGCTTCAACAGCAATGCCGGCGCGGTGTTCGGTTTCGGAAATTACACCTCGGCGCCGGCGCTGACGATTTACGACAGCAGCGGCACCGACACGCTGGATTGTTCCGGCTATTCGAATGCGCAAATCATCGACCTGCGCGCGGGCACGTTCTCGTCGGTCGGCGGGCTCGTCAACAACGTCGGCATCGCGCTCGGCGTGACCATCGAAAAGGCGATCGGCGGCAGCGGCAACGACACGATGATCGCCAACAACGCCGGCTGTACGCTGACCGGCGGTGTCGGCAACGACACCCTGATCGGCGGTTCCGGAAATGACAGGCTGCTCGGCGGCAGCGGCGTCGATACGCTGACCGGCGGCGGTGGTGCCGACACGTTCGTGTTCGCCTTCGGCGAGAGCTCGGCCGCCAGCGGCCAGCACGATCGCATCACGGATTTTTCGATCGGCGTGGATCGCGTCGACCTCAGCGGAATCGATGCGATCGTCGGTACCGCCGGAATTGATCTGTTTCAATTCATCGCCGCCGCCGGTTTCAACGGCGTCGCCGGCCAGCTCAACTATTTCTACAACAGCTCGCTCGGCGTCACGACGCTGCAGGGTGATGTCAACGGCGACATGGTTGCCGATTTCGCAATCGATCTGACGGGCAATGTCGCGATCAATACCGCGGATATAACCGGCGCCGTCGCGGTTCCGGTGGTCATTGAAGGTCTGGGCGCAACCACGCTGACGCAACTCGGCGCCAGTTACTATTTTTACGCCAATGGCACGTCGTCCGGGCCGACGCTGAAATATGGTGGCGTTGCCGTCACGGCAGGACAATTCAATCCCTATGTGCCAGTCGCCGCGGAGCAAATCAGTGGCGGCTACCAGGTCGCCATGAAGGACGCCGCCGGGAATCAGTTCTCGATCTGGAACACCGACAGCAACGGCAATTTCGTTTCCTTCGCGGTCTACTCCGGCAATAGTGCCTCGTTGAAATCGCTGGAGGCCAGCTTTCAGCAGGATCTGAATGGCGATGGAACGATCGGCATTCCCAGCATCGTGATCGAGACGGTCGGGTCGACCAGTCTGGTCCAGGTGAACGGCAATTTCTACTTGAACAATATTGCCAGCGGCAGCGGTCCGACGTTGAAATACGGAAGCGTTGCGATCACGGCCGGCCAGTTCGACCCCTATATCCCGGTTGGCGTCGAACAAACTGCTGGCGGCTACCAGGTCGCATTGAAGGACGCTGCCGGGAATCAGTTCTCGATCTGGAACACCGATAGCAATGGCAGCTTCGTTTCCTATGCAGTCCACTCCGGCAACAGCGCGGCCCTGAAATCGCTGGAAACCAGCTTCCTGCAAGACCTGAACGGCGACGGAACAATCGGTGTTGCCAACGTCGTAAACACCGTGATCGAGGCGCTGGGATCGACCAGTCTGGTTCAAATCAACAGCAACTATTATTTCAACAGCATCAGCAGCGGAAGCGGGCCTTCGCTGAAGTATGCGGGCTCGATGGTTTCTGCCGAACAGTTTGCGCCGTACACGCCAGTTGGCGTCGAACAGAGTGGGGGAGGATATCAACTCGCTTTCAAGAATTCCGGCAATGATCAGTTCTTGATCTGGAATACCGATGCGAACGGCAATTTCGTTTCTTACAGCGCCCTGTTGGGAAGCAGTACCGCGCTGAAGTCGCTGGAGACCAGCTTTCAGCAGGACTTGAATGGTGATGGAACGATCGGCGTTCCCAGTGTTGCGGCCACCGTGATCGAGGCGCTGGGATCGACAAGTCTGGTTCAGTTAAATGGCAACTACTATTTCAACAGCATCAGCAGCGGAAGTGGACCTTCGCTGAAGTATGGCGGCTCAATGGTCTCGGCCGGACAGTTTGCTCCCTTTACGCCGGTTGGCGTCGAACAGAGTGGAGGAGGATATCAGCTCGTTTTCAAGAGCGCTGGCAGCGACCAGTTCTCGATCTGGAATACCGATGCGAACGGCAGTTTCGTTTCTTACAGCGCCCTGTCGGGAAGCAGTACCGCGCTGAAGTCGCTGGAGACCAGCTTTCAGCAGGACTTGAATGGTGATGGAACGATCGGCGTTCCCAGTGTCGCAGCCACCGTGATCGAGGCGCAGGGCTCGACGAGTCTGGTTCAATTAAATGGCAACTACTATTTCAACAGCATCAGCAGCGGACCTTCGCTGAAGTATGGCGGCTCAATGGTCTCGGCCGGACAGTTTGCTCCCTATACGCCGGTTGGCGTCGAACAGAGTGGAGGGGGGTATCAGCTCGTTTTCAAGAGCGCTGGCAGCGACCAGTTCTCGATCTGGACCACCGATGCGAACGGCAATTTCGCTTCTTATATCGCCCTGTCGGGAAGCAGTACTGCGCTGAAGTCGCTGGAGACCAGCTTTCAGCAGGACTTGAATGGTGACGGAACGATCGGCATTGCTTCGGGCCTGGCACCGGCTCTCGTTTCTCTCAACTTCGGCAGCGACGACGGTGCGTTCCTGTTTAAGCCAGATGCTGCTGCGGGTCTTGGTGTCCCCCCGATCGCAGAAAAATTTGAGTGCAGTTGGTGGTCGCCGGGGAATGGCATCAACCTGGGATCAAAACTGGATGGCGTCTTTGAAAGCTCACCGCTGTTGGCGGAGGCTACCTTACACCCATCGTTCAATCCTCCTGGTCACGATATCAAGCTGGCCTTTGCCGCCGTATTAGAAAGCGATTTCTTTTTACGATAGATTGGCTTGGGCTCTTGTGCCTTCGTTCGCTGGCTTGAAAGCACCTGCCAGTTTACATTCGGAATCAACAGCTCCCGCCCAAATTCACAGGAGAAGATGAAATTCAAGAGGGCTTCGCTTGGGCGATTGACTAGGCGGCGCTTGCCGTTAATAGGTGCTTGATGAGCGAGATACGGTTAGGCGCAGTACGAGTTTTGATCCTGACGGCGGGGATGATCGCGTCCTGCCTTGCGGTCGCCTTCATCAGTTTGCATGCGCTCTATCCATCAACTGGCCAGGCTGCGACATTTCTGGGATATGTAGTTGTATTCAACCTGCTACCCGGCCTGGTTATCACTCGGCTTTTCCTCCCCGGGGTCAAGGAGGTGGGTGTCTATTTGATCTTCTCGCTGGCGATTGGCATGGTCGCCAACGTTCTGGCCGTCACGGCCCTGTGGTCTGTTGGGCTATTGTCTCTACTATTCATGCTGCCGATGTTGGCAATCGGATTGGCGATTATCCGCCTGCGCCGGCTCGATACGGCAGAACGCCTTCATTGGAACATTGGCTGGCGCATTTTTTTTGGAGTTCTTGCTGGTGCCTGCTTGCTCAGTCTCACAGCATTGCTTGGAGTTGGTTTCATCTACTCCGGCAATTATGTTGAGTCCTTTTCGTCGCATGCCGCGTTTGAAGGCGTCATAATTCGCGGACTGGAGTTCTGGCTGGCCGCCGCCAAATCTGCTGTTCCCAAATGCGCCCTGGTCATACAACTATCTCGCTCATCTGTGGGTTCTTCGAGTCAAGCTCACAACCGGCCTGCCCATCGATGTGCTTGTCACCAATTATGGTCCGGCGATCCTGGGTGGAACTTCTGCGGCGCTGTTGCTGGCGTTTGGCCGTTACGTACTGGGCCTCGCATGGTGGGTGGCGGCTCTGCCGATGGTCTGCGTTTACTGGGCGATAGGTATCGCGCCCATTTCGGGCGCAATCTTTGCCAGCTTTATGCCCTATGGCGCCAATCTGATTCTGTCTCCCTTTCTCGCGATTCTGTTGTTTCTTCTGATCTTTGCCTTCATTTCGGAAAGAGGAGACACCACCCGTTCCTATCTGGTTTTCCGAATAGCTACGCTCGTCGTGCTTTCGTTTTTGGCGACCGGCGCGAGAGGTGTGTGTACGCCGATCGTGGTCTGCGCATTGTCGTTTCGGTTGGCTTGGGATTGGTGGAGCGAACGGTTGTATCGCCAGAATGCCGTTGATTTGATCGCGGTGATAATAGGCTTTGCGGCAGGGCTGATCTTCTTCTTCACCATAGGAACTGAATTCTCAGGTACCGGTGCCCTCAAGATAACGGGCGAGCCCTTTCGTTTCCTGGCCAGAGAAGGTCAGACCTTATTGACGTTGCCGCGTACCTTGATGGGATGGGGCGTTGCGGCATTACCCGCAGGTATCATCGCATTCGCAGTCATTGCCCTGTTCCAGGCTGCGTTCCTTACACCCGCGTTGCCCAGGGCCTATGTCGCTATTCGCAGGAAAGCCAGGACTATCGATGTCCTCTTGATCGGCAGCGGGATCGCGGGAATCGCCGGATTTTTCCTTACGGAAGCACCAGGCTACAGCCATCTCTCATTCCTGTATTTCTCGAACATTTCTTTCGCTCTTCTCGCCGCGTGGGGACTTCAACATCTGATCTACGGCCCAGATCCGAGGGCTTGGTGGTCGGCCAGGTCAGTGCCGTTGGTGTTGATAGTTCTGCTTGCCGGCGTGCATTTGGCGCAGTTGCCGATGCATACGATCATCTGGATCAGCCGGCATTGGTCGGCGTCCGTGGTCAGTGTTGCGACGGGGTCTCAACAGCCCCTTCCCAACCTCCATCCATGCATGCGCATCGAAGATGCCGATCTCTTTGCACGCGCGGGCCAGATTTCTCCGGCCGCCGTGGTAATTCCGATCTACCGAACCACGCATTGTCCTGCCTTGTGGTGGGTTGTGCATCATCCCATTCAAACACTTAGCTTTTATATGTTGCATCATGTCCCAGGGCGGGCGAGGCAGCCCGCACTTCAGGACAGGATTCTAACCCAACAGAAGCATATGTTTCATGCGTGGGCTTCCGCGGCCAAGGGCGTCCTGGACGTGCCGGACGTGATTGCCATGGCGAAATCGTTGGGTGACCGTGGGCCGGTCTTCGTCATGGCACCTCGGACGCTCTCCGTTGAGCCGAATAGCGCGCTGAGACTGGTCGGCACTTCCGACGCATTTGGCCTGTGGCAGGTGTCCGTCGCTCGCGACTAATCTGCCAAGTTGCATCGTCCCTTGCCCGACCGTGGCCGCCAAATTGAGGAAGAATTGCTTTCCCCGGTGAATTCTTTATCAAATTGGGGTTGAAGTGATCGATCTACTTAGCTAACGAAAAATAATTCAGTCCGGACCTTGCACGCGCAAAGTCAGTCCCATGGGTGGCGGGTAGTCCGCTGGGGTGATTTGTGCAAGGCCGACTGCCTCGGTTCCTCTCACCACAAACGTGTTCAGCTAGCCAGGTAATGCCCGAGATATCAGTCGTTGCTCCCGTCTACAATCAGCGCGCCGAAACGCTGGTCGAACTCGTGCGACGGTTGTCGATCTCCATTTCGGCAGTCACGGAGGATTTCGATGTTGTTCTTGTCGATGACGGGAGCGTTAACGACGCTTGGCTGGTCATCAGCAATTTGGCCCGAACCGACCCGAAGGTGAGAGGCTTTCGTTTGGCTCGGAACTTCGGCCAGCATGTAGCAATCACGGCTGGTCTGGATTACGCCGATGGCAACTGGGTAGTCGTCATGGATGCCGATCTTCAGGATCGGCCAGAAGTGATTCCCGAACTCTATGCCAAAGCGAAGGAAGGCTACGATGTCGTGTTCGTCAACCGAGCACAGCGACCAGAATCCTTCATCTACCGAATGGCTGCAGCTTTCTTCTATCTGATCCTGAATGGTCTGTCCGGCCAGGACTATAATCGTTTGCAGGGGAACTTTTCGATCGTGTCCGCGGACGCTGTGCGGGCATTCCGGCTTTTGCGCGAGCCCGGACGGTTCTACGGGGGAATTCTGCGCTGGGTCGGATTTAAGCATGGCAGCATTAGTGCAGCGCACGCAGCAAGGGATGCGGGCCAAACCAGTTACAGCTTTATCAAGCGCGTTCGTTTTGCGGTCAGCTTGATTGTCAGTTTCTCGACGCGACTGCTGTATATGTCGATTGTGCTGGGTCTCATGATGGCGTTTGTCAGTTTCGTGATGGCCGGATTCATAATTGTCGATAAGTTCCTCTATCCCGATTATCCGCTGCAGGGATGGCCAAGCGTCATGACTGCCATTTTCTTTACGGCGGGAGTAACCAATGTGGCGATCGGATTGACCGGCGTTTATATTGGACAGATTATCGAGCAAACGAGAGGCCGGCCGCTATATGTCGTTGCATCAACGACAAGCCCCAAATGACGGAAGTCAATTGCATGAAGTTGAGTGAGAACGAAATTCGTGAATTTTGGCGCAACCAGGCGGTCAGCTTTGGGGAGGACCACAAGGCGTCGTGGACGGATGTCCATGCGATAAACCTGGAAATAAATGAGATATCGAAGCGTCTCCGCAACGGCATGCGAGTGATCGACATAGGTTGTGCGAACGGCTTTTCGACCGTCAGCTTCGCCCGGATGTTCGATATCAATATAAGGGGCCTGGACTATATTCCGGAAATGATCGTCGCCGCCAATGCCCGTTTGGCTGCACCGGAGGCGCCCTTGCTGGGGACCGTCACTTTCGGAGTAGGCGATATCACGGCGTTGGACGAGCCCGACGCACATTACGACGTTGCCATCGTCACAAGGGTCGTCATCAACATCGCTCAGCGGGAAATGCAAATAGCGGCTATTCGGGAGGCGGCCAGGACAATCAAGGTCGGTGGTCTCCTGCTCTTGTCGGAGGCCACACGGGAAGGGCTGCAGCGACTGAATGCATTTCGCTCCGAATGGGGCCTTCAGTCGATCCCTGAGCCGCCGTTCAATAATTATGTTAGCGAGGAACTGGTTCGCACCGCAGCGCCGGACCTGCTCGATCTGGAAGAGGTCTCGAATTTTTCGAGTACCTATTTTGTGGGAACTCGTATTCTCAAGCCGTTGCTAGCTGCCGCAGTCGGCGATGCGGTCGATCCAGCTCGTGCCGAGATGGAGTGGAATCGATTTTTCTCACTGTTGCCCGCCGTGGGAGATTACGGCACTCAAAAGCTGTTTGTACTTCGCCGAAAATAGCTGTACGGGACTAGAGGTGGCGTTGCTAACCATTTGAGCGGCGCACGCGCGAGTGCATGAATGAACGGCACGGTCAACGAGAACGCAGCGGCTCCGTCTGGCCGGCGTTGTCTGGTTTGCGCTGCAGTCGAACCGATCTCTCGTAGTGAACCAGTCTGGCCGCCCGATTGGCGATGCTCGACGTGTGGGCACGTCGTAGATCGTCTCGAGGGCGTTCCGATGTTCGCCCCGGAGCTCGCTGACACGATCAGCGGATTCGACCCGAAATCGTTCGATGATCTCGCTGAACTGGAGTCTGGGCATTTCTGGTTTGTCGCCCGCAACCAGTTGATCGTCGGCCTCGCAAACAAGTTCTTTCCATCAGCTCGCAGATTTCTGGAAATCGGCTGCGGTACCGGCTTCGTATTGCGCGCGATGGCGGAGTTGCGCACGTGGGAGCGTTTGGCCGGTTCTGAATTGCATACGTCCGGTCTGAAACATGCGCGAAAGCGGCTGCCCGCGGAAGTCGAATTCGTGCAGATGGACGCACGCGACATCCCGGCTGCTGGTGTTTTTGATCTCACCGGTGCGTTCGACGTGATCGAACATATTGTCGAGGACGAAGCGGTGTTGCGCGGTCTACGGGCGGCTACCGAAACCGGAGGAGGAACGATTATCACGGTGCCGCAGCATCCATGGTTGTGGAGCCGAGCCGATGAGTTCGCGCATCATCAGCGTCGCTATCGACGCGGCGAACTGGAGAAGAAACTTCGCCGTAACGGCTTCGAAGTCCTGTTCTCGTCGTCGTTCACGGCGTTGCTGCTGCCGCTGATGGTTGCGAGCCGGCTCCGCCCGAGCAAGGCGAACGAAGATGCATACGAGTTCAAGCTGAACTCAACCGTGAATAAGATTTTCCTTCAGACCCTGCAGGCGGAAGTTGCAATGACGCTTGCCGGGGTCCCCTGGGCGGCTGGCGGAAGTCGGGTTGTGGTTGGGCGAGCCATCTGACAGGTTAGAGCCTGGCCAGAAGTGCCTGTTTCCGCGTGGAACACCGTTCGGCCGCTACTCCGGCCTCCCGCCTCGATCCGCCTGTGGGAATTCGCTATTCGGGAGGTGGTTACTACCTCTTCAGAGCGGCTCCAAGCACGTCGCAGATCCGCTGTTGCTGCGCTTCGCTCAAGCCAAGCCACATCGGCAGCCTGATCAGGCGCTCCGACAGCGAGGTCGTCAGCGAAAGATCTCCATGCGCGCGTCCGAAGCGCATCCCGGCCGGCGAGGAATGCAGCGGGACATAGTGAAACACCGCGTGGATTCCATCGTCTTTTCAGCTCGCTCAAGACCGGCTGGCGATCGATCCCGGGTGCCAGCAGCACGTAATACATGTGCCCGTTGTGCTGGCAATCGGCCGGAACGATCGGCCGGCGAAGCAGTTCTGACTGCTCGAGCGGTTCCAGCATGTCGTGATAGCGACGCCAGATCGTCCATCCGTTCGCGGTGATCCGTTCGCGCCTCTTCGAGTTGCGCCCACAGGAAGGCGGCGGTGATCTCGCTCGGCAGAAATGAAGAGCCGACATCCTGCCAGGTGTATTTGTCGACCTCGCCGCGGAAGAACCGGCCGCGATCGGTTCCCTTCTCGCGAATGATTTCGGCGCGCTGCGCCAACTCCGCATCCCGCACCAGCAGGCTGCCGCCTTCGCCCGAGATGATGTTCTTGGTTTCGTGAAAACTGAAACTGCCGAGGTCGCCGATCGCGCCGAGCGCCCGGTTCTTGTATCCGGCCATGATTCCCTGCGCGGCGTCTTCGACCACCCGCAGGTCGTGGCGCCGGGCGATCGCCGAGGATGGAATCCATCTCGCAGGAGACGCCGGCGTAGTGCACCGGAACGATTGCGCGCGTCCGCGTCGTGATCGCGTCCTCGATCAGCCGTTCGTCCAGATTGAGCGTGTCTTCCCTGATGTCGACGAAAACCGGTACGGCGCCACGCAGAACGAAGGCGTTGGCCGTCGATACGAACGTGTAGGAGGGCAGGATCACTTCGTCGCCGCTCTTGAGGTCCAGAAGCAGCGCGGCCATGTCGAGCGCGGATGTGCAGGAATGGGTCAGCAGCGCCTTGGCACAGCCGGTCGTTCTGCTCGATCCATTGATGGCAGCGTTTGGTGAAGGGCCCATCCCCGGAGAGGTGATAATTGCGCTGCGTCTCGGCCGCATAGGCCATCTCCCTGCCGGTGGCGTAGGGCCGGTTGAACGGAATAAAATCTGTTGTCACTGTCGCACTTCGCGGGCTTGCCGGGGCAGCCGCCCCTGGTTCGAGAGTGAGTCAAATTGGCGGTTTCTGCAGCCGGAATCAACGGCCGATCGTGGCTTGCCGGCAACGGTGCGAAATGCATTGCACGGACCAACCCTCGACATCCCTCCGTCAGGCTGATAGCTCGATTTCGATGTCCTGAGAGGTCTGGTCCTTGATCGATGAGCCCGTTGACCTGCGCGGCAAAGCCGAGGCTTCGTCGGCTGTCTCCCGCGCCATGGCCGGGCAGGGCGGCTGTTTGCGGGATGGTCGGCAAATCTGGTCCAGATGGTGCTGGGAATTACCCAGCAGGTCGCGCTGGTTCCGGTTTTCCTGCACTACTGGAGCGGCGATACGCTGGCGGCCTGGCTCGTCCTCTACGCCATCGGCAATCTTGCTTTCATGGCGGATGCCGGCCTGCAATTCCGTGCGATCAACCGCTTTCTCGGCCTCAAATCCAGCGCCGATGGCGATGGCCGAACCGCGCAATTCTACGCCGCGATGCTGCGGACCTACTTCGTGCTCGTTGCGGCGCTGACGGTGCCGCTGCTGATCGGTGCGTCGCTGCTGGCGCCCTCCACGCTGTTCGGGTTTGCAGCGGTGCCGCATTTCGACGCGGCCTTCATCGTCATGGCCGCCGGAATGCTGTGGACGGTGCCTTCCAATCTCGTCGCCGCGCTGTACCGCGCGCGCGGGCTCTACGGCCGCGCGGCGAAGCTGCAGAATATTGCGGTGGCGGCCGGGCAGTTTGGCCAGTTGATCGCCATTGTGGCCACAGGGAGCCTGTTGGCCGTCACGGTCGCCCTCGTCGCCGCACAACTGCTCGCCGCGGTCTGGCTGCTGGCCATCGACGCCCCCCGGCTGTTCCCGAATTTGCGTGCGGCCGATCCCGGGCATTCCTGGCGCTGGACTTTTGGGCAGTTTCGCAAGGCGGCTCCCTTTGCCATGGCCGGGGCTACCGACCTGGCGCTGCTCAATCTGCCGGTACTGCTGGTCAGCGCACTGGTGTCCGACCGGATCGCGGTCGCGCAATGGGGGCTGACCCGCGTCGTCGCGGGGCTGCTCCGGGTGCTCTGCGTCCAGACCACGCTCCCCTTGGCCGCCGAGCTCGGCCACGACCATGCGGTCGGCGACCGGAAGCGCCTGCAGGATCTGTATGCCCGAGGATCCGTGCTGGTGGCCCTGCTGGCGAGCGTCGTCGTCTCCGGCCTGTTACCGTTCTGGCAGGACTTTTTCGCGCTCTGGACCCATGGCGCGGTTCCCTATGATCCGCTGCTCACGGGCGTGCTGCTGATCGGAACGGCCATGGCGGCGCCTTCGATCCTCGCACTGGGCTACGCCAATTACAGCAATCGGGGCGAGCTGCTGGTGCGAACCAAGGGGCTGCAGCTTGCCGTCTTCCTCGTCCTGTCGGCGATCCTGATTCCGTCGATGGGACTGCTGGGCGCGGCCATTGCCGTCGTTTCCAGCGAGTTGCTGGTTCAGTTCGGCGTGCTCGGCCGCACCATCCTGCGCGAGACGTTGCGACACCCGCTCAGGCACCTGGCCTTCCTGTCGGTGATGATGCTTGCGGTGATCCTGTCGGGCTGGGCGCTCGGGACGGCGATCCGGTTGGCAATGCCCCTGAGCGGTGCCCTCCGGTTCTTCGCCGAATGCGCCCTGTGGCTTGCACTCGTCGCTGCCGCAGCAGGCCCGCTCGCGCTCGAGCGCGTACGCACGCGGCTGGCGGCGGCCATCCCGCGCTAGCGGGAGAAGTTCGCCTGCCGGATCAGATACTGCCCGTAAGCCGTATTTTTCATTGGCTCGGCGAGGCGCAGCAGCTGTTCGGTATCGATGAACCCCTGGCTGAACGCGACCTCTTCGGGGCAGGCGATCTTGAGGCCCTGGCGTTTTTCGACGATGTGAATGAACTGCGAGGCCTCGAGCAGCGATTCATGCGTGCCGGCGTCGAGCCAGGCATAGCCGCGGCCGAAGCGTTCGGCGTGAAGCTCGCCGCGCTCCAGGTACCACTGGTTCAGGTCCGTGATCTCGAGTTCGCCGCGTGGCGACGGCTTCATCTCGCGGACGACGTCGACGACGCGTTCGTCGTAGAAGTACAGGCCGGTCACGGCGTAGTTGGATTTCGGGGCCTTCGGCTTTTCCACGATCCGAAGCGGCCGGTGCGAGGGATCGAACTCGATCACGCCATATCGCTCGGGATCGTCGACCCAGCAGGCGAAAACAGTGGCGCCACGGGGCTGCCGCGCCGAATCGCGCAACAGCGCCCGCAGATTGTCGCCGTAGAAGATGTTGTCGCCGAGGATCAGCGCCGAGGGGCCGCCGGCCAGGAACTCGCGGCCGATCAGGAACGCCTCCGCGATCCCGCCGGGATGGTCCTGGATCGCGAACGAAATCTCGATGCCCCATTGCCGGCCGTCGCCGAGCAGGCGCCTGAACTGGTCGATCTCCTCCGGTGTCGTGATGATCAGGAGCTCGCGGAGGCCCGCCATCATCAGCGTGGTCAGCGAATAGTAGATCAGCGGCTTGTCGTAGACCGGCAGCAACTGCTTCGACGTCGCCAGCGTCAACGGATAGAGCCGCGTTCCGCGGCCGCCTGCCAGAATGATGCCTTTGCGATTCATGCCCTGAGCTCTTCGCGGGAGTTTGGAACGGCCTCGTTAGCACGCGCCAACCGGCGTACAAAACGCTTTCAGGGCCCCGCATTGCGAATATATTTCAATGGTTTAGGGCGCCGCCCGCGCGTTGCGCCTTAGCGCCTTGTGCGTTAGGAATGGTCTGTTGCGGCGCGCCGCTGCGCAATGCCGGTGACGCACCGGCGAAATTCGCGTTTCTGAGCTGCGACGGGAATCATGGCCAACCGGGTCTATTGTAGCTATTTCGACCACAACTATTTGGCGCGCGGCCTGGCCCTGTATCACTCGCTGCAACGGCATTCCCCGGGTGCGCCGCTCTGGGTGCTGTGCCTGAGCGAAGCCTGCCACCGGGCGCTCGCCGAGCTTGATCTGCCGGGTCTGGTGCCGGTCCGGCTGACGGTCTTCGAAGCAGCCAATCCCGATGTCGCCGCAACCCGGCCGAGCCGCAGCCTGATCGAGTACTATTTCACCTGCTCCCCGGCCTGGATGCTGTACGTGCTGGAAAATGCGCCGGATGCTGAGTGGGTGACGTATCTCGACAGCGACCTGTTTTTCTTTGCATCGCCCGATCCGATCTACGATGAGATCAGGGATGCGGCGTTCGGCATCATCCCGCACCGTTTCTCGCGCGGGCTGGAAGACCAGCGCAGGTTCGGGCTCTACAATGTCGGCTGGGTGAGCGTTCGCAAGCGCAGCGACGGGATATCTGCGTTGCGCTGGTGGCGCGAGCGCTGCATCGAATGGTGCCATGACCGGGTCGAGGGCGATCGCTTCGCCGACCAGCGCTACCTCGACCGCTTGCCGGAATTGTTTGGCGGTGTGCAGGTGATCTCGCATCTCGGCGCCAATCTTGCGCCCTGGAACCTGGCAGATTGCCGTCTGGCATGGAATAACGACCGCGTCGAAATCGACGGGGAGTATCCCCTGCTGTTTTTTCATTTCTACGGGGTCAAGCGCAGCGGTGGCTACTATTTCAATAGCCACCGGCTTTACGGCGCGCCATTTTCCGGGCTGGTGAAGCACAGGCTTTACGAACCCTACACGGCGGCACTCGCGGAAGCCGAGCGGGTCGCGGCCCCATTTCTGAGGGAGCAGCAGATCATTCGAAAGCCCGTCGTCACCGGGCTCGGTGACCGCATACCCAACGCGCTGCGGAGGGCGAGGGCGATGGCCAATCGTGGTCTCGACATCGCCACCGGGCGGGCCATCGCGGTTCGATAGTGTGATATTTTACTGGAAAGATTCCTCGAATGCGGTTGCTGATCCTTGGTTATTCCTCGATCGTGGAGCGGCGGGTATTGCCGGCCGCGGCGAAAGTCGGGGCCATCGAGGCGATATCGATTGCAAGCAGGAGCCGGTCCGAACCTGACGGCTGGCCGAAGCGGGGGCGCTTTTTCGACGACTACGAAGCCGCGCTGCGCGAAAGCAATGCCGACCTGGTCTATCTTTCGTTGCCCAATGCGATGCATGAGCCATGGGTGATGGCGGCGTTGGCGGCGGGGCGCCACGTCGTGGCTGACAAGCCCGCGATGATGACATTCGCCGGCAGCCAGCGCGTGGTGACGGAGGCGCGCCGCCTCAAGCGCCTCGTCGCTGAGGCCACGGTGTTTGGCCATCATCCGCAATTCGAGGCATTGCATGGCTTTGTCGCCGGGCACGGGCCGGTCACGCAGGCGTTTGCGCAGTTCATCATCCCGCCATTGCCGATCGGGAATTTCCGCAATCATGGCGAACTGGGCGGCGGCTGCCTGCTCGACATGGGCCCCTACGCCGCCGCCGCCATGCGTATCCTCGGCGGGGGAGTGTCCGGTGTGACCGCGCTGGCCGGCGGTCTGCATCCGGAAACGGGGGTCGATATGGGCTTCTCGGTGCAGGCCCGGCTTGGCAACGGAGCGCTGTTTTCGGGCCAGTTCAGCTTCGAGGGCGAGTACCAGAATCGCTTGCTCATTGTGGGCCGTTCCGGGTCTGTGATAATAGAGCGCGTGTTTACCCCACCCGCCGATCATCAGATGGAATGGCGCCGGCGCGTAAGCAATGTCGATGATGTCATGACATTCGAGCCCGCCGATACCTTTGCACGCTTCCTGGACGCGGTGACGTCAGCGATCGCCGGCGGCGATCATGAGAAATTCCACCGCGACATGCTGGACGATGCCCAATGCCGGGAAATGATCGGCGAAGCTCTGGCAAACCGGAAGCCCGGACCGCAGGTCGTGTGAAAGCAATGCCAATCAACGTTTGGGACTATCTGCGGGAATATGACGAACTGCGCGACGAGATTCTCGCCGCGGTCGATCGGGTGTTTCGGTCCGGGCGGCTGGTGCTTGGGCAGGAGGGCGTCAGGTTCGAGCGTGAAATGGCAGGCTACCTGGGCGTAGCCGGCGGCGTCGGTGTCAACAGCGGGACGGATGCGATCTATATCGCGCTGGCGTCGCTGGGGGTGAAAGCCGGCGACGAGGTCATCACCGTTCCCAACACGGCGGTGCCGACGGTCTCGGCGATCCGCACGCTCGGCGCCACGCCCGTGTTCGTTGACGTAGGCGACAATGACTTCCTGATGGATGTCGGTCAGGTCGAGGCGGCGATCACGCCGCGGACCGCGGCCATCGTTCCGGTGCACCTCTATGGTCAATGCGTCGATCTCGATCCGCTGATGGCGATTGCCGAGCGGCACGGGCTGAAGGTGATGGAAGACTGCGCGCAGTCGCAGGGCGCACTCTACAAGAACCATCAGTCCGGCAGCATCGGCCACGCCGCGGCTTTCTCATTCTATCCGACCAAGGTGCTGGGCGCCTATGGCGACGGCGGCATGGTCATGAGCAACGACGAGGCAGCCCTTCGCCTCGCGCGCAGCCTTCGCTTCTACGGTATGGAAACGCAGTATTACTCCGAGCGTCACGGCTTCAACTCGCGGCTCGATGAAGTGCAGGCAGCGATCCTGTCGCTGAAATTGCCGCGCGTCGACGGCTGGGTCGAGCGTCGCCGCGAGATCGCCGCGCGCTACAGTCGCGGCCTTGTTGGAAGCGGCCTCGTGCTGCCGCGCGAGAACCCGCACAACCGCCATTCCTTTTACGTCTATGTGGTGGAGCACCCGACGGATCGCGACGGCGTTCTGGAGCGGCTGGCGAAGCGCGACATCAACTGCAACGTTTCCTACCGGTGGCCGATCCACACGATGCGCGGCAGCGCCGATCTCGGCTATCGCGAGGGTCAGTTTCCGGTCACCGAGCGCAAGGCGCAGCGCATTTTCTCCCTGCCGATGTATCCGCATCTGAAGGACGAGGAAGTCGATACCGTGATCGATGTGCTCAGGGATGTCGCCTGATGGCCGAGCGCGCACATCTCGACTGGTTTCGCGAACGGCTGGCGGTTTCGTGGGCGATCGAGCCGAAGGATCCTGCGCCTATCCTGGCGTGGCGCGAGGAGCGCCGGGGAGTGATCCGGTTCGACGCCGGGCTGATCGGCCTCGATGAGGCTCGCGGCTGGTCGCGTGATGCGAAAGGCAACGTGCGGCACAGGAGTGGACAGTTCTTCGGTGTCGAGGGCGTTCGCATCGAGAGCGGTGACCTTCGCGAGGTCGCATCCTGGGATCAGCCGATCTATACCCAGCCGGAAGGCGGTATCCTCGGCCTGATCGCGCGGGAGAGCCCGAACAAGGGTGTACAGTTCCTGCTCTACGCCAAGGCGGAGCCGGGCAACATCGGCGTACTGCAGCTTTCGCCTTCCGTTCAGAGCACATGGTCCAACATCCGCCGCGCGCATGGCGGGAAGCTGTCGCCGATGCTCGAGGTACTCACCGCCGAGTCCGGTGTGCGGATCGTTTATCGCGCCGAGCACAATGAGGAGGGCGGCCGGTTCTGGCGCAAGTCGAACGAGAACATCATCGTGTTCGTCGACGACGAAAGCGTGATCGAGAGCGACATGTCGATGTTTTGCTGGGCGAGCCTCAGCCAGATCAAGGAACTTGCCCTGATCGACAACGTGCTCAGCCCATTCGTGCGGACGATCATCGCACCGCTCTGACTCTCACCGCGTAATCGCTCAGCGCGCGACGGTCTTCGAAAACAGATAGCTTTCGGTCGTCGAGCGGTGGCCCGTCACCTCGGATACGTCATAGGGAATGCAGGGCCACTCGCGTTCCAGCCGCAGCCCGGCGTCGCGGCAATGGGACATCAGTTCATTCTTGTCGAAGACGACCTCGACGACGGGCGCGCCATAAGCGAATTTTCGCAAATAAGTCGTTTGATGTCGGTCGAATACCGGCACGGTATGGAGGATGCAGTAGCGTCCCGCGACGCGGGCGGCTTCGAGAATGGCCGCTCGATAGTCGACGATGTGCATCAGCGACACGCCGTTGAACACGATGTCGAACGCATTGTCGGGGTAGGAAAGTCGGGTTGCGTCGGCGACCTCGAATGCGGCCGCTGGATAACCGGACCGTGCGCGTGCGATCATCGTTTCCGAATAGTCGATGCCGGTATAACGCACGCCGCCGGGGACGAGATCGGCGAACACCTCGGAGTAGTAGCCGCTGCCGCAGCCCACCTCGAGCAGGCGAGGGGTCGGAATGCCGGTGGCGATGACGGCCTCTGCCGCAACGCGGAAATCGAGCCGCGGATCGCCATTCTTCATCTCGGCAAGCAGGCCCCGATAGGCGCGGTCCTGGCGAACGACGGTGCGCGCTGCAAGCCAGCCTCCGGAAGACTGCGCCGCAGCGCGGGCCTCGTCCGCGCCGCTGAGCACCTCGTAGTCGGTCGAGGTCAGGATATGGCGGCGCAGGATCGGTGTCGCCTTGACGACGCGCTTGCCGATCTGCCTGACGATGCGTGGCAGTCTCATCGGGTAGCCCGCAAGGTTTCGACGAATCCCAGGATCTCTGCGGCGCGGTGCCGATAGGTATGTTGCGCCATGGTTCGTGCCTGGCCGGCGCGGGCAATGGCGGCGCGGCCGTCGGCATCGCCGATCGCACGGCCGATGGCCGCGAGACAATCATCGGTGGAGCGCCACACGGCGACCTCGCGGTCGGGCGCAAACAGCGTATGAAGGTTGTCCTTGAAGTCGGTGAGCAGGAACGCGCCGACGCCGGTTGCTTCGAACAGCCGCATGTTTCCGGCTTCCCGTCCGGCCATGTCGATGTGCGAGTTGAGCGTGACTTTCGAACGCCGCAGCGCCTGGTACATGTCGGCGCCCCAGACTTCGCCCTGGAAGCAGCGGTGCAGCCGCGACGTTGCCGGCAGCGTTTGCGGCGGGTTGCCGAACAGTTTGAGATCGTAGCGGTCGGCCACGGCTTCCAGCAGCGCAATCCGCTGCTGATGATCAGGCGACACCGTGCCGACGAAGGAGACGTCGATATCCGTGGCAGGCGCCGGCGGCAGCATATCGAGGATGGTCGGCTCGAACGCCAGGTGATTGACCTCCGCGCGCACCCCGAGGCGGCGAAAGAAGTCCACGGTCGCCGACAACTGCGACATCATCAAATCGTACACCGACCAGTCCACGCCGCGGGACGGCGCAATTCCGATCTGGCCGATCAGGACGGGGTTGCCGATCCCCTTGATGCGCCGCATCAGGGCCGGGTCGACATGAAAGGTATCCTGGTTCAGCACCACGTCGGGCTTGAAGTCTTCGATCTGCGCCAGCAGGATCGTCTCGGCCTGCGCATTGAGGCTGGGGCTCAGTCCAACCTTGCGGGCCAGCGGCCGCAGCATTGGCTTGAACGGCGTCACCGCGCGCTGCAGCCAGGCCGGGAGCGCCGTACCTGCTTTCGCGCTCGCGGGTTCCGGTGCTTCGACGGGCATCCCGCGCTCGTGGCCCCATGCCGCCTGCAGCGATGCGTTGTTGACGTGGACCTCCGCCGCTGAATGACCGAGTGCGGCAAAATTCCGCGAATAGAAGTCGGCGACACCGAACAGGCTGGCGTTCCGTGCGGCCATCTGGGTTGCATAATCGGCGTTCTCCAGCCCGGCGTGGCGGCGATAGAGCCAGCCAAGGAAGCGCGGGTAGTCCGCGTTGAGAACGAGGATGCGCATGAGCGGCTAGACCGCGATCCGGAAACCGTAATTCTTGTCGATCCAGGCCTTGTAGGCGCCGCTGGTAACGTCGCGCCACCACGCTTCGTGGTCGAGATACCACTGCACGGTCTGTTTCAATCCGCTTTCAAAGCCGATGCTGCAGCGGCTTCCGAGTTCGGTCGCCAGTTTGGTCGCGTTGATCGCATAGCGGTGATCGTGACCGGGGCGATCCGTCACAAAGGTGATGAGCGTGCGGCAGGAGCCGCCTGACGCCGCGGGACAGGACGGAAAGCGGGCGGCGAGGGCGCCGTCAGCGGCAAAGGATGCGTCGATCGTGTCGCAAATCAGGCCAACGACGTCGCGGTTGTTGCGTTCGTTACCGCCGCCGACGTTGTAGGTCTCGCCGGTGCGGCCCCGCTCGATCACGTTCATCAGCGCCCCGCAGTGATCGGAGACATGCAGCCAGTCGCGGACATTGGAGCCGTCGCCGTAAATCGGCAAGCGGCTTGCCTTCAAGCGCATGGATGATCATCAGCGGAATCAGCTTCTCCGGATGCTGATAGGCGCCGTAATTGTTGGAGCAGTTGGTGATCAGCGCCGGCATGCCGTAGGTCGCAACGAATGAGCGGACCAGGTGGTCGCTGGAAGCCTTGCTCGCCGCGTAGGGCGAATTCGGCCGGTAGGCCGAGGATTCGGTAAAGGCGGGATCGGTGAAGCCGAGCGAGCCATAGACCTCGTCGGTCGAGACATGCAGGAAACGTGCGCTGTCGAGTGCCGCGCTGGCCCGCCAGGCATCCAGCGCAGCCTTCAGCAAGGTGAACGTGCCGAGCACGTTGGTTTGCAGAAACGCTTCGGGATCGCTGATCGATCGGTCGACATGCAACTCCGCCGCCAGATGTGCCACGCGGGTAAAGCGATGCTCGTCGAATAGCCGCTGCATCAGCGCGGCATCGCCGATATCTCCCTTCACGAAGCCGATGCTGCGGTCTTCGATCAGGGGCTCGAGGCTTCGTATATTGGCCGCATAGGTCATCGCGTCGACCACTATCAGGCGATCGTCCGGCCGGGCGGCGCGCCATGCATGCACCAGGTTTTGCCCGATGAAGCCGGCGCCGCCCGTGATCAGAACGCTTTGCATCGAAGTCCTCCGGTCACATCGGTTCCGAGAGCGGCCGTCCTGGCGCGATCTCCCGTTCGAAAATCGTCCGCGGCATGACGTACCACAGCAGAAACAGGAATCCGGCGCCATGTGTCAACATGACTGTCGTGAGTGGCACGTTGAGAAAGGTCTGGGGAAGCAGTGCGCTCGATATCAGGATGAAGCGTGACGGCAGTCCGGCGGAGGCACGGTTGCCGATCGCAACGACAAGTCCGCACACCAGCGTCGCCAGGGGCGCGAAATAGAGGCCGACCGAGGCGACGCCCTCGGTCGCAAACAGCGATGCGTTGAAGTTGCCGACGCGATAGGCCTTTTCCATCACGACCGAAAGCGGCTCCTGATACGGGCAGTCCATCCATGGCTTCAGGAACGATATCTGGCAGAAATGGGTGATCGGATTACTGGCGAAGAAGTCGTTGTAGACGTCCATCGCGCTCGACGGTATTGCCAGCATCCTGATGTTGACGATGCCAAAGTATTCGTCGGCATACCGGTTGGGAAATATTGCCCCGGTCAGGATGAGGCCGAGCAGCATGGGCAGCAGGACCGAAAGGATGGTCGCCGTCCTGGATTCAAAGACCCTCGAAAGCAGCAGAATGACGATCATCCAGGCGGTCGAAAACAGCGCGAACTTGCTGAGCGTGATCGGATAGAACAGCAGCAGCAGCAGCAGGGGCAGGGCCGCCAGCCAGCGGCGGTTCAGCGCCAGATAACAGGCGAAGGTGAAGGGCAGGAGCGCAGTCGAAACGATGCCGATAAGATAGCGTATCGGAGTTGGGAAATTGAGGTCGTTGCGGAAATCGTAGATCTGCCTGATCGAGATCAGTCTGAAATTGTAGAAGGAGGCCGTGACGATTGTTCCCAGCGCCAGCACCAGAATGAATGTCAGGAGGTGCTGGAGGGCACGGGGCGATAGCGCAAATGTCTGTTTGAAGGGGGCGGTGATCAGCAGGGCGGGCAGCAGGAACAACAGTGCCGATGTGGCGGCCGAAAGAGCGGCCAGCCTGTGATCATAGTTGAACTTGGAGAAGCTGCTGAGCCAGATGAAGCCCAATACCATCGTGAACAGACTGAACCCGATGAAATAGCCGAAGCTGAAGCGTGCAAACACAAAAAGCAGCGCGACGGTCGAAAAGGCGGCGACCGCAACCAGCGCGTAACGGAGCTGCTCGGGATTGTAGAGCATGTAGGATTGAAATTTGGCGACACGGATCAGCGAGACGCAGCAGATCACGATGTGAAAGGCAATCAGGACGAAAAGGCCAGCGCGCGACCCGACCGCCGAGCGAATGCGCCCCATGATGTCGGGAGCGCGCTCGCTGGCGGTTTGGTTCATCATGGTGAGATGCGATGCTGCGGTTCAGGCGACGTGCTTTGACTACGATAGTTCAAGCGAGCGCTTGAAATAGGCGATGGTTTCTTTCAGGCCGTCGGCGAGCGCGACCTTCGGTTCCCAGTTCAGCAGCGCCCTCGCCTTCGCCAGATCGGGCTGGCGTTGCCGCGGGTCATCCTGGGGCAGCGGCTTGAATATCAGTTTCGAGCGCGAGTTCGTATAGCTGATCACCTTCTCGGCCAGTTCGAGGATGGTGAACTCGGAGTTGTTGCCGAGATTGATCGGTCCCGTGCATCCTTCTTCGGTCAGCATCAGCCGGGATATGGCCTCGACGAGATCGTCGACATAGCAGAACGAACGACTTTGCCCGCCGTCACCGAACACGGTGATCGGATCACCCCGCAGCGCCTGGACGATGAAGGAGGAGACCACCCGGCCGTCATTGGGCTGCATTCGCGGGCCGTAGGTGTTGAAGATGCGCGCCACCTTGATGGGCAGGGCGTGTTGCCGCCAATAATCGAAAAACAGGGTCTCGGCGCAGCGCTTGCCCTCGTCGTAACAGGAGCGAATCCCGATCGGGTTGACGTTGCCCCAGTAGTCCTCGGTCTGCGGGTGAACCAGCGGGTCGCCATATACCTCGCTGGTCGAGGCCTGGAAGATCGGAGCCCGCAGGCGCTTGGCGAGGCCGAGCATGTTGATGGCGCCGTGCACGCTGGTCTTGGTGGTCTGCACCGGATCACGCTGATAGTGGATCGGCGAGGCCGGGCAGGCCAGGTTGAAGATGGCGTCGACCTCGATGTACAGCGGAAACGTCACATCGTGCCGGATTGCCTCGAACATCGGGTTCTGCAGCAGGTGGGCGATATTCTTGCGGCTGCCGGTGAAGTAGTTGTCCGTGCAGACCACCTCCGCGCCCTCGGCCAGCAGGCGCTCGCAGAGGTGGGATCCGATGAAGCCCGCGCCACCTGTGACGAGTATGCGGCTATCCCTGTATTTTCGGTCGAAAGACATCGCTTTTCCCAGATATTGGCTTCAGGAGGTGGCTTGCTTCACGTTCAGCGACGGGGCTGCCGGAGTGGTATCGGCAACGGCAAAGTTCGCCAATAGGCATATCTGGCTGGAGGTATCATAATACCCTAAAACCCAGGCAGATCCCGGGACCTAAAACTCGCGCCGCTTCAGCCATGCTCTCGCGCCCCAATGCGCGAAGCACCAGGCGGACTTCACTGGCGATAGCCGCTCGACATTCCGGTAGATGTGCCAGACCCACCCGGCTGAGCGCAGTGGACGGCTCGACACCGAACTGCCCCGGACGCGGTAGCGCGCCAGGTCTTCGTTCAGGCCGTAGGCGACGTGGCCGGGCTTGAGGATGCTGAGCCAGAGGCAAAAATCATCATACGGCTCGTTCTTCATGGCAATGCTGCCTGCGACCTTGCGGTCGACGAGCGCGGTCAGGGTGGCGATCGAGGTGTTTTTGAGCAATTGCTCGTAGCTCAGGGACGCCGGCACCTCGATCAGGCGGCCGGTGACCGATCCCGTCTCGTTGATGCGGCGGAAGGCCGTAAACGTCAGCGCGGCGCGGTTCTTCTCGGAGAAGGCGATCTGCCGTTCGAGCTTGGTCGGCAGCCACAGATCATCGCTGTCCAGGAACGCGAGGAAACGTCCGGTTGCCTGTTCGATCGCGGCTTGCCGGGCAAGCGCGGGTCCGCCGTTCCGGGGCTGACGGATCAATTTGATTCGCGGATCGCTCGCCGCAAGCGCCTCGACCACCGCTGCCGTTTGGTCCGTCGAGCAGTCGTCGGCGATCAGCAACTCCCAATCCCCGAATGTCTGGGCCTGAACGGAATCGATCGTCTCGCCGATCAGCGAGGCGACGTTCCACGACGGGGTGATAATCGAAACGAGCGGCATGGAAAGCCTTTCAACCCGCGTGCTGCGGCTGGCCGATCGCCGCCAGCAGCGACGTCGCGAACGTATCGAGCTGCCCGGGATCGCTGATATAGAGCTCGCCGGGAAGCGATTGTCGCCATGCCGTTTCGAAATAGGGCGCCGTGTCGGCAGGATCGAACGGCGGTGCCGCGAGTGCGTCGCGCAGCCGCTGCGGAACGTCGGCGAGGCGGTCGACGGCGAACACGAGCGGGCAGGAGCGGTAGAAAGCATCACCCATCACGACCACAGGCTTGCCGAGCAGCATCGCTTCCGCGCCGGACTTGCTGTTGACGGAGACCACGGCGTCGGCGCGGCCCAGCACCGTGTAATTGTTGGTTTGCGGCGGCAGCAGGACGAAATTGTCGAAGCGTCGCGCCAGCGCGATCAGGCGGCCGGCCGGGATGGCGCCGATCTGGGCCGGATGCTCCTTGACGACGAGGACGTGCGTGTCCGGGATCGTGCGCAGCAGGAAATCGATGGTTGCGACCTGGTCGAGATATTCCGGCGAGCGAAGCGTCAGCGCCATGTCGGCCGGCACGTGAAGGGGATAGTAGACGAATGGCCCCTCCGGCAGCGGTTGATACAATTGTCGAAGCCGCGTCGCGCCATACGCCATCGCGGCATGGGTGCGCGCGTGTCGCAGATTGTGTCCGAATTCCTGATGCTTGCCGAGCGCGAACTGGTCCCACAGTTTCTCGACCAGACGGCGCGCGTTACGCGCGTTGGCGATCTTGCGGAACGCCGCCGAATACTGGTGCCGGTCCTTCTGCGGAATCACGATCGCCTGCTGGCGCAGGGTTTCGTCGAGATAGGTTCGCACATCGGAGGAGACCGCATCGGCCGGCGTCGGCATCGTGTCGGGCGCGGCAAGACTGTCCGGCGTGTAGTAAAGCCGGCCGCGGAAGAACGACGGTTCGATGAACCAGTTCCGGATGCCGCGCTTCCTGGCGGCGTGGAAACAGGCAATGACGGATAAAAAGCCGCCGAGCTCCTGAACCGCGACCGCCTCTTTGCCGCCGGCAGCCAGGCGATCGAGGACGGCCTCCATCGCATTGGTGTAGATCATGAACCGCTGGCGCAGCGCGGCGCTATCCCGAATGCCGAACGTGACGCGCTCGTGGCTGAACAGGAAGTTCGTTCCATCGAGGCCGTAACTTGCGATCCGCGTCGAAAAGGCCTTCGCGTCCTCGATCGGCGTCCCGCCCTGAAGGCCCGTCCGGTACATGTTGACGACAGGAACGCCCTGCGCCTCCGCCATCTCCGCGCTGCGATCGTCAAACGCGAGCAGTTGCACCTCGCGTCCTGCGCTGCGCAACCGCTGCGCCACGGGAATCCAGAACCGGGTCTGGTACTCCGCAAGCGTCGTGATCAGGATAATGTCGTCGTTCAGCGGGGACATGCCTTACCGGAATATTGCCTTGCTGCGGCCCGGGCTTATAGAGTGTGGCGCGATGGTTCAAGTGGCGCTCCCGGGCGGCGCTTGAGCCTAGCAACTGACGGCCACTCGTGGGCTGGCGCATAGCACGGCCATTGCGAACGGTCGACCTCTTCCCCAACGCCGTTTTGGAAACATCCAGGGCCAGTTTGATGAACGCGGTGCAACGGGTCGTAATCCGCGTCGATGCTTCCATCGAAATGGGCATGGGGCACCTGATGAGGTGTCTCAGTCTTGCCGGCGCCCTGGCTGACGACGGCGCCAAAGTGCTTTTCCTGCTGCGCAGCCATGCCGCGGGCTTGAAGGGCCTGATCGAAAGCGAGGGGCATGCAGCGCGCCTGCTGCCCGATCCCGAACCCCGCGCCGGCGCTGCGGCGACGAACGGAACAGCGTATGCATCCTGGTTGCCGACGAGTTGGCAGGAGGACGCCGAACAGACGTTGGTGGCCATCGGCGACATGGGAATTATCGATTGGCTCGTTGTCGATCATTATTCGCTCGACGCCCGGTGGGAACGCATGCTGCGCAAGCAGGCACCGCGCATTCTGGCGATCGACGATCTGGCGGACCGGGATCATGATTGCGACATTCTGCTCGACCAGAATCTGGTGCAGGGAATGGAGGAGCGTTACCGCGGCCGCTTGCCCTCGACATGCAAGCCACTGCTGGGGCCGCGCTATGCGCTGCTTCGACCGGAATTCGCCGCGCAGCGCAAGTCGCTGACTGCGCGCAGCGGCAAGGTGGATCGCATCCTCGTGTGTTACGGCGGCTCCGATCCCGGCAACGAGACGGCGAAGACGCTGTCCGCCATCAAGAGCCTGTCGCTTCCGTCGACGGCCGTCGACGTCGTGATCGGTATGAGCAATCCTCATGCGGATTCAATCTCCGGCCTTTGCCGGGAATTGCCGGGCGCCGAACTGCACCACGGCGCGGACAATATGGCCGAACTGATGAAACGGGCAGACCTCGCGATCGGAGCAGGGGGCGTTATGAGCTGGGAGCGCTGCTGTCTCGCCCTGCCCACAATCGCGGTCGGCATTGCCGACAACCAGACCGGCGCACTGACGGCGCTGGCGGCGGCTGGTGCGCTTGTCTATTTGGGATCAGCCGCGTCCGTGACCGAGGACCAGATGGCGTGTTCCCTCGACGCCCTGCTGCGTGATCCCGCGCGGGTATGGGAGCTGGGCAAGAGGGCGCTGGCGCTGGTTGATGGGGAGGGCGTCCGTCGCGTCTGCGCGGCGTTGGAGGCATGATTTCGGCCCGAAATCAGCCTAATTCCGAGGATCTCCGGTGCGAAACTCCTGGGGGCTTTTGGTTTGACTACGAGTAAGTCTACGCCTATTGAAGCCGCTCAGGCGAGGTTGCCGAATGATTGACCGTTATCAAATACGGCCGGCTACTCGGGACGATGCCCGACGGTTGTTCGATTGGCGGAATGACAAATCGACACGCAACATGTCGAAGAACAAGGGCCTGATCCCGTGGGACGATCACATGGGCTGGCTCGACCGGCGTCTGAAGATGGATCAGCCCAACCTCTTCGTGTTCGAGGTCGATGGACAACCCGTCGCCACCTTCAGGATAGATGGCAGGGATCTGTCGTATACGGTTGCACCGGAGCACCGTAGTCGCGGGGTTGCAAAGCTCATGCTGAATGAAGTCAGATCGCGCTTTGGCAGTCTTCGCGCGCATGTCTGCTCGGACAACGTACCGTCGATCAAGGTTGCACAGAGCGCGGGCATGGACGTTGTAATCGTGGATGAATGACCAAGGCAAAGCGATCGGATGGCCGCGCATTTTGTCGCCGCCGGTTGTGCTGATCAATGTCAGGAGCAATCGATGACCAAAACGATCTCTATCGAGGGTCGTTCGATCGGCCGCTCGCATCGGCCGTTCATCATCGCGGAAATGTCGGGTAACCACAATCAATCACTCGACCGTGCGTTGGCGATCGTCGATGCCGCGGCAAAGTCCGGCGCGCATGCGCTGAAGCTTCAGACCTACACCGCCGATACCATGACGCTGAACCTCAGCCGTGACGAGTTCTTCATCGACGATCCCGGCAGTCTGTGGAGCGGCAGATCGCTCCACGCGCTTTACCAGGAGGCCCATACGCCCTGGGAATGGCACGGTCCGATCTTCGAGCGCGCGCGGTCGCTCGGCATGATTCCATTTTCGACGCCGTTCGATTCGACCGCGGTGGACTTTCTCGAGCAGCTCGGCGTGTCCTGCTACAAGATTGCGTCGTTCGAGAACACCGATCTGCCGCTCATTCGCAAGGTCGCCGCGACCGGCAAGCCGATGATCATCTCGACGGGCATGGCGACGGTGGCCGAAATCGATGAAGCCGTCCGCTGCGCGCGGGAGGCCGGCTGCAAGGAACTGGTGCTGCTCAAATGCACCAGCACCTATCCGGCCGCGGCCGCCGACACCAATCTTCTGACCATCCCGCATATGCGCGCGTTGTTCGGTTGCGAAGTCGGGCTCTCGGACCACACGTTCGGCATCGGCGCGGGCGTAGCAAGTGTCGCGCTCGGGGCGACGGTGATCGAGAAGCATTTTACGCTGTCGCGCGCCGAGGGCGGGGTCGATTTCGACGTTCTCGATGGAGCCGGCCGAGATGGCAGCGCTGGTCGTCGAGACCGAGCGCGCCTGGATGGCGCTTGGCGAAGTTTCCTATGGCCTGACCGAAAAAGAACGGAAGTCGACGATTTTCCGCCGCTCGTTGTACGTGGCGGCGGATCTCCAGGCTGGCGACGTGTTGACGGAAGACAATTTGAGGATCATCCGTCCCGGCCTCGGCCTGCCGCCTAAGTATTTCGACAGCCTGCTGGGCAAGCGGGTCGGGCGGGCGGTACGCTGCGGTACGCCGATGGGCTGGGAATTGCTGGCTTCGGCCGAGGACGAGCCAATTGCCTCCGCACCGCAGAAATCGCCGAGGGGCGCTCGTGCCTGAGGCGCCGCATGTCTGCCTGATCGTCGACAACCCGCTTCGTGATCTGGAAGGGTTGGTATTGCTCGGCAGACAACTCGCGACCAGGGGTGCGAAGGTCACGCTTGTACCCATGTACGAGCAGGGGTTCGACGTGCCCGCACTGCGGCCGGATCTGGTGCTGGTGAACTACACGCGGCCCAATAACTCCGATCTGATCAAGTCCTACAAGCGGGCAGGAATTCTCGTCGGCGTGCTGGATACGGAAGGTATCGGCGGCAAGAACCCCGACCAGTTTGCACAAATGGTCAAGGGTGCGGGCTGCACCGATCTCGTCGATCTGTATTGCGTTTGGGGTCATGCGCAGCATGCTGCATTTCTGCGGCAAGGCACGGTATCGCCGGATCTGCTTCATGCCACGGGATGTCCGCGTTACGATTTTTGCGCAGAGCCATGGCGGGCGGCACTTCCCAGGCCCGGGTGGAGCCGGGCTATGTGCTGATCAACACCAATTTTCCCACCGTCAATCCGCGCTTTTCGAACGGTTCGACGCATGAGATGGAGGCGATGGTTCAGGCCGGATTCTCCCGCGAATTCGCGCGCCAGTTCATATCCGATGCGCGCCAGGCCTATTGCGCGGTGCTCGATACGTCGATCAAGCTCGCCCGGCATTTTCCAGACGTCAGGTTCGTCCTGCGTCCGCATCCATTCGAGGATATCCGCTCATACGACCGCCTGGCGGAACTGCCGAACGCCGACGTGATTCAGGACGGTACCTCCATTGAATGGATCAACGGCGCGCGCCTGCTGATCCATCAGAACTGTTCCACCGCGGTCGAGGCGACCATGCTGAGCGTGGAGCCGCTGAGCATGGAATGGTTCAACACGCCGGCATTGCGCCTCGACGCCGCTACCTCGGTCAGCCGCGCCGCGGGATCCGAGGCGGATCTGATCGATCTGGTGAGGCTCGCTCTGGACGAACGGTTGCCGGCGGTCGACGCGGCGACAGGGGAAGCGCGGCGACGGATCATCAGCGATCTCTATACCGCCGTTGATGGCGCCAGTTCGTCCCGTGTCACGGATGCGGTGCTGGAAACGATCGAGGCGTCGCGACGCGGCCGACGTGTTGCGGCCCCATCCCCGCAGCCGTCGATGCGCGGCGTCGCGGCCTCGGCGGTTCGTCGTGTGCTGGGCTACAAGGCAAGTTCGGCGCTCCGCCGCAGCTACAGCCCGCCGGAAGCCGAACGGCGCCGTCTCGGCAAGGCATTCGCTCCCGAGATGGTGAATTCGGTTCTGAGGCGTATTTGCGCTGCCTCAACCGATGGCCGGAGCTTTTTGGCTGAAGGAGCAGGAGGCAACTCCCGCCGGATGTCGAGGGCCCTGAGTGGCGCGAGCCTGCAGCTGACGGAAGCGACCTGATCGTGCTGCGCCGCTTCGTGCAAAACACCGCTATCTCGGCCGTCGCCTACGCGCTGGCCGGCGTGCTCGGCCTGCTGGCCGTCGGCTTGATTGCGAAATCTTATGGCCTCGCCGTGCTGGGACTGATCGTGCTCAGCCGCGCTTTCCTGCCGACGGGATTTCTGGCGCTGCTGGATTTCGGCGTGTCGGAAACGACAACCCAGGCCGTTGCGAGGGGGCGCATCGGCGATTGGGTCGTCACTAGCGAAAAAGTGTCGCTGCTTGCCGTGATCGCTGCTGTGATCGGAGTTATTTCCGGCGTCCTACTCTGGATCGCGGCAGTTGAACTCGCTTCGATCTTCAAGGTCGCGCCCGACCAGGCCGGGGCATTTATTGCCATTCTCAGGGTCACCGCACTCGCGCTTCCGATTGCTTTTGTTGGTCTGATTGCGGAAGGCACACTCAAGGGATTTGAGCAGTACGGCTGGCTGCGGATGACCGAGGTTGGCGGCAACGCACTGTATGTCGCAGCCGTTTATGTATTCGTTTGGCGTGGTGCTCCGTTTGAGTGGATTGCATATTCCTATCTCGCAATGATCGTGGCCAAACATTTCGTCCTTGGGGGCATCGTTTGCCGCGCTGCGTTCGAAACCTCACTCCGGCCCCGGTTCTGGACAGCGTCGAGCCGCAAGGACGTGTTTCATCGCTGCTGGCTCATGTTCAATAGCCGGATTGCCGGTACCTTTCAGCAGACCCTGGTCCCTCTCGCCATTGGTGCTCTGTACGGTCCTGCCGGGGTCGGAAGTTATGATCTGATCACGCGGTTACCTCGCTTCCTGAAAACGACGATGGCGCCGCTTCATTCCGCCATTCTTCCGATCTCCACCCGCATCGACGAGGCGACGGATGTCCGCAGGCTGCAGATACTCGGCCGCAACGGGCTCGTCTTGCCGGGAGCCATCATCGTTCCGGTCCTGGTCGTAGCGGCTCTTTTCTCGAAAGAGATACTGAACGTGTGGGTCGGACAGCAGCATTCCGGTCAATGGCCCTGGCTCGCGTTGTCAATGCTGATTCCGGCGATCACGGTGATGCTGGGCGCAGGGCAAACGGCGCTGATGGTGAGGTCGGACTTTCTTCGCTTCAATACGCGATTGATCTATCTGCAGGTCGTACTGCAATATCTGGTAACCGGGTTGACCCTGGTCTGGCTTCGCGAGCGAGCCTTCATTCTGGGCTGGGTGGTTTCCTGCGTGGCCTTTGCGCCCGTGATCGCCCAACACATGCTCTCGCACATGAAGCTTCCGGCTTCCCTGTTCTGGGAGCAACTCGGAAAGCACGCTCTGGTTGCAATTGTTCTTGCTTGTCTCATCGTCATCAGCAAGACGTTTTATGACCCCGGCAGCTTGATTTCGCTGATGATCGTCGGCGGCTTGAGCTGCGTCGTCGCCTGGGCATTGAGCGGGGCGATCATCCTGTCGGGAAGCGACCGCGCGATGTTCGGCAGGTTTGCCCGCGCAATAATTCCGCGCTCCTGATCTCTGATCGGAGTATAGAACGAATCAGGGTTCCGGCCGCGGCGCGGCGTTCTTGTCCGTGCTGGTTGATTCTGCTATGGGAGGGCCGCACGTTCCAGGCCGATATCGGCCAGCTGATGTGCATTTTTCTTCAGGAAAGCTGGGTGCGCCAACATGGGATTGATGTCCAGAGCGTTGTGGCATGTCAACAGGTCGCCGCTGCGTTACGCGGTGAAGTCCGGCGTCAGCGCATGGCATCTCGGCGAGAAGCTTGAACGACGGCGCCAGGCACAGCTCCTGAACGTCACCACGGCTGAACAAGCCAAGGCCGAGGAACTGAATCAAAACGGGTATGCGATCGTCACCGAGTTGATGGATCCGGCCGTGCAGCAGCGTTTCGCCGAGGCCGGCATGGCGAGACTTGCCGACTTAGAGACGGCCGAAGCCAAGCAAACCTCAAACTGGAAGAAATTCTGGATTCGGCTGCTCGACGCCGAAATGGAGGGCGGCAAGCTCAGTGCCGACAATGTTTTCGTTCAGTACGCGTTGCAGCCGGCCGTGATCAACGTGGTGGCCACGGCGCTTGGCGAGGTACCTTGGCTCGACTATGTCCTGCTTTCGTATTCGCGTCATACCGGGGAAGAATTGGCGTCGTCGCAGCTCTGGCATCGCGACCATGATGACGTCCGCGTAATCAAGCTCTTCAGCTATCTCACCGATGTGGAAGAAGACGGCGACGGGCCGTTTACATTCCTGCCGCGGCAATCGACCGATAAATTCGGCTATCCCCTGATGGGCAGCCATTTCCCCGATGACCGCGTCTTTGACAAGGTTCCGCGCGACGAGGTCAAGGTGATGAAGGCGCCTCGTCTGGCGTCGTTCATGGTGGATACGGCAAAGTGCCTGCATATGGGGAGCCGGATGGCCCCGGGGCACGGGCGATTACTTTACACCGCTACCTTCTTTGCGTTTCCGCGCATGTACCCGGGAGCGAAGAACCGGCCATTTTTCACCACGCCGGATACGTCCGCGTTGCAGAAATTGATCCTGGGCCTTTGATCGGCTATCCACGCCGGGTCGCTGGCCAATGGCAGCCGGTTGGGGCGATGGTGCATCCGGCGATTGCCGAGGGGATACTTCTGTGAAGTTCGAGCCAGACGTGACGCCGGCGTCAACACTGGATCTGTCGCGAGCCTATGCGATCGATCTCGCGCGCAGCCTTCGCCGGCTCGCTTTCAAGAACGTGCGGCGGACGCGCGATGTCGTCGATTCCGAGTATAATTCCGGTGAGTGGGACCGGGTACTTAAGCAGCGTGCCTGGCTCGGTGGACGGGCACTGGAAGAATTCCTGATCGGACAGAATAGCGCGCCGCGTCTCGCGAAGGTGGATGGTCAAATTGTTCGGATAACCACCAGCGACTATTACCGGTACCGAATCAACGCACTTTCCGAACTCGTCAAGAGGCACTCCGGCGCCGCGACCTCGCTGCTGGAACTCGGAGCCGGGTATGGCTACAACCTGTTCTCATTGAGTCTCGACCCGCATTGGGTCAAGCTGCGCGGCTTCGATATCGCGCCAAAGGGGATCGAGGCAGGTCGGCAGATCGCGAGCCATTTTCAACTCAACGACCGCGTCAGTTTCGACCGGATCGACCTTACCGACGCCGGCGATCCGCACTTCAGTGAACTGGCAGGCAACACCGTTTTCACGTATTTCTGCATCGAGCAGATTCCTTACGCAGTGGAAGCGGTCATCGAGAACATCATTCGTGCGAGGCCGGCCCGCGTGATCAATATCGAGCCGGGTATCGACATGCTCAAGCTGTCGCAGCCCCGCGATTTTACCAGCCGGGTCTATATCCAGTCGATGGATTATCAGACGCGTCTTTTCAAGCTGCTCGACGCGCTGGATGGGCAGGGCCGAGTGCGCATCCTGGCTCGGGAACGCATGGGATTCGCGCCCACGTTGCACAATGACGGGCTCTTGTATGCTTGGGAGCCCCGTTGACAGTTGGTTTTTTCGGTCACCGGACTGAAAAGCAGCCGTGTGTCGTACTTCTGATTTAATCTGGGTCCGCGAATTGGGGGGACGGGTGGCGGTTTCTGAGGTCGTTGCTGGCTCTCTGCTTGACGCTCTGCTGAGCGTGGCCGCCGTCGTCCTTTTGCTGGCCGCCGGACTTTGGATTGCCGTTAAGCGTTCCGGGCTCGGCATGATTTTCTTCTTTTTCCTGTTTGCCTTTGTCTGGAGGCTGAGCTCCGTTCTCTACATCGATCTGTTCGGCCCGGTCTTCGCGGACCAGTTGGTGCAGGACATCGGTCCCGGCATGGCGGCCATCCCAATCGCGATTTCGCAGGGCCTTGTCGCCGCGGCATTGCTGTTCTCGTTCCGCCAGCATCGAGTGCGCCAGATCATCTGCGCAAATGAGTTGACGGCAGTGCGCTGGTCGCCCCTCGCACGGTTCTCGCTGCCAGATATCGCGTTCTGGGCGGCGGCCCTTTTTATCGTCGCTCTCTGGATCGAATTGTTGGTAAGAGGTCAGATCCCATTGTTTTCGGGCATCGAGCGCTTTGACTACACGCGACTGTACGGCGGTCCGCTGCATCGCCGCCTGATGGAATGGGGGGCAATGCTGGCATTCCAGCTTGGAATGTTCTTTTCAGTTCCTTTGCTTCACGGCAGGAAAACGGATTGGCGTTTCGGCGCGCTTTTTGGATCTCTGATCGTGTATTTGTTTCTGGCAGGGCACCGGTTCTCGTCCTTTTATTTGTACGCCTCCTTCTTCATCATGCCGATCGGCGCGGTGGTGATCGGGCGGCAGGCAATATCATTATTTCGGGATGAAGTGATATCGTGGCGGATGATACGCCATTTGACGGTCGCGGGACTTACGTTGCTGATCCTGACCGCCATCGCCGTAGCCTATTCCTATATCGTGGTGCGCGGCGAGGGAACGGAGCTTCTGGCGAAACTCTCGCAGCGCATTCTCGTCCAGCAGGGCGAGATGTGGTGGATGACCTACAAGCGGGTATTCCTCCACGGAGAATGGAACGGCAGCCTGGCCGCTTACAAATTGTTCGTCGACCCGTTCGATCCGTCGCGCAATTCTACGATGCAGCTCCTTATGGAACTCGCGTTGCCTCTCCGTCGCGCCCATTACATCATTGCGCAGGGATCGGGCTACACCGGCGGGTGGCCGGAGGTCTTTTTCGAACTGGGTGGACCGATTGGCGGCTTCTTCCTGGTTGGGCTGTCGGCAATCGTGTTCTCCGAATTCATGTTCCTGATGACCCGGTGCATCGTTCAGGAACGTTTCGCGACATGCTTTTTCCTGACGCCTATCTTGTTCGCGCTATCGCTCACCATGGTCTCGGGGATGGTCAATTCATTCATTCAGATGACCTTCCTGATAAAGGTTTCCGTTGCCGTGATTGTGTATTTGGTAGAAAACAACTTGAGATCGAGGGCGTCTTTTTTCAAGTCGATACCCGGTGCTGACAAAAAAGCGAGAACATGAGCATTCCGTCAGTCACGGTCACTGTCGAGAGCAAATTCTGGCGCATCCGACCGCGCCGAGCCTGAATGCCCAATCGATCTCGTTAATTCGATATGGTGTGTAGCAGCACAGATCCAGATGTGAGCTATTTACCGGCGCCGTGCTGTCATGCTTAGGTCGTACACCCAAGAGCCAGTGGCGGAGATCTGCCTTGTTCCGATTGTCGAACTTCCATCCAAAGACCGCGCTCTGGCGAGTCGCTACCAAAATAGGTCCATTGCCCGTCCTGATCCGCGCCAGGACATCAGCTACCTGGCAGGAGTATTGGAGGACTGAGGAAGCCGAAGCGGTTTTCAAGAATTATGCAGCGCCGTCGCCGTTGAGAGACTGGCTTGCCGCCAAGCTGGTTTCTCTTGAGCCTGCTTCGGTGCTCGAGCTTGGTTCCAATGTTGGCGCTAATCTCCGTGCCATTTGGAAGGCCAACGACCACATCAAGCTTTACGGAGTGGAACTCAACGAGAATGCAGTGAAGTGGGGGATGCAGAACATGCCGGCGGGATGTGGCGCGCGCCTGATGGCCGGCTCCATGTCCGATCTGGAAGGGGTGCTCGCACGTAACGGTGTCGGTCCCGTCGATATTGTGTTCAGTTGCGGCGCCACCATGCATGTCAATGACGATATATTCGCCGCTGCCAAGCAGCAGGCATTGAAGGTGGCCCGCAAGGCCATCGTGCATGTCGAGTATCATGCATGGACTCCGGCCGATTTCCAGAATGGGCGGCACTGGCGATCGTCGTTTTTGTCGGACAGGTGGGTGCGCGACTACATTGCCGAGTATGAGTCGATGCCCGGGGTGTCGCGGGTCGAGTACTTTCGTATTCCGCCCGAAATGAACGTTGCCAGAAACATCGGCAGGCTGATGGTCAATGATATGACGGGTTTGATCGTCGCCCATCTCAAGTGATCCAATCGGGCGCAGGGCCTGCTGTTCACCTGAACTAGACTAGCCGTGGCCTTCCGCGATTTCCGCAAGCCGGCGGGGATCGATCACCGTCATGCGCTGACGGCCGCTGCTGACAAGCCCCTGCTTCTGCCAGAAGCTGAGCGTTCGGCTGATCGTGAAATAGGTCAGGCCCGCCATCTCGGCGAGATCGTCGCGCGTCACCGGAAAGCGGATCTGAATGCCGTCTTCGGTCGTCGTCCCGGCCTGATCGGCCAGACGGAGTAGTGCGGCTGCGACACGCCGTTCGACGCTCCTGGCGGACATGTCTCCGAGCCGCTGGACCATGTCCCGGGTGCGCGCACCGACAATGTTCAGCACATTGTCCATGATCTCCTGATGCTGCTTCAGCAGGCCGAGGAACTGCGGCGAGCGCCACGACAGCACGACGGACTCTTCCACCGCGGTCGCCGTGGCGGGATAGGGAAATTGCTGGACGACCGCGACGCAGCCCAGCATTTCGCCCGAGCGCATGAGCCGAAGCGTGGTCTGCATTCCCTCGACGTTGATCTGCGTCATTCGTACCAGGCCGCTGGTCACCTGCAGCAGATGGCAGGGAGCATCGCCCTGATGAAAGAGCACGGTCCCTTGTTGCGCATGCCGGACAGTGGCCGTCGCAAGCAACAGGGTAATGAGTTTGTCGGGCAGGCCGCAAAACAGAGGGCCTTGAATCGCTGTCGCGCGAACGGCCTCATGCTCCGCGGCTGACATCACGCCGATCCACTCTTCCTTGCACGCATTCTAAATCCAGGCCCGCGAAATCCTGCCGAGGAGCGAAGTTGTTTGCGCGCAAACAAACAGCATTCGACGACGGCCTCCTATGTTGCGGCAGCACACGCGCTGACTGCGGTCTACGGCACACCAACGAAGGTGACCCGCGCGAAGTGCCTCTACCATGAATGCTGAGAAAAAACTGCACGAGCAGTGAACCTATTAGATCGCTTCTAACTGCATTTCTTAGATCGTTTCTAAACGGAGTGCAGCGGGCGACGGTGTGACAGGCGCGGGGGCTTTGGAATGACGAGTGGAATGCCTGCTGGATCACGCAGGAGAGAAGGCAGCAGGACGAAATGCCTGCAGCGTGTCGGCTTCGCGCTGCTGATGTCGACCGTGAGCGACGTATGTCTGGCGCAATCCGCGACGCCGGGCGCGACCATCACGCTCGATCCAATCGTGGTTGAAGGTGCGCGGCATGCGCCGCCGCGTGCCCCGGCGGCGCAAAGGGGGTCGCGCCAGCGCGGTTCCGGACAGGCTGTCGCAGCACGGCCGGCGCCGGCACCCGCGGAAGCGGCCCGTCCGGCGCCCGCAACCGTGCAGCAGCGCTTCGATGCGCTTGCCGGCGGCGTTGCCCTGGTTCCTCAGCGGGACTTATGCCGACACGGCGAACCTGACGGTATCGAAAGCCCTGAGCGGCGTTCCCGGCGTCGTCGTGCAGGATTTCTTCGGCGGCAACGATCAGCCGCGAATCCAGATCCGGGGCTCCGGCCTGCAGCAGAACCCGGTCGAGCGCGGCATACTGATGTTGCAGAACGGACTTCCGCTCAATCGCGCCGACGGCTCCTACATCGTCGGGTTCGCCGATCCGCGCCAGGCCGAAGCCATCGAGGTCTACCGCGGCTACATGGCCAACCGCCTCGGCGCCACGGTGCTCGGCGGCGCGCTCAATTTCGTCTCGCCAACCGGATCCAGCCAGCCCGGCACGCAGATGATGCTGAGCGGCGGCAGCTTCGGCCAGATCAATGGCGCGGCGCAAGCCGGCTTCAAGAAAGACAATGTCGACGGCCTCATCCAGGTCGACGTGAACCGGCGCGATGGTTTCCGTGTCTACAATGGCTCGGAGCGGGTCAGCGTGAACGCCAATGTCGGCGTCAGTCTTTCGGAGAATGTGAGCACGCGGTTCTTTGCCGGCTATACGGATCTCGGCTTCGACGTCGCCGGGCCGCTGACCAAGAGCGCGCTGTACGCCGATCCCCGCCAGGTCCATGGCGGGCCGCGCGTGGTTGGAGGCGTTGCCGTCGATCCCGGTCCCAACGTGTTGCGTGACAAACCGCGGCGGGAAGCCAGCCAGTTTCTCGTCGGGTCGCGAACGACCGCGACGTTCGATGCGCACCTCATCGACATAGCGCTTGGCTATACCCACACCGACGACATGTTCCGCTTTCCGATTTCCTCGGGCGTCAGGACGACCGTTGGCGGCGATTTCACCGGCCTGGTGCGATACGCCTACAATCCAGCGGCCGCCGTTCTTCCGCTGTTCGAGACGACGGCGCAGGTCACGACCGGCTCCGCCGACCGGGCGAACTACAACAATCAGGGCGGTACCACCGGATCGAAGTTCGGCGAGGGCGTACTCGATGCCACGACGCTGGCACTGTATTCGGGCTTCAACGTCCCGCTTCCGCAGAACCTGACGCTGTCGCCGGCAATCTCCTATGCCTACGCGACGCGGGCGAATGACGACACATACCGGCTGCCGACGCGGCCGACCATCGCCTATAACCCGGCCAATCCGAACATGCTGTTGCCGAACGGCGCGGTGCCGACGCAAAGCACCAGTTATGCGAGGACCTATGACGGCTGGAGCCCGAGTCTGTCCCTGTCGTACCGTCCCGACAACGTCCAGACCCTGTTCGCCGCGGTCAGCCGCAGCTTCGAGCCGCCAACGCATGACGATCTCCTCGCGACCGTCAACGGAACGCCGAACTCCAGTCCGGGCCGGCCCAACCCGCCGCAGCCCTTTGCCGCGTTCCCGGCGTTCTCGACGCCCGACCTGAAGGCCCAGACCGCCACGACGGTCGAAGGCGGCTGGCGAGGGCGCACGGACCGCTATTCCTGGGACGCCGTGATTTATCACTCGTGGGTCAACAATGAACTGCTGAGCCTGCGGGATTCGACGGGAGCCTCACTCGGCGCGATCAATGCAGACAGGACGACCCACTTCGGAATCGAGCTCGGCGTCGGCGCAAAGCTGATCGACCGGCTGTCCGGTCGCGTCGCCTATACCTACCAGGATTTCCGGTTCGACAATGATCCGCTGCGCGGCAACAACTTCCTTGCCGGCGCGCCGCGTCATTTCATCAACGCGATCCTGCAATATCAGGCGACCGATAGCTGGAAACTCCAGGGCCTGGTCAAATGCAGCCCGATCAAGACGCCTGTCGACAACATGAACACGCTGTATTCGGATCCCTACGTCGTGGTCGACCTGCGGACGGAATACAGGATCGACAGGACGTTCTCGGTGTTTGCCGAGATCACCAATGTGTTCAACGAGACCTACGCGTCCTCGACGCTGATCGTCGATCAGGCGCGGCCGGATCAGGCGGCTTTCCTTCCGGGCGACGGTCGGGGCTTCTATGCGGGCATGAAAGCAACCTTCTAGTGCTGAACCGCCGCACATTTCTCCTGACTTGCGCGGCCGCGATGGCGCGGCCGGATCCGGGCTTCGCGAAGGAAGCCTTGACGCTCTGGGGGCCGCCCGCGGCGCCCTCGATCGTACTGGCCCAGGCGATTGCGAGCGGCGCGCTCAAGGAGATCGACGCGGCAGCGACGTTCCGGACATGGCGGACACCCGACGAGATGCGGGCGGGCCTGGCGTCCGGATCGATGCAGGTCGTCATCGTGCCGAGCAACGTGGCGGCAAACCTGCATAATCGCGGGCTCGCGGTCGGTCTGCTCAACATCATGACGCGGGGGCTGCTCTATGTTGTCGCGAATGAGGAGATCGTCCGGATCGAAAACCTCGCGGGCAAGAAAATTGGCGTGCCGTTTCGAAACGACATGCCCGACTACATTCTGCAGCGTCTGTTGACCCGGGCCGGTCTCAAGATCGGCAAGGATATCCAGTTTGAATACGCCGGCACGCCGCCCGAGGCGATGCAGATGCTGCTGGCGGGCCGAGTCGATGCCGCGCTGCTCGCTGAGCCCGGCGCGACGGCCGCTGATTCTGCGCGCCAAGGTCAGCCTGAAATGGTTCACACGCGCGATCGACTGCCAGAAGGAGTGGTCGGCGATCGTCGGAGGAAATGGCTTCATCCCGCAGGCCGGCCTTGTGGTGACGCAAGCGTTCGTCGATCGCGTCGGCCGGAAGGGATTGGAGACCCTTCAGAATGCGCTGCAGGCCGCCGTGGACTACACGGTCGAACACCCGTTGCGGGCCTCCATCGCCGCGGCCACGGAAATGGGCTTGCTCAGCCCGGTTGTCGCCGAGGCTATTCCGTACAGCAACCTTGCCGCTCTGCCGGCCTCCTCAATTCGTCCCGAGCTGGAGAAATTCTTCTCCATCCTTGCCGAAGACGATCCACGCATCATCGGCGGCAAGCTCCCGGGCGACGCGTTCTACGCACTGTGAGAATTATCGCACATGGGCTGGCGTTCGCTGGCTGGACCGGCCGCTATGTCTGGTCGGCCTGGGCCGGTGCGGCCGGCCTGTTCTGCGTGGCGGCGGCATGGCAGGCCGGCCACGAGATCTATGGCTCCTTTATCCTGCCGTCGCCGCTGGAAACCCTGCAGGCGCTGTACGTCATCGCGCAGGAGCCGGCCTTCGCCAAGGCCGCCCGCGAAACCGCCGAGCGTTCGCTGATCGGATTCCTGTTGGCCGTCGCAGTCGGTACGACGACGGGAGCCATCGCCGGATATTCCTTCGCTGCCATGCGCGCTGATGCGCCCGATCGTCACCGTCATCCTCGGCGTGCCGCCGATCGCCTGGATCGTGCTGGCGCTGATCTGGTTCGGCGCGACGGGGGGCACGGCCGTCATGACCGTCGTCGTGGCCGCGCTGCCGATCTCCTTTGCCGGCGGGCTGGAAGGCGTCGCGACGCGCGACCGCGCGCTCGGTATCATGGCGCAGTCGTTCGGGGCCGGAGCCTGGCTGCGCTTTCGCACGGTGACTGCGCCGCACCTGATCTCCTATCTGTTTCCGGCCTGGACCACGACGGCGGGCACCGCCTGGAAAGTGACCGTGATGGCCGAACTGCTCTCCAATGCGGGTGGCATCGGCGGCGAACTGGCGACCGCGCGAGCCTTGTTCGACATTCCAAGGGTGATGGCCCTGATCGTTGCCGTCGTCACCTTCGCGTTGATCACCGAATATGTGTTGCTGCATCCGCTGCGCGACCGGCTGGAGCGCTGGCGCGAGGCCGGCCTGCCTTGGGGCGTCAAGCGATGAAGCTCGTGCTGGAAAATGTCGGTCATGCGTTTCTCGGGCGCGCCGTGTTCGAGAAGCTCGATCTTCGCCTCGACGCCGGCGAGGTGCTGGCGCTGGTCGGGCCGTCGGGCTGCGGCAAGACCACGGTGCTGCAGATCGCGGCCGGCCTGATCGAACCGTTGCGCGGCCGTGTCCATCGCGACTACCGGCGTCATGCGGTCGTGTTCCAGGAGCCACGCCTGCTGCCATGGATGAGTGCGCGCGACAACATCGCCTATGGCCTGCGCGCATCCGGCATGAAGAAACGGCTGCGGCTGGAGACGGCGGAGCGGCGCGGCAACGAGGTGGGCCTGCACGGCCGCGATCTTGACAAGTATCCGGCTGAACTGTCGGGGGGCATGCGCCAGCGCGCCGCGGTGGCGCGCGCGCTGGCCGTCGATCCTGATATCGTGTTCTTCGACGAGCCGTTCACCGCTGTCGACGTCGGCCTCAAGCGCACGCTGCAGGATCTCGTGATCGAAGCCGCTGCCCGCGATCGGTTCTCGGCGCTGTTCGTGACGCACGATCTGGCGGAAGCGGTGCGGGTTGCCGATCGCGTCGTCGTTCTCGCCGGCGGCGCCGGAAGCGTGATCGAGAACCGGTTGCTCGATGGCAAGCCCGGCGCGCGCAGCAATCGCGAGGTGTTCGAGTTCGTCGAAGCATGGTCACGCGACCCGAAATTCGGCGAACTGTTCGACGGCACGCGGGAGAGCGCATGGTGACCGGCGCCGGCCTGACCGCGAGTGCACGTCCCTCGACCAGTCCCTGGCTCATCGAGGGACTGCGGCTGTTCTTCCCCGTCGCCGCCTGCCACGCCCTGCTGCTGCCGCTGGTCTGGATCGGGCTGTTCGCGTTCTCGCTGCCGTTTGCGCGTGTCATTCCGATGAGTCAGTGGCACGCCCACGAGATGATCTTCGGCGCCTACGGGGCCGCGCTGGCTGGTTTTCTCACATCGGCGGTTCCGGAATGGACCGATACACGACCGCGTCGAGGCAGGTCGCTTCTGCTTCTCCTGTTCCTGTGGCTGCCCGGCCGCGTCATCGGTCTCGTCGGATTCGATGCACTCAACGCGCTTGCGGCCATCACCGACCTCGCTTTTCTCGGCGTGCTGTTCTGGTTCGTGCTCAAGGCGCTGATCGAGCGCGGCAGCACCCGGCATGCGTCCTTTGCGGTGTGGGTGGGGCTGTTCTGGCTGGTGGAACTGGCCATCCGCGCGGCATGGCTGGGGGCGCCATACGGAGCTATCCGGCCGGTTGCTGCATGCCGCGCTGATGATCTTCCTGGTGTTCTTTTCGCTCGCCATCGCCCGCATCAATGTCGTGGTCATCAACCTCGCGCTCGATCCGAGCGGTGAAACCACGCCCTACCGTCCGCATCCGGGGCGGCAGAACCTCACCGCCGGGCTGGTGGCGGTCTACGCCGTGGCCGCGCTGGTGGCGCCGACATCGGCGGTGCCGGCTTGGCTCGCACTGGCGGCTGCTGCGGCGTTCTTCGATCGGCTGGCGGAATGGTTCATTGGCGTTGCGGTATTCCGTACCCATGTGCTGGCGCTGGCCGGCGCCAATCTGTTCGCCGGCATCGGCTTCCTGGTGATCGGCTTGGCAGGTTTGGGTGCGCCGCTGTCGCCGACCACAGGGGTGCATGTATTGTCGGTCGGCAGCCTCGGCCTTGCCGTGCTCGCCGTGTTCATCATCGCCGGCTTGCGTCACACCGGACGTTCGCTCGACCTGCCGTGGCAGGCGCATGCGGCGGTCATCCTGATGACCGGCGCCGGCCTCGTCAGGGTGTTGCCGGAAATCGGCATCGCGCCGTTCCTGGCGGGCTCGCACTATGGCGCCAGCGCCGTGCTGTGGTCGTCCGCCTTCGCGCTATGGCTCGTCGGCTTTCTGCCGTTGCTGCGGCATCCGCTGGAGGAGGTGGATCACTGCTGATGATGATCGCTTCACGTCATCAATACAGCCGCGTCCGATAAGCCTCTTCCATGGTCTTCTCGGCCACATCCACCGCGATGGCAGCAGTCTGTTCGGCGATGATGCGGCCCAGCGTCGGGAAGCTGTGGCGCTCGACCTGCGTCTCGGGATTCCACAGCTTCGAGCGCATCAGCGCCTTGCCGCAGTGAAAATAGCATTCCTCGACATGCACCTTGATGCCGATGTTCGGGGTCACGTTCTGTACCGTCAGCGGCGTCAGCAGCGCCGGATCCTGCGAGATTTCCGCCCGTCCGTTGACGCGCAGCGTCTCGTTGATCCCAGGCACGAAGAAGATCAGGCCGATGCCGGGTGAGGCCAGGATGTTGCCGAACGTGTCGACCCGGTTGTTGCCGCGCCGGTCCGGGATCAGCAGCGACTTGTCGTCAAGCACCGTGACAAATCCCGGTCCGTCACCGCGCGGGCTGGCATCGGCGTTGCCGTTGCCGTCGCTGGTGGCGAGCACCAGGAAGGGGGAGAGCGCGATGAAGTCGCGGCAGAACTTGTCGAGATGGTGCAGCACCTTCTTCTCGGCGAGCGGGCTCAACTGCCCGAAATGCGCGCGCAAATCATCCGGCGTCCGTACCAGGGGCTTGTCGCCCGCACCGTTGTCCTCCATGGCAATCCTCCTCCTCCTGTGTCGTTGTGTGGTTATGTTTCCTCGACGCCGCACCAGCCGGCGATAAACAGGGCCAGGGTCTTGGTGACCTTCTTGACCGAATCCAGCTCCACGCGCTCGTCGAAGCCGTGGGCATTCTCCATTCGCGCGCCGAAGCAGAAGGCGGGAACGTCGTAATCGAGCCCGTAGAAGCGGGCGTCGGTGAGGCCGGTGAAGCTGGCTTCCTGCAGCGGCCCGCCGAATACCATCTCATGGGCGGCGGCGAGCACCGCCTCGCTCTCCTGCGCCTCGTTCACCTCGTAGCCGGGCGACAGGAAACCGGACCAGACGACCTCAGGGGGATTGCTGGCCAGGAACGGATGTGTCTTGGCGGCCTTCTCGACGCAGGCGACGATCTCGGCCTGGCACTCGGCGATGGTCCAGCCGGGCAGGATCCCGATGCGGCAATCGACGTCGCACCACGCCGGCACGCTCGAGGCCCAGTCGCCGCCCTTGATGATGCCAGGGTTGAAATTGAGCGGATGATTGAGCTTGCCGAAGAAGCGATGCGCCTTGGCGCGTTCGTTCCACTCGGCCTCGAGTTCTTCGATGCCCTGGATCAGGTGATAGGCGGCCTTGATGGCGTTGGAGCCGGTCCCTGCGCGCGAGACGTGCACGGGCAATCCGCGAACCTTGAGGCGAAACCAGATCACGCCGACCTGCGAGCGCATCAGTTTTGCTGTCGGTGGGCTCCGGGATCAGGCAGGCATCGGCGCGATAGCCGCGCTGCAGCGTCGACAGCGCGCCGAGCCCGGTGCTCTCTTCCTCGATCACCGACTGCAGATGGATGCGGCCCTTCGGCGCGAGCCCGGCCGCCTTCAGCGCATCGAGGGCGTAGAGCGCTGCGATGGTTCCGGACTTCATGTCACCGGCGCCGCGGCCGTAGAGCCAGCCATCCTCGACCACCGGCAGGAAGGGCGGTCGCGTCCACATGTCGAGCGGGCCGGCCGGCACCACGTCGCAATGGCCCTGAAGGATCAGCGAGCGCCCGCTCTCCTGCGCCGGCCGATAGGTTCCGACCACCGTGCGGGCGCGGCTGAAATCGGTCTCGACCGGCCCATAACCGGGGAGATCCTTCAGGTCGTTCTGATCGATGATCCAGTCGTCGATCTCGTAGCCGCGGTCGCGCAGCAGGCGCGAGAACATGTCCTGGCACGGCCCCTCGTGGCCGCGCGTGCTCGGAATTGCAGAGAAGGCGATGGTGGTCGCGACCTGCGCGTCGAAGGCAGCCTCGACCGCAGCTTCGATGCGTTCGCGGGCGCCGGCGGGGAGGGGGATGACATTGCTTTGCGACACGGGATCAGTCCTTGCAGGGTTCGACAGTGGAGAGAAGGCCGGCAGTGCCCGGGCGCGCGCCGGAGCTTCGCATCATGCGAGCACCTCACGTTGCCGGGCAAATCCCGGCTGGTCGAAGAAACGGCGCCCCGGGATCGCGTCGAGCAGATCGCGCGTATAGGCTTCGCGCGGTTCGGTGAACACTGCCACGGTCGACCCCTGTTCGACGATCCGGCCATTCTGCAGGACGATGACGCGATCGGCAATCTCGGCCGCGATCCGCAGGTCATGGGTGATGAAGATCATCGCAAGCCGCATCTCGCGCCGAAGCTCGGCGAGCAGCGCCAGCACCTGGGCCTGGACCGAAACGTCGAGCGCCGACACGGCCTCGTCGGCGATCAGCACCTTCGGCCGCAGCGCGAGCGCGCGCGCGATGCAGATGCGCTGGCGCTGGCCGCCGGAGAATTCGTGCGGATAGCGATCCGCGGCCGAGGCCGTCAGCCCGACGCGATCGAGCAATTGCCGCGCCTGCGCCATCGCTTCGGTCCGCGCAGGTGCCGTAGGCCATCGGACCGCGCGCCACGGCGTCACCGACTTTCTGGCGCGGATCGAGGCTCGAGAACGGGTCCTGGAAGATGATCTGGAGCCCGCGGCGCGCCTGGCGCAGCGCTTCGCCGCGCAGTTGCCGCAGGTCGTCGTTGCCGAGCCGGATGGCGCCGGAATCGGGTTCCGTCAGCCGCATGATCATGCGGCCGAGCGTCGACTTGCCGGAACCGGACTCGCCGACGACGGCCACCGTCTCGCCTTCATGCAGCGTCAGCGAGATGCCGTCGGCCGCGACCACCTCGCGGGGCGACTGCAGCCAGCCGCGCTTGACGCGGAAGGTCTTGCGCAGGTCGATGACGTCGAGCAGCGGCGCGGTCTGGGACATGCGCTCGCGGTGCCGGACGGTTGCCTTCGGCACCGCGTCGATCAGCTCGCGCGTGTAGGGCTCGCGCGGGTTGCGCAGGACTTCCTCGACGGTGCCGTGCTCGACCACCTTGCCATGACGCAGCACGACGACGCGGTCGGCGACGTCGGCCACGACGCCGAAATCATGGGTGATCAGCAGCACGCCCATGCCGCGCTCGCGCCGGAGATCGTCGATCAGGCGCAGGATCTGGCGCTGGGTGGTGACGTCGAGCGCGGTGGTCGGCTCGTCGGCGATCAACAGGTCGGGTCCGGTTCGCCATCGCCATCGCGATCATGACGCGCTGGCGCTGGCCGCCGGAGAGTTCGAACGGATAGCTGTTGGCGAGCAGGGCAGGGTTCGGCAGTCCGACCTGGCGTCAGCAGTTCCTGCACCCTGGCCTTGATGACCGCCGTCGGCGGCACCGGGCGCTGATGCGTGACGATCGTCTCCTCGATCTGCTCGCCGACGCGTTTCAGCGGATTGAGCGATGAAAGCGGTTCCTGGAAGATCATCGCGAGCCTTGCCGCCGCGCAGGCGGCGCAGCGCGCCCCGGTCCAGCGTCGCGGTATCGTGTCCGGCGACCTTCACCGCGCCCGACACGATGTCGACGCCTTTCGGCAGCAGCGACAGGATCGCATGCGCGATCATCGATTTGCCGGAGCCGGATTCGCCGACCAGACAGACCACCTCGTTGCGGTTGATCGCAAACGACACCTGCTCGACCGCAAACGGCCGGTCGCCGCCTTCCGGCAGCGCGATCGACAGGTTCTCGACCGCGAGCACGGATGCGGGATCGCGCATGGCTTCACCCGTCATGCGCGGCGCCTCGAGACGCGGGGATTGAGCACGTCGGACAGGCCCTCGCCGACCAGGTTGATGGCGAGCACCGTGATCAGGATCGCAAGCCCCGGGAAGACGCTCATCCACCAGGCCTGCCGGATGACGGTGCGCCCGGCGCCGATCATGAAGCCCCAGGACATCAGGTTCGGATCGCCGAGCCCCATGAAGGAGAGCGCGCTCTCCAGCAGGATCGCGGTCGCGACCGTCAGCGACACCAGCGACGACGATCGGTGAGATCGCGTTCGGCAGGATGTGGCCGAGCACGATCCGCGATCGCGCCCTCGCCCTGGCACAAGCGCGGCCTCGACGAATTCGCGGCCGCGCAGCGCGCAGGAATTCGGCGCGCGTCAGCCGCGCCAGCGGCGGCCAGCTCACCGCGCGCGATGGCGAGGATGATGGTGAGCAATGACGGGCTGAAGGTCGCCACCAGCAGGATCGCCAGGATGAAGGCCGGGATGGTCTGGAACAGTTCGGTGACGCGCATCAGCACGAGATCGACCATGCCGCCGAAATAGCCCGCGATGGCGCCGATCATGACGCCGATCGTCATGGCGGCCAGCGCGGAGGCGATGCCGATCATCAGCGACACCCGCGCGCCGTGCGCGATGCCCGCCGCCACGTCGCGCCCGAGCGTGTCGCCGCCGAGCAGCATCCCGTCCTCGCCGCGGCGGCGCGAACGGCGTGCCGGTCATCTCCCACGGCGAGGCCGGGAAACACCACGGGCGCCGTGATCGCGACATCAGGACGATCACGAGCAGGATGAACAGCCCGCCATCCCGCTCGGATGCCGCAGGAAGGCGCGGACCGCATCCATCACGCGGCTCCCGTCGTCATGCGCGGATCGATCAGGCGGTAGATCAGGTCGGTCATCAGGTTGAGAACGATCACGATCACCGACAGGATCAGGAAGATGCCGAGCAGCACGGGATAGTCGCGCTGCAGCACCGCCTCGAAGGTCGAGTCGGCCGAGGCCGGGCCAGGCGAACACCGTCTCGATCACGACCGCGCCGCCGACCAGCGCGCCCGCCTGCATGCCCGCCACCGTCACGACCGGCACCAGCGCGTTGCGCAGCATGTGGCTGCATCACGATGCGCGGCCGCGCCAGCGCCCTTGGCCGCGCGCCGTCTTGATGAAGTCCTGGTGCGATCACCTCGATGCATCGAGGAGCGCATCAGGCGGGCGTAGATCGCCAGATAGATCGCGGCCAGCGACGTCACCGGCATGATCATGTGCTTGCCTGATGTCGAGCACACGTTCGAACGTGGTGAACTTCGCGTCGATCGTCTCGTAGCCGAACGGCGGCAGCCAGCCGAGCGTCACCGAGAAGACGAGGACGAGCATCAGCCCGAGCCAGAACACCGGCGTGGCGTAGAGCACGAGCGACAGCACCGTGAAGATCGTATCGACGATACTTCCGGCCGCGAGGCCCGCGAGCGCGCCGAGCGTCGTGCCGATCAGCAGCGCGAGGCAGAACGCCGTGAGCGTGAGCAGCAGCGTCGCCGGCAGGCGTTCGAGGATCAGGTCGAGCACCGGCCGGCGCTGGCGATAGGAATAGCCGAGATCAAGCGTGATGACGCGCCCGAGATAGGAGGCGAGCTGCACGACATAGGGCTTGTCCAGCCCGTATTCCCGGCGCAGATCGTCGATGATCTTCGGATCGGCCGCACCCGATTGCCCGGCCATGACCGTGGCCGGGTCGCCCGGCGCGGCACGGACGAGCACGAAGTTGAAGGTTGCGATCACCAGGATCATCGCCACGAGGCGGGCGACCCAGGTGATGACGACGAGCCCGATCCCCGCGGCGCTCCGCGCTCCGGTCACGATTTGTAGACCGTGCCGAAGGTTTCGTGGGAGCCAATCCCCGTTGTGACGATGTTCTTGAACGCCTTGTCGTAGATGATCGGGTATTCGAGCTCCAGCGTCCAGGCGACCGGCACGTCCTCGACCAGGATCTGCTGGACCTTGGTATAGAGCTCCTGCCGCTTGGCTTCGTCGAGCGCGACCGCGGCCTCCTCGAACAGCCGGTCCACCTCGGGGTTGGAATAGCCCTGGGTGTTGGAGAACAGGATGCCCTTCTTGATGTTCGAGGAAATGTAGGTGCGGGCGACGCCGAGCGCCGGGTCGCCGAGCTGATAGAGCAGGTTCTGGGTCATCTCGTAGTCCCAGTTGCCGACCTTCTCGGCCCAGCCGGCCATGTCGGTGCCGACCAGAACGAGGTCGATGCCGGCCTTGGAGAAGCTCTGGCGGAAGAACTCGCCGGCGCGCTGATAGACCTCGCCGTAGGGCGGCACGATGTACTTGATCTCGGCGCGCTTGCCGTTGGCGCCGGGCTTCAGGCCCATTTCGTCGAGCAGCGCGATGGCCTTTTCAACCGAGAAGTCGTAGCGCTTGACGTTGGCGTCGTAGAAGCGGGTCTTCGACGAGATCGGGCCGGTCGCGATCTTGGCGTTGCCGAAATAGACGCGCTTGTTCATCGCGTCACGGTCGATCAGATGCATCACCGCCTGCCGGAAGCGCTTGTCGTTCATCGGCGCGATGCGGTTGTTCATCTCGAGCCACTGATGCGGCGCGAAATACTCATAGCCCTTGGTGGTGTATTCGAGGTTCTTCTGCGACTTGAAGCGCTGCACGTCGAAGAACTCGACGTCGGACCACTGCACGAGCTGCACGGTGCCGTTCTCCAGCGCCAGCGCCCGCGAAGCGCTGTCCGGGATGATGCGGTAGATGATCTCGTCTAGGTGCGGCTCGTCCTTGCGGTAGTAGCCGTCGTGCCGCACGAGATGCACATGCGAGCCGCGTACCCACTCCTTGAGCTTGAAGGGGCCGGTGCCGATCGCCTTGTCGTTCAGCGGGTTCTTGCGGAACTCGGTGCCCTCGTAGACGTGCTTGGGCACGATCGGGGCCGAGGTGCAGTCGAAGCAGCCGAGGAACGGCGCAAAGGGCTGCTTCAGCTTGAACACGACGGTGAGCGGATCGGGCGCCTCGGCGGAGGCGACGCGCGCGAAATTCTGGCGCGCGCGGGGATGGGTCTCCGTCAGCACCTTCATGCAACTGAAGACCACGTCCTCGGACGTCATCGGCTTGCCGTCGTGGAAGGTGATGCCCGGAAACAGTTTGAACGTGTAGGTGAGGCCGTCGGGCGAAATCTCCCAGGATTGCGCCATGCCCGGCATCGGCTTCAGATCGGCGCCGTATTTCAGCAGGCTCTCGTAGATCTTGCCGCCGAGCGTCAGCGTCGGCTGCTGCTGGTTGAACGCCGTGACCAGGATCGGCGGCTCCGGCTGGATGATGGTGTTGAGCGTTCCGCCCCGCGTCTGGCCAGCCGCCCTGGTGATACCCAGCGGAATGGCCGCACTGCCAATAAGCATCGCCGTGGTGAATTCGCGCCTGTTCATGGACCGACCCCTTTGTTCCGTGTTGGTCCATCGTGACCGAGCCTCGTGTTCCGTGCTACACGGGACGGGACAGCAACCATCGCGATCGGGCCACGGTTGGCCTGAAAGATGCATGATTGTCGCGGAGAATTAATCCGGATCACGAGTTAGAATGAACATAAACGTCAGAGTATCCCCGCCGCCTGCCGATGCGCCGGGTGCAGGGCGCCCATGTCAGAAGCGGTTGGGAGCCAAGGCCGCGGCGATCTATGCGGGTCACCTGCAGACGCAGAACCGGCCGGTTGTCGCCATGGCGGCGACCTATGCCTCCGAGAGCAGGAGCACCCGGCATGCCCATCTGCGCGGCCAGTTCATCCTGCAGACCGCCGGCGTCACCTCAATGATGACGGAACGCGGCAATTTCGTCATCCCGCCCGGCCATGGCTTGTGGATTTCTCCCGGAACCGTGCACCAGTCGCGGGCCTGGGGCGAAGTCGAGATCCAGACCATCTATGTCGAGCCGGACCAGGTGCCGCACTATCCGGCGAACTGCCGGCTGATCCGCGCGTCGATGCTGCTGGAAGGCCTGATGGACGAAGTGGTCCGGATGCCGGTGGACTATGACGAGGGAGGGCGCGACGGTCAGTTGGTCGATCTGCTGCTGAGCGAGATTGGCCGCATGCCCGAGGTGATGCTGCATGTGCCGATTCCGCTCGACCCACGCCTCGCCCGGATCTGCGAGGCGGTCATTGCCGACACCAGCTCCGATCTGACGCTGGACGATTGGGCCGACCGCAGTCGCATCAGCCGGCGCACCCTGACCCGCCTGTTCCGGCGCGAGACCGGGCACAGCTTCTCCGCATGGCGGCAGCGCGTCCGGTTGCTGGAAGCACTCGCGCGCCTCGGCGCAGGCGAAACCGTCACCAATGTTGCGCTCGATGTCGGCTATGACAGCCCGAGCGCCTTCACGGCGATGTTTCGGCGCGAACTCGGCGTGGCGCCTCGCCGCTTCCTGCGCTGGGCCGACCACGAGATCGTGTTGAGATAGGCGAACGCCTGCAATCAGGTAAGCGTCAACTCGTCATGCCCGGCACGAGCCCGGCCATGACGAGAAATTTCACCACGCGCCTTGCGTGGCAGGTCGCGCTCTATGTCGCGCTCTATGAAGAGCCGCAATCGCTTGGTGCGGGCCGGCCTGCAAAACGGTCCATCATCCACGACACGGCGCTGTCGGCGGCATCGCGTCCGGCAAAGCCGTGGCCTACGCCGGGCAGCCACAGCATGGCGACCTTGCCGCCGGCCTTGCACTGCCGCTGCATGTAGGCGCGGGTGACTTCGGGGCGGACCAGGGTGTCGTTGGTGCCTTGCGCCAGGAACAGCGGGATCCGCGGCGGCAGGGTGCCGGGCGTGTTGCGCGCGGCAAGCGACCGCCACGGCTCGACGGTGGCGATGTTCGGCACCGACAGGAACGCCTGCTCCAGCGGCTTTTCGGTCCGGCGCCGCTCCAGGATGTCGAAGATCGATTCGATGCACTCGTTGGCGAGCGTATCGACGGTCGGGATCGCCTCGGGCAGCACGACCTTGTCGATCGGTGCACTGAACACGCGCGACCATGACCACAGCGTCATCGCTGTGAGGTTCTTGCCGCCGCTGCTCTTGAAGTCGTCGCCCATCAGCGTGGTCAGCGATGTCGCTGGCGCTGCGGCCGCGACGCCGACAAGGTTGAGTTCGGGCGCGTAGCTCTTGGCCAGTATCCCCGTGTACAGCGACGCCTGTCCGCCCTGTGAATGGCCCCACACCGCAAAACTGTTGCCGCCACCTGCGCCGGGAAGCGAGCGCACCGCGCGCACGGAATCCAGCACCGAGCGTCCTTCGCTGACGCCGACGAGATAGGGATGCGGTCCTTGCGTACCAAGTCCGGGATAGTCGGTCGCGACCACGACCGCGCCATTCTCGACGAACTGCCGCAGGCCCTGCATTTGCTGGAATACGAAGATCGCCAGCGACGGCGCGCAATGCGGGACGACGCCTGTGGTTGGATGCGCCCAGGCGACGATCGGGCGAGGGCCTTGTGCTTCACCCGGCGGAATGACCGCGACGCCCGACACCGCGATCGGTTCGCCGTTCAGCCCGGTGGATCGATAGAGAATGCGGTAGGCTTGCGCGCCGGCCGGTGCGAACGGCATCGGCTCGGAGCGGATCAGCGTGCCGGGAGGGCCCGCCACTTCCTCCGGCGACGGCATGTAGAATGCCGTCTGCGCTGACGCCGGAGCCACGAGTGTGACGGAGAACGTGACGGCGGCGACACCCGCCACAACCGACAACCGACGCAACGTTCGCGCGGCGGCGCTGCGAACCACCTCGTAGCATGAAACCATTATCACCTTAGCCTCCATAGATCAGCTTGAGCCGGCCGTCGGCCCGCAAGTCGACTTGAATACGGCCGGGCAGCAGCCGCACGGCGGAGACGCCGGCCGACGTCAGCTTTCCTTCGCTGCGGAAGCCATCGGCGAGCGGACGGGTCAGCCGGGCGTTGGCGGAGGCAACGATCTTGGCAAACCCGGCCTGGAAGTCGAGGCTCAATTGCTGCCGCAGATTCTGCAATGCGCCGCTGGCGAGCGGAGTGGCTGCCGCCGCGGCGGCATCCGGGATGATGGCGAGGTCGGGAAAGCGAAGCGATTGCGTGTCGGTGTCGGGCTTGGGCGTCGCGCTCAGATAGACCCAGTCGCCGTCCGTGGTTGACGTCTTGCCCATGCGAATGCCGATCACCAGACTGCCCGAGGAGGGATAGACCTCGATATCGCCAGGCGCAACGTTCGTTTCCGATTGCGCCGCCAGGATGTCCTGCACCTTCTGCTTGACCGCATCATAGTCGATCGCGACCGGCACGATGATCTCGAAGCGTCCGGGATCGGAAACGTCGCTGCCGAGCGGCGGCAGCGGTGTCGGCGTATTGGCCGGAGGTTCCTGGCCGATCGTCGTCGTGGTGTTGCCGGCAAGCTCCAGCGATCCTTCGAGCACGTCACCTTCCGCGCGCAGGCCCGAGAAGGCGACGCTGACCGGCGTCGTCTGCAGCCAGACTTCCGGCTGGTCGGAAATCTTCACATTGGCGAAAGCCTGCCGCCATGCCGATTCCGCCTTGCCGCGGATGTTGAGGTTCCTGACATTGGCTTCGACGTCGCCGCGGACGCGTGCAAGCTGCGCCTCGATCTTGGGCGTGACGTAGCGGGACATGTCGACCCGGAAGCCGAGGATGCTCAGCACCGGTGGCTCCTGCCAGCGAAAGCCTTCGCTCATGTCGAGCGACACCGACCAGTCCGGCCGCAGCCGCGGCCGCGCGCTGGCGTAGACCATCATTTGGCCCTCGGCCGAGCCGTGCAGCATCTTCGCAAACCGGCCGATGCCCTGGCCCGACATGCTGCCGAACAGCGGCGCTGCCGCAACCAGCCGGCCATGCTCGGCGCGCAGCGAGATCGGGGCGACGCGATCGACATAACCGGAATAGGTGCAGTCGATGTCGACCTCGCGGCCGAGGATGCGGCGATGCCAGCAGCGCGACCCGCGGTCCTCGATCGAGGTGAGACGCCGCGGCACCTTGCGCTCCAGCGCACGGTCAAGCGTGGAAAGACTGAACAGAACGCTTGCCGAGATCGTGGACGGCGCGATCGCGGGCGCCGGCTGGTCGGGATTGAGGGCGGGCTTGTCGGCGGCGAAGGCCGTTGTCGATACCGACGCCAGCAACAACAAGGTGGTCGCGCGCAGCGATCGTTGGAATGTAGTCATGGTCCGCTCTCTCCTCTAGCGCGCCGAACGGCAGATTATCCATTTCGGAAATGGGCTGCGCGTGAGAAACACACGCTGTAGTGCACATCAAATAGGCAAACAGAGTCGTGACGAGGTGAAGGCCACCACGTCGCAAAGGAAAATCACGTCAGCAAGCTGCTCCAGCCGACTCAGTCGCGGGCCGACGAACATAGCGGCTGACAGATGTGACGTCATCGCGCTCGCAGGAACGTGATGGCCGCGATCGTCGCATGGTCATCGAGATGCGGCGATCCGTGCCTGGGGTCCCGCGATCGATCCTGGCGACCCGATCAGTGTTGCGCCGAGTTCCGGTCGGATATCCCGGCGTCGTCCGCCTCACTTCGCCGCAGGAAGCGCCGGCCTACGCATGGCAAACTGCGGGAATCGCAACCAACGGAATCATGGAATGCTGCACGATACGCCTCTCATTGCCACCATCGTTGCCGGTCTGGGACTGGCCTTTGTGTTCGGCGCGGTTGCGCAGCGCCTGCGCTTTCCTCCGCTGGTTGGTTATCTTCTTGCCGGTGTTGCGGTCGGGCCGTTCACGCCCGGCTATGTCGCGGATCAGGCGCTTGCCACTGAGCTGGCCGAAATCGGCGTCATTCTGCTGATGTTCGGTGTCGGGCTGCATTTTTCGTTGAAGGATCTGCTCTCGGTGCGCGCGATCGCGCTGCCCGGCGCAGTCGTCCAGATCGTCGTCGCCACCCTGATGGGGCTCGGGCTTGCAGTGTTCATGGGCTGGACGATCGGGGGAGGGCTGGTCTTCGGGCTCGCGCTGTCGGTCGCCAGTACCGTAGTGCTGCTCCGCGCCATGCAGGAGCGCCGCCTGATGGAGACGGAGCGCGGCCGCATCGCCGTTGGATGGCTGATCGTGGAAGACCTCGCCATGGTGCTGGCGCTGGTTCTGCTTCCGGCCCTGGCCGGCGTGCTCGGCGGCGCAAACGGCGACACGCAGGCGGCCGGTCCCTTGGCGACCTGGTTCGGCCTCGGCCTCGGCGGCGTGCTGCTGCTCACGGTCGCCAAGGTCGGCGTTTTTGTCGGCATCATGCTGGTGGTCGGCCGGCGCATCATTCCATGGGTGCTTCACTACATCGCGCACACCGGATCGCGGGAGTTGTTTCGTCTGGCGGTTCTCGCCATTGCGCTGACGGTGGCCTTCGGGTCGGCAAAGCTGTTCGGCGTCTCGCTTGCGCTCGGCGCGTTCTTCGCCGGCATGATCCTCAGCGAAAGCGCGCTCAGCCAGCGCGCCGCGCAGGAAACGCTGCCGCTGCGCGATGCTTTTGCCGTGCTGTTCTTTGTCTCGGTCGGCATGCTGTTCGATCCGGCCAGCGTGCTGCGCGAGCCGTGGCCGCTGCTCGCCACGCTCTTCATCATCATTGTCGGCAAGTCGGTGGCCGCGTTCCTGATCGTGCTGGCCTTCCGCCATCCGACCGGGACGGCGCTGACGATCTCGGCGAGCCTTGCCCAGATCGGCGAGTTCTCGTTCATCCTGGCCGAACTCGGCGTCAAGCTGAACCTGCTGCCGACTGCGGGCCGCGATCTCATCCTCGCCGGCGCAATCCTCTCTATCATGCTCAACCCGCTGATCTTCGCCGCGGTGGACTGGCTGTCCCGCCGCCTGGAGCATCCGCCCGCGCGCGGCGGCGCCGATGTCTCCGGCTCAGCGCCGGTGACGCAGGCCGCCACACCGAAAAAGTCATCCGCGCGGACCGCCGACGCCACGCGCCTGACTGGTCACACGATCCTTGTCGGCTATGGGCGCGTCGGCAGCATCGTTGCCGATGCCTTGGAGACGAGCGGTCAGCCGTTCCTCGTCATCGAGGATGCGGACGGCATCCTCGAGAAGCTTCGGCAACGACAGTTCGAGGCCGTGGCCGGAAACGCCGCGCGTTCCGAAGTTTTGCAATTGTCCAATCTGGCTGGCGCCCGGCATCTGCTGGTCGCGATACCGGAAGCCTTCGAGGCAGGGCAGATCGTGCAACAGGCGCGTGCCGCCAATCCAGCCATCCACATCATCGCACGCGCCCATTCGGACGCCGAGGTCGAGCATTTGAAGACGATGGGCGCCGATCACATCATCATGGGCGAACGCGAGATCGCGCTCGGTATCATTCATCACCTGTTCGAGCGGCAGGGGCGCGCGGCAGCAGCGCAGGCTTAGCGGCGCTCCGCGAGGCGATTGCCGATGACGACAATATCGAAGGTGGTAACACCGATGATCCCTGCATAACTGAAGATGCGCGTTCCCGATGGAACCCGCCGATGCTACACTTCAAATTGTATTCAGAGAGCGCCACGTGAAAGATGAATCGTCGCGCGAATGAGCTTCAATGACGGGCGGACGCCCTGACCACCGAGGGGGAATCCAGCGACAATATCTCGACGGTGCCGTCCGGACCGACGCCGGTTCGGCCAGCGGCGACAGCGACTTGCGTGCGATTGCATACGCCGAGCTTGCGCATGATCTCGCGGACGTGGACCTTCACGGTCGTTTCGGTCATGCCGAGCTTGCGGCCGATGACCTTGTTGGGGTCGCCCTGGCAAAGGCAAGCCAGAACGGCATACTGCCGCTCGGTAAACTCGGGCGCTTGCCGAAGGCCGTGGGATCCGCTGGTGCGGTGGGCGCCGGCCGGCTTCTCGTTGAAAAGCGACCCCTGGCGTTCGTAGAGAACGTCCTCCTGTGCGAGAGCGGGCGCCAGGCTCGGTTGCTCGATGCCCGGCAGCGGTTGCTCGCGAGAGAGATCATGTTGCCTGAATTCGAGTGGCGGCGCACCGGGCGTGTAGCCGGCCGTGATGGCGGCAGGCGGGCAATAGGTGCCGCCATGCAGGACGAACGAAAGGGCCTGCAGTGCGAGGTCCGGGGGCATGGAATTGCCGAGGTAACCCTGCGCTCCGGATCGGATTGCTGCGATGATGGTGGCTGGATTCTCGTCGTCCGAGATGATGGCGAGCGCAGCTTCCCGGCGAAGCATGTGCAGCACCTGTATCTCGGCAAACAGTTCGCACGCAGGAGGCGCGCCGACACAGTAGATCAGCATGTCGCATTCGCTGCGTTCGACGAGTTTTGCGCGAGCGGCATCGGGATCGAGCGAAACCAGCTCGATCTTTTCGTCCACGGCCCACGGATTTAAAAAGCTCTCTGCGCGAGCTCGCCGAAACGGCATCGCGTCTACAATAAAAACAGTCTTCTGCAATGGGACTGACATCAACGCGCCCCTGATCGGGTCCTAAGATTTTGAGAACGTTCCTTCCGGTCGCTTAAAATACATGCATCAGCTTCAAATATGAGCAGCAAACTTTACTCTTGTTAGCATGAAATGCCAAGAACGCTGAGCATGACAATGTGTCGTCGAACAAGGGATGCCGTCTCGCCAATCAATGCAGGAAAAGAAACCTAAAAGCGTTGCTTACATATCTTTCGATACGTACTGCTGCGAAGCTGAAGCAGCTACGATTGCATTAGCCAGCATCTGCGGACCATATGCAATGTTTATCAGCAAGTTGCCGCCAAAGCCGGATTTCGACGCGCGGCTTGCCGCCGCTCCCGCCTCGGCCGATCGCCGCACATTCGTTCTCGCCCTGATCGGAAATCTGATCTGCAGCTGGTCGAACAATGAAAGCCTCTTCATCTATGTGCTGATGATCCTGCTGCGGACCGACGAGCCGTCTGCTGCCGTCGTGTTCGCCACGCTCAACACGACCCGCGCGCGGCTCGACCTGATCCAGCGCCTGGCCAAGATCGAGGTCACCGACAAGGCCCTTGCCAAAAAACTGACGGCGCTCATCGAACGCTTCTCGGAGTCCACCAAGGTCCGTAACGAGTTGAATCACTGCATGTTCATCTTTGATTCCTCGGGCGCCATTACACACACGCAGTCGATGCGATTGATGGAGACGAAGGCGAGCCTGAGGTTCGGAGACATCAAGGCGCTGGACGAGAGCCGCCTGCAGGAGATGCTGCTGACGACCAACGAGATGACGAGGATCAATCGCGATATCTGGGACCTGCTGCCCCGCCTTGAAGCGCATGTCTGCGGCGGCGTTAAGCCGCAAAGCCGTCCCGCCGCCGTAGCCTGACCGGCCGCGGCGTATCCATCGCAAAGCGAACGATAAGTTTCCCATGCGATCGAAGCGAACGCGTTTCGCGCTGATGCATGTTCGTTGACGCATCAAGCGATGCGAGTTGATCGGTGCTATCGCAAGATACGGCGAAGGATCGAATGCGTGCATGTTGTTGGCCAAGATGTGGCGGCATCCTGACAAGCCGGCATCCGCAATGAGGCGAGGTGTCGGCAGTCGGAAGAACCGACGTGTGAAGGGCACCGCCGCGCGACGAAGACCGCAGACTTAGAAGATCAGCGATCCTCGTTCGACTGCGATGCTCCAACCTCAGGAGCTCGTCATGGCTAAGCAACAGAAGAGGTATGACCCCAGGAACGATCACGATCAGGACCAGGACCAGAAGCAAGACCAGGCCAATCTGCAGGGCCAGATTCAAGGTCAGGCCAACCTTCAGGGCCAGTTGCAGGGGCAAGGGCAGGGCCAAGGTCAGGGCCAGGGACAGCATCAGACTGCGGCGCAGAGCCTGCACTCCGATAGCGTCAACCTGAACGGCAACGCCAACGGTAACCTGAACGGCAACGGCAACCTCAACTACAATGAAAACAAGAACGAGAACGAGGTCGACAACAAGCTCGACAACAAGGTCGATAACTCGCTCGACAACAAGGTCGACAACAGCATCGACAACAAGATCGAAAATCACATCGAGAACAAGGTGGACGTTGCCGTAGACGTCAAGGTTGATCTCGAACTCAACGCAGACGGCTTGAGCACTCCCGTCATCGACCTCGGCCAGTTCCAGACCTTCGGTTCGGTCGTGATGCCGGACGTGGTTGACCAGAAGATGGAGGACGGCAACCAGTTCAACATTGATCAGGTCAACAACCTGGTCGACAACGATGTCAACTGGTCGTCTGCATCCTATGGCGGCGGCGGCGGTGGCGGCGACGCATTGTGGTATGATCCGAGGTCCTCTGGCGGCTTCAACATGGAGGCCAAGATCGAGGGCGGCGAAGCCAAGCTCGAAGCCACGGAAATTGGTGCGCGTGCCAACGTTGCTTCCAGTGCCGATGCGGCCATCAACCAGTCCGCGTTCGACCAGAATATCACGCAGGGTGCGAACATCCAGTTCAACAGCCTCACCATCCAGGCTGCCGGCACCGAGTTGACTGATAGCGACACATTCTAGTTTTGCGTTCGACCCGCGCGGATCAGCCGCGCGGGTCATTTTCGTTCAAATGTCATTTCATTCGTTGCAGTTCCGACGAGAAGCTGATCGTCGCGCTGCGGCTCCAACCGTCTACGGCGACAGGGGGAGGGTCCCATGGCGTCAGCGAGCTTCGTCGAAATCATTTCCCATTTTGCAGGATATCTGAAGATCTTTCACGACATCGCCCGGGACCGCACCCACTACGATGAAAGTCTCGCGCCCGATCCCGACGCCGACTACACGACACCGCGACCGGTTTACGATCATCGCTTCGTGCCTGACGACATCGAGACGGCGGGCAGTCCGTTGACGGGATTGGCGCCTGACGACGTCATGGACCTGGTCCGCGGCCGGCCGCTCAAGCTGCTTCGCGATGCGCAGGATCCGGATTCAGATTTCTTTGCGACGTTGCCAAGACAGATCGTTCCGCCGATGGCCGGCGGGGGCGGTGGCGGCGGGATCGAACATCATATCAGGGTCAAATACGAGGACGGTGGTGCCGAGACCCAGCTCACGGTCCACCAGCACAACTTCATGCATGACGACGACATCAACCTGTCGCCGGATGCCCTGGCGTTCGTTGAGCCCCTGATCGCTCGCCTCAACAGCGACATAGTGGCTGCCGTCGAGCGTCTGGTGGACAATGCCAATGCAGAGATCCCAGCCGACTGGGTGATGACGCCGACCGACGCCGGTGCCGCGGAGTTCGCGGCGGCGCACGACGCGGCATGGGCGGATCGTGGCGGTACACCCGACCCGCACTCGGTACCATCAGGATACTACGTCAACGGCGAACTGCAGGAGCGGCCGACGGAGCCGACTCCGCCGGCAGAGGTCAAGCCATTGCCGGACACCGGCCACGGGATCGGCCAGTGGGCGGCGTTGGGTGGCAATGAAAGTCTCAACGCAGCATTGGTCGTGGATATCGGCGAGGGCGTCCGCACCATGGTGGTGATGGGCGACTACTTCAAGACCGATGCCATGTTCCAGACCAACACGATTGCCGATCGCGACCAGATCAGCGCATCCGGCGGCGCGGGCGACCCGACGGTCGGCCGCGGAGATAACATCACCAGCAACATCGCCGACTTTGCCCAGCATGCCAGCATCTACGATGGCTTCCAGGCCCACCCGGTCGGCTCCAACTGGCTCGTCGATGTGGTGGACGGCGATTACTACAGCGTTCACGCGGTGCTTCAGACCAACTATCTCTCCGACAATGATGTGGCAGTTCAGGTCAGCAGCGACAGTCACTACAATCTCGTCGGTGGCCACAATCTGCTCGGCAATCTGGCCCTGGTCGTCGATGGCGTCATTCAATACGACCTGATCATCATCCAGGGCGCCTATCACGGCATGAACGTGATCTTCCAGAACAACATCCTGTTGAACGACGACCATATCGTGACGTCGGCCGACGGCGCAGACCCTTCCCAATCGGTGAGCTCGGGCAACAACAGCCTGCTCCAATGAGGGACTCATCGAGAATTACGGCGGCGACACGTTCCTCGACATAACCGCCGGCATCAAGGTGATCGAGGGCTTGCTGGCGGCCGGCGTGACGTCGATCGATCCCGAACTGGGCAGCGCCCTCGTCGGCAATGGCGGCGGCGCCCTGCGTGTGCTCTACGTCAAGGGAGACTATTACGACATCAATGCGGTCTGGCAGACCAACGTCACCTCCGACGTCAACGTTCTGTATCAGCTCCAGGACCAGCCGTCGGCCGATCTGATGGCGCTGCATCCCGACGCGGTCTTGACGCAGTCGGCCAGCACCGGAGGAAACGAACTGGCCAATGACGCCGCGATTGTCGACGTCAATCCCGACGTTACCTACGTCAATGGTCAGGTCTACACCGATTCCATCATGGTGCAGGCTGATTTGCTGCCTTCCGATCAGGATGACGCAGTCAAGACAGATGTGCTGGTGACTGAACTCATTGCCTTCGTTGACGACGCTCAGGACGAGACGTGCGCGCCCCCACCTGCGGTTACCGCTTCGGTGCAGGCAGATCCAATCGCGTGTGTGCTGCACTAGCGGTGCTTTGTTCGTTGCAGGTCATGGAGTGTGCAGATGTCGTTGGGCGGAAACGATCGTGCAGGAAGCGCTGCGAGTCCGCACGGGCACCGGTCTGACGCAGGCGCATCGAGCACAGCCAAGATCATTCCGCTTCGTCCGTGGTTCGATACGCCCCCGGTGCAGGCCGGGGACCCGGCCGCCGCGGGTGTGCACGAGAAGCAGGCTTCAGTGTACGCCCCCGCACAGGCCAGGACGACGGAGCCGCCTTCCGTTGCCCCATCGTTGCGGGAGGAAGCCAAGACCCCGCCGCCGGGATCGACGGTCGTAATCGAACAAACGGGGCCGGCTCCTCCGCTGCAGCGCCGCGGCAACAATGACGGCGGCGGCGCTTCAGGCAATGGTGGCGGTGGTGGTGGCGGTAACGGCGGGGGCGGCACGCCGCCGCTGCACAGGCGTTCCAGCGATCACGAGTTTCGCGATGTGCTCGGCAAGGGGCTATCCAACGCCCGCCGCAACCTGGTGACCGTTGGATTTTTCTCGATCGCGGTCAACCTGCTGGTGCTGGCGATCCCGATCTATCTGTTCAACATGTCCGACCGGGTGCTGACCAGCCGCAGCATCGACACGCTGGTGATGCTGACCATCATCGTGGTCATTGCGATCGGCGCGCATGTTCTGATGGACATGATGCGGCGGATCATCCTGATGCGGGTCGCCGTCGAGACCGAGGCCCGGCTCGGCGGGCCGGTTCTGAGCGCCGCCGCCAAGGCCGCGCAGAGCGGCTCCAGCCGCGAGTTCCAGACGCTGGCCGATCTGCAGCATCTGCGCTCTTCATCACCGGTCCGGTGCTGCTGACGATGTTCGATGCGCCGGTCGCGCCGGTCTATTTCGCCGTGGTGTTCCTGATCCATCCGCATCTCGGCTTCATCGTCGCTGGGCTCGGGCGTCGCGCTGGTGCATGGTCGCGCTGCTCAACCAGCGGGTCACGGCGATCCCGTTCACCCGGGCCAACAACTACGGCGACGCGGGCCAACCTGCAGGCGGAAGTCGATGGCGCGCAATGCGCAGGTCATCAACGCCATGGGCATGATTCCGGAAGGCGTGCAGGTCTGGGGCCGTGAGACCGTGGAGTCGCTGAAGGCGCAGGTCGTCGGCCAGGACCGCAACATCATGATGACCGGGCGTGTCCAAGTTCCTCCGGCTCTGCACCCAGATCGCCATCCTCGGCTGGGGCGCCTGGCTGGCGCTGGAAGGCCAGCTGACCGGCGGCATGGTCATCGCCGCCTCGATCGTGGCGAGCCGCGCGCTGGCGCCGCTGGAGGGCACGATCGAGGGCTGGCGCAGCTTCGTCCAGGCGCGTTCCGCCTACGCGCGGATCAAGTCCCTGCTGCATGAACTCGCCGCTCAATCTCGAGCGGCTGCGGCTGCCGCGACCCGCCGGGCTATCTCAACGTCGAGCGCATTCTCTACGTGCCGCCGCCGAACAAGAAGGTGATCCTCAACGGCATCAGCTTCCAACTTGAAGCCCGGCGAATCGCTCGCCATCGTCGGCGATTCCGGCACCGGCAAGACCATGCTGGCGCGCATGCTGGTCGGATCGATCATTCCGACCGCCGGCAGCGTCCGGCTCGACATGATGGACCTGCGCAACTGGGATCCGCGCCAGTTCGGCGAGAGCGTCGGCTACCTGCCGCAGGACGTGCAGCTATTCCCGGCATCGATCAAGGCCAATATCGCCCGGATGCGCGAAGATGCCCGCGACGAGGACGTGTTCGACGCGGCCGAGATCGCCGATGTGCACGAGATGATCTCGGGCTTTGCGCAAGGCTACGAGACCATCGTCGGCATGGACGGCAGTCCGCTTGTCCGGCGGGCAGCGGCAGCGCATCGGGCTGGCGCGTGCGTTCTACGGCAATCCGCGCCTGATCGTGCTCGACGAGCCGAATTCGAATCTGGACGCCAACGGCGAGCGTGCGCTGGCCAAGGCGCTGCTGCGCGCCAAGGAAAAGCAGATCACGGTGGTGACGATCACGCAGCGCGCGGCGCTGCTGCAGAGCGTCGACAAGATCATGATCCTGCATCAGGGCGCGGTGCAGGCCTTCGGCAGCCGCGACGAGATCATTCCGATGATTACCGGACGCAAGCCGAACAATAGCCCGAGCGGGCCGGGTGAGCCCCCTTCATTGAACTGACGGGAATTCGTCGGCCCTTCAGAAATGAGGTTGCGCGATGGCCAACAGGAAAATTGCGGACCGCGCGGCGGAAACCGAGGGGACCTGGTACGATTCGCTGCCGCGATCGACCAGATGGCCAACCGTATCCGGCGTGCTGGTCATGGCCGTGGTGCTGATGGGCTTCGGCGTCTGGGGCAACATGGCGCCGATTGCCGGCGCGGTCGTCGCCTCCGGCGTATTCGTCGTGACCGGGCAGAACAAGATCATCCAGCATCTTGAGGGCGGCGTCATCCGCGAGATCTATGTGCGCGAGGGCGACAAGGTCGAGGCGGGGCAGGTGCTGCTCGAACTCGACGAGACTGCGTCGCGGGCGGAGTTGCAGCGGCTGTTCCTGCGTCGCATCCGCCTGACGGCGATCGATGCCAGGCTGCAGGCCGAGATGCGGGAGGAGCCGCACATCAAGCTTCCGGACGAGATATCCAACTGGCTGGCCAAGTCGCCCGAGGTAAAGGAGATCGTGGACAGCCAGCAAATGACGTTCGCGGCGCGGCGCAACAACCTGCAGAGCGACATCAAGAGCATCGACGAGAGCATCAAGGCGCTGGAGGAGCGGATCCGCGGCTCGCGCGTCCAGCTCGACGCGGTGAAGCGCCAGATCGTCCTGCTCGAGGAGGAAATCGAGACCAAGGACCGCCTGGTGCAGGCAGGTCTGGTGCGCAAGCCCGAACTGATGGTGCTGCAGCGCGCGAAGGCCAATCTGGAAGGCGAGGTCGGCCGCATCATGGGCGACATCGGCGATGCCAAGGAGCGCATCGCGCGCGCGGTCGAGCAGATCAACGGCGTGCGCAAGACCGCGATCAAGACCGCGGTCGAACAGATGCACGAGATCCGCGGCGAACTGGCCGACGTCCGCGAGCGCATGCTCGGCGCCAAGGGCATTCTCGACCGGGTCCGCGTCACGGCGCCGGTCTCGGGCGTCGTGGTCAAGCTGCGCTATCACACGCGGGGCGGCGTGGTCGAGGCCGGCAAGAACATCATGGAGCTGCTGCCGCTGAAGGACGAACTCATCATCGAGGCGCGGCTGCGGCCGCAGGACATCGACAGCGTCAAGCACGGGCAGACCGCGATGGTGCGGCTGACGGCGCTGAACCAGCGCATCACGCCGATGGTTTCGGGCGACGTCGTCTATCTCTCGGCCGATACGCTCGCCGACGAGAAGAAATCGCAGCAGGTCGGGCCGACCGACATCTATCTGGTCCGCGTCCGCCTCAACCGCGAGGAAAGCAGGAACCTGCCGGACTTCAGCCCGACGCCCGGCATGCCGGCCGAGGTCTATATCAAGACCGCGGAACGCACCTTCTTCCAGTACATCGTCAGGCCGATCCACGACAGCATGATGCGCGCCTTCAGGGAGCGCTAGAGAGAGCAACTGCATCCGGGAAAGGCGTTCGCCGTGCATATCGACATCATCGATACCCTGCCGTCACTGGCCAGGCTCGAGAGCAACTGGAACGCGGTCTACGATGCGGACGACGAGGCGCATGTGTTCCTGTCGTGGCAGTGGCTCAGCGGCTGGCTGGCCTGCATCCAGGGGCCGTGGTTCATCCTGGCGGCGAGGGATGGCGATGCCCCCGATCAGCCTTACGTCGCGTTCTTTCCGCTGCGGCTCCAGACCACGATCGAGAAATCCGACGTCTTCGGCGACGTCAGGATGGCCGGCAATTTCGGCGCCGACTACACCGGCATCGTCTGCAGGCCCGAGGCGGAGAACCGGGTGATTCCGGCCTTCGCCCGCCAGATCAGGCAGATGCACTGGACCAGGCTGCACCTCGACAATTTCAGGATATCCGAGCGGCGCTGGCGGCTGCTGACGGCCTGCTTTCCGAAGGCCGGTTTCCAGTCGAGCGTGATCGACAAGATCGGCAAGGTCGACGGCATCGACAACAGCGTCTGTCCCTACGTCGACGCTGCCAAACGACTGGAACAGCTATCTCGACGGGTTGAGCACCAATACGCGGCAGAAGATCCGGCGCCTGCTCAAGCAGCTCGAAGGACAGAGCGCGTATCGCGTCACCGTCGCCACGCCGGAGACGTTCGAGCGCGACCTCAAGACCCTGCTCGCATTCTGGGGCACCAAGTGGCGCCCGCGCAAGGCAGAGCGGACCGACAGCCTGATCCGCTCGAACGGCACCATGCTGACGCGCAGTTTCCAGGCCGGTCTGGTCTACCTGCCGACGTTCTGGCATGGCGAGCGGGCGGTCGCGGCGCTGGCGACGCTGGTGGAGCCGCGCAAGCGGACGTTTTCGTTCTACATGACCGGACGCGACGAAACCTTCGAGGGACCGCCGGCGGGGATGATCCTGCACGCGCTGAGCATCCGCCACGCGATCGAGCAGGGTTTTGCCGAATATGATTTCCTGCGCGGCAACGAGCCGTACAAATATTCCTATGGCTGCGCGGAGCGCAAACTGCGTTCGATCGTGCTGGAAACCAGAAACGGCAAGAATCTCGGCGGCCGGATCGATGCAAGGTGCATCCCCGACCTGCTGGAGCAGGCGACCGAACTTCACCGCAAGGGGAAGGCGGCCGATGCCGAGATCGGCTACCGGCGGATCCTGGAGGTTGAGCCCAAACACGCCGATACGTTGCACCGGCTCGGACAGTTGCTTGCGGCAAAGAGCGACTTCGCCGCGGCGAAGCGGCTGTTCCGCACCCTGACGACGGTTCGCCCCGATGCCGCCAAGGCATGGCAGTGCCTGGGCCAGGTCTGCGAAAGCCTGGGCCAGCACGAGGAGGCGCTGCGTCAGCATCTCGAATTCATGCGGCTGCAGCCGGAGGCGACGGACGGCTTCGTCGCGGTGGCGCGCTGCATGGGCAAGCTCGGGCGGATCGCGGAAGTCAACGCCGCGCTGCTGGCCGCGATCGAGGCGCCGGCCACATCGCCGCCCGGGCGCCGGCGTAACGGGCACGATGCGGCGGATCAGCGGGCCGGGCGCGAGCATGCCGTCTCGCATTAATGCCGCATGGGCGAACTGCCATGGTGCCAGGTCCCGAGAAGCCATCCGATCCGGGCCGGCACGATGCGCGGAAATGGCCGCACCTGACACGCGTCAGGCTGAGCGCACTCGGCACGGCCCGATGCCCGAACCTCGTCGGCAGGGAAGGCGTCATCGTCGGCTCCGGCCGCAATCCCGGCACCGTCCGGATCATGTTCGACGGCTCCAGGACGGCGGTGTCGCTGCACAGCACCTACATCGAAGCCGTAGCGCCGCTCTAAAATCGTTTCACGTCGAAAGCGGCAGGCCGAGGCGGCCGATGCCGGGCAGCTTCACGGCAGGGCGGCGGAAGTCGAGCCCGAGCACGCCGCCGAACAGATTGAGTTCCACGCCCTCGATCCATCCGATCGTCAGGCCGAGATAGCCGCCGAGCGAGGCGAACACACCGGTGCGGGACGGCGTGAGGCCGAACCATTCGCCATGATAGGGATAGTCCTTGCCGATCGCCGTCGGCGGCAGCACCGCGTTCAGTTCCGGAACGGCGTTCAGGATCGCCTGGATGAAGGTGTTGGAATTCGGCCCGGGCCACGCGCTGTAATCGCCATAGGCGCGAAACTCGTAGCGCTCGATGGCGGCGCGAATCCGCGGAATCAGCGCTTCGGCCTCCGGCCCGTCGATGCGGAGCACGGTCTCGGGAACGGCGCCGAACCACCTTCCGTCGGCGAGAAAACCGTCGACCCGGATCGGCTCGCCCCAGGCGGTGTAGTCGTAGCGGCTGTAGCGTGTCGCGTCGCGTTCCTTGATCACGATCCAGCTATGGACCGCAAAGATACCGCGCCAGCGCACCGTCCGGGCTGCGAACACCCGGATCACGGCTTCCGGCTGTTCGGAGGCGCGGGGCAAAAGCCCGGCGCTCGAACGGTCGGCCGTCTGCCAGTTCCCGCGCCGCTCGCCGAGCCAGTAGCTCACGGCGGAAACAGCCAGGGGAACGAGGACGAGCAGGACGAAGAATCACGAAATATCGTTTCACGGGGGTCCGTCGGAAGGATCAGTCGAAAGGTCAGCTCGGGTTCTGATGTAGTTGCGCCGGCAGCATTTTCCAGCTCCGCCTCAACCGTTGCAGCAAGCCGTTCAGGGGTATTGCGAGGAACAAGATTCAGCCGGGCCGCGTTCTTCCGTCGAGAGGAAATCATCATGAAGCATGCACTGACAAGGTTCCTGATCGCCGCAGCTTTGCTCGCGCCCGTGGGCGCGTTGGCCCAGAGTGGGGGAGGCAGCGCAGGCAGCGGCGGCTCCGCGGGTGCGGCGAGCGGTTCGACCGCCGGCAGCAGCACGGCCGCGGGATCGCCGAATGCGGGATCGGCAGGCGCCGGGTCGCTCGGCGTCAGCGGCGTGCCGAGCGGTCCGGCCAATCCGGCCGGCCAGAACAACGCCGGCAATGATCCCAGCGGCGTCGGCAACGCGTCGAAAATCCCCAATGCGCCCGGCACCAATTCGCTGGGAACGGCTAATTCCACGGGATCGGCGACGACGGGATCAGCGGGCAGCCGGGCCGGCGGCAGCGACACGCGATCGGGCGATGCCGAGATCCTCGGCGAAAACCGCAAGGTCGATCAGAAAATCAAGAGCATCTGCAAAGGCTGCTGAGGGGCAAGCTGATGCAAGGCATCAGCGCGGGCGCGGCGTGGTCTGCCGCTCGATTTCCGAGTTGAGTTCGGCGCCGAGCAGCACCACGATCGCAGACATCCACATCCACATCATCAGGCCGATCGCGGCGCCGAGCGAGCCATAGGTCGCGTCGTAATCGGCAAAGTTGGCAACATAGGATGACAGCAGCGCCGATCCGGCCAGCCACGCCAGCGTTGCAAATATCCCGCCCGCGCTGAGCAGGTGCCACCGCGCCGACCGGCGATCCGGGCCAAAACGATAGAGCAAAGCCAGCCCGACCAGCATCATCAGGATAAGCACCGGCCATCGCCCGAGCCGGAACAGCGCGTCGGTGAATGCGCCCAGCCCCAGCGCCGCCAATATCACCGGCAGCGCCACCACGCAGCCGATCGCGAGCAAGGCCGCAATCAACGCGCCAAAGGTGAAAGTGAGCGAGACCGCGTTGAGCTTGAGAAATCCACGCTTTTCCTCCTCCTCATACGCCACGTTAAGCGCGTCGATGAGGGCCTTGATGCCGCCATTGGCGCTCCAGACCGCGAGCAGGAAACTGAACAGGAACGCCAGCCCGAGCGTGACGTCGCCCTTGGCCAATACCCGGTCGACCTGGTCGCGCACGATGCCGAACGCCCCTTCCGGCAGCATGCCCGCCAGCATCGACATGTGTTCGTTGATCGTGCTGCCCTTCGTGAACAGCCCATAGGACGAGACCAGCGCGGTGATGGCCGGAAACAGCGCCAGCAGCCCGTAGAACACGACGCCGGCCGCCACCGCGAGAAGCCGGTCTTCGCCGACCTGTTGCCAGGTCCGCAGCAGCACATCCTTCCAATCGCCCGCCGACATTTGCCAGGCCGAAACGGGATGCCGGCGATCGCTTCCGACTGCCGGCTCCTGCTCACCCTGGTCGGGATCGCTTCCGGCTTCGTCCAGATAGCTCACATGGCTCATGTCGAAAGCGTCCCGCGTCCTGCCGCTCTCAATGCGCGGCAGACGTGAGCGTTCCGCGAGCGGCGATGCGGGCGGGCAACGGAGCTGGCCGGCGGATGGCCGGGCGTGCGCTCAGTTCAGCGGCAGCCAGGTGATGTCGCCGGAGGTGCTGCAGGTGTTGCAGTAGAACGGCAGGCCGAAGGTGTTGGCGAGCTGCCACTCCTGGGCCTCGTTGCTCCATTGAACGGTGGCGGTGCAGGTGATGTCGTCGGACTGGCAGCGGGAGCAAACCGGCGTGGTTCTGCTTCCGTGACGCCGCGCGCCCCCGGACGCACGCGGGTTCGCTTCCGGCGTTATCTCGAACGGGTTGCGCAGTAACGTATGTGCCAAGACGCCCCCTTGGTCATGCGGCTTTTTTGTTCCGCCAACATAACTTTGGGGCTGGCGTGTGTCTGCATGCGTGCCGCAATTGCCTGTGGATTCTCGCCGGATGTGGCGAATCGGTCGCGCTGCCCTGCAGCAGCGGATAGTGGTTCTGCCGCCTCCGGGGCCGGCGTGCCGGAACAGGATTGCCGGCAGAACGTTGAACTCCGTGCCGGCGCCAGAGTCTTGATCGGTTTGCGCTCGCGCACGCGTTTTTCAGCCCGTTATCGAGGTGTCGACTGCTCCACAGCTCATCCATCCTCATTCCCGGCGATACCGTCTGGAAGCGATGCAAGGCGCGACGGCTGACCATCCTGAACGATGCCGCCGAGTATTTCGGTGCTCTGCGGCAGGCTCTGCTGCTCGCGACCCGGCAGGTCTATATCATCGGCTGGGACATCCACAGCCAGACCCGGTTTGTCGGGCCTTCCGGGCAGGCCGAAGACGGCTTTCCGGCGGAGCTTGGCCCATTTCTCAAGGCGCTCCTCAAGGCCAGGCCGGAGCTTCAGATCAATGTCCTTATCTGGGATTTCGCCGCGCTCTATGCGGTGGAGCGCGAATGGAACTCGGCCGCAAAATTCACCTCGGAAACGTCCGGCCGGCTTCGCTTCTGTTTCGATGCCACGCTTCCCCTGGGCTCTGCGCAGCACCAGAAGATCGTCGTCATCGACCGGTCGGTGGCGTTTTCCGGCGGCCTCGACCTGACGATCCGGCGCTGGGACACCAGCGAGCACGCCGTCCAGCATCCGCTCCGGGTCGATCCCGACGGCAAGCCGTATCCGCCGTTTCACGATGTCCAGTGCATGGTGGATGGCGAAGCCGCCATGGCCTTGGCGGAAGTGGCGGCGGAGCGGTGGCGGGCCGCCGGCTGCACGGGCGAAGATACCGGACCGGTCGCAGGCGAGCGATGGCCGGCCTCGGTGCCGATTCAATTCCGCGACATCCCGGCTGGCATCGCCCGCACCTGCATCGGAACCGCGGACTGTCCGGCCGTCAACGAGGTGACGCGGCTTTTCGAGGCTTCCATCAATACGGCGAACCGTTTCATCTATATCGAGAACCAGTTCACCAGCACGACCGAGATCGCGCATCTCCTGACGCAGCGCATGCGCGACGTGCCCTCGCTGCGCGTTCTGATCGTCACACCGCGGGCGCATTCATCCTGGTTCGAATCCCAGGCGATGCAGGGCGGGCGCGGCGGGTTCATCGACCAGTTTGCGTCGGCGGGCGTGATGGATCGGGTCCGCTTTCTCTACCCTTCGACGCAGGATGCCGATTCCGCGGCCGCCGTCATGGTGCACAGCAAGGTGATGATCGTCGACGACCAGCTTCTGCGCGTCGGTTCGGCCAACCTCAACAACCGCTCGATGGGCGCCGATACCGAATGCGATCTCATCTTTGAGGCGACATCCGAACAGCATCGGAATTCATCGCTGGCATTCGCCGCCGCCTCATTGCGCATTTCTGCGGCGTGACCGAGCAGGATGTCGAACACCATGAATCCGGCCTGCTGGAATATCTCGATCGGCTGTCTGCCGGCGGCGGCGCGAGGTCGCTGCAGCCGATCGACCCGACCGCCATGATCGGCACTGTGGCCAGCATCGTGCAGCCGGTCGCCGATCCCCGGGAGCCGCTGCATCTCGAACGGGCCGCCGGCCGCATGTGGACGATGAAGACCCTTCTGGCTGCCGGCGGATTGGCTGCGGCGCTCGCAGGCCTCGCGTTTGCCTGGCAGTATACGTCGCTGCGCGAATTCGCCGATGTGGACTTCGTGTCCTCGATCATTTCCAGGCCGGCGCGGTCGGAGTTTGCGCCGCTGCTGGCGATTGCCGCATTCGTCGTCGGCGGCTTGCTGGTCTTTCCGGTGCTCGTGCTGATCGCGGCGACCGCGGCGGCGCTCGGTCCCTGGCTGGGCTTCGCCAGCGCCGCGACCGGCGTGCTGCTCAGTTCGCTCCTGTTGTTCGGGATCGGCCGGGTTTTGGGACACGTCCGGTTGCAGCGGCTGCTCGGCCGCCGCTCATCGCGGATCCAGAACCGCATCATCGGAAAGGGCATCGTTGCGGTGGCCTTGATCCGCATGGTGCCGATCGCGCCGTTTTCGATCGTCAATGTCGTGGCAGGCGCCAGCAAGCTCAGCCTGCGCGATTTCATGCTCGGCACGGCACTCGGCATGGCGCCGGGTATCGCGGTGATGGCGGCACTTGGCGCGCAGATCGCGGATCTCGCGCGCAATGCGTCGCTTGCGAATGCGCTGCTGCTCGGCGTTGCGATCGCAGCCTGGATCGCGCTCTGTCTCGGCGTGCAGTTCCTCGTCACCTGGCTGGCGGGACGCAGGACGTGACCGGCACGATCCGCATCATGACGTGGAACGTTCACGGCACATTCAACCTCAATCCGGAATTCGATCTGGACGGGGTATGCGCGGTCATCCGCCATTGGTCGCCCGATGTGGTGGCGCTGCAGGAAATCGACTTGCGCGGGCGTACCGATGATCCCTTCGTCAGGCTGGCGGAGGCGGTCGGCGACCACCGGATCGACGCCAGGTCGATCGTCACCAGGGACGGCGATTATGGTCAGGCGCTGCTGAGCCGCTGGCCATTCGCCGAGCCGCCATCGGTGGTCGACGTGTCGTATCAGGAGCGCGAGCCGCGCCGGGCGATTGCCGCGCGCATCCAGTCGGGCTGCGGCGAGGTGAGGGTGGTCGCGACCCATCTCGGCCTGAGCATCCATGAAAGGCATGCGCAGGCGCGGGCGCTGGTTGATCTCGTGCGGCCGACGCGGACGCTGGTGGTTGGCGACTTCAACGACTGGTTCTGGGTCAAATCCGTGCGGCGGGTGCTGGCGCAGGCCTGCCCGGTCCGAACACAGATGCGGACGTTTCCCGCCCGCTTGCCGATACTGCGGCTGGACCGGATCTATGCCTCGCGCGATCTGATGATCCGCGCGGCGTGGACCGACCGCAAGGCACGCGCCTATTCGGATCATTTGCCCGTCATCGCGGACGTCGTCGTTCCGGAGGCCGCGTAGCCATAAACCCGGTCGGCGTGATGTGACGATGCCCATGTCCGCTTTGCCTTGGTGCGACCAGGTTCGTGCGGCAGAGCAATAAAGGCGATGGGCCATCAGCGGACAGCCCTCAGCTTTCCTTCGTGATTTGGACTTCCCCACGACCAATCCACATTGTTACCCTTTTGCCCATCCGCTATGGTCGACTGCTAACGCGCGGGAGGTTGAACGACAAAGGGAGGTACGTCATGACTGAATTTAAAGTCACGCGCCGTATGCTCGGCAGTACCGCCGCTGGCGGCCTCGTCGCGGCGGCAGCCATCGGCGCCGCCCGCGCCCAACCATCGCGAAAGACCTTCGTCCTTGTCAGCGGATCTTTTTGCGGCGGCTGGATCTGGCGCCGGGTCACCGATCGGCTCGAACAGGGCGGCCACAAGGTATTCGCTCCGTCACTGACGGGTTTAGGCGACCGCTCGCATTTGCTGAGCAAGGACGTCAATCTGGACACTCACATTGCCGACGTCGTCAACCTGGTGAAATGGGAGAGCCTCGACAATGTCTGCCTTGTGGCGTGGTCCTATGCAGGCTTCGTAGGTGCGGGCGCACTCGAAAGTATAGGCAATCAGGTCTCCTCGATCGTATGGCTCGATGCGTTTCTGCCTACCGATGGACAGAAGGTGGCGGACTACGTAGCCGGGAGCCCTTTTGCCAAAATCATACAGACAGCCCTTGACAAGGGCGAGGCAGGCTTTGGTCCGCCAAAGCAGTTTGGACCGGCCGCTGTAGCTGAGCGCGATCAGTCATTTGCCCTGTCCAAGGCCACCGCCCATCCGGTTGGCACCTATGTCCAGCCGATCAAGCTTTCCGGAGCGCTCGAAAAGGTCGCGAAGAAAACTTACATCCGGCTTCCGAAATTTCCACAGCCAGGCTTCGACAAGGCGTTCGCGGACTGCAAGGCTAACAAGTCCTGGGCCACTTTCGAGCTGCCGGACACCGGGCACATGTCGATGCTTGATGCGCCGGAGCGCACCAGCGAGTTGATACTGCAAGGCGCCTGAGGTCGACCCGGCGCGGCAGCCGACATTCGACTTGCCGGACAACTGCTATCTCGACTTTGGCGGCAAGCCCACAACGAGTTCCGCGCCCTGGAGGCGGTTCGCCGCCTTGCCCCCGAGATCGATCCCTGTAAGGTCGCGTGCAAGCCAACTCATCTGGCGCGTCCACAACAAGGAAAAGGATCGATGGGGGGAGTTCTGGAGGGTGTCCGCGTGCTCGATTTCGGGCGCTACATCGCGGGGCCTTATTGCGCGACCTTGCTGGCGGAATTTGGCGCGGAAGTCATCCGGGTGGAGAGGCGCGCCGGCAGCGAGGATCGCTTCGTGGCGCCGGTCGGCGAAGGCGGCGAGGGCGCGCTGTTCCTGCAGATCAACCGCAACAAGAAGTGCATCACGCTCGATCCGATGAAACCGGAAGGGCAGGAGGTGATGCGCCGGCTGGTCGCGACTGCGGATGTGGTCGTCGCCAACCTGCCGCCGCAGACCTTGCGGGCGATGAAGCTCGATTACGACTCGCTGAAGGCGATCAAGCCGGACATCATCCTCACCACCGCCACGGCGTTCGGTGGGCCGGGGCCGTGGTCGGACCGTGTCGGTTTTGACGGCGTCGGACAGGTGATGTCGGGCGCCGTCTACATGACGGGCAAGGGTGATCCGCCGTACCGGGCCGCCGTGAACTGGGTCGATTTCGGCACTGCGCTGCATTGCGCGTTCGGCACGCTCGCCGCGCTGATCGAACGGGCCAAGTCCGGGCGCGGGCAAATCGTCGAGGGCGCGCTGCTGGCGACCGCGCTGTCCTTCACCAACGCAACGCTGATCGAGCAGGCCGTCATCGCAGCCAACCGTGTTCCGACAGGCAATCTCGGGCAGACCGCGGCGCCCGTCGACATCTACCGCACCAAGGACGGCTGGGTGCTGTGCCAGGTGACCGGCCATCCGCTGTTCATTCGCTGGGCCAGGCTGATGGGCGAGGATCACTGGCTGAGCGGACCCGCGTTTCGCCGATGATCTCAAGCGCGGCGAAAACGGTCCTGTCATCAGCGAACGCATGGCGCGGTGGTGCGCCGAGCGCACCACGCAGGAGGCGGTCGACACGCTGGGCCAGGCGATGATTCCGACCGGACCGGTGCTGAGCCCGCAACAGGCACTGGAGCATCCGCATATCCGCGCGGCCGGCTTCATGCAGGACGTCGATTATCCCGGCCTGCCGAAGCCTGCGCCGACGGTGCGCGCCGCGGTGCGGCTCTCGGAAACGCCGGGCGAGATCGTGTCGCGCCCGCCGACGCTCGGCGAACACACCGACCGCGTGCTCGGCGAACTCGGCTATGACGCGGAGGCGATTGCCGCGCTGCGCAACAACGGGATTGTCTGATCCGTAGGGATTTTCGCGGATCATCGATTTGCCCGACGCGGCAACGCTTATCTGTTCTCGATCGGGAAATATTCCACTTCCCGTCCACCCCAAATCAGTGGCCAGATGAGGCCATCCCGACCCGACACGAGGGGCGGATCGCGCGTCGTCACGAACGCGGGACGGGATGCGGTGGACGCGAGAGCGTCAGGCGCGAGAGGTGGTCGCAGGGTGAGTTGAACCTCATGAGCGACAAACGGCGTGCAAGACGAACGGCGCTAATTGCGTACGGCAAAACCGTGTGGTCCTGGCGCCCGTGGCTGGCGTCAAGTTGCGTGGAGGCGAAGTCAACCCAACCGGGTTGATGAGCCGCTAATCCGCCAACGACGGAGGCAAGACGAATTCGTCTCCGGGGAGAGCTCGGCATAAGCCGTCAACCCATTGCGCAGGGAATGCCGGAGTGTTCCGTCTGTACCTGTATGCTCGTGTGCGTTTCGCTACCAATTTTTGCACACGAGACCGCGGGTGCAGCGTGCACCCGGCATTCCCTGCTCCCTCGGTTTTCTGAGGGAAAGGAATTTCAGCAGACCTCGGGCGCGAAGTCGCGAGAACGCAGAACTGTGGTTTCCGTTATTGCCAGGAGCGAACCGATGAAGGCATGGGCGACGCGAACCATCGGCTGCTCAGGCGAGACTCCGCGCCAGCTTGGCCCGTTCGAAGGCCGCGAGCCGTTCGGCGAATTTGCCGTTCGCGGTGCCGGCGCGCGCCAGGATGGTGGGCAGCGGCAACGTTTCAAAGAAATGACAGGCGACGCGATGGCCGGGCGCCGCCTCGCGCAGTATCGGCTCCTCGGCGGAGCAGCGGGCTTGCGCGTGCGGGCAGCGGGTGTGGAAACGGCAGCCGGTCGGCGGCTTGAACGGACTCGGCACGTCGCCCTGCAGCATCACGCGCTTGGTGCGCAATGCCGGATCGGGTTTGGGGATCGCGGCCAGCAGCGCCTGGGTGTAGGGGTGCAGCGGATGGTCGTAGAGCGTCCGCTTGTCCGCGATTTCGACCAGCTTGCCGAGATACATCACCGCGACGCGATCGCTGATGTGTTTTACGACGGCCAGATCGTGGGCGATGAACAGATAGGAAAGGCCGAAGCGCTGCTGCAGATTCTGCAGCAGGTTGACGATCTGTGCCTGGATCGAGACGTCGAGCGCCGACACCGGCTCGTCGCAGACGATCAGGTCGGGATTGCCGGCGAGCGCACGCGCAATGCCGATCCGCTGGCGCTGGCCGCCGGAGAACTGGTGCGGATAGCGCCTGGCATGTTCGGGCAGCAGGCCTACGATCTCCAGAAGCTCGCGGCCGCGCGCTTCGCGCGAGGCTTCGTCACCGATCCCGTGGACGCGCAGCGGCTCGTCCAGGATCTCGCCGACAGTCATGCGGGGATTGAGCGAGGCGTAGGGGTCCTGGAAGATGATCTGCATGTGGCGGCGCATTCGCCGCAGCGAATCCTTGTCGAGATTGGCGATCTCGCCGCCCTTGAAGCGCACCGAACCCGCCGTCGGCTCCATCAGGCGCAGGATCAGCCGGCCGGTGGTCGACTTGCCGCAGCCGGACTCCCCCACCAGCGCCAGTGTCTCGCCGCGCGCGATCGAGAAGCTGACATCCTCGACGGCGCGCACCAGCCCAACCACCTTGCGGCGGATCAGTCCGCGCGTGACGGCGAAATGCTTGACCAGACCATCGACCTGAAGGACCGGGGCGTCGTTCATGACATCACCTCCACCGGCGCCTTCCAGCACGCGACCTGATGGCGGGGCGCGATATCGCGCAGCGGCGGCGGCTGCTGCCGGCAACGCCGGTCCGCGAACGGGCAGCGCGGCGCGAAACGGCAGCCCGCGGGCTGGTTGTTCGGGCTGGGCACCATACCCTCGATGGTGGCGAGACGCTTGCGGTCGACGTCGATACGCGGGATCGAGCCCAGCAGGCCGATCGTGTAGGGATGCTGGGGATCGGCGAACAGGTCGTTGACGTCAGCGCTCTCGACGATCCGTCCGGCATACATCACCAGCACCTGATCGGCGACCTCGGCAATGACGCCGAGATCGTGGGTGATGATCAGGATCGCCATGCCGAGCCTGCTTTGCAGGTCGCTCAGGAGGTCGAGGATCTGGGCCTGGATGGTGACGTCGAGCGCGGTCGTCGGCTCGTCGGCGATCAACAGTGCCGGTTCGCAGGAGAGCGCCATGGCGATCATGACGCGCTGGCGCATGCCGCCCGACATGTTGTGCGGATAATCGTCGATTCGCTGCGCCGGCGAGGGGATCCGCACCAGCTCGAGCATCTCGACCGCCCGCGCTTTCGCAGCGCGCGGCGACATCGTGGTGTGGGCGAGGATGGCCTCGACGATCTGCTGGCCGACGGTGTGCACCGGATTGAGCGAGGTCATCGGCTCCTGGAAGATCATCGACATCTTGCCGCCGCGCAGCCTGCGGCGTTCATCCGTCGACAGCGTCAGCACGTCGCGGTCCGCGAACATGACGGCGTCGGCTTCGACCTTGCCGGGCGGGCTCGGCACCAGCCCCATCACCGAAAGCGACGTCACGCTCTTGCCGCATCCGGATTCGCCGACGAGGCCGACGGTGCGGCCGCGCGGAACGCTGAAGCTGATGCCATCGACCGCGCGGAACAGGCCGCGGTCGGTGGCAAAGTGCGTCTTCAGGCCGCGAACCTCCAGGAGATTGTCCATCAGAAGGAGTAATCCAGTCCCTTGTAGAACGTGTTCTGATAGAGCATGTGCGGCCGGACACCCTTCAGCTTCTTGGAACTCGTCGTGTACATCGCGACGTTCATGACCGGCATCCACAGATGCTCGTTCGTCACCTTCTCCTGCACGCGGGCGTAGTTGAGGCGCGATCGGTGTCGGTCAGCGCGGCGCGGCCGGCGCGCAGGCAGTCGTCGGTCTTGGCGTCTTTCCAGTTCATGCGGTTGGGCGTCGGAATGTTCTTCGAATTGAAGTAGATGTTGAGGAGACTCGCCGGCGGAGATGTAGGGGAACGGTCACGGTCCACAGCTCGAAGTCCTGCTTTGCCATCTCGGCAGGTGCGATCGTCGAATCGTAGCCGACGATCTTCCAGTCGACGCCGATCTTGCGCATGTAGCCCTGGATCGCTTCGGAGACGCGCGGGAAGTAGGCGACCTGCGTGAACAGGACGCTTGGGGAGCGAGCTTGACGCCGTCCTTCTCGCGAATGCCGTCCGCACCGACCTTCCAGCCGGCGTCGTCGAGCAGCTTCTTGGCGCGTTCGACGTCTTCCTTGATGACACCCTTGGTCTTCTCGGCGAAGTCGAGCGCCTTGGGATCGACGAAGGTAAGCGCCGGCTCGGCGTTGCCCAGCATGATGCCCTTGACGATGTCGGCGCGGTTGATGGCGATGTTCATCGCCTCACGCACGCGCTTGTCGGCAACCATCGGTCGCGTGGTCTTGTAGCCGTAGTACATCAGCTGGAAGTTGGGCTGGGCTTCCTGGACGTTGAGGTTAGGCGCGGCCTTGACCTGCTGGATGAATTGCAGCGGAACCTGGTGGGTGACGTCGAACTGCCCGCCCATGATGGCGGCGACACGGCTGGCGTCCTCGGGCACGATCTTGATGCTGAGCTTCTCGAACTTCACCGGCCCCTTGTTCTGGTACATCGACGGGCCCCATTTGTAGGCGTCGTGACGCTTGAGCACGATTTCGGTGCGAGGCTGCCAGCTCTCGAAGCACCAGGGGCCGGTGCCGTCGATGGCCTTGATGCCGTAGTCCTTGCCGAGCGACTCCACGCTCTCCTGGTTGTGGATCGCCGTCGTGAACATCGTGAGCTGGAGCAGGAGATCGGCGAACGGTTCGTTCAGCTCGTATTCGACGGTATAGGGGTCGGGCGCGCGCAGTTCCTTGATGTTGCCGGCGCGCCAGGCCAGCGGCGCCTTAGCTCGGACGCTGGTCAGCCGCTTGAAGGAGTAGATCACGTCGGCTGCGGTGAATTTCTTGCCGCTGCAGAACTGCACGTCGTCGCGGAGCTTGAAGGTGTAGAGTCTTGCCGTCCGGGCTTAGGGTCCAGGACTTGGCGAGGTAGGGAATGGGCGTCTTGCCGTCCCAGTCCATCGCCACCAGCGTGTCCTGGAACATGTTGACGATGTCCGAGGTCGGCGACCAGGTCGTGCGCTGGCCGTCATAATGCGGCGCGTCCAGCGACTTCATCACCCTCAGGGTCTGCGCCTCAGCGGTGGCGCACAATCCCGTGGCCCCCAGCATCGCTACAACGCCCGTCAAAATGCTGCGCATCGAGTTTCCTCCGTTCTGCTATTACTGCCGCGACACGTCCAAGCCCTTGTAGAAGGTGTTCTGGTAGATCATGTGTGGCCTGGCGCCGGTGATCTTCTTGTTGGCTACCTGGTCCATGTTGATGTTGAGCACCGGAATCCAGAGGTGCTCGCGCATCACCTTCTGCTGCACCAGCGCGTAGGCCTTGGCGCGGTTAGCCTCGGTCAGCGCCGAGCGCCCCTGCTTCAGCCAGTCGTCCGTTTCCGCATCCTTCCAGTTCATCCGGTTCGGTGTGGGTATGTTGCGGGAATCGAAGTAGATGTTCATGAGGTCGCCGGCCGAGAGATACGGCACGGTCACGGACCAGATCTCGTAGTCCTGCTCGGCCATTTTTGCGGGAGCGATGGTGGAGTCCCAGGGCTGAAGCTGCCACTGCACGCCGATGCGGCGCAGATAGCCCTGGATTGCTTCGGCGACACGCGGCGTGTTGCCGGCCTGGGTGTAGTAGACCTTGGGCTGCAGCTTGATACCATCCTTCTCGCGGACGCCGTCGGCGCCGAGCTTCCAGCCTGCCTCATCGAGCAGTTGCTTGGCACGTTCGATGTCTTCCTTGACGATACCTGCCGTATTCGGATCGTGGTCCAGCGCATCCTTGTCGACGATGGTGAAGGCCGGATCAGCATTGCCCAACAGGATGGCCTTCGCGATTTCGCCACGGTTGATCGCGATGCTCATGGCTTCGCGGACGCGCTTGTCGGCCACCATGGGGCGCGTCGTCTTGAAGCCGAAATACAGCAACTGGAAGTTTGGCTTCGCGGCGGTCACGGTCAGGATCGGAGCCGCCTTGGCCTGGGCGATGAATGCCGGAGGAAACTGGTGGGTCATGTCGAACTGTCCGGCCATCATCGCCGCTACGCGGCTGGACTCCTCAGGCATGATCTTCATGCTGAGCTTTTCGAACTTCACCGGGCCCTTGTTCTTGTACAGCGACGGGCCCCATCGGTAGGCGTCGTGGCGCTTGAGCACGATTTCGGTGCGCGGATGCCAGGACTCGAAGCACCACGGTCCGGTGCCGTCGGCGCCCTTGATGCCGTAATCCTTGCCCAGCGCCTCCACGCTCTCCTTGTTGTGAATGACGTTGGTGAACATGGTGAGCTGCAGGAGCAACTCGGAATAAGGTTCCTCGAGCTCGTATTCGACGGTGTAGGGATCGGGCGCGCGCAGTTCCTTGATATTGCCGGCGCGCCAGGCATAGGGCGCCTTGAGCGCGGGATCCTTGAGCCGCTTGAAGCTGTAGATCACATCCTCGGCCGTAAACTTCTTGCCGCTGCAGAACGAGACGTCGTCGCGTAGTTTGAAGGTGTAGGTCCTGCCGTCCTCGCTAATCGTCCACGACTTGGCGAGATAGGGGACGGAGGTGCGGCCGTCCCAGTCGAGCGCCACCAGTGTGTCCTGGAACATGTTGACGATGTCGGAGGTCGGCCCCCAGGTGGTGCGCTGCGCATCGTAATGCGGCGCGTCGATGCCCTTCATCATGTTGAGCGTCTGGGCCGATGCGGAAGCCGGGATGCTCAGCGCGAACGCTACACTCAGAATCATTCTGATCATGTCTGTAGCCTCGGATCGAGGACGTCGCGGAATGCGTCGCCCAGAAGGTTGGCGGCCAGCACGATCACAAAGATCGCGCAACTCGGAATCGTAGCGATGTGCGGCGCCATGAACAGGAAGTCGCGGCCCTGGGCTGCCATCATGCCGAGTTCGGCGGTCGGCGGCTGCGCGCCCATGCCGAGAAATCCGAGCGCCGCGCCGATCAGGATGATCTGGCCGAAGCGCAGCGTCAGGAATACGAAGATGGTCGAGATGCAGTTGAGCGTCAGGTAGCGCCAGATCAACGCACTGTCGGACACGCCGACGGCCCGTCCCGCCTCCATGAACTCCTGGCCCATGACGCCGATCGCAGCCCCGCGCGCAACCCGCGCCACATCGGGCACGGTGGCGACGACGAGGGCGATCACCACGGCGGTCAGTCCGGCGCCGAAGATCGCGGCGACCGCAAGCCCGATCAGGATCGCAGGAAATGCCAGCATCACGTCGACCAGCCGCATGATCCAGCCGTCCAGCGAGCGGTAATAGGCGGCGAGGATGCCGAGGATGCCGCCGAGCAGGCCGCCGACGATCACGCCGACCAGCCCGAGCATCAGCGTGCTGCGGGTGCCATAGATGACGCGGCTAAGGATGTCCCGGCCGGTGTTGTCGGTGCCGAACCAGTGCTCGGCGTTCGGCGGCAGCATCACCTTGGTCAGGTCGGTGAAGTAAGGATCGTAAGGGGATATCCATGGCGCAAACAGCGCTGCGAACACGATCACGGTAAGCGCAATTGCCGCCAATGCGGCCACCCGGTCGCGCATCAGGCGGCGCAGCACGCCGGCACGGGCAAGCTCGCCGGTCTCCTGCTCCGGCATAAAGCCTGAATCGAGGGCCTCGACACTCATCTTCGCGCCACCCTTGGATCCAGATAGACGTAGAGCACATCGACCACCAGATTGATCGACAGGAAGGCGATGGCGAGGATCATGATCGCGCCTTGCGCCGTCGGAAAATCGCTGGATACGATGGCGCCGACCGCCAGGCGCCCGACGCCGGGCCAGGAGAACATGGTTTCCGTCACCACGGCGCCGCCGAGCAGGAATGCGGCCTGCAGTCCGATCAGGGTGACGACGGGGATCATGGCGTTGCGTAGCGCGTGATGGACGATCACGGTCGTCTCGCGCAGTCCCTTGGCGCGCGCCGTGCGCACGAAATCGGCGCCGAGCACCTCCAGTACCGCGGTTCGCGTCAGTCGCGCGATCGGTCCGATCAGCACCGCGCCAAGCGTCAGGGCCGGCAGGATCAGGCTCGGCAATCCGCCGTCCCATACCGGGCCGGTGCGGCCGGTAAATGGCAGCAGCGCCCATTTGAAGCCGACATACTGGATCAGGATCAGGCCGATGAAGAACACCGGCATCGACACGCCCGCCACCGAGAAGGCCATGATGATGCGATCGGTGATGCGGCCGCGATTGACCGCCGCCAGCGTTCCGAGCGCGATGCCGATCGGCACGGCAAGGATCATCGCTCCCAGCATCAGCTCGACGGTCGGGCCGATGGTCATCGCCAGTTCCTCGCTGACCATCCTGTTGGAAATGATGGAGCGGCCGAGATCACCGCGCAACACACGCAGGATGTATTCGAAGAACTGCACGGGAATGGATCGGTCGAGCCCCAGATCCTTGCGGATGGCGGCGATGGTCTCGGCCTTGGCGTCAGGTCCGGCGATGATCATCGCCGGATCGGCCGGCACCACTTGCAACAAACAAAAACAGAGGAAGAGCACCCCGAGCAAGGCGGGGAATGAAATCAGCAGACGATGGACAATCTGTTGTCCCATGCGACGCCAACGGACCGGTTAGGCCATAGGGGAGCGCATGCGCCCACGCTGACGCGTTTCATTTCCCCCTCGGCAGCCGCGCTTCGTCCGACGTGCGCAGCATTTGTTTATCTTGGAATACTGACACCTGTCAGGCGCGGCGTCACGCCCAATCTGTCCATCCGCCTGCGTCCTTTTGCGCTGTGCGTTAAGGACTTTCGCAATGCGAGAAGTCCGTGTGGCGGGATTTCGATGGCACGATATCAATCACCGGCGACGGCCCCGGCGCTTGGGGAGCTACGTCATCGTTTGCCGGTTCTATCTGGACCGCCAAGCTGCAACGACTCTTCTGCGCAACGCCAGCCAGTGCTCATCGTCCACCACCAGACGGAAACCGAGATTGGCCGGCGGAACGCCGGCGGCACAACCGCCGGTGCGCGGGTCGCGGATGAAGTCCGTCATGTAGGTGCGGTGTGCGCCCTGCACGACGCGGACGCCGCAATTGGTGTTGGTGATCCGTTCAGCGCCTGCCGGCTCCAGCGTCATCCGCAGGAAGCAGGTGCTGGTCCATTCCCAGACGTTGCCGCCGATGTCGTCGAGACCGTTCGCGTTGCGCCCGAACGTGCCGACCGGTTGCGGATCGAGCGCAAGGGGACGTGCCCGGTTGGTTTCGGCTTCGTAGCGTGCGATCCATGCTTGGGCCGGATCGATCGGATCGACCAGCGGCAGCGCGTCATCGCCGGCTTTCTCTCCGGCAGCGAACACCCATTCCTCATCGGTCGGCAGGCGGTGCGGGACGCCTGTTCTGCTCGTCATCCACTCGGCATAGGCCGTGGCATCGCGCCAGCTCACGCCGACCATCGGGCGATCCGCCGCCGTGGAGGCCTGCGGTATACGCGGGCATCGGCCGTCGTCGACGCAACGCGCATATTCACCCGCCGTGACCTGGCGGTTCATGATCTTGATGGAATGGGCGAGACGCATCTCGCGGAGCGGGGCCTGCGCCGGCTTGCCGTCGCGGGAGAAGTCGCCGGCCACCCGATACGGAAAAGGTCTTGCCGCGATCTCGGTGAAATAGGAGTCCGGGGACAGATCGCCAACGGAAGCAAAGGGAGCGATCGAAAGGGCCGCGGGGCTCGCCAATGCGGCAACCGTAACCGCGATCTTGATTTTCATGGCAAACAGCATTGCCGTTGCTTTCTTGCCTTGGCGGCCTGCAGTTGTAGCTGCAGGCCGCAAGGGAGTTATCTGAAGGTCATCTGGTCAGCACCGCCGCGTCGGCTGCGCTGGATTTGCCGGGAGGGATCGGCCCGGGAGGCTTCACCTGCTTCATCAGATCGTTGTTCCATTCGCCCTCGACCTTGAAATGGGCGCTGGCGCCGAGTTCGACGGCCTCGATCAGGTTATGGTTGACATAGGCGTAGATGCCGGGCTGCCTGAACGTATAGAGCGCAGCTCCCGCCGAACCGCCGCGGATGAACCAGGTTTCGAGATCCTTCTCCGGCGGGTTGACGAATTTGCCGGTCTCCCAGACATAGTCGCCGTGACCGCCGATCAGATGCGGACGCGTGTCGCGGTTAGCCTGCGAATGTACGATCATGACGGTCTCGCCGACCTTCGCAGTCATTGCATTCTTGCCGGTCAGTGCGCCGACCTTGCCGTTGAACACGACATGGGTCGGGATCAGCTTGCGCATGACTTCGGTGGTGTCGGCAAATGCTTCGCCGATAGTCTCATAGCTCTTGTATTTGCCGTTCTCGTCCTTCGGCACGTAGAGATCGTTCTCGCCGACGTAGTAGAGCCGGTCGTAACGTAGCGGCTTGCCCTCACAATTCTTCAGCCCGTCACGCGGAAGCACCATCACGGTGCCGTGCATGCCGGAGACGACGTGCCAGGGGATCATGCCTTCCGGCGCGCAGTGATAGACGAACGTACCGGTACGTGTCGCCTTCCAGCGCAGCACCACCTGCTCGCCGGGGTTGACGTGGGTCAGCGCGCCGCCGCCCAGTCCGCCGGTCGCGGAATGGAAGTCGATGTTGTGTGGCATCGCGTTGGTATCGGGGTTGACCAGCGTCACTTCGACGTAATCGCCTTCGTGAACCACCATCATCGGGCCGGGCATCGAACCGTTGAACGTCATGGCCTGGAACTTGGTGCCGGCGTCGTCAATGACGACTTCCTTCTCCTTGATGGTCAGTTTGAACTCGATGATCTTCGGGCCTTCTTTTGTCGCCTGCTCGTGCGGATGCACGAACGGCGGTGCGACCAGTTCGACGGCCTGACGCGGCAGCTTGAGATCGTCGGCCGCAAGGGCAGGGGCGGTGGCGACGAGGGCAGCAACGGCAGCGCCCAGCAATGCGGTACGGCGGGTGATCATGACACGCTCCTTTTCGGTGTCTGCATTTGAATTCCGTGTCAGCCTTTTGCCCCAATGGCGACAAACGCTCTTTGTGCCAGAGCAAGCTGTTTCAGCATGGACCGATCGCCATGATGTTTGCTCTCCAACAAGGAGGCGTGCAGAGAACGGCTTAGGATGGCATCATGGAAGAACGCATTCGCGTCGGCCATGCGAGCCCATCGGAATGAAGGCGATGGATGCAGGATCGCGGGCGCGGCCTGTGGCCGTACGCGCTGACTACTGACGGTCAGTCCTTGTCATGACCGTCCGCGAGCCCGGACAGCTTGTGCAACTCGCGCAGCACGATGCGCTGCCGTCCGCCTTCGACCAGTCCCTGCTGCTCCCAGGCGCTGAGGATCCGGCTTACGGTGTGCAGGGTGGTGCCGGTCATCTCGGCGACGTCCTGCCGGCTGATCGGAAAGTCGATCTCGACGCCGTGTTCGACTTTGCGCCCGGCCTGCTTTGCAAGACGCAGCAGCGTATGCGCCACCCGCTGCTCGACCTGCTCACTGGACATTTCGAGCACGCGGACCTGGGTGTCCTGCAATCGGCTTCCGACCGTCTGCAGTGCACCGGTGGCCAGTGCCGGAAATTCCGCGATGAGCTGCGGCCAGGCTTTCGAGGGCCACGACAGTGCGACGCTGTCGACAACGGCGATCGCGGTCGCGGGATATTCCTTCAGTCCCATCGCCTGGGCCACGCCGAACAGCTCGCCCGCTGAGACATATCGCACCACGATCTGCTGGCCCTGCGGCGTCGTCTTCTCGACCCTGAGATGGCCGTGCAGCAGCACGAAGAACGAATGCGCCTCGCCGCCCTGAACGAATACACTGCTATCCTTCGCGTAGCGCACCGAGCGCGCATCGCGCAGGATGGAATCGAGGTCGGCGGCGCTCAGCCCGGCAAAGATCGGAACATTGGCGACGATGGAGCGGTCGAGGGAAGCCATTGAAATATCCGGATGCCGTTCGTCAAACGGCGGGGCGGGGAAACGATCGGACGCAGCGGTTTGCCATCCGTTGGAGAGGCCACCGCCGCATTGACATTATATATGCTCTAAATCGGCTGTGGGCTTGCGTTAACACAAATTCTGTCCGGCGGTTCAGGGATTAGATGGCCTCCATGGGGCCGTTCATCGGCCGACCGATCGACAGGAGATTAGAATGCGTAAATATTTGGTTACTGCGGCGGTTGCCGCGGTGATGGCCATGACCGGCGGCGCGATGGCGGCCGAAGTCGAGGTCAAGATGCTGAACAAGGGCGCAGAGGGCTTGATGGTGTTCGAGCCGGCGCTGATCAAGCTCGCTCCCGGCGATACCGTGAAATTCCTGTCGACCGACAAGGGGCACAATGCCGAGAGCATCAAGGGCATGCTGCCCGAAGGCGCTCAGAGCTTTGTCGGCAAGATGGGAGACGACGTTACGGTCAAGTTCGATCAGGCCGGGATTTACGGCGTCAAATGCACGCCGCATTACGGCATGGGAATGGTGGCACTGGTTGTGGTCGGCACGCCAGCCAACGAGGAACAGGCCAAGGCGGTGCCGCAGGTCGGGAAGGCGAAGCAGGTTTTTGCCACCCTGTTCGACAGGCTCGCTGCAAGCAAGACGGCCGCAAAATAGGCGAGGCGGATGAAAGGAAGCGAGCGGCCCGCCGGAGGTGGGCCGCTCTGCAGGTTTCAGCGCGCGCCAGGCAGTTCCGGGACATGCGCCTCAACGTTGCCGGAGCAATGGCCGCAGCACATTCCTTCGGACGCGGGTGGTACATGAGGAGATGCATCGGCCACCTCACGTACCTCTTTCGAATCGTTCTGAAGTTTGGCCGGCATGAATCCCAAATTCAGCCGTATCCGTTCAAACACCCGCATCCTGGTCTCCTCTTGCTGAAGGTCTCCCGGATAGATCCGAACGCGCCAGCTGTCTTTGCGCTTCGACAAAGAAGCCTCTTCCCGCCCGGCTAGTGTGCGCCGAAGCAGCTACTGCGCGTCCCACACAGGTTCGAGGTCATGTCCGTCGCACGTTTGAGAGAGTACCGGGGGCCCGCCCTGTTTTCGTATGGCTTCCGCCCGTTCTTCTTCTTCGGGTCGGTCTATGCCGGCGCCATCATTCTGGTGTGGTTGCCGGCCTTCTACGGCGAACTGCAACTCATGACGGCGTTCGCGCCGCGGGACTGGCATGTCCACGAGATGCTGTTTGGGTACATCGCCGCCGTCATCGCGGGCTTCCTGCTCACGGCGGTGCCAAACTGGACCGGGCGGCTGCCGCTGCAGGGCCAGCCGCTCATCCTGCTGTTTTCGACCTGGGTCGCGGGGCGGGTGGCCGTGAGCATTTCGGCCTGGATCGGCTGGGGTGCAGCGGCCGTTATCGATTCGCTTTTCCTGGTCCTGCTTGCGGCGGCAGTTGCACGCGAGATCATCGCCGGCAGGAAGTGGAACAACCTGAAGATCGTCGTCATCGTCAGCCTGCTCGCTTTCGGAAACATCGCGTTCCACGTCGAAGCGCATCTGCAGGGACTGGCGGAATACGCCACCCGCGCCGGCGTCGCGATGGTGATCGTTCTGATTGCGCTGATCGGAGGCCGTATCATTCCAAGCTTTACCCGCAACTGGCTGGCAAGGCAGGCGCCCGGGCGCATGCCGTCGCCGTTCGGTCGCTTCGACGCTGCGACGATCGCCCTGACCGTGCCCGTGCTGGCGCTCTGGGTGGTGTGGCCGCTCGAGCGCGCGACCGGCGGGCTGCTGCTGGCATGCGGCGTCATGCACATCATCCGCCTCGTGCGCTGGACCGGTTACCGGACGTTTGCCGACCGGCTGGTGCTGATCCTGCACGTTGCCTATGCGTTCATTCCGGCAGGCTTCATCCTGTCCGCGTTCAGTACGTTCGGCCTGGTTGCGCCGAGCGGCGGCATTCACGCCTGGACGGGCGGGGCGATCGGCGCCATGACGCTCGCCGTGATGAGCCGGGCGACGCTCGGTCATACTGGACAGCGTCTGGAAGCATCTCCGGCCACCCACCTGATCTACGCGTCGGTCATCGTCGCTGCCGTGGCGCGAATCTGCGCGGTGCTGGAAGTCGATCACACGGGTGCGTTGCTGATCGTGGCCGGCATCGCCTGGGCTGCCGCTTTCCTCGGATTTGCGGCGGCCTATTCGGTGGCGTTCTGGTCACCGCGAAGATTCTGATCGCCGAAAACGGTGATGCGCTCAGCGGCCGGGATTTCGATCCATGTCGCGTTCAGGCGACACGGCTCCACGAGTGTTTGCAGGGAGCTGCCGAATGTTCGGGACCTGGATGATCGCCCAGATGCATCACCTCGACGCAGTCGGCATTCATCCGCTCATTGTCGACCAGACGTTCCGCAAGTACCAGTGCCTGCGAAGGTCCCTCCGACTGGACGTCGATCTGGCGCTGGAGGCACTTGAAACTATGGCCATCGGAATTCAAGAGATCCTTGTAGAAGGAAACGCGATACGTGTTCATCTTGCACTCCCATCCTTCCGGCATGCTGTGGCGCCAGCCTACTCTCAGGCATCCATTTCGGCCAGCCGCTGGCGGTTGCGAAGCACGATCTGACGCGCGCTTGAAAACACCAGGATACCCTGATCATTGAGCTGCGAGAGCGCCCGCGACACGGTTTCAAGCGTCAATCCGAGATAGTCGCCGATATCGCGACGGCACATCGGCAGCGCCATCATGCCGGCCTTGGCAAGGCGACGGTCCATTTCCAGGAGGAAGGTGGCAACCTTCTCGATCGCGGTCTTGCGGCCAAGCAGCAGCATGTGATCTTCGGCATGCCGGAGGTCGCCTGCGGTCATGGTCCAGAGACTGTGAGCGACCTTGACATTCGTTCCAGCGGCGGCTTCGAGGCTGCGACGTTTGATGAGACGGACGGTGGTGTCGGAAATCGCTTCGGCAGTCAGGCGGTGGGTCGAACCGGGATCGAGGCCGAACACATCGCCCGGCAAATGGAACGCGCCGATCTGGCGCCGTCCGTCGTTGAGGAGCTTGTAGGTGCGAACCGCGCCGCGGATCACCTGGTAGACATATTCGGACAGCTCGCCCTCACCGTAGATCTCCTCGTCCTTACGGTAGGAAAACTCCGTCGCGATCATGCCGGTGCAGTTGGTGATCACGCTGAACTGGTCGCTGGCCGGGGCAATCGAGGCGCGGGGGGAGGGGAATACTACCTTCGCTGCGGAAACTGCGGGGGCGGTGATCGTTTGGGTCTGCATGGCGCCATCTCCTCGATGCGGGGTGGCGTTGGTGTACTTGCGATTCCGGTTCCCCGATATTTGGGTCGATATCCTAAGGGCTGCTACGTAAGTGGTTGTACGGAGACGGGCTGGCCAATCAGGGCTGGCTGGCGGCGTGACGGCCTTCGATCGCGTTTTTTACGCATTCGACCAGGTTATCCTCGAGATTCGGCTTCAAAAGCACTTGGCGCACCCCGGCCGAGGTGGCCTTGGCCGATATGTTTGCGTCCGGATAACCCGTAATCAGAACGATCGGGGTGGAGACATCGAGTCCACGCAGCCGCTGGGCCAGCTCCAGACCGTCGATTTCCGCCATCTTGTAGTCGACGACCAGGCAGTCGGCGCGGTTGCGGGTCGAAGATCCGAGCAACGCCGTCGCGCTGCGGAAGGTACGAACGTCAAATCCCTCGGTTTCCAGCAGAAACCGCAGTGACGTCCGGACATCATAGTCGTCATCGACGACGTAGATCATCGATTTTCTCGGCGGAGGTCCGGCCCCGGTTGCGCCGGTGGAGCTGTTTTGGGCGTCGATCATCGAGGAAAGATAGCCGGTTTGACCAGGCCCGATTTGACTTGGCTCAATCCTCGACTATTCCGGCGCGTATCGCGAACCTGACCAGTTCGGAAAGGTTACCGGCCTGCATCTTGGTCATGACGTTGGCCCGATAGACCTCCACGGTGCGCGGGCTGATGTCGTATTCCCTGGCGATCGCCTTGTTCGACTGGCCGGTCACCAGCCCCTGCATCACCTGGCGTTCGCGCTGGGTGAGGGAGGCTACACGCGCGGCCATGTCGGCCGTGAGCGCCTCGTTCCTGGAGCCGCTTTCGTTTTCCGCAAGCGCGGTTTCGATCATGCGGATCAGCCGCTCGTCCTCGAACGGCTTTTCAAGAAAGTCGAGCGCGCCGAGCTTCATGGCTTCGACGGCGAGGGGAACGTCGCCATGGCCAGTCATGACGATCACCGGCAGCTTTCGCGCGCCCGAACTCATCCGGCGCAGCAGTTCCATGCCGTCGATACCAGGCATGCGCACATCCGTGACCACGCATCCGGTTTCCAGCTCTGCCAGTTCGTCCAGAAATACCTGCCCGGAGTCGTACAGGCGCACGTCGAAGCCGGCCGAGCCCAGCAGGAACTCCAGCGAGTTCCCGCATCGCCGGATCGTCATCGATGACGTAGACCTTACCGCCCTGCGACATCGATCATATCCTTGGCCGACGCAGCCGGCAGGGTGAAACGGAACGTGGCGCCGCCGGCCCCGTTGGCTTCGGCCCACATTCTGCCGCCATGGGTTTCGATGATCGTGCGGCTGATTGAAAGGCCGACGCCCATGCCGGTTTCCTTCGTGGTGAAGAATGGCTGAAACAGGCTGGAAAGTGTATCGCCGGAAAATCCATGCCCGGTGTCGGAAACGGACATTTCGATCATATCATCTGCGGCTCTTGTGTTTGAGGCAATCAGTTCACGGTGGGTCGACGCGGCCATCGCTTCCAGGGCATTGCGGAACAGGTTGACCATGACCTGCTGGATCTGGACCCTGTCGGCAAGTACAAGATCGCATGTCGGGTCCAGATTGAAGCGCAGCAATACCGCCTGCTCGCGGGCGCCGGTAAGCCCGAGCGCCCCGGCCTCTTCGACTATTTTTGAAAGGCTTTCGACGCGCATCTCGGATGCGTCGCGCGCGACGAAGCTGCGCAGCCGCCTGATGATGTCGCCGGCACGGATCGCCTGCTCGGCGGCGCGGTCGAGCGCGGCCTCGATCTTTGGCGCGTTGGCGTCGTTGCTGTTCGCCAGCAGGCGGCGCGATCCCTTCATGTAGTTGCTGATCGCCGAGAGCGGTTGATTGAGTTCATGGGCGAGGGCGGAGGCCATCTCGCCCATGGCGCTGAGGCGCGAGACGTGAACCAGTTCGGACTGCAATTCCTGCAACCGTGCCTGGGTTTGCTGCTGCTCGGTGAGATCGCGGACGAAGCCGGTGAAGTAAGGCTTGCCGCCCGACTGCATCTCGCCGATGGTCAGATGCATCGGAAACGTCGTGCCGTCCTTGCGCATGCCGGTCACGATGCGGCCAATGCCGATGATGCGCCGTTCACCCGTTTTCAGGTAACGGGCGAGATAGCCGTCATGGCGGCTGCGGTCCGGCTCCGGCATCAGTTCGCTGATGTTCTTGCCGATCGCCTCCGGTTCGCTGTAGCCGAACTGCCGAGCGGCGGCATTGCTGAAGAACTGCATGACTTCGTGTTCGTCGATCACGATCATCGCATCGGGAATCGTGTCCAGGATCGAACGGAAGTGCATCTCGCGCGTCTTGACGGCGTCCTCGAGGCGCTTTTCGTGATCGATATCGATCATCACGCCGCTGAGGCGGGCGGGGCGGCCGTCAGAACCATTGACGACGGCGCCGAGCGCGCGCACCCAGTGCCCTTCGGGATTCCGGCGCAGGCAATATTGAAGGTCGAAATTGCATGCGGTGTCCATCGACCGTTGCACGGCGCCTGTCGTCCGGTCGCGATCCTGCTGGTCGAGCAGGGACAGGAAGAGATCATAGTCGACAGGCGCATCCGGCCCGATTCCGAAAAGCTTTCGCGTGGTGCCGGACCAGTTCAGCTTTCGCGTCGAGAACTCGAAATCCCAGGTGCCGACGCCCGATCCCTCGGCGCCGTCACGTACATTCCGGTCGATCGGATCCTGATTTCGAAACGGTCGTTCGGCGTCGATCATGCTTGGCCTGCGGTCCCCTACTGGCCAGATATTGCATCCAATCACGCGCAACGGAATAGCCGCGCCACAGAAATATCAATAGCCCGTATCTTATTGAAAATGAAGTTATTATTCCGAGCTAAGACAGGCCTTCGGCGTCCCGAAAAGATCGCGGTTCTGGAGCCTTTCGAGAGATCGCGGCTTCTTGATCTAGGTCAGTTTCGATCCGGAAGGGCTCTCTAGGATGCCGGTTTGTGGGCGTTACGCCCATACGGCATTTCGTCCCAAGGATTTCACTCCAAGGCGTGGAGCAGGGTATGGACTACAAAACTGTCATGGTCGGTCTGGCGCTGGACCGGCCCAACGATGCCTGCCTCAAGGTCGCCGGAGACTTGGCCGAACGATTCGGCGCGCGCGTGATCGGCGCTGCGGCGGCGGATCTTCGGCCGCCGATGTACTTCGCCGAAGGCGAATTTGCGCAGAAGCTGCTTGACGAGGAAGCCGCCGCCATCGTGAAGCGTTTGGCGGAACTTGAGGCTGAGTTTCGCGCCTCCATTGAAAAGCGTGCCATATCGGTGGAGTGGCGTTCCGCCCGCGCGCTTCCGGTGCCCCACATGCTGCAACAGGCGAAAGCTGCCGATATCATCGTGGTCGGCGCGCGTTCCGAGACCTTGGTGGATCCCAGCGCGGCTGCAGACCCGAGCGACCTCGTGATGCAGGCCGGTCGTCCGCTGATCGTCGTGCCCCCGATGGTGCCGTGGCTCGACCTGCGCAGCGTTCTGATCGCCTGGAAGGATGTGCGGGAAGCTCGCCGCGCCGTATTTGACGCACTGCCGATCCTGGCTGCGGCAAAGGAAGTCACGATTGCCCAAATTCCTGAACAGAGTGGCCATCGCGCCGCCGCGGCGTCAGATGTCGCCGACGTCGCGGCGTGGCTGCGCGGACACGGTATCGCCGCGCATACCGTCGTTCCCGAATCGACTGCGGGGACTGTCGACCAGCTCGAAAAGGTCGCGGCTAATGTCGGCGCCGGCGTGGTGGTCGCGGGCGCCTATGGTCACTCGCGCTTCCGCGAATGGGTACTCAGCGGCGTGACCCGCCATCTCGCCATGGAATCGCGCCGCTGCGCGTTCCTGTCCCGCTAAGGAAACGTCGTTGACGGGGAACCGCTATGCATAAATTCCTGGAAGCGACCGCCGGGCTCTACATGACGCGCTCGGTGAAGACGGTGACGCGCGACACCACCATGCGCGAGTTGCAGCGGATGTTCGGTGAGGATGACTTCAATTGCTATCCGGTCCGCGAAGGCGACGATATCGTCGGCGTCGTCAGCAATTTCGATTTTCTGAAATGCTTCGCGTTCAACCCCGGCCGCATGGTGCCGGCCTATGACGATCTGATGTCGCGGATGGTCGTCGACGTCATGACACCGGAATTCATCTATGTCGATCCGGCGACGAAGCTGACGCGGGTATTGCAGCTCATGGTGGACCACCGGATGAAGAGCGTTCCCGTGCTGAATACCGAACAGCGGCTGGTGGGGATCATTTCGCGCGAGGACATCATGCGCGCCCTGACCGAAAGCGTGCGGGGATAGAGGCGCTGCCGGATCGACGCTTTGCGCGCGGAGCGGCCAGGGCTCTCCGCCTGCCTAGTCGGCCTTGGCCATCTCGATGTCTTCGGGCGAGTTCAGATACATCCCGGACATGGTGTCGACCCAGCACAGATGGTCGTGGACCTTCTTCACGCCCGTGACGTTCTGGGCGGCTACCATGGCCGCCTGGCGCGAGCCCTCGTCGGTGATGACACCGCTGAGATGGACGATGCCGTCGCGCACGACGACGTTGAGGCCGAACGGGCTCCAGTCGTTCTTCTCCAGGACGGCGATGATGCGGCTGCGGATGTGGTCGTCGTCGGCGGTCGGATCGGGGATTTCGCGGGTGAGGCTGGCAACCGCCTGCAGCAAATTGGCGCGCGAGACGATCCCGACGAGCTTGCCGTCGCGCATCACCGGCAGCCGCTTGACGCCGTTGGTCTCCATCGATGTCACGATCTCTTCGAGCGTTGCGTCTTCGGCGATGGTGACCGGATCCGCCGTCATCACGTCAGCGACCTTGCGACCATGCTCATGGACATAGTCGGTTGCGGCCACGCTGGAGCCGAGCAGGAATTTGAGCCAGCGGCCGCGCTTGCGTTGTGTCCCGATCTCGCTGCGGCGGATGAAATCACCCTCCGAGACCACGCCGACCAGCTTGCCGGTCGCGTCGACCACCGGCAGCCCGCTGACATGCGAGCGCAGCATGGTGTTGGCGGCCTCGAGGATGGTGGCCTCAGGACTGACGGTAATTACCGAGCGAACCATGATTTGGTGGGCGCGCATGAATATCTCCTGTTCCATACCCTCAAGGTGTGGCGGAACGCCGCCGATTGGCGCAGAGGTTCGCCAAAGCCGCGCTGTTGCAGCATATGCTAGAAGGAGGCGAATGGCGGCCCCTTGACGAGGATCAAACTTGAGCCACACCGGCCCGGTTAGGTTGCACACGCTTGCGTGAGGACGAGAAACGAGATGCACGCCATGGTCCTGACGGCGCCGGGCGCGCCGCTCCGGCTTGAACTGCGGGAGGATCCTGCCCCCGGACCCGGCGAGGTGCGCGTCAAGGTCAGCGCCTGCGGCGTGTGCCGGACCGATCTTCATGTGGTCGATGGCGAGTTGCCGGCGATTGCCTATCCGATCGTTCCCGGCCACGAAGTGATTGGCCGGGTCGATGCGCGGGGCGCTGGCGTCACGTCGCTCAATATCGGCGAACGGGTCGGCGTACCCTGGCTCGGTTACACCTGCGGCGAGTGTGCCTATTGCGCGAGCGGTCGTGAGAACCTGTGCGACCATCCGCGCTTCACCGGCTACACGCGCGACGGCGGCTTTGCCACCCATCTGGTTGCGGATGCTCGCTATTGCTTTCCGCTCGGCGAAGCCGGCGACGACGTGGCGATGGCGCCGCTGCTTTGCGCCGGTCTGATCGGCTGGCGCTCACTGGTCATGGCAGGGGAGGGACAGCATCTCGGCATCTTCGGCTTCGGTGCAGCCGGACATATCATCGCACAGGTTGCCCGCTGGCAGGGGCGATCGGTCTATGCGTTCACGCGGGCGGGAGACGTCGAGGCGCAAGGACTTGCAAGATCGCTCGGCGCGGTCTGGGCCGGCTCGTCGGAAGACCAGCCGCCGGTGCCGCTGGATGCCGCGATCATCTTCGCGCCGGTGGGCGATCTAGTGCCGCTGGCGCTGCGCGCCGTGCGAAAGGGAGGACGCGTGGTCTGCGCGGGGATTCACATGTCGGATATTCCCTCGTTCCCCTATCACATTCTCTGGGAGGAACGGCAGCTGGTGTCGGTTGCCAACCTCACGCGCAGCGACGGAACGGAGTTCTTCAAGGTTGCCGCGCAGGCCGGGATCAGGACGCATACCACCGCGTTCCCGCTGCGTGAGGCAAACGAGGTGCTCGCCAGATTGCGCGCTGGAAAGATCACCGGCGCGGCCGTGTTGCAGCCATGACGACGCAGACGACGATCCACAGTGATGCAGTGGCGGAGGTCGATCAGCCGCGTGTGCTCGATTTCCTGGACGCCGTTTTTGCTCCCGCGAAAGGCGGCAAGCGGATCGACACCCATGCATCGATTGTCTTTCTCGACGCCGATCGGGCCTTGAAGATCAAGCGTGCCGTGCGGCTGCCGTTCCTCGACTATTCGACGCTGGAGAAGCGGCGGCGGGCCTGCGAGGAGGAATTGAAGGTCAACGCCGTCAATGCACCGGAGCTTTACCGGCGGGTCGTCGCCATCACGCGGAATCCCGATGATGGTCTCGAGATCGGAGGTGCAGGAGCGCCGGTGGAATGGGCCGTCGAAATGGCGCGCTTCGACGAGGAGCAGGCGCTCGACCGCGCCGCGGCGTCCGGCAGGATCGAACCTGATCTCGCACTTGCCACGGCCGACGCGATCCTGCGCTCCCACCAGGCAGCGCCGCGGGCCGGCGGTGAAAGCTGGCTTGCTTCGATTGCAACCATCATCGCCCGGAACACCGAACGGTTTCGCGCCGTGCCCGGACTGGATGTGAAGGCCGTCAATCAGCTTGACGCCGCCAGCCGGGACCTCGCCGCAACGCTGCAGCCGCTGCTCGCGCGGCGCGCCGCGCAGGGATGGGTGCGCCGCTGCCACGGCGATCTGCATCTGGCCAACATCGCGTTGGTGGATGGCCGGCCGTTGCTGTTCGATGCCATCGAATTCGACCCGGCCATCGCTACCACGGACATTCTCTACGATCTCGCGTTCACGCTGATGGACCTCATCCATTTCCGGCAGCGCACGGCCGCCAATGCGCTGTTCAACCGCTACCTTGCGGGCGTCAGTGACGAAAACATCGACGGCCTCAGGGCTTTGCCGTTGTTCCTGTCGATACGTGCGGCAATCCGCGCCCACGTTCTTTTCATGAAGAGCGAGCAGGCCGGCAAAGATGAAGCCGCTTGGCGGGAAGCCAAACGCTATTTTGATCTGGCAACAGGTCTCATCCGGCCGCGACCGCCAACGCTGGTGGCGATCGGCGGCCTGTCGGGAACGGGAAAGTCGGTGCTGGCACGAGGCCTTGCGGGTCTGGTCGAGCCGCCGCCCGGCGCGGTCATTCTGCGCTCCGACGTCATACGCAAGCGCTTGTTTGGCGTCAGCGAAACCACCGTTTTGCCCGAACAGGCTTACGTGCCCGACGTGACCAGGCGGGTGTATGACATGCTGGCAGACGACGCGCAGCGCATCCTCGCCCAGGGTTGCTCTGTCGTGCTCGATGCGGCGTTCCTGCAGGAAGCGGAGCGGGCGGGGCCAGCCAGGCTGGCACGCGGGAGCGGCGCCGGTTTCGTCGGCCTGTTCCTGACGGCCGACCTCGCGACCCGGCTGGCGCGGATCGGACAGCGCAGGGGCGATGCGTCCGATGCAACAAACGATGTCGCCCTGAAGCAGGAGACGTTCGCGATCGGCGCGGTCGGCTGGAATATCGTCGACGCATCGGGCACGCCCGGTCAGTCGCTGCAACGCGCCCGGGCATCGCTCCCTGCGTCAGGTGAGGGTTGACGATGGCGCCGCGCAAGTCCGCAGTGACCGTCCGGCGCAAGGCTTCCGCAGCAGCGGAACTCGATTGCGCAACTGCTTTCCAGAAGATTGCGCTCGGCTGTGTCGCGGCGGTCAAGTTGCATCGGGACGGTGCCTGCGCCGGCGACGCCGAGGCCGTCCACCAGGTCCGGGTCGCGATCACGCGGCTGCGCGCCGCGGTGTCATTCTTCGCACCTGTGGTGGTCGATGCGGAATGGCTCCGGCTGAAGGCGGAGATTGCGTGGCTGAACGGCTCGCTCGGCACCGCGCGGGACAGCGACGTCGTAATGGAATATGCGCGCCGGAAACGCTATCGCGCATGGGCCGAAGGCGCCCTTGACCAACATCTCGACCGGCAGCGGATGCAGGATCGTCGCCGCATGGTTCGTTGCCTGCGCTCCGTCCGGTTCGAAAAGCTCGTCGGCGCCATCGAGCGCTGGATCCGGCATGGCTCCTGGCTGGTGCGCTGGCAGCGCCGCGAAGAGGCCTTGTTGCTGCAATCCTATTGCGAGGCCGAACTGGACCGCTGGCGACGGCGGCTGATCCGCAAGGGCAGGCATCTGAAGTCCCTTGGCGCCTCGCGTCGCCACCGCCTGCGTATCAAGGCCAAACGCTTTCGCTATATGCTGGAAGCGTTGAGGCAAATCGCCCGCGTCGAATTCGGTCATTTGCACGGACCGGCAAAACGGCTGCAGGGCACGTTGGGCGACCTCCGTGATCTCGAGCGTTTCACCGATTCTGCCGCACTTCATCGGCAAGCCGAGGCTTCCAGGCGAAAAAAGGAGCATCCGCCCGGCTATCGTCGTCAAAAGGAAAAGCTGCTGAACGCCGCGATCGAGGCTCATCGCAGCTTCGCCCGGGTTTGATGTGCATCAAGCTCGGCCCGGAATCCCTCGTCTACGGTAGCATCGTAAAGCCGGGAGGGCGGGGACCCGCACCCCTCGCAAATGTCTGGGAGAATGGCGATGTTCAGGAACATTCTGGTTCATATTCCCTCGGAGCGTCCGGTGAGGCCGGTGATTGACGTTGCCGTCGCGCTGACCATCGCGCGCCGGTCGCATCTCGACGCCGTGGCGATCGGCTATGAATCGATGAGTACCGTCGGGATGGTGGCGGAAGGCGGCGGCGCCGCGGTTGCAGCCGTCATGGGGAACGAACAGGAGCGCGCGCTGGAACGGGCGAACGCCGCGATCGCCGTGTTCGAAACCGAAGCCAGGCTCGCCAAGATCGCCTATGGCGTCAGATCCTTTGCGGCGATTCCTGCCGAAGCCGGGGAAACCATCGGGGCGCTGTCCCGGCTTTACGACATGACGATCGTGCTGCAGCCGGAATCCTCGAGCGCCAGCTACGACAATTACATTCCGCAGCAGGTTCTGTTCAATTCCGGCGGACCGATGCTGATGGTCCCCTACATTCACAAGGGGCCGCTGGATGCGCATCACGTCGGGATCGCGTGGGATGGCAGCCGCCTGGCGGCCCGCGCGTTGCGCGATGCGCTGCCGTTCCTGATGGGCGCGAAGGCGGTAACGGTAATTGCCGTCAACGAGGAAGCGAGCGAGGCGTCCTCGGACCAACTCGTCGGCCATTTGGCCCGGCGCGGCATTTCGGCGCGGGTGCAGCGGCTGTCGGCGGAGCGCGCCAACGTTCAGGGCGCTATCCTGTCGATCGCGGCCGAAAGCAATATGGGCCTGCTGGTGATGGGCGGATACGGCCATTCGCGCCTGCAGGAACGAATTCTCGGCGGCGTCACGCGGGGCATGTTCGACTCGATGACCGTTCCGGTGCTGATGTCGCACTGATCTGAATCTGATCCTGTCGCTTCCGAAAGAGAAAGAACCATGACTGTCCATAACCACGCCGTCGTCTGGGTCGACCACCGCGTCGCCAAAATCTTCTACCTCGGCCTCGACGCCGTCGACGAGCGCACGGTTCATGCCGATTTGGCAACGCCGCATCTGCACCACAAGGCGAACACCATCGGTTCCGGCAAGGTCGACGATGATCCGACGTTCCTTGCACGTATCGATGAGGCGCTCGAGCCGTGCGAGGCCATCCTGATCGTGGGACCTGGCAACGAAAAGACACTGCTGCTGAAGCATCTCGAGGGCCGAAGCCCCGCCCGGAAACGCGACCTTCGCGCCGAGCCCTGCGATCACCCGACCGACCGCGAGATCGTCGCGCTCGGCCGCCACCACTTTCATCTCGGTGAGCCCGCTCGTTGAGCTCCGCGGACGACGCGTCGGCCGCAATGCCGCCGGTTTGATGCATCTCAATGTCAGCTCGATGCCGGTCGATATCGTTTTCGAGAGAATTCCGGAAATTGGAGGAAGAGTGTCATGTCAGAGCTAGCTGAACGGGCCGAAACCGGTTCCTCCCAATCGGTCGTGAACGGGGCGGCCGAAGCCACCAGACTGAACCAGAGTGCGCTTGAATTCATGCTCGGCGCCCAGAAGATGATGTTCGAGGAACTGGTCTTCTTCAGCGACGAGATGATGGAGCGGGCTCGCACCGAAGCGCACCTCTTCACCGAGTTCGCCGCGAAGATGGCGGGTGCGCATTCGGTCAAGGACGTCAAGACGATGTGCCAGGAGTGCGGCCAGCATCAGCTTGACTTCCTGCGCCGCGATTCCGAGCGGCTGTTCAAGCACGGCGAGCGCATGATTGCGACCACATCGAAACTGATCAGCGGCGGCCGGTCACTGAACTGATCGGTCTTGCTTGTGTGGAAGTGCTCTCCGGCGAAATAGACAAGCGGCAAACCAGCATGCAGCCGAAACCGACCCTGCCGACGGCGGCCGTCACCGTCCTGCCGCTTCGTGGCCATGCCTCGGCGCGCGGCGACGTGCCGTCGGCCGTGCCGATCGCGTCGCAAGCCTTGCCCGTGACGCAGGCGGCGGAGGCAGAGGCCTATCAGGCCGATCGCGCCCTCCATGCGATGCTGGCGCGCCTGAGCGGCGGCATTTCGCCCGCCGCGCTGTTGCTGGCCTATACGGACTGGCTGGTGCATCTCGCCTGGTCGCCGCAGCGGCAGATCGAGATTTCGCAGGCCGCGCTGGTCGATGCCGGGCGGTTCGTCGAAGCGGCAAAAAACTTCTTCTCCCCGGAACAGGGGCCGTGGTCGCTGATCAAGCCACAGCCACAGGATAGGCGTTTCGACCGGCCGGAATGGCAACAGCCCCCGTTCAATCTGATGGCACAGGCGTTCCTGCTGGGCCAGCGCTGGTGGCACGATGCGACCACTGGCGTGCGTGGCGTCGCCAAGCAGAACGAGGCGATCGTGGAGTTTGCAGTCCGGCAGATGCTGGACGTGCTGTCGCCCTCGAATTTTGCCGCCACCAATCCCGAAGTGCTGCGAAAATCCTTCGAGAGCGGCGGAGCGAACTTCGTGCGTGGCTGGCAGAATTTCTGCAACGACTGGACGCGCATGGCCGCGGCCGGACTTGGACCCGTCAAGGCCGGCGATTTCGTCGTTGGCGAATCGGTTGCGACATCGCGCGGCAAGGTCGTGTTCCGCAACGAACTGATCGAGTTGATCCAGTATTATCCAACCACGGAAAAGGTGCATCCGGAGCCGATCCTGGTCGTGCCGGCCTGGATCATGAAGTACTACATTCTCGACCTGTCGCCGCAGAATTCGCTGGTGAAATATCTCACCAGCCAGGGCTTTACGGTCTTCATGATCTCGTGGCGCAATCCCGACGCCGCCGATCGCGACATCGCCTTTGACGACTATCGAAAGCTCGGGGTCGCCGCCGCGCTCGATCAGATCGGCGCGATCGTCCCCGGCCAGCAGGTTCACGCGCTGGGCTATTGCCTCGGCGGAACGCTGCTGTCGATAGCGGCCGCGACCATGGCGCGCGACGGCGACGACCGCCTGAAGTCGATCACCTTGCTCGCCGCGCAAACGGATTTCACCGAGGCCGGCGAACTGACGCTGTTCATCAACGAAAGCCAGGTTGCCTTCCTCGAGGACATGATGTGGGAGCGGGGCGTGCTCGACACCACGCAGATGGCGGGCGCATTCCAGTTGTTGCGCTCCAACGACCTGATCTGGTCGCGCCTGACACGTGATTATTTGCTGGGAGCGCGAGCCGCACCCAGTGACCTGATGGCCTGGAATGCCGACGCGACGCGGCTGCCGTACCGGATGCATTCGGAATATCTGCGCAGACTGTTCCTCAATAACGACCTGGCGGGAGGGCGATATATTGTCGAGGGCAAGCCGATCTCGCTGTCGGATATTCATACGCCGATGTTCGTGGTCGGGACCGTGCGCGATCACGTCGCGCCCTGGAAATCCGTCTACAAGATCCACCACCAGGTCGATGCTGACGTGACCTTCCTGCTCACCAGCGGCGGCCATAACGCGGGAATCGTGGCGCCGCCGGGCGAGCCCGGGCATGCCTATCGGATCAAGACCGAGGTGGCCGACGCCGTCTATACGGGCCCCGACGAATGGCTCAACACGGTGCCATCCGTCGAGGGATCCTGGTGGCAGGAATGGACCAAATGGCTGGCGGCGCGCTCCGGCGAGCCTTCCGGTCCGCCGCGCATGGGCGGCAGGGCCGTCGAGGAGAATACCCTGCCTGATGCGCCGGGCGACTACGTGCGGCATTGATTGCGCGCGATCGGCTTGTCACGCTTGTTCGGAAAACCCGGTGAGGAAGAGAGCCCGTCATCGGGCCGAAACCTTGCCGGGCTAATCTGGCATGTCCCGCAAAGGACACATTGCGCTGAACACCTCACCGGGTTCACAAGGGGTCGCGAATTGCCGGATACCACCGCCTGATGTCGACTTACCGCCTGAAAAATCTGCTTTCGCCGCATTCGGTTGCACTGATCGGAGCCAGTCCGCGCCATGGCTCGGTCGGCCGCGCCATTTTGCACAATATCCGCAAAGCGCAGTTCAAGGGCGAGTTCGGCCTCGTCAATCCGCGCCATGCCGAGATCGACGGCGTCGAAACCGCCGGCAGCATCGGGAAACTGGCCTTCAGGCCGGAACTGGTCGTGATCACCGCGCCGGCGCGCACGATCGCGGGCCTGATCGACGAGGCAGGCCGTTGCGGCGCGGCCGGTGCGGTCATCGTCAGCGCCGGGCTCGGCCATGGTCCGGGCTCGCAGGCCGAAGCGGCCGAACGGGCGGCACAAAAATATGGCATGCGGCTGATCGGACCGAACTGCCTCGGCATCATGATGCCCGGCGTCAGTCTCAACGCGAGCTTTTCCGCGCATATGCCTGCGGCGGGAAATCTGGCGCTGATCTCCCAGTCCGGCGCCATCGCCGCCGGCATGGTCGATTGGGCGGCGCAGCGCGCGGTGGGCTTTTCCGGAATCGTATCGATCGGCGATCAGCTCGATGTCGATATCGCCGATCTGCTCGACTATTTCGCACTGGACGAGAAGACGCAGGCCATTCTGCTCTATATCGAGGCGATCAAGGATGCTCGCAAGTTCATGTCGGCGGCACGCGCCGCCGCCAGGATCAAGCCGGTGGTTGTCGTCAAATCGGGCCGCATGGCGCAGGGCGCCAAGGCAGCCGCGACTCACACCGGCGCATTGGCGGGCGCGGACGCGGTCTACGATGCGGCGTTCCAGCGCGCCGGCATCTTGCGGGTGTCCGACCTCCGCGAATTGTTCGACTGCGCCGAGACGCTCGGGCGCGTCAAGTCGCCGCCGGGTAAGCGCCTTGCTATCCTGACCAATGGCGGTGGCATCGGCGTGCTCGCCGTCGACCGCCTCGTTGAACTGGACGGCATTCCCGCCGCGATCTCGCCAGCAACCCGCGACAAGCTCAATGCGGTGTTACCCTCGACATGGTCGAAGTCAAACCCGGTCGACATCGTCGGTGACGCCGACCCGCAGCGCTATGCAGCTGCGCTCGAATTGCTGCTCGCTGACCCGGGCAATGACGCCGTGCTGGTCATGAACGTGCAGACGGCGATCGCCCGCGCCGACGAGATCGCCGCGACCGTGACCGAAATTGTCAGGAAATACCGGTCCGAACACCGCATGTTCCCCAAGCCAATTCTCGCGGTCTGGGTTGGCGCGGAGCCGTCGATCGGCCATTTGCTGAGCGCTGCCGGAATTCCGAACTATCCGACCGAAGACGACGCCGTGCGCGGCTTCATGCATCTGGTTCGTCACCGCGAGGTGGTGGAGGCGCTGGCGCAGGTTCCGCCCGCCATGCCGAGCGATTTCGCGCCCGACGCGGAAGCCGGTCGGCAGGTCGTCGCCGCAGCTCTGGCTGACGGTCGCTCCTGGCTCGACCCGATCGAGGTCAAACGGCTGCTCGACGCCTATGAAATATCAGCCGTGCCGACCTTCGCCGCGGCCGACGCCGAGGAGGCGGTCGCGCACGCGTCCACGCTGTTTGCGCAGGGCTCGACCGTCGTCCTCAAGATCATGTCGCGCGACATCGTGCACAAATCCGATGTCGGCGGCGTCGTGCTCAATCTCACCAGCCCCGAGGCGGTACGTAAGGCGACCGCCGACATCCTGTCGCGGGCAAAATCGCAGCGCCCTGATGCGCGGATTTCGGGCGTGATGGTGCAGGCGATGGTGGTGCGGGCGAAGGCGCGGGAGCTCATCCTCGGCCTTGCCGACGATCCGACCTTCGGCACCGTCGTGGTATTCGGCCGCGGTGGAACGGCGGTCGAGATCATCAACGACAAGGCGCTGGCGCTTCCGCCGCTCGATTTGCAGCTGGCGCGCAGCCTGATCGCGCGCACCCGGGTCTCGCGGCTGCTGCATGCCTATCGCGATGTACCTGCGGTGAAGCAGGACGCGGTTGCGATGGTCCTCGTCAAGCTGGCGCAGATGGCGGCCGACATTCCCGAGATCCGCGGGCTGGACATCAACCCGCTGCTCGCGGACGAAGCGGGCGTGCTGGCGGTCGATGCACGCGTCGCGGTCGGGCGCGTCGAGCGCAAGTTCCGCGGTTCGGGCCCCGCAAATTTCGCCGTGCGGCCGTATCCTTCGCAGTGGCAGCGCCACATCGAGGTCAAGGACGGCTGGCGGGTGTTCGTTCGCCCGGTCCGTCCGGAGGACGAGCCGCTGATTCATGCGATGCTGAAGCACGTCACGCTTCACGATCTGCGGCTGCGCTTCTTCGCGCCGATGAAGGAGTTTTCGCACGAGTTCATTGCGCGCCTGACACAGCTCGACTATGCCCGCGCGATGGCATTCGTCGCGTTCGACGAGGCGACCGACGAACTGGTCGGCGTGGTCAGGATCCATTCCAATTCGATCTACGAGAGCGGCGAATACGCCATCCTCCTGAGGTCGGACCTCAAGGGCAGGGGGCTCGGCTGGGCCCTCATGCAGATGATCATCGAATACGCGAAGTCCGAGGGACTGAAGGTGATTTCCGGCGACGTGCTGGCCGACAACTCCATCATGCTCGCGATGTGCCGCAACCTCGGCTTCGAGGTGAAGCCGGATCCGGTCGAGCACGATATCTGCAGTGTCAGGCTGGCGCTTTAACTGTCTTCGAGGGCGCGTCGCAGCCGCCTGATGATGACACCGCGGGCGCGATCGTCGGCGGCGGCCTCGATGCGGTCATTGATGTCGAGCACGAGCTTCGACATGTCGTTGTGCCAGTCGAGCGCGACCACGGCCTCGGGCGCCAGCCGCCTGCGCCGGGCCGCGTCGAGCGGCCGCGGCGCCGCGGATGACAAATCGTAGATATCATCCAGCAGCGGTTCAAATACCCGCGCCGAAGGAAGGATACGCTCGGAAACGCGTTCGGCGAGACCGGCGATTGCAGGCTCCTCGCCATGGACGAGAAAGAGGCCGCGCTTAATCGGGCGACGTGCGGCGATCCATCGTGCCAGTTCCGATCCGTCGGCATGACCGGAATAGTCGTCGATGTTGCGGATCGTCGCCGCGACCTTGATTTCGTTGCCCTGAATCCGTACCGCCCGGGCGCCGTCAACGAGAAACCGGCCCAGCGTCCCCTGCGCCTGGAAGCCAACCAGCAGCACGGTGGCCCTGGTGTTCCATAGCCAGTTCCTGAGATGGTGGCGAATGCGGCCGGCGTCGCACATGCCGCTGGCGGCGATGACGATATGAAAGCCTGTCAGCTTGGCGATCGCCTTGCTCTCATCGACCGTCTCGGTAAATCGCAGTTGCGGAGAGTTCAACAGCCGGCGCACATCGACGGCGGGATCGAGGCTTTCGGCATGCTTGAGAAATACCTCGGTGGCCCGAATCGCCAGCGGCGAGTCCAGAAAGATCGGCGCGGGCGGAATCTGGCCGCGTTCCATAAGGTCGACGAGATCGACGAGCAGTTCCTGGGTGCGCTCGACGGCGAAGGCCGGAATCAGCAGCGCGCCCTTGCGTGCCGCGGCGTCGCTCACTTCGGCGGCGAGACGTGCGCGGCGCGCGTCTGGCGATGTCGGCGGGCGCTCGCGATCGCCATAGGTAGATTCGGAAATGACATAGTCGAAGCCGGCTGGAGCGTCTGGATCCGGCTGCAGCAGCTTGGCGTCCGGCCCGATATCGCCTGAGGCGAGAATGCAAATCGGCTTTTCAGGCGGACCGGCATCGTCGACCTCGATCTCGATCGAGGCGGAGCCGAGCAGGTGGCCGGCGTTCCAGTAACGGGCGCGAACGCCAGGAATCACGTCGACCCATTTCTCGTACTCGACTGCAGCAAAGGACTGCAGCGCGGCAATGGCGTCGGTCTGGGTATAGATCGGAGTGACCGCGGCGCGTCCCCGGGCAGCATTGCGGCGGTTCAGCGCCAGAACCTCGGATTCCTGAATGCTGCCGGCGTCCGGCAACATGTAGGAGCAGAGATCAATGGTGCCGCGCGTCGCCAGGATGCGTCCGGCAAACCCGTTGCGAACCAGTTTGGGCAACAGGCCGCTGTGATCGATGTGGGCATGAGTCAGCAGGACGGCGTCGATGTCGGCCGGACGGAACGGAAAATTTCCGTAGTTGAGTTCCTTCAGGGTCTTCTGCCCCTGAAACAGGCCGCAATCGACCAGGAAGCGCCCGGCCGGGGTTTCAAAAAGATAACAGGAGCCCGTGACCGTGCGCGACGCGCCGCAAAACCGGATGGTAACGCTCATCGGGAAATCTCCCAGCCAGCCACACGCAGTTCGCCTTGCAGAGCATCGGCCAACAGGCCGTCGAGCTCAATGGCGTTGGTGGAATGCGGCACCGTGTGAGTCGAGCGGATCGACCGGATGCCCGATGCGATCATCTCGCCGCAGAACTCTTCCGCGAACAACGCATGCGTCACCATGGCGTCGATGCCAGTGGCGCCGGCCTCGATCAGCGCCCTGGCGCAGGCGATCATGGTGCCGCCGGAGGAGACGATATCGTCGACGATCAGGACCGGCCTGCCGGCAACACATGCGGCGTCCGGAAAGGTGATGGCAACGGAGCGGTCGCCGGCCCGGGTTTTCTGCGCGACCATATGCGAAAGGCCGAGCCGTCCGGCCAGATCGCGGACCCATGGCAGCAATTCCGCATCCGGCCCGGCGACGATGGTGGCGGGATCGAGTGCTGCATGGCGCAGTGCTTCTGCGATGACAGGCATTGCCGACAGGTTGTCGGACTCGATGCCGGGAAAGACGGTCTTGATGCTGGCGGTTCGATGCAGATGCGCATCGACGGTGATGATCCGGTCAACGCAGCCGGCGATCAGCGCGCCGATGACCTTCTGGCTGATCGCCTCGCCGTCGTGAAAGGCCGTATCCTGCCGCATGTAGCACAGATAGGGCGCAACGAGTACGAGGCGACGCGCGCCTCCGCGCCGCAGCGCCTCGGCGGCAAACATCAGCGCGACGAGCTTGTCGTTGGGGCGATCGAGCGAGGCGTAGATGATCGTCGTGGCCGCCGCCGGCCCAGTCGTCACCCGCAGCTCGCCGTCGGGAAAGGTATGGATGGCGATTTCGTGAAACGGAACGCCCAGCCGCGTCGCAAGATGCGCGGCGTCGCGCGCGGAGGATGGCAGACCCTGAACGGCGACGCTCATCGTATCGCGGCTTCGCCGGATGGGAGTTTCCCGGCGCCGATCGTGTAGCCGCTGTTGCGCCGTGCCGACGCGACGGCAAGATCGAGTTCGGCTTGGTCGTAGGCGTGAATCCGGTAGAGCGGCTGGCCCTGCTCGACGCGATCGCCAATCTTGCAAAACAGCCTGATGCCTGCACCCTTGTCGATCGGCGCGCCCGCGGTCCGGGCCAGCCGGTTCAATTGCAGGCAGTCGATTTCGGAAATGGCGCCGTCATCGGCGGCACGAACGTCGAAGGTCAGCTTGCCGATATCGTTGCGGCAGGCCGATGGTCCCTGGGCGTCGATGATTTCCTGCATTTTCTTCAGGGCGGCGCCGCTGTCGAGGATGGCGCGGGCGCGGGCATAGCCGGAGCCGCCGCGAAGCTGCGGGTCGTACTCCAGCAGGTGCGCGGCCAGCCGCAGGGATTTTTCGCGCAGGTCGGCCGGGGCGTCGGGCTGGTTGGTCAGAACGGCCATGACGTCGTCGGCCTCCAGCACCGGGCCGATGCCCCTGCCGATCGGCTGGCGGCCGTCGGTCGTGATCACCTCGACTGCAATGCCGAAATGGTCGCCGACGAACTCGAACAGCTTGCGCAAGCGCATCGCTTCGGTGGCGTTGACGAGCTTCGCCGTCGGCCCCACCGGCAGGTCGATCAGCAGATGTGTCGAGCCGGCGGCGAGCTTCTTCGATATGATCGAGGCAACCATCTGCTCGCGGGTATCGAGGCAGAGCGGGCGCTCCACCGAAATCAGGATGTCGTCGGCCGGCGACAGGTTGACGTGTCCGCCCCATACCAGGCAACCGCGGCAGGCCGCGACGACTTCCTTCATCTCCTCCACCGAAACGTCGACCCGGGCCAGCACCTCCATGGTATCGGCGGTGCCGGCCGGCGAGGTGATCGCCCGCGACGATGTCTTCGGAATGGTCAGCCCGTGGGCGGCGATGATCGGCACGACGATCATCGAGGTGCGGTTGCCCGGAATGCCGCCGATACAATGCTTGTCGACGACCATCGGGCCCGGCCATTTCAGCTGCGTACCGGCCGTAGCCATTGCCCGCACCAGCGCCAGCAATTCACCGCTGGTCAGGAAGCTGGCGGAACTGATCAGGAATGCGGCGACTTCCATGTCGGAATAGCGGTAGTGCGACAGATCGCTGATGATGGCGTCGATTTCGTCCGCTGTGAACGTGCGGCCCTGGATCTTGCCGCGAACCGCGTCGAGGCTTTCCGGCGACGCGGCGGGGCTGACGGTGACGAGACTGCCCACAGCCTCGCCAAAGCGGCGGAACGCCGGCTCGGAAAGTCCGACTTCATCGGATCCGACCAGGCTGTCATCGTCCGTGATCAGCAGCGTGGCAAGCAACACCTTCGAGCCACGCTGCAGTTCGACCCGGCTGAAGCCGCGAAAGATATCCGGCCGCAGCGCGCTCGAGTGGCGTGACATCACGACGACGTTTTCCCGTCCGGTGTCCAGATTGACCCGGCGGACTTTCAGCGGTGGCCGTGAGTCATAGCTGTTGGCGTTGTCGGCCATCGGAACTCCACGGCGCGCCGAACGTGCAGGCAGCCGTCAATGCGAAAACAGGATCGGCAGCGGCGGCTTCGACAACAGGTTCTTGGTCGCGCCGCCAAGGATGAATTCGCGCCAGCGCGCGTGCCCATAGGCGCCCATCACGAGCACATCGACCTGATGCGCAGTGGCATAGGCTTCGAGCACGTCGCCGATCTGCCGGTCGTTCGCATCGACCTTGTCAAGGATCACGTCGATGCCGTGGCGTGCCAGGTTTTTGGCCAGCTCTTCCGCGGCATGCTTGGTGTCCAGCTTCTTCTCGTTGGTAACGGTGACGACGCGAACCTTCTTGGCCTTTTCCAGCAGCGGAAGCGCGTCCGAGACGGCGCGGGCTGCGGCGCGGCTGAAATCCCAGGCGATGGCGACGGTGTCGAGCTTGAACGGCCGCGACCGGACGGTCTCGGGCAGGATGAGAGTTGGCCGGCCCGAACCGAAGATGATGGATTCGGCATACCACTGGTCGTAGCTGTCCGGCACGGGCACGATGGTAAGGTCGCGAAGCTTGGCATATTCGACCAGCAGGTCCGGCACGGCGTAGGTGGGACATTTTTCCACATAGGTCTCGTGCAGGATGCCGGCCTTGCTCGCAGCGGCGTTGAATGCGGCCAGCAGGTCCTGCGCGCTCTTGCGGCTCTTCTCGGCTTCGCCCGCGATCATGCCGGGAACGTTGGCAATCGAGCCGGAAAGGAAGTGCCCGGGCAATTCCACATGCACCTCGCAGGCGATCGCCGCAAGATGGGCGCCAAAGGCTTCTGCGATCTTGACCGCATCCTCGGTCACGGAGACCGGGGTCGGGTCGGGATAGCTCGTCAATGTCAGCAGAATGTCCTTGAACGCCATCAGGCTCTCCTTTTTTGTCGGGCCAGCCTAGGCTCGCGCTGGCTGGCGTGTTTGATCCATCGCAAAAAGTTCAGGATTGCAGCCGTGGGCGCAGCACCGGTTTGAGCATTTCCAGCGCGACCAGCGCCACGACGCCGACACCCAGCGCCAAGGCGAGATCGCCGGCATGCAACGGTCCAAAGCCAAAGAGATCGCTCGTAACCGGCCAAAGCAAGGCCAGCGTCAGGAGGATGGTGACGGCCACCAGCACGGCGGCGAGCGCCCGGTTCGGCCGCCGCAATGCGACAAGCAGCGACGAGCTGAAGGATCGGTTGAGCAGGATCAGGCTGATGATTACCACCACGAGGGAGACGAAGGCCAGCGCCCGTACCTCGGGCACCGGCATGCCCGATCGCAGCGCCATGACATAAATGGCAGCAACCAGTGTAAACGCCAGCGTTCCCTGCAGCAAGCTCCAGACGACCAGCGCCCGCGAGAACAGCGGCTGCTCCGGCTGGCGCGGCGGCCGCTGCATGACATCGTCTTCCTCGGTTTCGGCCTCGAACACGAGCGAGCAGACCGGATCGATCACCATTTCGAGAAACGCGATATGGATCGGCCCGAACAGCAGCGGCAGGCCGAACAGCAGCGGCAGCAAAGCGAGACCCGCGATGGGCACGTGGACGGCAAAGATGAAGCTCATCGCCTTGCGCAAATTATCGTAAATGCGGCGGCCGAGCCGGATCGCCTTCACGATCGAGCCGAAATCGTCGTCCAGCAGCACGATCGCCGACGCTTCGCGCGCGACGTCGGTACCGCGGCCGCCCATGGCGATGCCGATATGGGCGGCCTTCAGCGACGGCGCATCGTTGACCCCGTCACCGGTCATGGCCACGATTTCGCCGTTGCCCTTGTAGGCATTGACGATGCGAAGCTTCTGCTCGGGCATGATTCGGGCAAACACCGCGGCACGTTCGACCCGTCCGGCCAGTTCGGCATCGCTCACCCTGGTGAGCTGATCACCGGTGACGAGCTCACCCCGTTCGAGGCCGGCCTGTTCTGCGATCGCGTTTGCGGTGGCCGGATAGTCGCCGGTGATCATCACCACTTTGATGCCGGCCGACCGGCATTCGCGAACTGCCTCGACCACGCTGGCGCGCAACGGGTCGGCAAGGCCGACGAGTCCCAGGAATTCGAACGTCAGTTCACGCGGCGAGGCCGGCCAGTTCGGTCCGGCATGGGTGGCGCGCGCGACGCCCAGCACGCGCAATCCCGCCGAGGCCATCGCGTCGATGGATTGCATCAGTGCAGCACGGTCGGCGGGGGACAGTCGGCACAGGCCTGCGATCGCTTCCGGCGCTCCCTTGGCGGCGACGACATATTGCTGGCGGTCGGCGTCCGGCTGCCAGATATGGGTGACGGCCAGCAGGTCGGGCCGAAGTCCATAGGCATGCACCAGCTTCCACCGTGGGTGGTGGAAGCAGTCCTCCGAGAGATTCTCGCGCGCCAGCGTATGAAACGCCGTTTCCATCGGATCAAACGGCTCGGGCGCGCTCGCGAGCAGGCCGAATTCGCAGATATCACGAATCGCGGGCGGCATCTCCGTCCCGGGATTGGGTCGGAATACGCTGCTGCCTGCCCGAAGTTCGACAATCTTCATCCGGTTCTCGGTGAGGGTGCCGGTCTTGTCGGTACACAGCACGGTCGCCGAGCCGAGCGTTTCGATGGCAGCCGCACGTCGCGTCAGCACGCGCGCCAGCGAAATCCGCCACGCGCCCATCGCCATGAACACGGTCAGCACCACCGGAAATTCTTCCGGCAGCATCGACATCCCGAGTGTGATTCCAGCCAGAACGGCATCCAGCCAGCCGCCACGCGTGATTCCGTACAGCAGCACGGCCAGCACGCAGACCGCGCCGCCAAACACGGCAAACACCCGGACGACGCGCCGTGTCTGCGCCTGCAGGCGCGGCGGCTCGGTTTCGAGTGCGACCAGCGACTGGCCGATTTTCCCGATCTCGCTTTTCGTACCCGTGGCCGTGACTTCCGCCAGCCCCGAACCTCGAACCACCAGCGAGCCGGAGAATATTTGCGGCAGGTCGTCGCCTCCCGGACGGTGGGGGGCGGATCCGGCCCGATCGTCCCAGGCGACCTTGCGCACGGGAACGGATTCGCCGGTCAGGGTCGATTCATCGGCTTGCAGATCTTCACAGCGCAGCAATGTGGCGTCGGCCGGCACCCGATCGCCTTCGGAAAGAACGACGAGATCGCCACGCACGACATCACGTCCGGCGATCCGTATGCGCTGACCATCCCGGATGACCAGGGCGCGGGGGCTCGTGAGGTCGCGCAACGCTTCCAGCACGCGCTCGGTGCGGGTCTCCTGCACCACGGTGATTACGATCGTCATCGTGGCGAAGGCGACCAGGATGATCGCCTCCTTCAGGTCGCCGAGCGCCAGATAGACGATACCGCCGACCGCGAGCAGCGCGAGCATCGGCTCGCGCAGCACCTCGATCGCTATCCGAAGCGGGGTGCGCCGATCAGCCTGGGGCAACTCGTTGTGCCCCTCGGCCAAAAGCCGCGCCTGCGCATCCGCTTCACTGAGGCCGACAAACGCCGTCATCCTTTAAAGATACGACACCGCCGTGACCCGGTAGGTGTGCATCTTGTCGCGTTCGTTGATCGAAACATATTCGCCGACGACGAAACGTTCGTCCGCGAAATGATAGCCGACCTCGTCCGGCAGGTTGCCCTGGCCTTCGTAGTGGAAGCCCCAGCCGCCGCCCGGCCGGTGAACGAGATGGCCGTGCTGGTCTGGCTCGTCCGGGCGCTGGCGCACGACCCGGCAGGCATCGCGATGCTCGCGCCACAGCTTTGCGTCGATCCGGTCCTCGGCGTCGAGCGGCGCGACGATGATGTAGGCGACCTCGGCATCGCCTTCGGGATGGCCGGCTTCGCGGGCAAGTGCAATTCGGACCTGCCGGAATTGCTTCGGCAGGGACGCGTTCAGAATAGGTTTGGGTTGGCCCTTGGACATTTCGGTTGGCTCCTTGTTTTTCGGTATGCAGCCGACGCCGCCGCGGGGATCAGCCTCGTTCGGCCGTACTGCCTGCCGCTGGCGTGGCTCCGGATTTCCGCAGGCTCCTGATGATGATCGTGATCAGCGGTACCAGCAGCGTCGGCAATGCACTGTTGAGGGGATGATGGACCATGCCGACGAATTGCGATTGCAGCGAGCGGGCTTCGGTCTGCAGCGCGTCGATCGCCGAGCCGTGAATTTCGGTGGCGAGTTCGAGTTCGCGTCCCGCGGGCGCCCGTCCGGCGATCACGAACAGGACGGCCGCGATGACAAAGTTGGCGGCGCCGAGGACTGCGGCGGCCAGGATCGCGCTCCAGATCTGCACCAGTGCGAAATAGGCCGCCAGTTCCAGCATCAGGAGGCCGAAGGCCGCGATCAGCGCGGCAAACGCCCGCAGGCCGAGGCCGACCAGCATGTGCCGCATCCGGATTTCCGCGATGATGCGGTCGGTGCGCCACAATGCCCGTAGCTGCTTGACGACGTTCTCGCTATTCACGTTAGTGTCTCCTCAACATCAAACCGATGATGACGCCGACGGCCAGGGCGGATGCCAGCGCTGCAATCGGCCGCTCCGCGACCAGTTTTTCGATGTGCTCTTCTTCATTGCTCAAGGTTTCACCGAGCTCGCCCATGGCGGCCTTGATCTGCTCGGCGAGCGCTTCGGTGCGGCTCCTCGCGGCATCGAGCATGTCGTCCGCGCGCATATCCAGTAGATGCGACATCTCGCTTTTGAGCGCCTGCAGTTCCGCCCCAAGTTTGTCCGATTTGAACATCGCGTTCGCTCTCGTCCCTTGCATTGCTCAAATCCTAGGTGAGACTGCCGGACCGCAGCTTGATTTGGGTCAACCTGGACCTTTCAGGGACGGGCGTCTCGTGCCTTGAGGCAGGTCAACACCGGTGTCACGCTCGCGGCCTAGGAAAACCCGCTATCCAGTTGAGGGACCAATATCTTGGCGAATGCACCTCTGTTAACGGCCACGCCGTCGGGCGACACCCTTGAGCTGCGCCCGGGTGGCTCCTGGACGGCGGTGAATGCCGCCACGCTTGAACGGCTCTCCGAGGACGTCGCGCCGCAGCTCGATCGAGCCGGCATCGTCAAGGTCGACATGGCCGAAGTGCGCGAGCTCGACACGCTCGGCGCCTGGCTGCTCGAAAGGATGTCGCGGCGGGCGACGTCGGCCGGACACCGGGCCGAAATGGTCGGCATCGCCGAGAACTACACCGGTTTGATCGAGGAAGTCCGTCAGGTCAACCGGCGACCGCAGGCGGCGGTTCCGGCTCGCAATCCCGTCGTGGCGAAGCTCGGTGAAATCGGCCGCGCCACCATCGGTTCGCGCGAAGACATCACGGCATTCCTGCAGATGCTGGGCGCGCTGTGTATTGCTCTCTTCGGAATCCTGCGGCGGCCGCGATCGTTGCGGCTGACGTCGCTGACCTACCAGCTCTACCGTGTCGGCTGGCAGGCGATACCGATCGTCGTGCTGATCACGTTCCTGATAGGGGCCATCATCGCGCAGCAGGGCATCTTCCATTTCCGCAAGTTCGGCGCGGATTCCTATGTCGTCGACATGGTCGGTATCCTCGTGCTGCGCGAACTCGGCGTGCTCATCGTCGCCATCATGGTGGCGGGACGCTCGGGCAGCGCCTACACGGCCGAACTCGGCTCGATGAAGATGCGGGAGGAAATCGACGCGTTGTCGACCATGGGGCTGGACCCGATCGAAGTCCTGATGCTGCCCCGGATTCTCGCGCTGGTTTTCGCATTGCCGATCCTGAGCTTCATCGGCTCGATGGCAGCACTGTATGGCGGCGGCCTCGTCGCCTGGTTCTACGGCGGCATGGGGCCGGCGATCTTCATCGCGAGGCTGCATGAGGCCGTCTCCGTCACGCATTTCCAGGTCGGCATCATCAAGGCGCCGTTCATGGCGCTGGTGATCGGTATCGTTGCCTGCAGCGAAGGTCTGCGCGTCAAGGGCAGCGCGGAGTCGCTCGGCAAGCAGACCACCACCTCGGTGGTGAAGTCGATCTTCCTGGTGATCGTGCTCGACGGGCTGTTCGCAGTCTTCTTTGCGTCGATTGGAATGTAGCGATGCAGGAAGCGGCGGGACAGTTTGCCATTCGCGTGCGCGATCTCGTGGTCGGATTCCACCGTCACGTCGTGATCGATCATCTCGCGCTCGACGTGCGACGCGGCGAAATCCTGGGCCTGGTCGGCGCGTCCGGTGGCGGCAAGTCGGTATTGATGCGGACCATCATCGGCCTGATCCCGCGGCAGGAGGGCGAGATCGAGGTGATGGGCGCGCCGATCAACCACGAACGCACGACGCGCAGCGCAGCCGGCCGATGGGGCATCCTGTTCCAGCAGGGCGCGCTGTTCTCCTCGCTCACGGTTCGGCAGAACATCCAGTTCCCGCTGCGGGAAAATCTGGTGCTGTCCGAGACGCTGATGGACGAGATCGCAACGGCCAAACTCGAAATGGTCGGGCTCAAGCCGGAAGACGGCGACAAGTTTCCCTCCGAACTGTCCGGCGGCATGACCAAGCGCGTGGCGCTGGCGCGCGCGCTCGCCCTCGATCCCGCCATCGTATTTCTTGACGAGCCGACTTCCGGGCTGGACCCGATCGCCGCCGGCGATTTCGATGCGCTCATCAAGACACTGCAGAAAACGCTGGGGCTGACGGTGTTCATGGTGACCCATGACCTCGCCAGTCTCAATACCGTCTGTGACCGCGTTGCGGCACTGGCGGACGGCAAGATCGTCGCCATCGGACCGATGCGCGAATTGCTGCAATCCGAGCACCCCTGGGTACGAGCCTATTTTCACGGCAAGCGATCCCAGATGCTGCAACCAAAGGCGAGTTGAGAAGATGGAAACCCGTGCACCCTTCGTCGTTGTCGGCGCCTTCGTACTGGCCGCCATCGCCGCCGTCTTTGGCTTCGTCTACTGGCTGCAGAATACCGGAGGCCTCGGCCCGCGCACGAGCTACCAGGTGCAGTTCGAGGGTTCCGTACCCGGTCTGCTGGTCGGCGCCGCGGTGCTGTTCAACGGCATCCGGGTCGGCGAAGTGACCGAACTCGGGCTCATGCCCGGCAATCCCCGTGGCGTCAACGCGACCGTCTCGGTCGCGTCGAATACGCCGGTGCGCGCCGACACAAAGGTCGGTCTGGAATTCCAGGGCCTGACCGGTGTTCCCGTCATCGCCCTCGAAGGAGGCGCGATGGTTGCCAACAGCGGCAAGGTGCCGACGCTCGTGGCCGAGCCGGGTGCCGGGCAGGGCATGACACAGGCCGCCCGCGACGCTCTACGCAAGGTGGATACGGTGCTGTCGGAAAATTCCGGCGCGCTGAAGGACACGATTGCCAACTTCAAGGTGTTTTCTGAAGGCCTGGCGCGCAACACCGGCAAGCTCGACGGCATCGTCGCCGGTCTGGAGCGAATGACCGGCGTCACCAGTCCGCCGCCAAAGATCACCTATGATCTGCGCGCGCTGCAGAGCCAGGGCCCGGTGGGCAAGACAGTCAACGTGCAGTGGGCGCTGCCGGAGCCGACGGCGGTTGCGATGCTGGAGACGCAGCGCTTCCTGTTCTCGCCGCCGCAGGACCATCCGGGGTTTGCGGAGGCGATGTGGGCTGATGCGCTGCCCAAGCTGATCCAGGCGCGGTTGATCGAAAGCTTCGAGAATTACGACGTTGCGCACGCCCCGCTGCGGATGGCCGATGTCGGTCAGACGGAGTTTCAGTTGCTGATCGACGTCAGGCGGTTTCGCATCGCTGCCGAATCCGGACCCGCCGCCGAAATCGGCTTGTCGGCGAGGATCGTCGACAAGAACGGCAAGGTCGTCGCCTCGCGACTGTTCGAGGAAAGCGAGAAATTCGCTTCCCTCGCACCATCAGATGCGGCGGGGGCGTTCAGCGAAGCGTTCGGGCGGATTGCAAAGAACATCATCGCCTGGACCGTGCAAGCGTATTGAACGCAGGCGTACTGAGGAAGCCGGCGTTGCTTCGACAACGCACTATTCGAGCGTCTTCAGATACGCCAGCAGGTCATGGATCTGATCCGGGTCGAGCCGGAACTCCGGCATCGAGGGGTGGCCGGTGGAGATGCCTTCGGCCAACGCCTCCCCGATGGTCTCGATCGGGTAGCGCTTGTGAAGTGTGCGGAACGGCGGCGCAATCTTGAGCGGGCTGGGAGAGACCTTGTCGATCGAATGGCACCGCGCGCAATTGGTCAGCGCAAAGGTCTTGCCGCGCTGCTCGTCGGGCGACGCCGCTGCTGCCGGCGTCAACGTGACGAGCGCAAGCGCCAGCGACATCAAAATCCGTCCAGTCATTGCAGCATGGTCTCCATGGGGAAAGGGTACAGCCCACATTTCCACAATGGGAGTTTAATCGCCACCCAATTTGATCTGGATCAACCAGCCTGCCGTGGATCAGCTAAAATGAACTATATCTCCGAGCCCCTGCGCATCGGGCCGTGGGCGGAGACAGGGCGGCCGATCTGCCGCTCTAACGGGCGGTGGCAATGATACGAACGACCTCTCCGAATCCGAGCCGTGCCAATTTTGGCCGTTGCTCCGCCTGTACCATCCGCTCGCTCAGCATCTGCGGCGTGCTCGATCAGGCCGATCTCGCCGAGTTCGAGCGAATCGCCCGCCAGATCCAACTGGCCCCGAACGAGGCGCTGTTCACCGCCGGGCAGGCTGCGCGTTCTGTCCACAATCTGACCGCGGGCGTGGCGCGTCTGTACAAGCTGCTGCCGGATGGGCGGCGACAGGTGATCGGCTTCGCGCTGCCGGGCGATTTTCTCGGTGTTGCGCCTTCCGATCGCTACAGCTACTCGGCGGACGCGGTCGATGCCGTGTCGGTGTGCCGCCTCTCCAGGGAGGCGTTTTCGCATTTCATCGAGCAGCGGCCGCACTTTCTGATTCGAATCAACCAGTTCGCAGCCCGTGAGCTGACGCTGGCGCAGGAGCAGATGCTGCTGCTGGGCCGGCGTACGGCGGAAGAGAAGGTCGCTTCGTTCCTCGTGGGCTGGCGTGCGCGCCTGGCCCATATCGGCGACGAGCGGCAGACCATCGCGCTGCCGATGAGCCGGCAGGACATCGCGGATTATCTGGGGCTGACGATCGAAACCGTGAGTCGGACGCTGACGCGGTTCGAGCGCGAAAAGATGCTGATCATCGTCGCCGGCGGCGTCCGCCTGCTGGACCCATCTCGGGTCGCGGCCATGGCGGCGGCCTGAAAGCTCCCGGGCATGCCCGGCAAATTTGATTCAGGTCAAAGTTGAAATCAGCCCGCGCAGGCATGGTCCTTCGGTCACAGGAGGTCCCCGCATGCCGCTCGGTTCGTTGATTGTTTCCATCTGCGTCGTTGCCATGTTCGTCGTGTTCGGCGCGGTGCTGTTTTGGGGCGACATGCAGACACGTCCGGAGCAATTGACCGACCACTCCTCCAAGCGCCGCTCGGTCTGATCGCCGGCGTCTGACCGGCGGAATCGTCTGCAGGAAGCGAGAACTGCCTTGAACGACATCGTCCGCCGTTACGCCAGGCTCCAGGTGCCGCGATATACGTCGTATCCGACGGCGGCCGAATTCACCACGGCCGTCACTGCCGCCGACCGACGTCTGTGGCTGGGCGGCATCGACGTCCGGGAAGCAGTCTCGCTGTATCTGCACGTTCCGTATTGCCGAGAGCTCTGTCTGTATTGCGGCTGCAATACCAAGAAGGCGCTGCGTGACGACGTCATCGCCGCCTATCGTGAGGCGCTCGAACGCGAGATTGCGCTCGTTGCCGACGTCGTGCCGGCGCCGCTCCACGTCGCCCGCCTGCACTGGGGTGGCGGAACGCCGAGCATTCTCGGAACCGACGGACTTGCCTCGGTCATGAAGGTTCTGCGTGAGCGCTTCGTTTTCGAAGCCGGTTACGAACACGCCATCGAGCTCGATCCGCGCTACGTGACGCCCGCGCTTGCCGAGGGCCTGGGCAAGCTCGGTGTCAACCGCGCCAGTCTCGGCGTGCAGGACGTCAATCCGCTGGTGCAGGCCGCGATCGGCCGATGGCAGCCGATGCAGCAGGTCGAGGCGGCCGTCGGTCGTCTCCGCGACGCCGGCATCGAGAACCTGAATTTCGACCTGATCTACGGCCTGCCGTTGCAAACCGTCGCGTCATTGCAGAAGACCTGCGACATCGTCGCCGCCATGCTGCCGGACCGGATCGCCTGCTACGGCTACGCCCACGTGCCGCGCATGAAGGCCAACCAGCGGCGCATCGACGAAAGCACGTTGCCCGGGATCGAGGAGCGCATCGATCAGGCCGGGATCATTGCCGAGGAATTCCTGCGTCGCGGCTACCGGAAGATCGGCATCGACCATTTCGCCCGGCCGTCCGACACGCTGGCCCGCGCTGCGATGGCGGGACAGCTTCACCGCAATTTCCAGGGTTATACCGACGACGCGCGAGAGACCCTCATTGGCCTTGGTGCCTCGTCGATTTCCCGCTTCCGGGATGGATACGTCCAGAATCTGTCCGATGTGCCGAGCTATGTGCGTGCGATCGCCGCCGGCCGACTGGCGCCCGCGCGTGGATGCCGGCTGGATGAGGCCGAACGGCAGCGGGCTCGCACCATCGAAAGCCTGATGTGCCAGTTTGAGGTCGATCTCGATGCGACAGCGCCAGATATGCCCTTCGACGAGGAGTTCGAGCTGCTCCAGCCGCTGGTCGGTGATGGCCTCGCTCGAATCGATGGCCGCGTGGTGACGGCCACCGAGGCGGGCCGTTCGGTCATTCGCGTCATTGCGGCGGTGTTCGATCCGCACACCCGCGCCGATAGCGCGCGATTCAGCAAGGCCGTCTGACCGGTTGGACCCGGCTTGATTCACGTCAAGGCGCCGGCAGCCCTGCTGCGCTTTGGTGACGCCGATCCCGTGAGGTCTGGCAGTGACGATCGAATCCGCACGCAAGGGAAGAATATTTGGCACCAGCGCGTTCGGTCGCCGGGTACGCTCCCTTGTGGCTCTTTTCACGCGTCGGAAGGGGCTGAACGGCGCCAGCCGCGCGGAGTTCGAGCAGATGGCACGCGACCTCGGTCTCTCGCATCCGGAACTTTACGGGCTTTTGACCGGACGCTCGCTTTCGGACGCGGCCGTGGAAAGGCGCTTGACGCGGCTCGAAACGGCTCGGCTGCGTATCGCGGCGCGGCGGGAGCACGCAACTGTGGGAATCCAGGCCAGCATCCTGCCGATTGGTCCTTCCTGCTGCTGAACCTTCCGTTCCGGGCCGAATCCGGCCTGACCGTTTTCCCAAGGCGCCACCCAAATTCACCGGGCTTTGACTTCGATCAAACCTTTGATGGCGAAGCTGTGATCATAGGGGAGTGCATTGCAACAGAGAAGCCGCGCATGACCCAAGCTCAAACCGCAAAATCAATGACTCACGGCGAGGCCGGTCTGGTGCTGGTCTTTTCAATTTCCGCCTTCCTATGCCTGTTCGCCGCCGCCAACGCGCTGGATACGGCGTTTGCCTTTCATGCGCTGCTGGCATCCGCGGGCAGCCTGTGGGCGGTGATCGCGATCGCGAATCGCTATTTCAGCCGGCCGGCTGCGCTGCCGCCGCAGGAAATCAACGGTCGGCCCAATTACAACATGGGTCCGATCAAGTTCGCGGCGGTCATGTCCGTGATCTGGGGGATCGCCGGCTTTGCGGTCGGGCTCCTGATTGCTTCCCAACTCGCATGGCCTGCGCTCAATCTCGACCTGCCGTGGACCAGCTTCGGGCGCCTGCGGCCGCTTCACACTTCGGCGGTGATCTTTGCCTTCGGCGGCAACGTGCTGATCGCGACCTCGCTTTATGTGGTGCAGCGGACCAGCCGCGCGCGCCTGGCCGGCGATCTCGCGCCCTGGTTCGTCGTGGTCGGCTATAATTTCTTCATCCTGGTCGCCGGCACCGGCTACCTGCTCGGCGTCACCCAGTCCAAGGAATATGCCGAGCCGGAGTGGTATGCGGATCTGTGGCTGACGATCGTCTGGGTGGTCTATCTGCTGGTTTTCCTTGTCACCATCATCAAGCGCAAGGAACCGCATATCTTCGTCGCCAACTGGTTCTATCTCGCCTTCATCGTCACCATCGCCGTGCTGCATCTTGGCAACAATCCGGCGCTTCCGGTCTCGGTGTTCGGCTCCAAATCCTACATCGCCTGGGGCGGTGTCCAGGATGCCATGTTCCAGTGGTGGTACGGCCATAACGCGGTCGGCTTCTTCCTGACCGCCGGCTTCCTGGGCATCATGTACTACTTCATTCCCAAGCGCGCCGAGCGGCCGATCTATTCCTATCGGCTGTCAATCATCCATTTCTGGTCGCTGATCTTCCTCTATATCTGGGCTGGCCCGCACCATCTGCACTACACGGCGCTGCCGGATTGGGCGCAGACGCTCGGCATGACGTTCTCGATCATGCTCTGGATGCCGTCATGGGGCGGCATGATCAACGGCCTGATGACGCTGTCGGGTGCCTGGGACAAGCTCCGCACCGATCCTGTGCTGCGCATGCTCGTGGTGTCGGTCGCCTTTTACGGCATGTCGACCTTCGAAGGTCCGATGATGTCGATCAAGGTCGTGAACTCGCTCAGCCACTACACCGACTGGACCATCGGCCACGTGCATTCGGGCGCGCTCGGCTGGGTCGGCTTCGTTTCGTTCGGCGCGCTGTATTGCCTGGTCCCCTGGCTGTGGGATCGCAAGGGGCTCTACAGCCTGAAATTGGTCAACTGGCACTTCTGGATCGCGACGATCGGCATCGTGCTCTACATCTCGGCGATGTGGGTGTCGGGAATCCTGCAGGGCCTGATGTGGCGCGCCTACACCTCGCTCGGCTTCCTCGAATATTCCTTCATCGAATCCGTGGAAGCGATGCATCCCTTCTACATCATCCGTGCCGCAGGCGGCGCGCTGTTCCTGATCGGGTCGTTGATCATGGCCTACAATCTCTGGATGACGGTGCGGGTCGGCGAATCGGAAGTGCAGTCGCCCGTCGCGCTTCAGCCGGCGGAATGAGGAGCGCTTAAATGTCTTTCTGGACACGGCACCAAATCTTCGAGAAGAACTCGATCATCCTGGTCGCGGGAATTCTCGTGGTCATCGCGATCGGTGGTCTCGTCGAAATCACTCCGCTGTTCTACCTCAAGAGCACGATCGAAAAGGTCGACGGCGTCAGGCCGTATACCCCGCTCGAGCTTGCCGGTCGTAACGTCTACGTCCGCGAGGGCTGCTATCTCTGCCACTCGCAGATGGTCCGGCCACTGCGCGATGAAGTCGAGCGCTACGGTCATTATTCGCTTGCGGCCGAAAGCATGTACGATCATCCCTTCCAGTGGGGATCGAAGCGTACCGGTCCGGATCTGGCCCGCGTCGGCGCCAAATATTCCGACGAGTGGCACGTCACGCATCTGACCAACCCGCGCTCGATCGTGCCGCAATCGGTCATGCCCGGATACTCCTTCCTGTCGGAGGCGGAGGTCGATCCCGCCACCGTCGCAGCCCATCTGCGCACCAACCGGGCCGTCGGCGTCCCCTATTCGGACGACCAGGTTGCCAATGCCGTAGCCGATCTCAGGGCGCAGGCCGATCCGGACAATGCCGGCGTGGACGCCTTCACCAAGCGCTACCCGAAGGCGGCTTCGCGCAATTTCGACGGCAAGGCGGGCGCGCCGACGGAAATGGACGCGCTGGTCGCCTACCTGCAGATGCTGGGCACGCTGGTCGATTTCAAACTCTACAACGAAAAAGCAAATCTTCGCTGAGAAGGCAGAACGATGAAAGCAATTCTCACTGCCCACAATATCGCGTCGGACCTCGTCACGACAATCTGGACGCCGGTCTTCGTCGGGATATTCATCGCCATCGTGGGTTACGCCCTTTGGCCGCGTAACAAGGCTGCCTTCGACGAAGCGGCCAAAATGCCCCTGCGCGACGAGTGAGGCGATCATGACCGAACACAGCGATATCGATCACGTATCCGGGCAGTCCACCACAGGGCACGCGTGGGACGGCATCAAGGAGCTCAACACGCCGCTGCCGCGCTGGTGGTTGATCACCTTTTACGCGACCATTGTCTGGGCGATCGGATACTGGATCGTCTATCCGGCATGGCCGTTGCTGCGGAGCCATACGACCGGGATCTGGAACTATTCGACCCGTGCGGACGTCGCCACCGAACTCGCCAATCTGGAAAAGATCCGCGGCGACAAGATGGTGGCGCTCGGAGCGGCGCCCTTGGCCGACATCGCCAGGGATCCGGCGCTGCTGGCGCTGGCCCGCGCCCGCGGCAAGACGGTGTTCGGAGACAATTGTGCGCCATGCCACGGCACCGGCGGCGCTGGCGCCAAGGGCTATCCCAATCTGAACGACGACGAATGGCTGTGGGGCGGCAGCCTCGACCAGATCATGCAGACCATCGAATTTGGCGCCCGTTCCGGCCATGCGAAGGCCCATGAGGGCGCCATGCTGGCGTTCGGCAAGGATGGAATCCTCAAGAAGGACCAGATCGTGACCGTTGCCAATTTCGTCCGGTCGCTGTCGGGCCTGTCGACGGCCCCCGGATACGACGCGTCGGCCGGAGCGAAAATCTTCGCGGAGAACTGCAGCTCCTGCCACGGCGACAACGGCAAAGGGAACCAGGAACTCGGCGCGCCCGATCTGACCGACAAGATCTGGCTCTACGGTTCGGACCAGGCGACGCTGGTCGAGACCATCAGCAACGGCCGCGCTGGCGTCATGCCCGCCTGGATCGGCCGTCTCGATCCTTCCACGATCAAGGCGCTGACGGTCTACGTCCACTCGCTCGGCGGAGGAAAATAGCCGCCGGGCGGCGAAGACACGGTCTTGTTTGAGGTGGATCAAACGGGGTCGCGGGGGCGGGCCTACAGTGAACATCTGATACGAGACCGACCCCGCGATGAACAAACCCGTGCCCCCGACCGAACTTCAAATTGAGGAAGATGGTCCGCTCTACGCGGCCCGGAAGAAGGTTTTTCCGCAGAGCGTTTCGGGAACCTTCCGCCGGACCAAATGGGGCCTGATGGCGTTTTGCCTGGGCGTCTATTACCTGTTGCCGTTCGTGCGCTGGAACCGGGGATTGGGCGCGCCCGATCAGGCGGTGCTGGTTGATCTGCCCAACAGCCGCTTTTATTTCTTCTTCATCGAGCTGTGGCCGCAGGAAGTCTACTATTTTACCGGCCTGCTGATCGTTGCGGCGCTGACGCTGTTCCTGATGAACGCGATCGGCGGGCGCATCTGGTGCGGCTATCTTTGCCCGCAAACGGTCTGGACCGATCTTTTTTACGCCGTCGAGCGGATGATCGAAGGCGACCGGCGGGAGCGCATGCGCAAGGATGCCGCCAAGGGCACGATGAAGCTCGAGCGTTTCGCCGAGATCGTGCTGAAGCACTCGATCTGGCTGATGATCGCCTGGTGGACCGGCGGCGCCTGGGTGCTCTATTTCAACGATGCGCCGACGCTGGTGAAGCAGCTCGTCACCTTTCAGGCGCCTGCCATCGCCTATATCTGGATCGGAATCCTGACGGCGACGACCTACATCTTCGCCGGCTGGATGCGCGAGCAGGTTTGCGTCTACATGTGCCCGTGGCCGCGCATTCAGGCCGCGCTCACCGACGAATGGGCGCTCAACGTCACCTACAAGTACGATCGCGGCGAGGCACGGACGTCGTTGAAGAAGGCGAACGATCTGCGCGCGCTGGGCCAGCCGGTCGGCGATTGCATCGATTGCTACCAATGCGTCGCCGTTTGCCCGACCGGCATCGATATCCGCGACGGCTCGCAGCTCGAGTGCATCCAGTGCGGCCTCTGCATCGACGCCTGCGACACGGTCATGACCAAGATCGGGCGTGAGACCCGCCTGATCGGTTATGACAACGACATCAACATCCACCGGCGCGAGGCCGGCAAGCCGCCGATCTATCGAACCGTGCGGCCGCGCACCGTCATCTATTCTGCGATGATCGCCGGCGTCGGCGCGATCATGCTCTATGCGATGCTGACGCGTTCGCTGCTCGACATCAACGTGCTGCACGACCGCAATCCTGTTGCCGTGAAGCTCAGCGACGGCTCGATCCGTAATGCCTATACGGTTCGCCTCTTGAACAAGCGCGGCTTCGATCGCGTCATCGCGATCGACATCGACGGTCCGGTCAACGCCACGGTTCACGTGGTCGGCGCCAATTCCGTGACCAAGGACCGGCCGATGATCATCCTCGGGCGCGATACCACCACCGAACTGCGGCTTCTGGTGACGGCGCCTGCGGAAAACAATCCCAATAAATCCATCCCGGTGCATTTCCACGTCACCGACATCGGGCTCGGCGAAGTCGCTACCGCCACCGATCATTTCGTGTCGCCATGAGATCCGAGAGGAGTGTCCAGATGAGCCGGGCTCAGCCGCCAAAGCCACTGACCGGAGGCAAGGTGCTCCTGATGATGGTGGCCTTCTTCGCCGTCGTGATCGGGGTCAACGTCATCATGATGCGGCTCGCGATCCAGACCTTGCCGGGAACCGAGGTCGACAGCGCCTACAGCGCCAGCCTCGCCTATGAGAAGGAGATCGCGATCGCGCGCGCCCAGAGCGCGCGCAACTGGAAGGTCGACGCGCATGTCGAGCGTAGCGGGCAGGGCGTTGCAACGCTGCGGGTCGAGGCGCGGGACAATAATGGCCGCCCGATGTCAGGCCTGACGTTTCAGGGCAGGTTCGAGCGGCCGACCGACCGGCGTGCCGATCTGCCGGTGGAACTTGCTGAAGTGGGCATCGGCATCTACCGCGGAAGCGCGCCGGCGATCGCACCGGGCCAATGGGACCTGGTGCTGGAAGGCGTGGCCGCTGGACAGCGAATGTTCCTGTCCAGGAATCGCGTGCTGTTGAACTAGGAAGGGCTGAGCGATGCAGGCGACGCGAGACTTCTCTCATTATGTCCGGCACATCGGATCCGGCCTGTCGCATATCGACCTGGCCGTCGAGGGCGTCAGTTGCGCCGGCTGCATGTCCAAGATCGAGCGCGGTCTTTCCGCGCTGCCGGACGTGACGCTGGCACGGGTCAATCTGACCGACCGCCGCGTGGCGCTGGAATGGAAGGAGGGCGCGCTCGACCCGGCGCGTTTCATCGACCGGCTGGCCGAGCTTGGCTACAAGGCCTATCCGTTCGAGCCGGTTCGCGCCGAAGCGGTGGAGACCGAGCAGGCGAGTTTTCTGCTGCGCTGTCTCGGCGTCGCCGCCTTCGCGGCCATGAACGTGATGATGCTGTCGATCCCGGTCTGGTCCGGCAACGTCACCGATATGATTTCCGAACAGCGCGATTTCTTTCACTGGCTGTCGGCGCTGATTGCATTGCCGGCAGCGGCCTATTCGGGGCAGCCGTTCTTCACATCGGCCTGGCGGGCACTGCGGGCCCGCACCACCAACATGGATGTTCCGATCAGCATCGGCATCGTGCTGGCGCTCGCGATGTCGGTGGTGGAAACCATCCACCATGCGGAGCATGCCTATTTCGATGCCGCGCTGATGCTGCTCGCCTTCCTGCTGGCCGGCCGCTACCTCGATCAGAGCATGCGCCGCAAGACGCGCGCGGTGGCCGGAAACCTCGCGGCGCTGAAGGCCGAAACGGCGACCAAGTTCGTCGGCGACGACGAGATCAGCGTCGTGCCGATCGCCGCGGTGCAGGCCGGCGACATCGTCCTGCTGCGTCCGGGCGAGCGGTCGGCCGTCGACGGCGCGGTGATCGAGGGGCAGTCCAAGATCGATCAGAGCCTGATCACCGGAGAGACCCTGCCGGTGAAGGCGGGGCCGGGCACCGCCGTCTATGCCGGTACGCTCAACCTTTCCGGCGCATTGCGGGTGCGGGTGGCAGCCGCGTCCGAGGGCACGCTGCTGGCGGAGATCAGCCGGCTGCTCGACAACGCCGTGCAGGCGCGCTCGCGCTACGTCCAACTCGCCGACCGCGCTTCGCGTCTCTACGCCCCCGTCGTGCATACCGCGGCGCTCCTGACCATGCTGGGCTGGGTGGCCTACGGCGCGACCTGGCATGACGCCATCGTCACCGCGATTTCGGTCCTCATCATCACCTGCCCCTGCGCGCTGGGGCTTGCGATCCCGGCGGTGCAGACCGTGGTATCGGGCGCCATGTTCCGCACCGGCGTGCTGCTCAATTCCGGCGACGCCATCGAGCGGCTGGCCGCCGTCGAACGCGTCGTGTTCGACAAGACCGGCACGCTGACCTTGCCGGAGCTCGACGTCACCAATGCTTCCAGCGTACCGCAAGACGTGTTCGAGCTTGCCGGACGGCTTGCGCTCGCCAGCCATCACCCCGTTGCCGCGGCGGTGGCCCGGGCAGCCGCGGCCAAGACGCCGCTGGCAGGAATCGAGGAAGTGGCGGGGCAGGGTGTGCGCGGCTTTGTCAACGGGCAGGAAGTCCGGCTGGGCAGGCCTTCGTTCTGCGGCGCCGACCACCTCGCCAACGAAATCCTGTGCCGGGATCCCGAAGCTTCCGTGGTCGCCTTCCGGCAGGGCGAGAGCCGGCATGTCTTTGCCGTGCGGCAGCGTCTGCGTCCGGATGCGGCCGGCGCGATCGCTGCGCTTGTGAAGGCCGGCCTCGAGGTCGAGATCCTGTCCGGCGATCGCGAGCCCGCCGTGCGTCACGCGGCGCAATCGCTCGGCATTCGCGAATGGCGCGCCGGCGTGACGCCGGCCGACAAGATCGCCCGTATCGACGAGTTGAAGCAGCAGGGTGTCAAGGTGTTGATGGTCGGCGACGGCATGAACGATGCGCCGGCGCTGGCGGCAGCGCACGTCTCGATGTCGCCGATCAGCGCAACGCATCTGAGCCAGGCAACCGCCGATCTGGTGTTCCTCGGTGACCGCCTGGCGCCGGTCGTCGCCGCCATTGGCTATTCCCGGAAGGCGCTGCTACTGATGCGTCAGAACCTGTGGCTGGCCGCGGGCTACAATCTGTTTGCGGTGCCGCTGGCGATTGCGGGCCTCGCAACGCCGCTGGTTGCCGCCGCCGCAATGTCAGGATCGTCGCTGCTGGTGATATTGAACGCGTTGCGCGCGCATCGTGGCGCAAGGGAGTTCGGCTGATGGAAGTCCTGGTCTTTCTCGTACCGCTGGCGCTGATGCTTGGCCTGCTCGGCCTCGCGGGATTCCTCTGGTCGCTCAAGAACGGTCAGTATGACGACCTCGAGGGAGCAGGGTGGCGTGCGATTGCCGATGACGAGCCCGCCAGCGAAAAATCGGGCCCGTGAGCCTCACTTGATGGTGTGACCCCGCCGGGCTTGCAGTACGTCATCGACGACGCACTTCGACCGCCAGGTCGCGACCGCGCAACCTGCCTCGCCGGATCGACCATCGCTCGAGGCTTTCTTGCATTATCTCCGTGAGCGCCTGACGCGCGTCGAGTTGCCTTTCCGGCGCGCAAACAATGATCGCGTTGCGGTCCTGGACACCCTGTTCGTCGACGATCCATGCTCCCAGCCGGTCGCCGGCCAGCCGCGCGGCAATCCGATCGGGTACCGGGTCGAAATCGTTCGCGACCAGCACATTCATGACGATGCGGCCGCCGGGCGTCAGCCGCGCGCGGATGGCATCGCAGGTCTCGTCGTCGAACTCGTTGTCGAAGCGAAAATCCGGGCCGCCGACGTCGATGGCGATCCCGTCGTAGAGCACATCGTCATCGAGAATGAATCTTCGGAAATCGGAAACGACCAGCGGCAGCCCGTCCGGCAGTCCGAAGAATTTCTGGGCGATCATGAAGCTGATCGGATTGTTGTCCACGATCGTCAGCTTCTTGCCGAGACGGACCAGTCTGGTGGCAAGGTTGCCGCCGCCGCATCCGAGGACGAGTATGTTTTGCGCGCGATGCAACAGCTCGTCCATGAGCTTGACATAGCTGAAGACGCTCTCGCCGTCGGGCGTCGCCTGGCTCTGCCTGACGCCCTCCTCGAAATAAATCCGCGTTCCATCCGCCGAGCATTCGACAATCTCGATTGCGCCGTTCCTGCCCTGATAGCGCCCCAGCAGCCGCAATTCCGATCACCATGCATCAAATAATATGTATGAAGCATCGCTTATCATGTCGTGAATCGGATGCCAAACGGACGCATATGATATACTGAACCTCTGAATTGATGCTTGAGACAGTAATTCAGATGGTCTAATTATATTTGGTCCGGAGCCGAGAGAGCCGTCCCATGATTACCGCCAATCAACTCAGGGCCGCACGCGCTCTGCTGGACATCGATCAGCGGCAAATGGCCGAGTTGGCGGACCTTTCGGTCCCGACCATCCAGCGCATGGAAGCCAGCGATGGTGTCATCCGCGCCAACGTCGATTCCCTCATGAAACTGATTTCCGCGCTCGAGCATGCGGGGATTGAGTTGATCAATCCGGGCGCCGCGAGCGCTACCGGGGGGCGAGGTGTGCGCCTGCGAGAGCATGTCACAGACCCGAAGATGAAGGTCAAGACGGTTCGCCAACCGAAGACCTCGCGGGTGCTGGAGCGGGTTCGCTAAAACATCTTACCGCGCAACGGCGTCCACTCGTTCCAACAGTGCGAGGAGACCTTTCAGCATGGCTGTCGGGGTGGGCGGACAGCCGGGAATGTGGAGATCGACCGGCACGACCGCGGAGACGCCGCCGACGATCGCGTAACTGCCGGCAAAACACCCGCCGTCCCGCGCGCAATCGCCGACAGCGACCACCCATTTCGGATTGGGCGTGGCATCATAGGTGCGCTCCAGCGCCTGACGCATGTTCTTCGTCACGGGCCCGGTCACCATCAAGACGTCGGCATGGCGTGGCGAGGCGACGAAACGCAGGCCGAAGCGCTCGACGTCGTAATAGGCGTTGTTTAGCGCGTGAATTTCCAGCTCGCATCCATTGCAGGATCCGGCATCGACCTCGCGGATCGACAGGCTCCGGCCGAGCCGCCGCCGCGCGGCCTGTCCGAGCGCGGTTGCAAGCTCCGCCACGGCGGCGTCATCGGGTGATGGCGCGCGCTCGGTGAGCGGCCGGCGAAACACGCTTTCGAACAGCAGCCTGCGCATCGCGTAGAATCCCTAGAGGTCGTGGCCCGAATACGAGCAGTTGAACGATTTGTTGCAGAGCGGAAAGTCCGCGACGATGTTGTTTTCGATCACGGCCTCGAGCAGCGGCCATTGAAACCAGGAGGGATCGCGCATATGGCATCGTTCGATCAGGCCGTCGCGCAAGCGCAGCCAGATCAGAACGTCTCCGCGGAATCCCTCCACGATCGCCATGCCCTCCCGCGGTTCGTCGCGGTGGGCCGCAGGCGTGCTTGTCGGGCCTTCGGGAAGCTGGCTCAGGATCTGATCGATCAGTGCAAGGCTTTGCTCGACCTCGCGTACCCTGATCCAGACCCGCGCGTTGACGTCGCCCTCGTTGAGGACAGGAACGTCGAAGCGCAGACAGTCGTAAGGCGGATAGGCCAGCGTCCGGCGCGCATCGAATGAACGGCCCGAGGCGCGTCCGATATAGCCGCCGGCCGCATACTGACTGGCGAGTGGCGGCTTCAGCACGCCGGTATCGACAGTGCGATCCTGCAGCGAAGCGGTGTTGTCGTACAGTTCGACGAGCGCAGGAAAGCGTAAGCGGATATTGTCCAGCGTGGCCTGGATGGTCTCGGCCCCGTCATCGCCGATGTCGCGGCTCAATCCGCCGGGCACGATGATGTCGCGCATCAGGCGATGGCCGAAGGCTTTGGCGGCCGCGCGCAGCACGCTCTCGCGCAACACGCCGCAATGCGCGTGCATCAGAGCGAACGAAGCGTCGTTGCAGATGGCGCCGATGTCGCCGAGGTGGTTGGCGAGCCGCTCGAGTTCTGCGAGCAGCGCGCGCAGGAACACAGCGCGTTCAGGTACTGCCAGTTCCAGGGCAGCCTCTGTCGCACGCGAAAACGCATAAGCATAGGCGACGGTGCTGTCGCCCGAGGCGCGGCCGGCGAGTTGGACGCCGCGCGCCAGGCTGGCGCCGGCCATCAGCCCGTCAATGCCCTTGTGGACGTAGCCAAGCCGCTGTTCCAGCCGGACCACGGTCTCGCCGCTGGCGGTGAAACGGAAATGCCCGGGCTCGATGATCCCCGCATGCACCGGGCCGACAGGAATCTGGTGCAGTCCGTCGCCTTCCGCCGTCAGGAAACGATAGGGCGCCGCCTTCGGCAACGCGTCGATCCGACCGCCCAGCGGAAAACGTACGCCCCAACGGTTGTGATCGAGCCACGGTCGCGCGTCGGGCGAGCCTTCGGCTGACAATCCGAACAGGTCATTGATCGATCTTTCCAGCCGCAGTGCCGGCGGGTGATAGCTGCCGACGGAGGGAAAGCTGCGGCCGGGGCAATCCAGGCTGACGACGGCGATCTCGGTGGTCTGTCCATCCATGATCGCCATGTGCACCGTTGCGGGTTCGCCCCAAAGGCCGAGCAGGCTCCAGCGTCCATGCGCCAACTCGCTCGCGGCAAACGTCCAGACCGAGGCATCGACCACGACGCGGGGCCACGGGCCGCATTGCCCGACCCTGCGGCCCTCCAGCATCAGATCGATCAGCGACGGCATATCGATTCGTTCCTATCCAAGGAGCTGAGCCACGTTCTGGAACCAGACCACCAGCGGAGCCGGAAGATAAATTCCCGCGCCCAGTACCAGTGAGAGATGCGCGAACATCGGAACGTAGGAGGCGTCGGCCGGGGCCGTGCTGCCGCGCGGCTCGCCGAAGGCGACGCTGGTCAGGCGCAACGTCAATGCGCCGAAGGCCAGCAACAGCCCGAACACCAGCGCGATTGCAAGCAACGGCTGCCTTGCGAAGGTAGAGCTCACGACGAGAAATTCGCTCATGAAGATCCCGAGCGGGGGCAGTCCGGCGATCGCGACAACGCCCACCACCAGCCCCCAGCCGAGCGCCGGGTGGGTCACCGTCAGGCCGCGAATCCTCGAAATCCGCTGAGTGCCCTTGATCTGCGAAATGTGCCCGACGGCGTAGAAGATTGCCGACTTGGTCAGGCTGTGCATCACCATGTGCAGAAGCCCGGCAAAATTGGCGAGCGGGCCGCCCATGCCGAACGCAAACACGATGATCCCCATGTGTTCGATCGAGGAATAGGCAAACAGGCGTTTGATGTCGCGGCGCCGGTACAGCATGAAGGCCGCGAAGATCAGCGAGACCAGGCCCATCGTCACCATCAGCGGACCGGGGGCAATCGAGGCCGGGTTGGCGGTCAGCAGTATCTTGAAGCGCAGCAGCGCGTAGAGCGCGACGTTCAGCAGCAGGCCTGACAACACGGCTGATATCGGTGTCGGACCTTCGGCGTGCGCGTCCGGCAGCCAGGCGTGCAGCGGCGCGAGGCCAACCTTCGTGCCGTAGCCGAGAAACAGGAATACGAACGCGACGTTGAGAAGGGCCGCGTCGAAACTCGCGGCGCGTTCGACCAGCAGCGTCCAGACCATGCCGTCCTGGCCTTCGCCCATGACCGGGCGCGCCGCCATATAGACCAGGATCGTGCCGAACAAGGCGAGCGCAATTCCGACGCTGCCCAGGATGAAGTACTTCCAGGCGGCTTCGAGCGCTGCATGGGTACGATAGATACCAACCATCAGCACCGTCGTCAGCGTCGCGAGTTCGACCGCCACCCATAGCAGTCCAATATTGTTCGACACGAAGGCCAGGTTCATGCCGAACATCATGGTCTGGTACATGGCATGGTAGAAACGCAGGTACACCGGCGTAAGCCGGCCGGCTTCCAGTTCGTGCGCGATGTAGCTGGCGCTGAAGATGCTGGTGGTGAATCCAACGAAAGTATTGAGTACGATAAAGACGATGTTCAAATCGTCGATCAGCACGTACGGCCCGGGGGAGGGCCGTTCGATCACCAACAGGGACAGCGCCGACAGGAACGTCGCGAGGCTGGCAACGACATTCAGCCGCGCCGTCAGCCGGTAGTCGGGCAGGACGGCGAGCAGCGCCGCCGAGCCGATCGGGATCAGCAGAACAGCCGTAACGGGATCGAAGTAAGACAGGTTCATCGGCGTTCGCCCCGGAAGTCGTCGAGTGCGGAGACATCCACCGAATCGAAGCGTTCGCGAATTCGGAACAGGAAGATGCCGATCACGATGAACGCGATCAGGATCGAGAAGGCGACGCTGATCTCGACGACCAGCGGCATGCCCTTGGCGCCGGTTGCCGCCAGCACCAGTCCATTTTCGAGCGACATGAATCCGACGACCTGGCTGACGGCATTGCGGCGGGTCACCATGACCAGAAGCCCGAGCAGCACGACCGACAGCGCAAAGGCGAGATCCTCGCGCGCCAGCGGGTCGGCATCGCTCGTCACCCGCAGCATGAGAACCAGGGAGAGCGCGACGAGCCCCATCCCGGCGAGCATGGTCGGGCCGATCCCGACGGCGGATTCGATATCGCGGTGAATTCCGAGCTGCTTGACGATGCGGTGCAGCGCCACCGGAATGACGATCGCCTTGAAGACCAGGGCGATGACGGCCGTAACATAAAGATGGGGCGCGTCCTGGATGAATGCCTGCCAGGCGACGGAAAGCGACAGCACCAGAGCGTGGAGCGCGAACACGTTGAGCAGCGAATAGAGCCGGTCCTGATACAGCATCATCAGGCTGATCAGCACAAGTCCGCCGGCCAGCGTGTGCGAGACGTCGAAGGCGAGGCTGTGCATCTGCATCAGAAACTCCTCGAGACGAACAGGAGCAGGGTGCCGAGCAAGCCCAGCATGAAGGCTGCGCCGAGAAACTGCGGGACGCGGAACACCCGCATCTTTGCCGTGGCGGTCTCGAACAGCGCGAGCAGAAAGCCCGCAAGCGCCAGCTTGGCGATATAGACGCCGGCGCCGATCGCGTATGACAACGCACCGCTGCCGTACAGTGCGATCTGCCAGGGGAAGAACACGCAGGCGATCAGCGAGACATAGAGCAGCAGCTTGAGGAACGCCCCGAGTTCGATCATCGCGAGATGGCGTCCCGAATACTCCAGGATCATCGCCTCATGCACCATGGTGAGTTCGAGGTGCGTTGCCGGGTTGTCGACCGGGATTCGCGCGTTCTCCGCGATCGCCACCATGAACAGCGCAACCAGCGCCATGCCGAGCGATACCCTCAGGCCTACATGGGATGACGCCAGGAAGTGGGAGACGGTCGAGAGTTGCGTCGAGCCGGCGACCAGCGCCAGACAGAACACGATCAGCAGCATGGCGGGCTCGGCAAGTGCTGCGATCATCACTTCGCGGCTGGAGCCGATCCCGCCAAAGCTGGTGCCGACGTCCATTCCCGCGAGCGCGAGGAAAAAGCGCGCGCTTCCCAGCAGCGCGACGATGGCGATCAGATCCGCGGTCCAGTTGAACAACAGCCCGGTCGCGAAAGTCGGCACCAGTGCGGCGGCGACCCAGATCGCGGCGAAGGTGATATAGGGCGTGACGCGGAACAGCCACGACGCGTTGTCGGCCAGCACCACTTCCTTGCGCAACAGCCGCAGCAGGTCGCGATACGGCTGAAGGACGGAGGCCCCCTGGCGGCGCAGCAGCCGGGCCTTGATCTTGCGCACGTAGCCGGTCAGGAGCGGGGCGAGCAGCAGCACCAGCAGCATCTGCACGCCTTGCACGATGATGTCCGAGATCACGACCATATCGCGAGCACCAGCAGCAGGGTGACGAGGGTGGCGAAGACCAGGCTGAGATATCGCCGGATGGTCAGAAATTGCAGGCGGTTGAGCCGCGTGGACGTAAAGCCGACGGCATCCACGATCGGCGCATAGATTCCGTTCCAGACCAGGTCGTGCAGTTCGATCCGCAGCCGTGCCGGCCGGATGTCTCCCGGCGGCGGCATCTCGACATGGTCGCGGGCGTGGAACAGCAGCGTGCCGAACACGCGGCGGATCGGCTGGGCAAAGCTGACGCCCGAATATTGCGCGGCGGGCGTTGCGTCGGAGAAGCCACATCCCCACGCCGGCCCGCGCCGCAAGGCGCGGGAGGCGAAGCGATGGATGGCATACACCGCCAGCGAGGCGGTCACGGTGATGAACACCATCACCAGCAATCCGTTGTACGAACTGCGGCCCTCCGCAATCGGCACGATCGAAAGCCAGGGTTGCCCGGCCTGCGCCGGCATGTGGCTGCCGAGGATCTGGGTCGCGACCGGCGCCAGCGCGTCGATCACCAGTCCCGGCAGGATTCCCGCCAGCAGGCAAAGTGCGGCGAGGATGAACATGGCCGCGAGCGAGAAGCGATCGACTTCATTGGCGGTTTCCGCCGCGGTACTGCGAGATCGCCCGAGAAACGTCACCCCGTAGGCCTTGACGAAACAGGCTGCGGCCAGCGCAGCCGCAAGCGCGAGCATCGCGCCGACCGCGGGCACCATGATCTTCAGCGGCCATTGCGGCAGTTCCGGGCTTTGCAGCACAGCCTGGAAGATCAGCCACTCCGAAACGAAGCCGTTGAACGGTGGCAGCGCCGAGATCGCGACGCAGCCGACGAGAACGGCGAAGCTCGTAAACGGCATGCGGTGAATGAGGCCGCCCAGTCTGTCCATGTCCCGCTCGCCCGTCGCGGTCAGAACGGCGCCGGCGCCGAAGAACAGCAGGCTCTTGAAGAAGGAGTGGTTGAGCGCGTGAAACAGGGCGGCCGTGAAGGCGAGCGCGGCCGCCATCTTCAGGCCATTCGCCTGGAACGCCATGGCAAGGCCGAGGCTGACAAAGACGATGCCGATATTTTCGATGGTGCTGTAGGCCAGGAGGCGCTTCAGGTCCTTCTCCATCATGGCGTAAAGGATACCCATGACGGCAGTGATGCTGCCGAGGAACAGCACGACCACGCTGGCCGGCCAGGTCGGCGATCCCAGCAGATCGAACATGACGCGGATGAAGCCGTAGATCGCGACCTTGGTCATGACGCCGCTCATCAGCGCGGAAACGTGGCTCGGAGCGGCCGGGTGGGCGAGCGGCAGCCAGACATGCAAGGGCACGAGGCCAGCCTTGGAACCCGCGCCGAGCAGCATCAGGACCAGCACCAGCGTCGCCGCATAGGGCGTGTGCTGCGCGGCGCGAATGGCCGCAAATCCGTAGTCTCCCGCCGGTCCTGCCAGAAGGCCGAAGGCGAGCAGCAGAGCGAGCGTGCCGAAGCTTGCCATCACCAGATAGACGTAACCGGCCTTGGCGTTGCCGGGTTCGCGATGGTGCGCCATGACGAGCGCCCACGACGCCAGCGACATGAATTCCCAGCACAGCAGATAGGAGAATGCATCGTCCGCCAGCACCACGAGGTTCATGCCGGCCAGAAAGGCGGGGAAGAAGGGAAGCACGCGATGCGGCGCGGGTTCATGATTTCCGTAGCCGAGGCCATAGAGACTTGCCGATGCCCCGCCCAGATTGACGACGACGAGGAAGAACGCAGCCAGCGCATCGAGACGGAAGTGTGCGCCAAGCCACGGCAATCCAACCGGCAGGGTGAGCGTAGTGGCGTCAGCGGCGCCGCCGAGCAGGCTGCGCAACGCGCCGGCCAGTGCCATCGCCGACACGGCCAGCGTCGCGCCGTAGATGACGGTCGTCGAGACCTTCGATCGGCTCAGAGCGATCGCCAGCACGGCCAGTCCGAGCAATCCGGCGATACAAACCATTTGCAGGGCGACGGCGGACATTATTTGCGCGTCCTCGCTCCGCTCGATGCCACTTCTTCTGGCTCACCTTCCGGGTGGGCTCGTCTGGAAACGTCCCTCAGCCGCACGCCGCGCCCCCCGCCGTCGCTGCTCGCGCCATCGTCGATCAATTCGATGCCGGCGGCCTCGAGCGCGGTGATCAGCTTCACCAGCGAATCGACATTGCCCCTGATCATTGTCTCACTTGCTTCCATGCGCTGGATGGTCGGCACCGAAAGCCCCGACAACTCCGCGAGCCGACGCTGATCCATGCCGAGAAGCACCCTGGCAGCCCGCAATTGAGCCGCAGTGATCATCAATCTGCCTCGCCGGCGAGGCTTGGGCCAATTTTGGACATCATTCCTGCATCCTAATTATTGATGTTCAGATGTCAATAAGTGATATCTCAGATATCTATTCTGAGGGAATGCCTGCGAGGCGAACCGGGCTGCGAGCGCGCGTGTCTTGGCCCCCCGAGGGGATCGGCGATACAGTTCTCCGGCAACCAGGGAGCGCGATCGATGTGGCAGCGGCCGTTTTATCACGAAGGCATGAGCGAACTGCAGGACAGGTTCGACGGGCGGCGCGTGGCAGATGCGATCGAGCGGCACCGCAAGCATTACGAATTCTGGGACGACGAGAAGGAAATGATCGAGACGTCGCCGTTCTTCTTCATCGGCTCGTCCTGGAACGACTATGTCGACTGCAACATCAAGTCAGGCGATCCCGGCTTCGTAAAAATCGTCGGCCCGAACGTCATCGAATATCCCGAGTATGACGGAAACTCGATGTACCGGACGCTTGGCAACCTCTCGCGCAATCCCAATGTCGGCCTGCTGTTCGTGCGGCTCGACGGCAGGAGCCGGCGCATCCGGATCAACGGCCGGGCCTCCGTTCTGGATGACGCGGCGGCGAAAGCCCGTCATTTCGGCGCGCAACTGGTGGTGCGGATCGAATGCGAGATCTATCCGAACTGTCCGCGCTATGTACCCGATCTCGCCGCCGCCGGGGCATCGCCCCACGTGCCGCGCGAAGGGGATGGCACGCCGCCCCCGCCGGAGTGGAAGACTCGCGACTACATCAGGGACATCCTGCCCGCGGGCGATCCGCATACCGAGGTGGTGAAGGCGGAGCCGTGCGACTAACCCGCCGGCGGCGGCTGCTCCGCAGCCGGTTTGGACCTGATCGGTCCGGTGATGTCCTCCCGCCGGAAAAGTGGTTCGCACACGACGCTGCGCTTGATGTCGTATTCCTCTCCGACGGTATCGATGGTGGGCACGAAGGTGTCGCCTTTCGGCCGCAGGACGAGAGGGTCAACCCTTCGACAAACGTCCGGGAACGCGATTCCGTGACCGTCACGCCCTGCAAAGTGTCCGACCAGCAGTTGGGAGGCTTGCATTTTCGCCGCCGGCGATGACCGCATCGGCCGCTCCGGATCGAAGGCGCGATAGCAGGGATAGTCGGTGTTGACCTTGAACGTGTATGTGACCTGACACGTTGCACCGCCCGTTCTCGTGAACGGCATTTCCGAACCGGCGGTCGCGTCGCGCTCGAACACTAGCGTCTCCAGCCTCAATAACTCATTATTCGTAGCCGGGGCGATGGGCTTGCCCGGCTCGACCGCGATTTCGGCCCTCGAGAACACGAGTTTGGTCTTTGGCTCGCCGCCCTTGGTTTCCATCACGATCACCGGCCTCAACCCCCAGGACCTGTGCAGGTCCACGGCCGCGTCGTTCACGGTCAGGCTCACGCTGTCAACCACGGGAGTGTCTCTGGCAAAGTCGATCGAACGAACGCCGACGGTTTCCTTCGAGGTTTGCAGGCTGAGAAATCGCAGGTCATCCTTCTTTCGCGAGATCGGCATCATCGGATCGAAGCTGTCGTCAATTCTGAACGGCACGATCTTCTGGATCGTCGGCACCAGTGGTCCGTCCGCTGTGGCGGGCGGGGCAAGGTCAATCTTCAACATGACACCGCTGGGCGAGTAGGTTTCGCCGAACAGCTGCTGGCTGATCGAGGTTGGCACCGATCCGGGCGGCAGTACAACATCGCGCGCGAACAAGAATCTGCTGCCCCAGCCGCACCACGGCGAAATTCTGAAACGCGCCAAGACCGGCCCCGGCGGCAACCCGTTCTCCGATCAGTCGTGGGCACTTGGCCTGGTCGTCATGCTTGTCCTTGTTCTGGTGGTCTACCGCTCTCGATGCCGAGCGCGAACAGAAGCTCAAACTATGATCCGTCGTCTTTTGTGCGGTTAGGCCGGTCGTGAAGATACGATCCTGTGGCGGCCGCCCCGGAATCTCCATGGGAAGCGGAGAGGTAGCGAACATGTCGACCTCCACCATGGTCAGTTGCGAACCCGCGCCGATTCCGCAAAAGTCCCGCTTCGGCAGCGTGTGCGTGAGCAATTCCGCGGCATCGGTCAGCACGATGCAGGAGATCGTATCCTCAGGATTGTTGCGGCTCATCCAGATCAGATGATTCTTGCCGTCGCTATCGATCAGCAGATGTGGCGCGGCGTGCCGCCGGCGCGGTGGCAGCCACACTGGACCGGTCGCCGACAGCATTTGCTCTTCGCGCCGTAGCAGGGCTTCCGGCAGGCTCTTGAATCCAACGGACCGGAGTTCGGCGCTGACCTCGTTGGGGTCGCGGGTCCATTGGAACACCGGTGCGTCCTTGCAGGTCACGCAACTCACAGTGAGATTGGACCGGACGTTGGTGAACGTCAGAATGACCTGATCGGATTCGTCGCCATATTTGGCCGGATCGACCTGCTTGAAGGGGTGGTCGACCACCCGGGCGACCGAGAATTTGGACGATCGTGCAGGATCGGAGGCGAATTCGAAGTAGGTCGATCGGTCCCAGGCACGATAAGCCTCGGAGCCGCCGATGCTCACGCCCGCCAGAATCATTTTTGAATCGGTCTGGCAGCGCGCCGAACTGCTTTCGGTGTTGCCGTTTCGGATGTACAGGCAAAGCCGAAACGCCTCGTTCTGCAAGACACGGTCGCAATCGTTCTGGTTATAGCCATAGGTCGCGAGACCGTGGCGATAACACAGATCGTGAAAGACGCATGCTTGCCGAAAGCGTTGCAGCACCAGATGGCGCTTGCCGGCCAAATTCGAGCTGTTGTCGAAGAACATGTTTGCTAGCGAGGGCAGGCTGCAGTTCAAGCCCTCGCCGCTGCCGCCGATCGTGCTGACGATCTCCGGCCCGGATTGAAAGGCTGTCACGGTGGGCGGCATCTCACCATCAACGATATCGTCGACGTTCTTGTAGATGGCGTCGATCACGTCGCGATGAAAATAGATCGCCGCAGCCAGTCCCACCACGATGGAGAATGCCAGCGCCTTCACGGACCACATCAGCCATGCAGCAATCCTGGACATGAAATCCCCTGCGCGCTGTCGTTCGGAAAAATACCAGAAAATACAACTACAGATTGCTTACTTGTCAAGCCTGCGGCTTTCTGACGACGAAGCGGCCGTATCCTCGCCGCCCTACTAATCCTTCGCTGCCGGCTTGGTCGCGAACTGCGGAAACATCGCCGCCACGACCGGCCCGTCGGTGCGCCAGGAGTGGCAGCCGCCGATAAAGAACGGCCGCTTGCCGGAGTTCTGCTGGTCCTCCAGCGTGTCCCGGCCTTCCGGGTCCTTGCCCTGCGACATGGTCTGGTACAGCGTGGTCACGGCGGGACCGAGCAATTCCATCAGGTGCGTGCAGGTCTCGATCCGGCCGATCTTGCGTCGGACCAGTTCGCGCCAGCCGGGACCGACCCGTTCGCCGACCAGGCGTTGCAGGATCGGCTCGACTCCGCTGCAGGTGGGGTAGGGCGTCGCGCGCAGCATTGCCTGCGCCTCGTGGATGGTCATGCTGTCGTCGATTGCCAGCCGCACGCCGATGTCGTGCACCGGGTCTCCAGGCTTGAGTTCGTCGCGAAAATGGCCGGCGGGCTGGGTAAAGGGCTTGGTGTCCCGCAACCACGCCTCGACTTCCCAGAGGCCGTCGTCCCGCATGTAGCCGTTGCATTCGATCGAGCGCGTGTGCAGATGGCGGCGGCGGGGCGCGTTGGCGGTGTCTTCCGGAGGCATCAGTCTTTCCTGTCGAGGTACTGCGGGCGGGCCGGCGTCGGCTCAGCCGAATGTGATGATCATCTTCCCGAGCGCCGACCGTGACTGCATGGTCTTGAACGCCTCGCGGAAGTTCTCGAAGGGCACCACCTTGCCGACCACGGGCTGCAATTTTCCCGAGGCCAGCCAATCGAACAATTGCGCGATCAGCCGGGTATGCGTCTCCGGCTCGCGCTTCTGGATCTGGGCAAGGTCGACGCCGAGCAGCGCGCCGCCCTTGAGCAGCGGCAGGTTGAACGCCAGCGCCGGAATGGTGCCGGAAGCGAACCCGACCACGAGATGGCGTCCGCGCCAGGCGATCGAGCGGAAGGCCTGCAGCGCGACCTCGCCGCCGACGGGATCGAAGATGACATCCGGCCCGTGGCCGCCGGTCAGCGTCTTGAGCGTATCCCGCCAGTCGGCCTGGGTGTAGTCGATGGTTTCGTCGGCGCCGAACTGGACCGCAAAGTCGCGCTTTTCCGCCGTCGATGCGGCGGCGATCACCCGCGCGCCCATCAGCTTGCCGATCTGCACCGCCGCGATGCCGACGCCCCCGGCCGCGCCAAGCACCAGCAGCGTTTCGCCCGCGCGCAATGCGGCGCGCGCGTCGAGCGCGTAAAGGCCGGTAAGATAATTGGCCTGAAACGACGCGCCGGCCTCGAACGGGACCTGTGCCGGCAAATGCTTGAGCACCGCCGACGGCACCGAAATGTACTCGGCGAGCGCGCCGGACCGCGTCATGCCGATCACGGGCATGCCTGGCTTGAATGCGCTGGCGTCATCGGCGACGGCATCGACGATGCCGGCAAATTCAGTCCCCGGCACGAACGGCAACGGGTCCTTGGTCTGGTACAATCCCTGCACCTTCAGCCCGTCGACGAAGCCGACGGCGGCGGCGCCGATCCTGACCCGGACTTCGCCGCTGGCGACGTCCGGCAGCTTCACTTCCTTGATCGCGATGCCGTCGATCGAATCGTAGTTCTCGACAACGACCGCCTTCATGTCATTTCTTTCATGCTTTTCTTCGTGAGCTGCCAGGGTCTTGCGCCGGCATCCTGAGGTGGTTTGCAGATTTTCGATGCCATCGCTACTCGGCGGCTTCGGCCTGCCGGTCGATCTCGAGCGCGCCCCGCTTGATCAGCGGGATCAGGTCGCGGCCGATCGCCACCGTGTCGTGCGGATTCTCGAAGCCGCGCAGCAGGAACGAATGAATTCCGAGCCGGTAATATTCCAGCACGGCGGCGGCGATCTGTTCCGGCGTGCCGACCAGACACGAGGTATTGCCCGGTGCGCCGGTGGCGCGGGCGATCCCCATCCAGAGCCGTTCGTCATGCACGTCGCCGCGTGCGGCGTAGCCGAGCAGCCGCTCGGCGGAATGGTTGGTCGGCTGCGGCGCGGCGCCGGTTTTGCGTTCGACGTCGGCCAGCAGCGCATTCGCCTTGTCCCAGGCCGCGCCCTCGGTTTCCGCCATGATCGGCCGCAGCGACATGTTGAAGCCGACCCGGCGGCCAAAGGCGGCCGCCCGCCGCCGAAAGTCCACGACCCGTTCCCGCGTCTCCCCCAGTGGCTCGCCGAAAATCGCGAATACGTCGCAATGCTTCGCCCCCATCTCCAGCGCGCCCTCCGAGGAGCCGCCGAAGAACAGGGAAGGATAGGGCTGCTGCCACGGCTTGATGTCGGAGTAGCCGCCCTCGAGCCGATAGAATTCGCCATGATGATTGACGGGACTGTCGCTGGTCCAGAGCCGGCGCATGATTTCGAGATACTCGCCGGCGCGCCGGTAGCGGTCGTTCTTGGGCAGGAAGTCGCCTTCGCTGGCCTGGTCCTGGTCGCTGGTGCCGGCGATGATATGGAGCGACATCCGGCCCTGCGTGAGCTGGTCGAAGGTCGCGACCTGCCGCGCCGCCAGCGCCGGCGCCACCGAGCCCGGCCGGTGGGCGATCAGGAACTGGATGCGCTCGGTGTGGTCGGCCGCATAAAGCGCAATCGCAAAACCTTCGGCCGCCGAGGCGTAATATCCCACCAGCACGGCATCGTAGTTCCACTGCTCGTGCAGGCGGGTGAAGTCGATCACCCATTCGCGCGATATCTGCCCCTTGATCAGGTGGACCGCGATGCCCTCCTGCTGGGTGCCGATCATACCGAGGATTCTGGCTGGCATGGGTGTTTCCCGGATCCCTTATGTTGCAACGATGAAACGCGTAACGACCGGGGAATGCAAGCACTTAGCGTCGTGCGCTTATGCGTCCTGTTCGCGGCAGGCCGTCGCTTCGGCATTGTTCCGGCGCGACTTCTTTCTCGTTGATCCTGGTACGGATCGATACGCACGCTGCGCCGGTTGCTGCGATCGTTGTCATGAATTATGAGGAGCGGGAGCGGGCCAGGATCGCCGCCGGCGGGTCCGGCACGGCTGCCCGCCGACTGCGCGGTTTTCGATATGATCCATACGCTGCGAAGCGCGGCAATCTCAGCCACCATCAAGGCCGCCGGCGCCGAACTGTGCTCGCTCAGGAATGCCGAGGGTCGCGAACTGCTGTGGCAGGCCGGTCCGGCCTGGCCGCGCCATTCTCCGGTGCTGTTTCCGATCGTGGGCCGCCTGAACAACGACGAACTGCGGTATCGCGGCGCGACCTACCCGATGACGCAGCACGGCTTTGCCCGCGATCAGCCCTTTGAATGGGCCGAGCGCGGACCGACCTCCTGCAAACTGGTGCTGTCCGACCGCGACGTGACCCGGTCGCGCTTTCCGTTCGCGTTCCGGCTTGCCGTCACCTATGAGGCGGAGGGCGCTGACCTGCACGTCACGTTCGAGGTCCACAATCCCGGCGACGAGATGCTGCCGGCCTCGATTGGCGCGCATCCGGCGTTCAACTGGCCGCTGCTGCCCGAACTGGCCAAGCAAGACTACCGCCTCACGTTTGATGCCGAGGAAGTCGCACCGATCCGGCGCCTCACAGGGGGGCTGTTGCGGGAAGAGCCGGAACCATCCCCCGTTCGCGACAAGGTCATGCCGCTGTCGGAAGCATTGTTTGCCGACGACGCTGTCATCATGGACCGGATCGCAAGCTCGTCGGTTCGCTACGCCAGCGATCGGGGGCCGTCGATCGACATCTCCTGGGAGGGATTTCGCGAACTCGGGGTCTGGTCGAAGCCCGGAGGCGCAGCCTTTCTCTGCATCGAGCCTTGGCGCGGCTTCGCGAGCCCGGCGGATTTCGACGGCGAATTCGCCGACAAGCCGGGGCTGATGCACATCCCGCCGGGAACGCAGCAGGTTCTTCGATACCGTATTCGCGTCGGCTGATTTCGCCCGGCAGTTCCTTGCCGAACCACCCGGGTGGCCGGAAACGCCCTTGCTTCCGGTTGTTTCGGCTGCAATGGATATGGCGAAACCACTTTCGCATTTGCATCCAGAAGAAGAGATCGATGAGCCAACTGATTGTCCGTGCCGGCGAATTCACCTTCGAGGCCCGTTTCGAGGAGGCGCTGGCGCCCAAGACGGTGGCCGCGTTTCGCAAGGCGATGCCGTTCGAAAGCCAGGCCATCCATGTGCGCTGGAGCGGCGAGGCGGTGTGGATGCCGCTCGGCGATCTGGATTTCGGCGTCTCCTACGAGAACCACACCAGCTATCCCGCGCCCGGCCAGGTCATCCTCTATCCCGGCGGTATCAGCGAGACCGAAATCCTGCTGGCCTATGGTGGTGTGCATTTTGCCAGCAAGATGGGCCAGCTCGCCGGCAACCATTTCATCACGCTGACCTCGGGCCTGGAGAACCTGACGCCCTTCGGCAAGACCGTGTTGTGGAAGGGTGCGCAGAAAATCCGTTTCGAGGAAGTCTGACGTGGCAGACGCCGGCTATCCGCGCGATCTCCGCGGTTACGGCCGCAACCCGCCAGATCCCCGATGGCCGGGCGGGGCGCGCGTCGCGGTCCAGTTCGTGGTGAATTTCGAGGAGGGCGGCGAGAACAACATCCTGCACGGCGATTCCGCGTCGGAAGCGTTCCTGTCCGACGTGCTGGGTGCCCAGCCATGGCCGGGTCAGCGCCATGCCAACATCGAATCCATGTTCGAGTACGGCTCGCGCGCCGGGTTCTGGCGGCTGTGGCGAATGTTCAGCGAACGAAACCTGCCCGCCACGGTATTCGGTGTGGCGACGGCGCTGCAGCGCAATCCCGACGCGGTCGCCGCCATGAAGGAAGCGGGTTGGGATATCGCCAGCCACAGCCTTAAATGGATCGAGCACAAGGACATGTCGGAGGCGCAGGAGCGCGCCGAGATCGCGGAGGCGATCCGCGTCCACACCGCGGCGACCGGCGCGCCGCCGCTCGGCTGGTACACCGGGCGTTCCTCGATCAACACGCTGCGGCTGCTGATGGAAACCGGCGGTCTGCAATATCTGTGCGATTCCTACGCCGACGACCTGCCATACTGGATCAGGTCGCGCGGGCAAAAGCCGCATCTGGTGATCCCCTATACGCTCGACGCCAACGACATGCGCTTTGTCAACGCGCAAGGCTTTGGCGGTGGCGACGAGTTCTTTACCTATCTCAAGGACAGTTTTGACGTTCTCTATGCCGAGGGTGCGACCGCGCCGAAGATGATGTCGGTCGGCCTGCATTGCCGGGTCGTCGGCCGGCCCGGCCGCGCGGCGTCCTTGAAGCGCTTTCTCGATTATATCACAAAGCATGAGCGCGTCTGGGTGCCGACAAGGCTGCAGATCGCGCAGCACTGGCACGCCAATCTGTCGCACCTCGCCGACAGCGCCTTCGACATCGGTTGAACCAATGCTGGGCACCGAAATCGTCAGCCGGATCAACCAGCTCGGAGCGATTTCGGAGACGAGCGATAATCTGACGCGGATATTCCTCTCGCCCGAGCATCGCGCCGCGGCGGATCTCCTGCTGTCGTGGATGCGCGAGGCCGGCATGGCCGCGCATCTCGACGCCATCGGCAATGTCTGCGGGCGCTACGAGGGCGATGGTCCGCGGCTGCCCTGCCTGATGCTGGGCTCGCATTACGACACGGTGCGCGACGCCGGCAAATGGGACGGACCGCTCGGCGTGATCACGGCGATTGCCTGCGTCGCCGACCTTAACCGGCGGGGCGTGCGGCTGCCGTTCGCGGTCGAAGTTGTCGGCTTTGCCGATGAGGAGGGCGTGCGGTTCGCGTCCACGCTGCTCGGCAGCCGGGCGGTCGCGGGCACCTTCGACGAGAGTGCACTCAAGGCGCGTGACCGCACGGGCCTCTCGATGCGCGAGGCGATGGCGCAGTTCGGCCTCGATCCTGATCATATCGGGGCGGCGGCGCGGACGCGCCGCGAACTGCATGCCTATGTCGAACTGCATATCGAGCAGGGACCGGTGCTGGAACAGCAGAACCTTGCGGTCGGCGTGGTGACGGCGATCGCGGGCGCGACGCGGCTGGCGGCGAACCTGACCGGCATGGCCGGCCATGCCGGGACGGTGCCGATGGCGATGCGGCGCGACGCGCTGGCCGGTGCCGCCGAATGCATCGTCGCAGTCGAGGAGTTCTGCAAGGCCGATGACGCAGGCCTGGTTGGCACCGTCGGCGCGATCAGCGCGCTGCCTGGCGCCACCAATGTCATACCGGGGCAGGTATCGTTCACCCTCGATATTCGCGCGCCGACCGATACGCACCGCAAACTCGCGGTCGCCGAGATCGTGCGGCGGATCGAGGTGATCGCGAAACGGCGTAAGCTGGCGCTGCAGATCGACGTTACCCACGAAAACCGCACCGTGCCCTGCGCGCCATGGCTGAAAGCGCAGGTGGCCGAAGCCGTTGCGGCGGAAGGCTATGGCGTGTTCGAACTGCCGAGCGGGGCCGGTCATGACGGCATGGCGATGATCGACATCGCGGACGTAGCCATGCTGTTCGTGCGCTGCCGCGGCGGCATCAGCCATAACCCCGCCGAGCATGTCGAGCCTGCCGACGCCGACGCCGGGGCGCGGGTGCTGCTGCGGCTGATCGAGAATTTCCGGCCGCGCGAAGAGGGCGGTTCGGCGAAGGCCTGAAGGCCTTGCGCTCATGCCGTCGAAATCCGCGCGCATTATGTATGAAATGTGACATCGCGCGATATTTCAATAGGGGACGAATCGTCCGCCCTTGAATTACCAACGCGTGATATCTCGACACCTCAGGACATCGCTCTTTCAGGCATATGAATCGTCACATCTCATTTTCATCAAGCCGCGCGTATCGATTTCACCAGGGTCCGGTTGCCAGCTGGGTCGCCAACGGGCTTCAGGCCGTCAATTTTCTTGGCGATCGCCTGCTGCGGCAAGCGCCTCAAACGTCGTCGGCCATCGGCGAGCTGTACAGGCATTCGATCGGCCGGGCTTTTTCCGAGACGGAAGCCTTCCTCGTCACTGGGGCGCCGCACGCGACGGCCTATTATCCACGCGACTTCGCCTGGTTTTATCCCGATGTTCTCGATCCCGAGACCATCATGGACTTCGAGGATGCCGTCCGCCGGGTCCGGCTGCTCGAAAAGAGCGTCCACCTGATGCTGGAGGCCGTTCGTGCCGGGGTCGTCACCACCACGATCGTCCCCGCCGGGCGCGATCGATATCTCGGCGTCAATTATTTCTCGCAGCCCTCGGATACGTTGCTGGGCATCCTGGCAGGCCTGGAACAGTTGATTTGCGCCAGCCAGAGGCCGTCTCCCTACGTGGCGATGTCGCAGGGCGCCCATGCTGGCCGCCTGTTGCTAACGGAATATCGCGACGACCTGAAGCGGGCGGTGTATGAACTCGCCAATGCGCTGGAGCCGTTCGACGACAATGGCGTCGAGGTCCTGCTTTGCGACGTGGCCGCACCTCGTTCCGCGGCAACGGACACCCGCGCCGAGCGGATGCGCTTTGTCACCAATGCATGTGTCTACGCGACATTTCTGCGCGGCATACAGCTCGGCGTCATCGACAAGCGCGAACTGGAGCGCCTGCTTGGGCGCGAACTTTCAGCCTACAAGAAGCAACTGCTCTCCCTGTTCGGCCAGCAGGGCCATATCAGGCACGCCCTGGATTCCCGCAGCGAACCGCCTGCGTCTTCCGTCGCCCTGGATTTCGTCAACGTGCACCTGGGATTCTGGGATTTCAGCGAGGAAGCCGAACGCGCGCTGTTCGCAGCCACGACAGATATTGTCATCGCGGAGCCGCGGTTTCGAATACCGGGTACGTCCCACTTCCTGGTTTCCGTTGATAACCCGCTGCGCAAGATGATCCACAGGATTGCGGCGCCGACCTACCAGGGACGTTCCTGCTGGCCGACATTCAACGTCGAATTCGCCGACCGGATGCTGGAGTACGACGAGGCTTCGGGCACCGAAACCTACCGGGCTTGCGCCCGCGAGATTCTGCGCGACATCAGGGCTGCAACCGAAAACCACGGCGGCTATCAGGAGCTGCTTTCGGAAAACGGTCTCAAATATCGGACGTGGGCGTATCGGGGAGCCGTTGCTCACTCCTGGTTTCCTCGTTTCCTGTCGGTCTGGAAAAGGGCATTCGGGACTCCGTTGCTGGATCGGAATCAGCTCGCAGCAACCGTCAGTAGCTAAGCGGGTGTTCGCCACACCGAGATTCCAGGGGACGATGACGTTCCGGCGTGGCGCGCTGGCGCTGCGGCGGATCGTCCAGAATCTTTCGCCTCGGCTGCTCAGTTAGTGAGCAGGTGCCCGTCCGTAAAGCGTCGGACGAAGAACGTGCCGCTGCACCGTCGATACCCAACGAGTTGAAAGAACAATCAATTCCTTGATCATCCGGCGCGCGACGCCGTTGTACACAATGGCACGCGCCTTGCTTGATCGCTCCCGAAGAGTTCTCTCGTTCGGGGCGCGTACGTCATGACGAACTCAGCAAAGCTCGCAGCGGAGCCAACGCCGATCGAACTCGACTGGGCGGCGACCGCGCTTCTCATCATCGACATGCAGCGCGATTTCATGGAGCCGGGCGGCTTCGGCGAAACGCTCGGCAACGACGTCTCGCAGCTTGCGCGTGCAGTGAAGCCGATCGCGGCCGTGCTCGCCGCGGCGCGCGAAACCGGCATGCTGGTCGTGCACACCCGCGAGGGCCATCTGCCTGATCTCTCGGATGCGCCCCCGCCAAGGTCGAGCGCGGCGCGCCGTCGTTGCGGATCGGCGATCCCGGGCCGATGGGGCGCATTCTCATTCGCGGCGAAGCCGGCCACGACATCATCCCCGAACTCTATCCGCTCGACGGCGAGATCGTGATCGACAAGCCGGGCAAGGGCGCGTTCTACGCCACCGAACTCGGCGACGTGCTGCAGCGCTACGGCATCGAGAACCTGCTGGTCTGCGGCGTCACCACCGAGGTCTGCGTCAACACCACCGTGCGCGAAGCCAATGACCGCGGCTACCGCTGCGTCGTGCTCGCCGATGGCTGCGCGTCCTACTTTCCGGAGTTTCACGAGATGGGCCTGAAGATGATCAAGGCCCAGGGCGGCATCTTCGGCTGGGTGTCCGACTCGGCCGCGGTGCTCAAGGCACTTTCACCGGCGATTCCAAGGGCGGCAGTAGCGGGGACATCACGATGAGCACGAGCGCGACGGGGACATCGGGGGTAGCGGGTTTCAAGCCGGCCTTGTGGACGCCGGGCGACTGGAACGCCCTGTTCGGTTTCGGCACCAACATCCTCGTCAACATGCTGGTGCTGACCGGACTGTTGCGCTTCGTGCTGAAGATGCCGGACAGCATCGTGTTCGGCCGTATCCTGCCGGCACTCGGCCTGATGATGTGCCTGTCCACCTTCTACTACGCCTGGCTCGCCTACCGGCTGGCGCAGAAGACCGGCCGCAGCGACGTCTGCGCGCTGCCGTCGGGCGTCAGCGTGCCGCACATGTTCATCGTCACCTTCGTGATCATGCTGCCGATCACGCTCAAGACCGGCGATCCTATCAAGGGCTGGTCGGCCGGCCTGGTCTGGGTGTTCTTCCAGAGTTTTATCCTGATGATCGGCGGCTTCATCGCGCCCTACATCCGAAAGATCACCCCGCGCGCGGCGCTGCTCGGCACGCTGGCCGGCGTCTCCATCACCTTCATATCGATGCGGCCGGCGCTGGAAATGTACATGACGCCGCAGATCGGGCTGGTGTGCTTTGCCATCATTCTGGCGAGCTGGTTCGGCGGCGTGAAATACTGGAAGGGCATGCCGGCCGGCCTCGTCGCCATTGCGGTCGGCATGATCATCGCATGGGGATCGAACCTGTTCGGCCTCGGGCTCGGCGGCTTGAGCCTCAAGGGCGTCGGCGATGCCTTTGCGAACTTCGGCTTCTCGGTGCCGTTGCCTGCCATCGGCCATGTCTTCTCCGGCTTCGAATTCCTCGGCATCATCCTGGTGACCGCGATCCCGTTCGGGATCTACGACCTCGTCGAGGCCATGGATAACGTCGAGAGCGCGGAAGCGGCCGGCGACGAATATCCGACCACGCGCGTGCTGACCGCCGACGGCGTCGTCAGCCTGATCGGCTGCCTGATGGGCAATCCCTTCATCAACGCCGTCTATATCGGTCATCCCGGCTGGAAGGCGATGGGGGGACGGATCGGCTATTCGGCGGCAACGGGGATCATGGTGGTGTTGCTGTCGTGGTTCGGCATCATCGCGGTGTTGCTGGCGCTGGTGCCTGTGGTCGCGATCTCGCCGATCCTGCTCTATATCGGCATGCTGATCGGCGCGCAGGCGTTCCAGACCACGCCGGTCAAGCACGCCCCCGCCGTCGTGCTGGCGTTGACGCCGCATCTGGCCGCCTGGGCCAAGCTGCAGATCGACACCATGCTGGGTGCGAGCATGGCTGCAGCCCAAACCGTCGGCGGACTTGCCGCCGACAAGGTGGCCGCGGTGAAGAGCGCGGCCATCGCCTCGTTGCCGCAGCAGGGTGTGTTCTATCACGGGCTGGAAGTGATGGGCGGCGGTGCGATCCTGGCAGGCCTTGTGCTCGGCGCGATCGGCGTGTTCGTGATCGAGCGCGATTTCATGAAGGCATCGGCCTTTGCGCTCGCCGGCGCGGTCATGACCTATTTCGGTTTCATGCACGGCGAGGCCGTCGGCATCGGCGGTGGCCTCGGTGTCACGCCGGGCGTGGCGCTGGCCTATGCCGTGGTGGCCGCAGGGCTGTTCGCGCTGGCCAGGACCAGTGGCAGCGTGGCCTACAGCTCGCATTCGGAAGTGCCCGCTGCCGCGCCGGCGGAGTAAGGGAGCGCGCTCCTTCCAGCCCCGGCGCTTGCGGAAGGCACGCGAGCAAAACTCCCGCTCTGAAAGGGAAGGGTGACCGTCTCCGCGAAGACACTGGAAGATGTGTTCGCGGAGGATCCCCTCGCGCCGATCGGCTTCAAAGCAATTCGTTGCTTGTAGGTTGCTGCAAACCCGTCTTCCTTGAATGGCAGGACAGGCGGCAACCGACGCTGGCCGGCGCCACAGCCCTGCCGCGAGCTTGCAATCGAACGCATATAATGTACCATAAGTACAGTTAATGCGCGGACCGGAAAGGCGACATGACGACCGTCAGCGACCATCACCTGTTCGAGGCCGGCGACGTCGCGCTTCAGTCGGGCGTCGTCTTCCGTTCCATGCGTCTCGCGTACAAGACCTACGGCACGCTGAACGCGCGGAAGGACAACGTGATTGTCTACCCGACATCGTTCAGCGCCCAGCACCATGACACCGAGTGGCTGATCCAGCGTGGCGGCGCGCTGGATCCGGACCGCTTTTTCATCATCATCCCGAACCTGTTCGGCAACGGTCTGTCGTCCTCGCCGTCCAATTCCGACATCACGCCGTTTCCCGATATCAGCTATCACGATGCGGTCGCGGTCCAGCGCCGTCTTCTGGTGGAGCAGTTCGGAATTTCGAACGTTGCGCTGGTCTACGGCTGGTCGATGGGTGGCATGCAGGCCTATCACTGGGCGGCCTGCTATCCCGACATGGTGGAACGGGCCGCCATCGTCTGCGGCAGTGCGCGATGTTCCCCCTACAATCATGTGTTTCTCGAAGGCGTGAAGGCCGCCCTGACCGCGGACCCGATGTTCAGGGATGGCCGCTTCATCGACAAGCCTTCGGCTGGCCTGCGCGCGATGGGGCGCGTCTATGCCGGATGGGCGATGTCGCATGCCTTCTACCGCGACGAGGCGTGGCGCGAGGCCGGCTTTTCTTCGCTGGAAGACTATCTCGCACGCGCCTGGGACGACGCCTTCTCGAAGCGTGACGCCAACAATCTGCTGGCGCAGATCGGGATCTGGCAGCGCGGCGATATCAGCCAGTGTCCAGAATTCGGCGGCGACATCGGACGTGCGCTCGCCGCGATCAGGGCGCGGGTGCTGCTGATGCCGGGGCAGACGGACCGTTATTTCGATATGCGCGACAACGAGGCGGAGATCGGCGGACTCGTCAACGCAAAGTCGGCCGAGCTCCATCCGATCCCTTCGATCCATGGGCACCGTGCCGGTAATCCCATCAACAATCCCGCAGACCGCGCCTTCATCAATGCCGAGATATCGGTGCTGCTGCAGCGTTGAAATGCTGAAATCATCTGGCGAGGCGATTGCAACATGAACACCATGACGTCGGACGAACCGAAACTCCGGGAGAAGCCGCTCACCCCGGCCATGCTGCGCGAACTATCCGAACGATCGGACCTTCGCGGGGCCGTTCGCACCATCAGCCACTATGGCGCGATTGTCGTCGTCGGGATCCTGATATGGCGCGTCTCCTCGTCTTACGGATTGCTGTGGGCCGCGCCGCTCATGCTCCTGCAGGCCTATTTCATGGCTTTCCTGTTCATGCCGATGCACGAGACCGCGCACAAGACGGCCTTTCGGAGCCGGGCGCTGAACCTTGTCGTGGGCCATCTGTCCGCCTTCATGATCGCGCACCGCTACGAGTACTATTGCCTGTTTCACTGGGACCATCATCGCTACACGCAGGATCCCGACAAGGACCCGGAGCTGGTCGTCGGCCTCAAGCCATCCTCGGATACGCAACTGGCGATCGCCTATAGCGGCCTGCTTCAGGTTGCCGGCCGGGAATGGCTGATGCTTCGCCATGCCTTCACCGGCAAGGTTGCGCTGCCCTGGATTCCCGAGAACAAGCGTCACATCGTCGTCAGGGAAGCGCGCCTGTATGTCGCCGGCTATGTCGTGCTGCTGCTGGCCTCGCTCGCCCTGCACACGGCGATCCTCTTCTGGGTCTGGATCGTTCCCTTGCTTGCCGGGCAGTTCATCCTGCGTCCCTACCTCTATGCGGAGCATACCGGATGCGACCGGACGCGCAGCGCGTTCCAAAACACCCGCACCACCTACACCGGCATGGTCATGAAGTGGTTCGCGTGGAACATGCCCTATCACGTCGAGCATCACGCTTACCCCTCGATCCCGTTCCATGCGTTGCCGAAGCTGAACCGGATTGTCGATGACCGGATCGTTTTCCGAGGGCAGGGCTATCGGGCCGTGACGCGGGAGACGTGGGCGTGGTTCCGTCGCGAGGCGGCTCGCGGCGTCAGCGGTTCTTGATCATCAGGAGGTTGTCGACGAGATTGCGGGCCTGCGCCGGCGAGATTGGCTTTATTCCGAAGATGTAGCGGTAGAACAGGCTGCCATAGATCGCGTCGTACAGGTCTGCCGGTGTCCCGGCGACGCCGATGCTTCCGTCCTGCTGGCCGGCGGCGATCAATTCGATCAGGGCTGCGCGCCGATACCTGAGATAGCGCTGGTAGAAAATCTCCGCAGATCCGGTGTTCGAGATGCATTCGGAGATCACCGCAAGCTGCACCCTGCCGAACTCGCCCTGCAGCGCCTTCGCATAGGCCGCGGCATGGCTTTTCAGACGCTCCGCCGGCGTGCCTGATGTCGGCAGCGGCAGCATCAGCGAGGCGTGGTTGAGAAACGCGTCGATCAGCAGCGCCTCGCGCGACGGCCACCATTTGTAGACGGTCATCTTCGAGACGTTCGAATGCCGCGCCACCGCATCGATGCTGGTGGCGGCGAGCCCCGTGGTCGCCATCAGGGTGTAGGCGCTTTGCAGGATGGCGTTCGTCGTTTCGGCGGAGCGGGGGCGACCACGGCGGGTTGCCGCCGTTTCGCTATCCGCTTCGATCCTGCCCTTCGCCATGTTCCGGCTTTCCCGATGCAGCGCGGCTGGCGCTGCCGGCTACGCCTTGACGAAAGCGAGCAGGGTGCCGTTGCCCGCGGCCGGCGGCACGACAACGCCGCCTGCGCTGTGCACGCCAGTGGCGCCGAGCGCTTTCTCCGCCGAAGCGAGATCGGCCGCGATGACGAGCCCCGCGCCGGCGCGTTCGGGCAGTCCCGCCAGCGACACGCCGGGGTAGCGTTTGCCAAGCTGGTCCCTGGTCAGGAACACGAAGTCGGCGCGGTCGCCGCCCGACGGCACGACTACCGCCCCGTCGGCTTCGTTACGAACGTCGCGATCGATCATCCTGGACAGATGCGCGGCTTCTTTGGCGGGCTCCGGCGAAACAATCAGCACCTGCTTCAGGCGCTTTGCGCCATTGGCATGCTTCATCAGTTCGGGAATCCACACCGTCTCGCGCGTCTTGTGCTGGCAGGCGAAGATGCGCACGCCGCCCGGCGCTTCCGTGGTCGGCCACTGGAAGGTGCGGAATTTCGCCGCGGATACCGTGCCATCCGGCATCGTCACCGGACGCTCGAAATCGGTCGGGCCGACGGGCGGATAGCCGCGCGCGCGAATTTCTTCCGCGCCGTCGGTCGAAGTCCACCGCCGTGAAGGCGATGCGTTCGATGCCTTCGCCGTTCTTTTCGAGATGAGCCCGCGCCGGAGCATTATGTTCTGTCGGCGTTGAGCACGCCGAGCAATTCCATGTAGTCGGGGTCGAACATGATGGTGTAGTTGCCCGATCCCATATGCGCGCTGTGGGTGCCGCGCGGCGACACGGTGAAGCCGAGCCGCTTGTAGTTTTCGGCCGCCTTGTCGAGGTCCTTCACCATGACCACGGCGTGATCGATTCCGATGACGTTCTTGAGTGCCACTCTTGTATTTCCCCGGGGCTGGATTGCGGGCTAAACTAAGCAGAACGACAAGGCGCCCGCAAGGACAAGGCGGCCTGCAGGAAAGGATCACGATGACGACGAGCAACGTCAGCTGGCCTCCATCGCTATGGGCGGCCGTGACGCCGGCAGGGCCTGAACTGCCCGAACTATCAGGTACGCAGCAGGCGGATGTGATCGTGATCGGCGGCGGCTTCACCGGACTTTCCACCGCGCTGCATTTGCGCGAGGCCGGCGTCGATGTCGCCATCGTCGAGGCTGCGGAGCCGGGCTGGGGGCGTCGGGGCGCAACAACGGCCAGGTGATCCCGACGCTGTCGCGCCCCGATCCCGAAGACATTGTCGCCAGGCACGGCGCGGCCGGCGAGCGCTTCGTCGGCATGCTGCGCGACAGCGCCTCGTATCTCTTCGATGTGACGCGGCGCTACAATATCGACGCCGAGGGCGAACAGGCCGGCTGGGTGCAGCCGGTGCATTCGCCCGGCCGCATCAAGATCGCGGAGCGGCGGGTGCGGCAATGGTCGAAGTTCGGCGCGCCGGTCGAACTGCTGTCGCGCGATCAGGTCCGCGACATGACCGGCTCGGACGCGTGGTTCGGCGGGTTCTGGAACAGGACCGGCGGCCACATCAATCCGCTCGCGCTGGCCCGCGGTCTCGCGCGCACGGTGCTCGGGCCTTGGCGCACGCATCTACGCGCGCTCGCCGGCCGAAAGCTTCGAACGCCGTGGCGATCGCTGGGTGGTCAAGACCGCGAAGGGCGAAATCTCGGGCCGCGCGCTTGTCATGGCCACCAATGCCTATAGCGGTGAATTCTCGAAATCGCTGGTGCCTGAAATTGCGCATGAGGTGATGCCGGTGTTGTCGTGGCAGATGTCGACGCAGCCGCTGTCCGACAATGTCCGCAAGACCATCATTCCGGGCCGGCAGGCGATGTCGGATACCCATGGCGAACTCTATTTCGCGCGCTATGACGCGCGAAACCGCCTCGTCACCGGCGGCGCGGTGCTCGGCCCCGGCAACAAGGTCGAGCGGATCAAGGCGCACGTCACCGCGCGGCTGCAGCGGTTGTGGCCGCAGATCGGCGAGGTCTCCTTCGACTACGTCTGGAACGGCTATGTCGGCATGACAGCGGACTTCCTGCCGCGCATCCATCGTTTAGGGCCGAACGCCTACGGCTGGACCGGCTGCAACGGCCGCGCCGTGGCGCTGGCGATGCCGCTCGGCCGTGAATTGGCGAAGGCGGTCCAGGGCGTCCCCGAAAGCGAGTTGGCGCTGCCGTTCACGGAGCCGGTGACGTACGTGGCGCATGGGCTGTTGCGCAAGATCGCGCCCTGGATGCTGGTGCTTTACCGGCAGCGCGATGCGCAGGAGCTGGTCAAGGGTGACCGCTTCGAGTTGTTGCGATGGGCGGAATATTTGCTCGCGTCGCGTCGCTCGAAATAAAAGCGCCGACGTAGCGCCGGTCCGACCGCAGCAGAAAGCCGTCACGCTCCGGCTAGCCCTGCCGTATCGTGTTCGCGCGCGAACTCGCCGCCGGGGATCGAGTTCGAGCAGCGCCCGCGTGTAGGCGTGCTGCGGGTTGCCGAACACTTCGCCCGCGAGCCCATGCTCCACCACTTCACCGTCTTTCATGACCGCGACGAGGTCGCAGATTTGCGCCGCCACACGCAGATCGTGCGTGATGAACACGATTGAAAGTCCGAGCCGCGCCCGCAGTTCGGCGAGCAGCTTCAGCACCTGCGCCTGCACGGAGACGTCGAGGGCGGACACCGGCTCGTCCGCCACCAGCACGTCCGGCTTCAGCGCCAGCGCACGCGCCAGCCCAATGCGCTGGCGCTGGCCGCCGGAGAATTCGTGCGGAAAGCGGTCGCCCGCGGAAGGGTCGAGCCCGACCAGCGCGAACAGCTCCCTGGCATCCGCGATCGCCTTGGCCCGCGGCGTGCCGTGCACGATCGGGCCCTGCGCCACCAGTTCGGCTGCCTTGCGGCGCGGGTTGAGCGAGCCGAACGGGTCCTGAAACACCATCTGGATATGACGCGTCTCGCGGCGGACCTTTTCACGTGGCATCTGCGCCCAGTCATTGCCGTCGAGCACGATCGAGCCGCGCGTCTGGATCGATCAGCCGCACGATGCAGCGCGCCAGCGTCGATTTTCCGGAGCCGGATTCACCGACGATGCCGAGTGTCGCGCCGCGCGGCAGGCTGAGTGTCACATTCTTCACCGCCGGCGTCACCCGCGCGCCGCGTCCCAGGAAGCCGCCGGTGCGGTAGGTCTTCGAGACATTCGTGATAGTCAGGATGTTATCGGAGGCGAGCGCGCGCGGCGGCGGCGCCTTCAGCGGCGGAACCGCGGCGATGAGCTGCCTGGTATAGGGGTGCTGCGGATGGTGCAGCACATCCGTGGCGGTGCCCTGTTCGACAATGACGCCGTGCTGCATCACCACGACGCGGTCGGCGATCTCGGCGACGACGCCGAAATCATGGGTGATGAACATGACAGCGGTCCTGCGGCGCTGCTGCAGGTCGCGGATCAGTTTCAGGATCTGCGCCTGCGTGGTGACGTCGAGCGCGGTGGTCGGCTCGTCTGCGATCAGCAGTTTCGGGTCGAGCGCCAGCGCCATGGCGATCATGGCGCGCTGGCGCTGCCCGCCCGAGAGTTCATGCGGATAGGCCTTTGCTGCCACCTTCGGGTCGGGAATCCGTACGTCCGCCAGCAGCGCCAAAACCCTGGCTCCGATTTCCGTCTTGGACAAGTCGGTGTGGATCGAAAACATCTCGGCGATCTGGTCGCCGATGGTGCGGAGCGGGTTGAGGGCCGTCATCGGCTCCTGGAAGATCATCGCAATGCCGGCGCCGCGCACCGCGCGCATTTCCGCGGTGTCGGCCGCGCAGAGGTCGCGGCCTTCGAACATTATCCGGCCGCCGTCGATGGTTACCTCGTTGGGCAGCAACCGCATCACGGCATTCGCCATCATCGACTTGCCCGAGCCGGATTCGCCGACCACGCAGAGGATTTCATTGGAGGCGATGTCCAGCGACACCTCCGAGAGCGCGTGCCTCCGGTCGGCGCCTGCGGGCAGGCGGACACTCAGCCGATCGAGCGAGAGAATGATGTCTTTCTCGCTCATCGACCCTTCAGCCTCGGATTGAGCGCGTCGTTGAGGCCCTGGCCGACCAGCGACACCGCAAGCACGGTAACGAGGATGGCGATGCCGGGGATCGCCGAGACGTACCACTGCACCCGGAGCACGTCGCGTCCGAGGCCGATCAGATTGCCCCACGACGCCACGTTGGGGTCTGACAGCCGCAGGAAGGCAAGCGCGCTTTCGAGCAGGATCGCGACCGCCATCACGACGCTGGCATAGACGATGACCGGCGGCAGCGCGTTGGGCAGGATCTCGCCGAAAATGAGCTGGATGTTCTTCATGCCGAGGGTCCGGCCGGCCTGGACGAATTCGCGGTTGCGCAGCGACAGGAACTCGGCGCGCGTCAGCCGCGCCGGCGCCGGCCATGACACCACGCCGACCGCGATCGTGACCGTCGTCAGCGTCGATCCGAACACCGCGACCAGCACCAGGAGCAGCACGAAGTTCGGCAGCGTCTGGAACGCTTCGGTGATCCGCATCAGCACATTGTCGACCCAGCCGCCGTAGTAGCCGGCGAAGGCGCCGACGAGGATGCCGATCAGGACCGCAATCGCGGTGGCGACGCCGCCGATCAGGAGCGATATCCGCGCGCCGTAGAAAATCTGTGCGGCGATATCGCGCCCCGAATTGTCGGTGCCGAGCAGGAAGCGCGGGTTGGAGAATGGCCAGACCAGCGGACGGCCGGCGAGCGCCAGCGGATCGCGCGGATAGAGCCAGCCGGCCGAGATCGCCATCGCGACCACGATCAACAGCAGGATCAGGCCTGCAACCGCGGCGGGACTTCTGAAATAGCGCTTGATCGAATCCATCGCTCTAACCTGCCGTAATGCGCGGATCGAGCCGTGCATAGATCAGGTCGACGACGAAGTTGACCAATATGACGAGCAGCGCGGAAACGAATACGATCCCGAGCAGCGTATTAAGGTCACGCTGCACCACCAATTCATAGGCGAGGCGTCCGAGGCCCGGCAGCGAGAACACGCTTTCGACGACGACCGAACCGCCGAGCATGGTGCCGGCCTGCAGCCCGATCAGCGTCACCATCGGCAACAGCGCGTTGCGCAGCACATGCCGCGTCACCACGCGGGTCTCGTCGAGGCCCTTTGCGCGCGCGGTCCGGACGTAGTCGAGATTGAGGACTTCCAGCATCGAGGCGCGCATGATGCGCAGATAGATCGCGAGGAAGATCAGCCCGAGGGTGAGCGTCGGCAGCACCAGATGGCTGGCGATGTCGAGCACGCGCCAGATGCCGCTCCGCACCGTGCCGATGTCCTCGAAGCCGCCGGGCGGCAGCCATTGCAGGTAGACCGAGAACACCACGATCGCCATCAGTCCGAACCAGAACGAGGGCGTGGCGTAGAACACCAGCCCGAGCGTCGAGATCAGCGTGTCCGGCCAGCGGTTGACGCCGCGCGCGGCGATCACGCCGAACACGAGTCCAAAGAAGAATGCAAAGGACAGCGATGCGGTCATCAAAAGGATGGTCGGCGGCAGCCGCTCCAGAATGACTGATGCAACCGGCTTGCCGTAGATCGAGGAGAAGCCGAGATCGAGCCGCACCAGCCGCCAGAGATAATTGCCGAGCTGGGTGGCAACCGAGACGTCGAGCCCGTAGAATTTGCGCAGCTCCTTGGCGGTGGCGGCATCGCCGCCACCCATCTGCGCCATCATGGCGTCGACGGTGTCGCCCGGCGCGAACTGCAGCAGCAGGAACACGCCGATCAGGATCAGGATCAGGGTTGGGATCGAGGCGGCGAGCCGCCGCCCCGCAAGGCTCAGAATACGCATACGCCCATCTTGTCGGATAAGGCGTCAGGCGGAAAGCCAAAGATCGTGCCAGCTCGTCGAGCCCCAGCGCGGCGTATTGGAGTGGTTGCGGGCCTTCGCCGTGATCACGGTGACGAAAATCTGCTCGATCGGCATCCACACCGGCAGTTCGGTATTCACTTCCTTGACGAACTGGGCATAGAGCGCCTTGCGCTTGGCCGGATCGACCTCGGTGGCGGCGTCGTCGATGGTCTTGTCGACGGTCTTGTCTTCCCAGCCCCACTGGTTGGTCCAGGGCGCGCCCTTCGGCTGGCCGGAGCGATACCAGACCGTGGTCGAGACCGCGGGGTCGTTGCGATACTGGTGCCAGCCGGTGGCGAGGTCGAAGGCATGATCGCTATAGACCTGCTTGAGGAAACCGCCGCCGTCATTGCGCACGATGTCGACGGGGATGCCGATTTCGCCCAACGATTGCTGGACGAAAGTGGACCACAGCGAGATGTCCTCGCCCCAGGGGGCGGGAAGCAGCTTCAGCGAAAAGCGCGTGCCGCCCGCGCCCGCCTTGTAGCCGGCTTCATCCAGCAGCGCGGCTGCTTTGGCCTTGTCGTAGGGATATTGCGGCGTGTTCGGGCCTGGATAGAAATCGGAAGAGGTCGAGGGAATCGGCCCGGTGCCGAGCTTGGCGAAATCGCCGAGGAAATTATCGATGAAGAACGGCACGTTGATCGCATGCGCGATGGCGCGGCGAACCTTGATGTCGGACAGTTCCTTGCGGCGGAAGTTGAACTCGATGGTGTTGGTGCGCGCGTTGCCTTCATTGCCCTTGGTCGAGACCACGAAGCGCTTGTCCTTGCCGAGCCGCGCCATGTCCGAGATCGTCAGGCCCGAGAATGGAGAATAGTGCAGTTCGCCGGCTTCCATCTGCGCGGCGGCGGCAGCGCGGTCGGTGATCACGCGCCAGACGATGCGATCGAGATAGGGCGCATTGGGCCGCCAGTAATTCTCGTTGCGGTCGGCAATGACATATTGCCCGCGCTCATATTTGACGAACTTGAACGGGCCGGTGCCGACCGGCGAGAGATTGGTCGGATTTTGCCGGATATCGCCGTTCTCGTAGAGATGCTTCGCCGAGATGTAGCCGAGATCCGGCAGGGCGCGGAGCAGGAGATTGAGCGGCATCGGCCGCTCGTATTTGAAGATGGCGGTGTGGGCATCGGGTGTTTCGACCGCGGTGAGGAAGAGCTGCAGCGTCGAACCGTAATTGAGGATCTTCTTCCACATGTTCATGGCGGTGAATTCGACGTCGGCCGAGGTGAACGGCTTGCCGTCGTGCCAGGTGACGCCCTTGCGGAGATTGAACGTCACGGTCTTGCCGTCGGGCGCAGCTTCCCAGCTCTCCGCCAGCACGCCGACGGGCTGGCCGCTGGCATCGAGATCGACGAGGTTTTCCTGGATCTTGCCGCCGATAATGTAGACGCCGGTGGAAGCCTGAATGCTCGGGTTGAGCTGGCGCTGTTCGGCGCCGTAATGGACGTTGAACACGCCGCCCTTGCGCGGGGTTTCCTGTGCGAAGGCCCGCATCGGATTGATCACGTTGGCCGCGATGGCTGCCGAAGTCAGCAGCGCGGTGCGACGATTGATCTCAAGGCGCGTCAAATCCATGCAAAGTCTCCGAAGGTCATGCCAGATGGCGGACCGTTCAGGCGTCCGCCTTTGCAGCGGATGTTACGATGGAAGCGGAGCTTGAGTCATTTTCTAATCGCAGTGCGAAGCGGAAAATCCTTCCTGAAAACAACGTGCTCACCGGTTGTTCAGCCTGCTCATTATGACGCACCGGCGCAGGAATATTGGGCTCGCCGGGATGGTGGCGGGAGGGTGGACGTAGTCCGGGATGGCCGGGAAAAGCGCCGGCTCAGGTGTCTCAAACCCCTTAAAAACAGGGCCCGGTGGCTTCGGAGGCTTGAAAAACAGCGAAAATTGGACGAATCAGTACAACTCGACTAGCGAGATAGCTGTGCAGAATGTCGGAAACCCTGTTTTTTACGCGGTTTCCGCCATATCGTCGCCTGTGCCAGAATCAATGGAGCAACCATGGCCACCCAAATGTCTAAGTCGCAGTTGATCGAAAAGATCGCGACCACCACCGAAGTCTCGAAGCGTGAAGTCAAGAACGTGATGGATACGCTCGTCGACGTCGGTCACAAGGAACTCAAGAAGAACGGGGTGTTCCTCGTCCCCGGCTTCGCGAAGTTCGTCGTGGTCAAGAAGCCGGCGACCAAGGCTCGCAAGGGCACCAACCCCTTCACGGGCGAGGAAATGATGTTCAAGGCCAAGCCGGCCCGCAAGATCGTCCGGGCCCGCCCGGTCAAGGCCGCCAAGGACGCGGTGTAAGAAAAGAAGCCGCCAAAGCGGCTTGCGAAAATGGAAAGGCCTCCGGTGACGGGGGCCTTTTTGTTTGTGTTTACCTGCGCCCCGCAAGAGGAGGCGAGGGAGTGTACGACCCGCGCCTCCTTAAACGACCGGTGAGCGGCCGCCATCGACATTGATGGCGGTGCCGGTGATGTAGGAACCCTGCTCGGAGGCGAGGAAGCAGGCCAGGTTGGCGAATTCCTCCGCCGTGCCGATGCGCCCCAGCGGGGTGCCCTTGGCGAGGTTCTTTGCAAATACCTCGAAGTCGGTGTCAGGCGCCTGTGCGGCGTGCCGCTTGACCCACTGATCGCTCATGATCAGGCCGACCAGCATCGCGTTGACCAGGATGTTGTGCTCGCCGCCTTCGCTCGCCATCACCTTGGTCAGCGCCATGCCGGCTGCGCGCGAAACCGAGGTAGGCGCCGAGGATGCGGCCGGCGCCTTCGCGAAGGTGTTGAGCACGTTGATGATGCGGCCCCATTTGCGCGCCTTCATCCCCGGCCAGACCAGCCGGCTGAATCGGATCGCGGCGAACAGTTTGAGGTCGAGATCCTCCTGCCAGGCCTCGTCGCTGATGCTCTCGAAGGCGAGCGTGCGCGCGGTTCCGGCATTGTTGACGAGGACGTCGACCGGGCCGAGATCGCCAACGATCTTCTCATGCGCCCTGGCGATGTCGTCGGCATTCGAGACGTCGCAGACATAATCGCGAACCTGGAGGCCGTCTTTGGCGAGCAGTTCGCGCGCGGCCTTGAGGTCCGCCGCGCCGCGCGCCAGGATCGCCACCCTGGCGCCCGAGGCGGTAAATTGCCGTGCCATTGCAAGTCCGAGGCCCTTGCTGCCGCCGGTGATGACGGCGACCCTGTCTTTCATCGTGACGTGCATGTTGTTCTCCCGGTCGCGGTCTTTCGTGCCGCTGGACTGGCCGAAGCGACGATCGGCCGGATGGCTCATCATGGTTCCCCTTGCGGGTATGATCAAGCAGCCTGCGGGCGAGGGCAGATTCGCGCTTCATGCATATTGATGGTACGCCGCCTCAAAATGCCCGGGATGAAATGATTCATGGACGACGGTACGGCCGATAGCGCGGAGGGCAACTTCCGCGCCCTGGTTTTTGCGCTTCTGGCGCTCGCCTGCGGCCACATGCTGTCGACGCTGCTGCGGACCATTCCGGCCATCAGCCTCGATGTCATGGCCGCCGATTTCCGCACCTCGCCGCAGACGCTGGCGAGCCTGACCTCGATCTATCATTTCGCCTTTGCCGCCTCGCAGATACCGGTCGGTGCGGCGATGGATCGTTTCGGCGTCCGGCCGGTCTCGCTGAGCCTGCTTGCTGGAACCATCGTCGGCGCGCTGGCGTCGGGGCTTGCCACCGGGCCGGAAAGCTTCCTGTTCGGCCAGTTTCTCCTCGGCGTCGCGACCTCGGGCATGCTGATGTGCCCGATGACGCTCGCCGCAAAGCGGATGTCGCCGGCGCGCTTCGGCCTGTGGTCCGGGATCATCCTGTCGATCGGCAATATCGGCATGCTGCTCTCGGCAAGCCCGCTGGCCTTCGTGGTCGAGAACTGGGGATGGCGAACCGGCTTCTGGATTTCTGCCGGCTTCGGCGCCGTCGTGGCGGTCGCGGTGTTCCTGCTGGTGCCGAGACAGCCGGCCGCGCATGCCGATCCGTCTTCGCCACTGTCGCAGATGGCCGAAGTGCTGCGGATCGGCCTGTCGCGTCCGCTTCGCGGCCTGATCGCGCTGTCGCTGGTGTCGCTGGCGGCCTCGCTGGTGCTGCGCGGATTGTGGGGCGGGCCGTGGCTGATGGAGATCAAGGGTCTCGGCCGCATCGAGGCGGGCAACGCGCTCGGTCTGTTCACGCTCGCGCTGATCGCCGGTCCGGTGCTGATCGGCGTCCTCGATCGCAGCATCGGCCATCGCCGTGAAGTGCTGGCCGCCATGCATTCGTTTGCCGCGCTGCTGCTGGCCCTGATGGCGGCCGGCGCACCGCACTATCCGCTATCCGAATCTGTTCGGCGTAGCGGTCGTTCCGGCGCAAATAGATAGCGTGTTGTTCGTCCTGCTCGGAATCGCCATCTCGACGCAACCTTGCTCTACGGCATGACGCGGCAACTCGTGGACGCGCAGAATGCCGGCAAGGCGCTGTCCGCGATCAACCTCGCGTTCTTCCTCGGCGCGGCGCTGATGCAATCGACGACAGGCGTGGTCGCGACGCTGTTTGGACTGCCCGCTGTGCTGCTGTTCATGGCAGCGACCTTGATCGCCGGGACCATCGTCTTCGTGGCCTGCACCCAGCCGTCCAAATTCTAGATCGTGCGCGCCTGTCTGCGGACCTCGTTGGCGATCGGCTTGAGCGCTTCGGCTGCGGCCTGTCCCACCAGGCTGTAGCCCATCCCGCCATCGGCCCAGGCAAAGCCCGAGACGTCGCCGCCCGAATGCGGCGCCATCGGCGCGCTCTGCTCCGACTTCATCGGCGGGTCAGCACCACCAGCCGATCGCCGCGATCATCGTCATACATGAACATGGCGGCGGGACCGTGCGACGTCGCAATCAGCCGTCCGCCCATCAGGCGATAGCCTGATCCGGTCAGGTCCGGCAGCGTCACCGGTTGCTTCAGGCGGTTCGATACCCATTGCACCAGTTGCGCGCTGTCGGTTGCCCGCATCTCGACCGGCCGTACCCGATCCGGTGCATAGACCTTGTAGGAATTGGCGGCCTCCTGCGCGAGCGCGGCAAGCCCGACGGGCGAAGCCTGCAGACTGCCGCGTATCACCCAGCCGCCGACGCCGCCAAGGCTCAACATCAGCATGGCCGCGACGGCCCACCAGACCGGCAACCGCCGGCGTCGGCTCTCGATCATGCGCGACAGATTGAGTTGCGGTGGCAGCGGCTCGTCGGCAATCGGCGCCAATGCCGCGCGCAGCAGGTTGCGCTGGTCCGAAAAAGCCGAGATACGCCTGGCGACGTCGGGGTGTTCTGCCAGATAGGTGGCGACTTCCGCCTGCCGCTCGGGTTCCAGAACGCGGTCCACATAGGCGTGCAGATCGTCTTCGGTGATGGGCCGATGGTTCATTTCATGCTCCGCAACTGCACCACGTTCTCAGGTGTGCCGTCCGCAGTCCCTTCCATTTCCTGCTGCAGCCTTTCGCGCGCCCGCGACAGACGCGACATGACGGTGCCGATCGGAATGTCGAGCACTCTGGCGGCGTCGGCATAGGACAGGTCCTCCACTGCGACGAGGAGCAGCACGGCGCGCTGGTCTTCCGGCAACCGCGCCAGCTTGTCGAGAACGTCCCGATACATCAGCTTCTGTTCCTGCACGGCGTCCTGTCCGAATTCAGCTTCGTTGGCATCGTCGATGGCGATGTGCTTGCCGCGGCTCGCCGAACGGCGGAACTGGTTGACCGCAAGGTTGTGCAGGATTGTGAACAGCCACGGGCGCGGATCGCCGTCGCGCCGCTGGCCCCAATGGCTGACGGCCCGCTCCAGGCAATCCTGCACCAGATCGTCGGCGGTGGCGCGATTGCGGACCAGCGCACGCGCGTAGCGGCGCAGCGCTGGAATCACCGGCTCGATCTGGCGCAGCATGTCGCTCATGGGTTCTGGACCTGCACGGCTTTCCCGAACTTCGTGGGCTCGCCGGGTGCGATTACCAGATATCGCCGGCCGCTCGGAGCGGAATTCTGCACGATCTGCCGGATCGGACCGGTCGCGTTGACGATGGCCGAACCTGCCGGGTTGGTCATGAAGGCCGCAAGCGGCTCGACGCGACCCGGTTCCGTCGATCTCGTCCGCCAGCGCCAGGACATAGCGGCTTCTTCGGTTCAAGGCCCGGTCACCGAGGCCTGCAGGATCTGGATCAGGCCCTGGTCGAACAGCGATACGCTGGTCGGCGGCTTCTCGCCGCTTCACTTCAGCCCTCGCGCCAAGGGCGAGATGAGCGACCTGCGCCGGCAACGCCGAGCGGCTGCAGATTCTGACGATCGTCCGGCATTCGGGGACCGCATTCGGCACATAGGCGATCGCCTGCGGCGCCTGTCCGATCGGAATGGTCGCGACCACCTTGTTGGTGGCGGTGTCGATCGCCGCCAGCGCGTCGGCATTCTCGAGGCCGACATAGATGCGCGTGCCGTCGCCCGACGGCCAGATGCCGTGCGGCAGATTGCCGACCGGGATGGTCGCGACCTGCGAGAAGTCGTCGGTGCGAAACACCTTGACCTCGTTCAGTGCCGCCGATCGTGACATAGGCGAACGTGTCCGTTGGCGTTGCGGACGAAGTTGACGTGGTTGGTGATCGGGCCGGTCTCGAGCGTCCTGAGGAGGTGCGAACGGCGGCCTGGCGTCGAACACCTGCGTCTTGCCGATGTCCTTCAGCGTGAACCACACCTGCTCGCCGTCCGGCGTCGCTGCGATGTTCGGGCAGAACGGGCTTTCCTGCTTCACGCGCGCCGACGATGGCTGTGGTCGGCGACCGACGATCACGACTGTTTCCGGATTGAACGACGAGCAGACATAGCCGTATTTGCCGTCGGGCGAGAAGATCTGCATGCCGGGACCGGCCGGCACCTTGATGCGCGTCTTCTCCTCGAAGGTCGTGCCGTCGATGACGCTGATATAGTCCTCGCCGCGCACGGTGACCCAGACTTCCTTGCCGTCCGGCGTGAAGAACGCCTCGTGCGGCGAGCGGCCGACATAGGTCGTGTGCTTCACCGCGTTGGTCGCAGTGTCGATGAACGTCACCGAGTTCGAGCCGATCGAGACGACCGCAAGCGTCTTGCGGTCGGGCGAGAAGCCCATGCCGTGGACCAGCACCTGGCCCTTGTAGAGCGGGCTGAAATTGCCGGGCTGCGGATCGCCGAGCCTGATGACGCCGAGCAGCCTGTTGTCGACCGGATCGGTGACCGACACCGTGTTGGAGAATTGCTCGGCCGCATAGACGCGGTCGCGATGGCTGATCGGGATGTCCGGCGACGATGCCGCGCCGGGAGCCTGTCCGGCCCAGGCCACGGACGCGGAGATCATGGTGCAGGCCAGCAGGCCGCCTTCGAGGAATTGATGGTACATGCGTCGCTCCTAGTTCTTCGTGCTCGGGGGCGGCCGCATTGATGGTGCATCGCCGCGGTCTGTCCGGCCTGTGTCGGGGCAGGGGCGGAGGCCGTGACCTGTTCGCCGATCGCGAGCTGCATCGCCGCGATCTCCTGCTCTGGCTGACGATGATTTCCTGCGCTATCCGCCGTAGCTGCTCGTTCTTGCCGTAGCGCAGTTCGATCACCGCCATGTCGATGGCGCCCTGGTGGTGCGGAATCATCATGGCGACAAAGTCGCGATCGATGTCGCCGGTCGGCTTCGCTGCCATGGCATCCATCATCTTCGCCATCGCGGCGTCATTCTCTGCAAGAAACGCCTGCTCGTCGGCCGCAACGGCTTGCGTGGCGGCCGGCTTCGCCTCGTGGGCGAGCGCCAGCGGAAACGCGGCGAATGCCATGAGAACGCGCGCGCCGAAGATCGCCGTTCCGATGCCTGGTCTGAAAAATCGCAACATTGTAGCCGCACCTCGTGTGTTCAGCTTCGATTGGCTGTAGTGCTCGCGCGAGGCGGATGGCTACGGCTCGCGCGATGCCTTTTCGGGGATGGATCGGTCAGGGTTGCGCCAGATGCCAGGCGCCGTTGAGGAACCCGTCGCCGGTGATGTCGCCGGCCTTCTGGTCCTTCACGAAGGTGTAGAGCGGCTTGCCCTTGTAGGCCCATTGCCGGGAGCCGTCGTCGCGGGCAACGATGGTGTAGTTGTCGCCGGGCTGGTCGCTGGCCTCGGCCTTCAGGACCGGCCAGTTCGCGACACATGGTCCGTTGCAGGCCGACTTGCCGTCGCTGTCCTTGTCGAAGGTGTAGAGCGACATGCCGCGGGCGTCCGTCAGCGTCGGTCCCTTCGTCGTCGTGGCGGTCTTGGCCGGAGGCGCGGCGCTCGCGCCGGAGATGACAGCGAGCGAGATCGCGGCGCCCAGCAGGATACGGATCGAGGATTTGGTCATTTTGGCTCCCATGATGCAGACAGCGTGCATGGGTGGTGACGCGTGGCGGCGCGTTCTATTCCCTCGGCGCGAGGTTTTCGGTCGCCATCCGCTACACATAAATGTGAGCGTTCGGTTTGCGGCAGGAATTTCAGCAGCTATAAGGGCTTGCCCCACCATCCTCGGATGCCGCATGTACCCTGATCCACACTCGCTTTCGCAGAAAATGTACGACCGTGCGCTGGAAAGCCTGCCCGGCGGCAACACCCGCACCACCGTCTTCATGAAGCCCTATCCGATCTACGCCGCGCGCGGCGAGGGCTGCCGGGTCTGGGATCTCGACGGCAACGTCTTCATCGATTGCATCAACAACTTCACCTCGCAGATTCACGGCCACGCCCATCCGGCGCTGATCAAGGCAGCAACCGCGCAACTGGCGCTGGGCTCGGCGTTCGGCCTGCCGACCGAATCCGAGGTCGATCTCGCCGAGCTGCTGGTGCGCGCGGCTGCCCTCGGTCGAGCAGGTCAGGTTCGCCAATTCCGGCACCGAGGCGGTGATGATGGCGCTGAAGGCGGCGCGCGCGCATACCGGCCGTCCCAGGATCGCCAAATGCGAGGGCGCCTATCACGGCTCCTACGACTACGCTGAAGTCAGTCTCGACCCGACGCCGGAAGCCTGGGGCCGCAATGCGCCGGTGTCGGTGGCGTACGCGAAGGGCACGCCGGACAACGTGCTCGCCGACGTCGTCACCATTCCCTTCAACGATGCGGAAGCGGCCGTCAGCCTGATCCGCGAGCATGGTCCCGAACTCGCCTGCGTGCTGGTCGATCCGATGCCGAACCGCGCCGGCCTCGCGCCGGCGGACCAGGCCTATCTGGAGGCGCTGCGCAAGGTCACGCGCGAGGTCGGCGCGCTGTTGATTTTCGACGAGGTCATCACCTTCCGCCTGGGCTATCGCGGCGCGCAGGGCATCTGGAATATCGATCCCGACCTGACCACGCTCGGCAAGATCATCGGCGGCGGCTTTCCGGTCGGCGCGATCGGCGGCCACCGCGATGTCATGGCGGTGTTCGATCCGCGACCGGGAAAACCGGCGCTGCCGCATGGCGGCACGTTCTCGGCCAATCCGGTGACGATGCGCGCAGGCATCGCCGCGATGAACCTGCTCGACGACGCGGCCTTTGCACGTCTTGACGCGATGGGGCAGGCGGTTCGCGCCGGCATCGACGATGCGTTCAGGCGCCATGGCGTCCCCGGCGGCACGGTGGGGCTTGGTTCGCTGCTCAAGATTCACTTCGCCGATCGACCGATCCGCGACTATCGGTCGGCCTATCTGACCGAGGAGGAAGCGCGGCGGCAGGTGGTATTCTCGCGCGCGCTGCTCAATCGCGGCGTGCTGGCCGCAGGCTACGGGTTGATGGCATTGTCGACCCCGATGACGGATGCCGATATAGATGCGATCATCGACGCGGCATCGGGCGCGCTGGCGGAAGTGGCGAGCACGCTCTGAGCGACAGGCAAATTGCTGCACAACAACAACAGGTAAGAATGTCCGCCAGGATCGATCCCATCACGCGCTCCGTCGTTCAGCACCGTCTCAGTTCGATCGTGAAGGAGATGGGCGAGGCGATGCTTCGCACCTCCTATTCGCAGATCCTCAATTCCAGCCGCGATTTTTCGCTGGCGATCTGCGACACCGATGCACGCCTGATCGCACAGGCCGACCACCTGCCGGTTCACGTCGGCGCATTGCCCTGGGCGACGATCGCGGTCGAAGAGCGGTTCAAGGACGTCAAGCCCGGCGACGTCATCCTGCTCAACGATCCCTATCATGGCGGCAGCCATCTGCCCGATGTGACCGCGTTCGTGCCGGTATTCGCCGATGGCAAGCGTCTGCTCTGGACCATCGTGCGCGCGCATCAGAGCGACATCGGCGGCGCCACCCATGGCGCCTACAACCCGGCGGCCACCGAGATCTGGCAGGAGGGGCTGCGCATCCCGCCGATCAAGCTCTACGAAGCCGGCAAGCTGCGCGACGATCTGTTCGACTTGCTGGCGCTCAACGTCCGCAATCCCAGGGAATTTCGCGGCGATCTCGCCGCGATGTTCGGCGCGGCCCATCTCGGCGAGCGACGGGTATCGAAATTGTTCAGCGAATTCGGCGCGCCGGTGGTCGAAGCCGCGATCGAGGCGATCCTCGATGCGACGGAGCAGCAGACCCGCGCGCGTGGTTTCGACCTGGAAGGACGGCGTCTTCCACGGCGAGGCGTTCCTCGACGATGACGGCCACGGCCGCAGCGATATTCGCATCGCCGCCAAGGTCACCAAGAAGGGCAGCGACGTCGAGGTCGATCTTTCGAGAGTCCGATCCGCAGTCGACGAGCTTCGTCAATTCCTCGCACGCCAACATGCAGGCCGCGGTGGCGATGGCGTTCGCCTATCTGATCGACGCCGAGATTCCCAAGAACACCGGCGCGCTGCGGCCGCTGAAGGTGATCGCCAAGCAGGGCACGGTGGTGTGGGCGCGATCCCGGCCGGCCGGTCACGCTTGTGCACCAGCCATCCCTCCAACGAAATCGTCGAGGCCATCGTCAAGGCGCTGTCGGCGTCCTGCCCGGAACGCGCGATGGCGGGCTGGAGCCGCCGCTTCCGGATCGCGATCCAGGGCGAGGACCCGCGCACCGGCAAGAACTTCATCTGGCATCTGTTCCAGGCGCGTCCCGGCGGCGGCGCGTCGTCGGGCGGCGACGGCTGGTCGTCGATCGGCGAGTGGCATTCGGTCGGCGGGCTGAAGTTCGGCAGTCTCGAGGTCGCCGAGGTGCGCTTTCCCCTGCATTTCCGTCATCACGAATTCCGCCCCGACTCCGGCGGCGACGGCCAGTATCGCGGCGGCCTCGGCGTGTCGCTCGATCTGGTGCTGGAAACCGAAAAGGTCGCGAAGGGCAATACCGCGGGCGACGGCGCGCGCTACGGCCCTTGCGGCATGCTCGGCGGCGAGGACGGCAAGCCGCATCACTATCGTCTCTGTCCGAAGGCCGCGAGCCGCGCGTGCTGCGCACCAAGGAAGTCGGCATCGAGCTGCGTCCCGGCGATTGCCTGGAGATACGTTCCTCCGGCGGCGGCGGCTGGGGGCCGCCTGACAAGCGATCAGTAGAGGCGCGCCGGCGCGACCGAGAGCAGGGGCTAGTTGACGGCGCGTCGGAGCAGGCGTCCTCATGATGTTCAGGATCGGCGTTGACGTCGGCGGGACCTACACCGATCTGGTAGCGACCGACGAGACCGGGCGCACCGTTTGCGAAGTCGCCATCCACGCCGGCGGATCAATCCATCGGCGTCATGGCGGGCCTGGAAGAACTGGCGCTGCGGCTGAACGTGACGCGCGCGAAAATGCTCGCATCGACCGATCGGCTGGTCCACGGCACCACGGTAGCGACCAATGCGCTGCTGGAGCGCAAGGGCGCCAAGGTCGCGCTTCTGACGACGTCAGGCCATCGCGACGTCATCGAGATGCGCGAGGGACTGAAGCCCGATCGCTACGATTTGCGTTCGCCGCCGCCGGAACCCTTGGTGCCGCGCGAACGGCGCTTCGGCGTCACGGAGCGGCTCAAGGCCAATGGCGAGGTCCTGATTCCATTGGATGCGACATCGCTCGACGAGGCGATCGCCGGCATCCAGCAGTCAGGCGCGACCTCGGTCGCCGTATGCTTCCTGCATTCCTATCTCAATCCCGTTCACGAACTCGCTGCCGTCGAACGGCTGAAGCAGGCGCTTCCAGGCATCAGCATTTCACGCTCCAGCGACGTGCTGCCGCAGATCAAGGAATATGAGCGCGTCTCGACCACGATCGTGAACGCCTATGTCGAGCCGATCGTGCGGCGCTATCTCACCAATCTCGAAACGAGACTGACCGAGGCCGGATTAAGGGCAGTCTGTTCGTCGTGTTGTCACATGGCGGCATGGCGCCGGTCGAGGAAGCCTCGCGGCTGGCCGCCGGCACGGTGCTATCGGGCCCCGCGGGCGGCATGTCCGGCGGACGCCGCTGCTCCGATCTGATCGGCATCCCCGATCTCGTGCCGTTCGACATGGGCGGCACCTCGACCGATATTTCATTGATCACAGGCGGACACGCGTCCTTGTCCGCCGACGGCTCGCTGGCCGGCCAGCGCATCGCGCTGCGCAGCCTCGATATCGCCAGCATCGCCGCCGGCGGCGGCTCGATCGCCAGCGTCGATGCCAGCCGCACGCTGCGGGTGGGACCGGAAAGCGCGGGCTCGGTGCCTGGCCCGGCCTGCTACGGCAATGGCGGGCAGGCCGCGACCGTCACCGACGCCAATGTCGTGCTCGGCTATCTCGATGCCGCGGCTTTCATGGGCGGCAAGCGCCCGCTCGACCGCGCAGCGTCGGAAGCCGGCCGTCGATGGCATCGCCAACGCAATGGAGCTGTCGCGCGTCGAGGCCGCCGCCGGCATCTACCGCATGATCAATTTGAACATGGCCGACGGCATCCGCCTGATGACGCTGCGCCGCGGCGTCGATCCCCGAAAATTCGCGCTGCTGAGCTTCGGCGGCGCGGCCGGTCTGCATGCGGCGGAAGTGGCGCGCGAACTCGAGATCAAGCGTATCATCGTGCCGACGGTGGCGTCTGTCCTGTCGGCCTGGGGCATGCTGACCAGCGATCTCCGCTACGAAGTCAGCCGTACCCGTTACGGCGCCGGCCGCATTTCGGCCGATGAAGTGCGCGAGCTGTTCGCCGGACTGGAGCAGCAGGCCGCCGGCCGGCTACGCTCATGGTTCAACGGCAGGATTGCGATCGAGCGCTCCGCCGAGATGCGTTACGGCGAACAGATCTTCGAGATCGACGTCTCGCTCGACGGCCTCGACTGGAACGCGCCAGATCTGGTCGATCGCATCGAGGATCGCTTTCACGTCAGGCACGAGGAACTCTACACCTATGCCTCGCGCGGCCAGGAAGTCGTGTTCGTCAACGCTCGCGTCGCGGCGGTGGGCGAAGTCGCGCGGCAGGACGAAGGCGCGCGGGAGGCTTCGGCATCCAGCGCCTGTTCGCCACGCAGCCAGCGGCAAGCCTTCTTCGGCGGCTGGCGCGACGTTCCGGTCTATGCGCTCGACGACCTGCGGCCCGGCCACACGCTCACAGGCCCCGCGATCATCGAGGCCGAGACCACGACGGTGCTGGTCGATACCGGCGACCGCGTCACGGTCAATGCGCTGGGGTGGCTGGATATTTCGCTGCGCTGACCGGTATCAACATTTGATTTCAACCGCCTCGTTTTCGGCGCTATCATCGCATCCGCTGGGCAGGCGTCGCAGGCTCCATGAGCCTGGCGTTCGAGGCCGCGTTGATGCAAGCAAGAACAACAAGGCTGCTATCAGCGTTGTTCGCCGCCATGGCGGTGTTGGCGTTTGGGGCGCAACAAGCCCTGGCGGGCGGAACGACCGACATCGAAATCCGCATCGGCAACGTCATGCCCTACACCGGGCCGCTGGCTGCGTTTGCGGCGATTGGCAGGGCGGAAGCCGCCTATTTCGACATGATCAACGAACGCGGCGGGATCAACGGCCGCAAGATCAGGTTCATTTCCCGCGACGATAGTTCAAATCCGAGAACCGCGGTCGAACACACCCTGGAACTGGTCGAAGAGGAGCGCGTGCACCTGATGTTCGGATCGTTCGGCACGCCGAGCAATCTGGCGACGCGAAGCTACCTCAACGAGCGGAATATCCCGCAGCTCTTTGTCGCTTCCGGTGACGAGGAGTGGGCGCATCCGAAGCGGTTTCCGTGGACGATGGGCTGGCAGCCGACATTTCACGCCGAGGGGCGGATCTACGCCAATTACATCCAGGCCGCCTATCCGAGCAGCAAGATTGCCGTGCTCTGGCAGAACGACCAGTTCGGCCGCGATCTGTTCCGCGGGTTACAGGAAGGACTTCGGCATCACCGCCAATCGGATCGTGGCGGACATCGCCATCGAGGCGGACATGTCGATCGACACCCAGGTCGATATCCTGAAGAACTCCGGTGCTGACGTGCTCGTGCTCAATTGCGCGCCGCCGATCTCGGCGCGTGCGATCCGCAGAGCGGCCGAACTGGGCTGGCGTCCCGTCGTGGTGTTGGTCAATGCGGCAGCTTCGATTGCAAATGCGCTGAGGCCGGCAGGACTTCAGAACGCCGTCGGCGTGATCTCCACCTCGTTCCTTAAGGATGCCGGCGACACCACCTGGAAGGAAGATCCTGCCATCCAGGAGTGGCTTGCTTTCATGGATAAGTTTTATCCGGATGGCGACAAGGAGGATAGCTACGCCATCTTCGGCTACGCGGCGGCGGAAACCCTGGTACAGGTGTTGACCCAGTGTGGCGACGACCTGTCGCGCGAGAACATCATGCGGCAGGCGACGTCGCTGAAGAACTATCAAAGCCCCGTCGCGCTGCCCGGTGTCACCATCAGCACCAGCCCGACCGACTTCCGCCCGATCGAGCAGATGCGGCTGGTGCAGTTCGACGGCAACGCCTGGCAGCCGATCGGCGACGTGATCGAGAGCGCGTTCGCAAGCCGGCCGAACGATAAATAGCGACAGCATCATTCCTTTCCCCGTCACCCTGAGGAGGCCGCAAAGCGGCCGTCTCGAAGGGCGACGGCCGCCGGCGGAGCTGCACTTTCTTTGCGGCGTGCTTGTCTCTCTCAGGGCGATCGGGATCGAGCGGCCATGATCGATTCTGTTGACCGGGCAGCGCGTCTATCGTCTTAATGCGAGAGCATTCCGCGCCTCGATCGATGATTGCGATGGGTATCTTCGTTTACATGCTTCGCTGTTCCGACGGATCGTTCTACGTCGGTACCGCAACCGGTGAAGATCTTTCACCTCGCATCGATCAGCACAACGCCGGCTACTATCCAGGTTACACGTTCACGCGGCGGCCGGTCGTTCTTGTCTGGTCCGAACATTTTGATCGGATCACAGATGGTATCGCGGCAGAACGGCAAATCAAAGGCTGGAGCCGCGCCAAGAAGGAAGCGTTGATACGTTCGGATTGGGCCGCCATTAGTCAGTTGGCCCAACGTCGAGGCGTTCTGGCAGATAAACCAAGGAATCCTTTGCGATAATGCGATGTATGACGGTGTGTTCGATTTGACCAATCTCTATCAACGTCATCCCCAGGCGCGAGCCCGTGAGCCTCGAAGGATGAGCGGCGCGGCCGCTGGCCGTTCATCCTTCGAGATGCTTGCTTCGCAAGCTCCTCAGGATGACGGAGCTGGCAGGGTACGCAGTTTTCAGTTCTGATTGGCCTACTTCTTCTGCCCGTAGTTCAATAGCCCGCCCTTGCTCTTCGGCGGATGGGCGCGCAGGCCTTCCTCGTTGGGTTCGGTACCCCAGCCGGGCCGGTCCGGCATGACGAGATAGCCGTCGACGATCTCGGGAATATAAGTAAACAGTTCGTGGTCCCACGCCAGCCGGTCGATGTCGGTTTCCATGATGCGCAGGTTCGGCACCGCGGCCGAGAAATGCGCGTTCATCATGGTGCAGAGGTGGCCGTAGAAATTATGCGGCGCGACATTGACCTCGAAGTGCTCCGCGGCGGCAGCGATCTTCATCGATTGCCATACCCCGTTCCACGGCGTGTCGACGATCGCGACATCCATTGCCTGCTCGCTGAAATAGGGCAGGAATTCGCGCAAGCCCAATAGCGTCTCGCAGGATGAGATCGGGTGCGGGCTCTGGCGACGGATGTAGCCCAGCGCCTGCGGGTTGAAGGTGTCGATCTCCACCCAGAACATGTCCATGTCCTTGATGGCGCGCAGTATCTTCAGGTAGCCCTCGGTCTTGGCGTTGAAGTTGAGGTCGAGCAGCAGGTCGACATCGGGACCGGCGCCGTCGCGGATCGCTTCCAGATGCATGCAGAGGTTTCGCAGCACCGTACGATCGACATTGATCTCGGGCTCGAACGGCGAGCCGAAGCCGGGCCGCCAGCCCTGCGGCTTGCCGTCGGTGTAGACGAAGATGTTGGTCTTCATCGCCGTAAAGCCCTTCTCGCGCACCTCCTTGCCGATGGACTTGACGCCATCGAGACTGGTGATGGCCGGCTTGAACCAGTCGGGGTGGTTGATGCGCCAGGTCGCGCAGTGCGACCAGTAGACCCGAATGCGGTCGCGGATCTTGCCGCCGAGCAGCTCATAGCAGGGCACGCCGAGCGCCTTGGCCTTGACGTCGAGCAGCGCGTTCTCGATCGCGCCCAGCGCCAGCGCCACCACGCCGCCGGCGGCCGGTCGCGTCGCGGAAAACAGCTCCGCATAGATCCGCTCATGCTGGAAGGCATTCTTGCCGACCACGCGCGCCGAGAGCCGTTCGATCGCCGTGGTCACGCCGGGCGCGCCAAAGCCCTCGTCATACTCGCTCCAGCCGACGATGCCGTCCTCGGTCATGATCTTGACGAAGTGGTAGTTCCGCCAGCCGGCGTCGCAGGCGAGCGTTTCGACGCTTCGGATCGTGGTGGCCTTGCTCATGATTTCCTGCCCGAGCTTGTTGTTGTCGTTGGCTGATACCAACAACGGATTGCGTGAAGCGTCAATCGCAAGCCGGATCTCTGAAGTCGCATCTCACCTCGTCACGACCGGAGCGCGGCTTGCGAAAGCCGTGCGTTCGGGACTCCCGGTGAATTCCGCAACGCGGAACAAATTTCCACTTGCATCAGAATCCCAGCAAGGTTTCATGTTCGCCAACAAGAAACTGAGCCGGCTGCTTCGCGCCGGTCACGGGGACATGAGGAAGCGTGATGGGCGCATTGTCGCATCTGCGGATAGTCGAAATCGGAAGCGCGGCGGCGACGAGTTATTGCGCCCGGCTGTTCGCTGATTTCGGCGCCTCTGTTCTGAAGATCGAGCCACCGCAGGGCGACCCGCTTCGCGGTACCGCGCCGTTGACGCCGGCAGGGCATTCGGCATGGTTTGCGTTCCTGAATTTCAACAAGTCCAGCATCGCGCTCGATCCGAATGACTCGAATGCGAGCGCGCGTCTCTCTGCGTTGATCGCGGATTGCGACGTCCTGATCGACGGTCGCGACGTCGATGCGGCCGATTGCCCTGCGATTGACATTGCCGGCATCAAGCAGCGTCATCCCGACCTGATCCATCTCGAGGCGAGCTGGTTTGGCGGCGAGGGGCCTTACGCGAAGTTCGCCGCGACCAACTCGACCGTTCGTGCGCTGACCGGGCTCGTCAAGCTGGTCGGGCCGGCCGATGGGCCGCCGATGCATGCGCCGGATTTCCAGACCGGCATCTTTGCCGGCCTCTGGGGTTTCATCGCGGCAGCATCCTCGGTGCTGGGCCGCATGCAGGATGGACGCGGCCGCTCCAGCCGGCTGAGTATCTTCGAATCCGCCATCGCGGTCACCGAATACATCATGTTCGAATCGTTCTCGCGCGGCGACATCATGCGGCGCATCGGCGTCAACCGCTTCTGGCCGACCTTTCCGGTCGGGATCTACGAGACCAAACAGGGCTGGCTTGGCGTCACCACGGTGACGCCGGCGCAGTGGCGCGCCTTCTGCGAGATGCTGGGGCTGAACGAGTTGCGCGACGACCCGACGCTGTTCATGGGCACCGACCGCCTGGAGCGCATGGAGGAGATCGAGGGCCAGTTCATTCCGAAGCTGAAGCAGCGCACAGCGCAGGAATGGTTCGCGGAAGGCCTTCGGCGCAAGATCCCGATCGTGCCGGTACCCGATATCGGCGATCTGATTGCGGACGAGGAAAAGCAGGCCCGTGGCGCCATCGTCCCGATCCTGATCGGCGACGAGAGCGGCTTCACCGCCGGTTCCATGCAGCGATTGATCGGCACGCCGCCGCGCCGTGGCGGCGCGGTTCCCGATATCGGCGAGCAGATGCTGGGAAGCGCGCATGCCGCCGAGAGTCCTGCGCGTGCACCGGCGCCTTCTCCGGACGCACCGAACCGGCTCCCGCTCGAAGGTATCCGCGTGATCGATTTCTCGATGGGCTGGGCGGGGCCGATCTGCACGCGGACGCTCGCCGATCTCGGCGCCGACGTCATCAAGATCGAGGCGACGCAATATCCGGACTGGTGGCGCGGCGTCGATCGCCGTCCGGCCTACGTTCTCGAGCAGATGTACGAGAAGTCGGTGCGCTATTGCATCATGAACCGCAACAAGCGCGGCATCACGCTCGACCTGACGCGGCCGCAGGGGCTCAATCTCGCCCAGCGGCTATTGGCCGACGCCGACCTCGTGGTCGACAATTATTCGGTCGAGGTGCTGCCCAAGCTCGGGCTGGGCTACAATATCCTCAGCAAGCTCAATCCCAAGCTCGTGATGATGTCGATGTCGGCGTTCGGCGCCGGCAGCATGAGCCGCGATTGCCGGGCCTATGGCTCGACGCTGGAGCAGGGTTCCGGACTGCCTTCGGTGGTCGGCGATCCCGATGGCCCGCCGGTCATGAGCCATACAGCGTTTGGTGATGCCGTCGGCGGCCTCAACGGCTGCGCCGCGGTTCTCACCGCGCTGATCCACGCCCAGCTCACCGGAAAAGGTCAGTTCATCGATCTCGCGCAGATCGAGTGCATGATGCCGTTTGCAGCGCCCTGGATCATCGCGCATTCGATTGATGGCAAGGCGCCGGTAAAACACGGCAACCGTCATCCGGATTTCGTGCCGCATGGCTGCTTCCCGTGCGCCGGTGCCGACAACTGGATCGTGGTTGCGGTATCCAGCGACGCGATGTGGCCGAAGCTGGCGAGGCTGCTTGGCCGTGACAACTGGGCTGCGGACGCAAAACTGCAAACGGCGGCCGGCCGGCGCGCCATTGAAAGCGAAATCGAGGCCGCGATTTCGGCCTGGACTGCCGCGCGCGATCCGGATGCGGCGATGGAGGCGTTGCAGGCGGCCGGCGTTGCGGCCGGCGTGGCGCGGCTGCCGATCGAACTCCTGAAGGATCCGCAACTGCAGGCGCGCGGCTTCGTCCAGGAGATCGACCGCGCCTTCATCGGCCGGCATCCGCAGCCGTCGATGCCGTTTCGCGAAACCGACGAGCCGTTCCCGATCCGCACCGCGCCGCCGACGCTCGGCGAGCACAACCGCGAAATTCTCGGCGGGCTGCTCGGCCTCTCGGACGCCGAGATCGACCAGCTCGCGCGCGAGGGCATCATCGGCACCGAGATGCTGATGGAGGAACAACTCGTGAAAGAGCAGAAGCGGGCGGCGGGCTGATGGCAGCAGCGCAGCCGGCACAGCGTAACGCCTCGGCGAATGCGGCCAGCCCGCAGGCGCTGATGTCGGTGCGCGGCCTTGGCATCCGCTTCAAGACCGCGCGCGGCGTCTGGCAGGCGACGCGGAAGAATCGATTTCGACATCGCGCCCGGCGAGCGCGTCGGCATCGTCGGCGAAAGCGGCTGCGGCAAGACGATAACCGGCCTTTCGATCCTGCGGCTGCTGCCCAACAACCTCTCGGGCCTCGACGGCTCGATCATGTTCGGCGGCGTCGATCTCGCCACCTGCAGCACCCGCACCATGCGCGGCATCCGCGGCCGGCGCATCGCCATGATCTTTCAGGAGCCGATGAGCGCGCTCGATCCGGTGTTCACCGTCGGCCACCAGATCGGCGAGACGCTACGTGTGCATACCGGCGTCGGCAGGGAGGAGGCGCGGGAGCGCACCCTCGACATGCTCCGCCGCGTCGGCATCGCCTCGCCGGAGCGGCGCATCGACGACTACCCGCACCAGCTTTCCGGCGGCATGCGCCAGCGCGTGATGATCGCAGCCAGCCTGATCTGCGGCCCGCAACTATTGATCGCGGACGAGCCGACTACCGCGCTCGACGTCACCGTGCAGGCCCAGATCCTGGAACTGCTGCGCGACCTCAGCGAAACCTCGAACACCGCGCTGATGCTGATCACGCACGACCTCGGCGTCGTCGCCGAGACCTGCACGCGCATGATCACGATGTATGCCGGCGAGGTGATCGAGGACGCCGCGGTCGACGACGCGCTGGTGCGGCCGTTGCATCCCTATACCTCAGGCCTGCTGCGTTCGCTGCCGCATCTGAGCCCGCGGCACGCCAAGCTGCCGTCGATCCCGGGCAGGGTGCCGTCGATTGCCGAGATGCCTGACGGCTGCCGTTTCAAGGCGCGGTGCCCGCACGCGGTCGCAGGCTGCGAGAAGGAGCAGGAACTGCGCGATGCCGGCGGCGGCCGCAAGGTGCGCTGCTGGCGTTTCGGCGAGCTCGACCTGCCCGGCGCGCTGCAGCATGCGGCGTCGGCGCCGATTGCGGCCATGGTCGGTCATTCATGAGCACGGCAGCCGCACATGCCGACGAGCGGGCCATCGTCTCGGTGCGCGATCTCCAGGTCCGGTTCCAGACCTCGGATCGCCGCGCGACGGTCAAGGCCGTCGATGGCGTCGATTTCGACGTCCGCCACGGCGAGACCTTCGGCATCATCGGTGAATCAGGATCGGGCAAGACCACGATCGGCCGCGCGCTGGTGTTTCTGCTCAAGCCCAGCGCGGGCGCCATCCTGCACAATGGCGTCGACCCGCTCGGCCTGCCGCGCCGGCAGTTCCAGAGCCACCGCCGCGACTACCAGATCATCTTCCAGGACCCGAACGCCGCGCTCAATCCGCGGATGACGATTCTCTCGTCCGTGCTGGAGCCGCTTGAGCTGGCGCGCACCAGCGACCGGGCCGAGCGGCTGAAGCGGGCGCGCGAGGCGCTCGACCGCGTCGGGCTGCCGCAGGATGCCGGCGAGCGCTATCCGCATCAATTGTCCGGCGGCCAGAAGCAGCGCGTGGTGATCGCGCGCGCGCTGACGCTGCGGCCGAAGCTGATCGTCTGCGACGAGGTGGTGGCTGCGCTGGACATGTCGATCCGCGGCGACGTGTTCAATCTGTTTGCCGAGCTGCAGCGCGATCTCGGGCTGACTTACGTCTTCATCACCCACGATCTCGCCGTAGTGTCGCATATCAGCGAGCGCATCGCTGTGATGTATCTCGGCCGTTTCGTCGAGCTCGGGCCGACCGAAGATGTTTCCGAACGGCCGCTGCATCCCTATACGCAGGCGCTGCTGTCGGCCGAGCCGCGGCCGTTGCCGTCGTCGATGCGGGACAGCAACCGGATCGTGCTGCAGGGAGAAATCCCGAGCCCGATCGATCCGCCTTCCGGCTGTCGTTTCCGCACCCGCTGCCAGTACGCGCAAGGTCTCTGTGCCGAGAAGACGCCCGACTGGCGCGAGCTCATGCCCGATCACTGGGTCGCCTGCCACTTCGCCGACCGACCGAACTTTTCGCCCAACTAAACAGAACACGCCCGACGGAGGATAGCCATGACATACACCACCCGACGCGAGGCAATGGCGCTGATATCAGGCGCGCTGGCCGGGGCGACGCTCTTCGGCAGCGCGTTCGCGCAAGGCACGCCCAAGCGCGGCGGCACCCTGCGCGTCTCGGCGCCGGCCAATCCGTCGAGCCTCGATCCCGCCACCGGCGGCGCCGGCTCCGACCACGCCTTCCTGTTCACGATGTACGACACGCTGACCGAATGGGATTTCGAAACGCTGAAGCCCAAGCCCGGGCCTCGCCGAGAACTGGAGCTTCACCGACCCCACCACGCTGGTGCTCAACATCCGCTCCGGCGTGACCTTCCACGACGGCACGCCGCTCGATGCCGAGGCGGTCAAGTTCAACCTCGAGCGCAACAAGTCCGATCCGAAATCCAACATCAAGGCCGATCTGGGATCGATGGCGTCCGTTGCCGTCACCGGCCCGATGCAGGTGACGATGAAGCTGAGCGCGCCGGACGCGGCATTGCCCGGTATCCTTTCCGACCGCGCCGGCATGATGGTGTCGCCGACCGCGCTGAAGGCGGCCACTTCAGGCAATGTCGCGCGCACGCCGGTCGGCGCCGGCGCCTACGCCTTCGTGAGCTGGGCCGACGGCGAGAAGATCGTCGTCAAGCGCAACGAGAAGTACTGGAAGCCGAACCGGCCGTATCCGGATGGAATTGAATTTTCCATCATTCCCGAATTGACGACCGGTTCGCGCTCGGTCACCGCCGGCCAGAACGACCTGATGTACCAGATGCCGCCGCGCCAGAAGGTGATCATGGATCGGGTGCCCAGCGTCAAGATCGCCAACGGGCCGACACTCTACGTCTTCCAGATATTCCTGAACTGGGCGAAGCCGCCGTTCGACAATATCAAGGTCCGCCAGGCCTTCAATTTCGCCATCGACCGCGAGACCTTCGTCAAGGCGGCGCTGGCCGGTCTTGCCGAACCCGCCTACATGAACCTGCCGAAGGCGCATTGGGCCTACGACAAGTCCGTCGCCGACGCTCTATCCCCACAACCCCGACAAGGCCAAGCAGCTGCTCGCCGAGGCCGGCTTCAAGGACGGGCTGTCGATTGATCTCATTGGCTATCCCGACCAGGATTCGGTGCAGCGCCAGGAAATTCTGATCGAACAGTTCCGCAAGGCCGGGATGAACGTGAAATTCTCCAACGCGCCGATCGCGGAAGCCTCCGCCGCATTCTTTGGCGCCGAGAAGCGCGGCTCCGGCCTGCTCGCGGCCTGGACCGGACGTCCCGATCCGAGCCTGACCTATTCGCTGATGTTCACCAAGGACGCCTACTATAATGGCGGCCGGGCGCCGGTGCCGGCGGAACTCGAAGCCGCGATCAAGGAGTCGCGGGCCTCGGAGGATATCGAGGCGCGCCGCAAGGCCTTCGCCACCGTGCAGCGGCTGGTGATGGAGAACGCGTTCGTGGCGCCGCTCGCCTTCCAGTTCGAACTGGTGGCGATGAACAAGAAGGTGCAGGGCTACAGGCCTAACCTGCTGGGCAAGCCGAAATACGACGACGTCTGGCTGGAGAGCTGAAGCGTATGGCGCGACGAAGTCCGATCCGGGTCATCGGCGGCCGCCTGCTGCAGGCGGTCCCTGTGATCCTGCTCGCGACCTTCATGGTGTTCGCGCTCCTGAAACTGGTGCCCGGCGACATCGCGGTGACGCTGGCCGGTGACAACGCCACCGATGCGCGGATCGAGGAGATCCGCAAGGTCTACGGCCTCGATCGGCCGTTCCTGGTGCAATACGGCGCCTGGCTCGCCAATGTCATGCAGGGCGACCTCGCGCAATCGCTGCTGACGGGCGAAAAGGTCGCCACTTCCATCGCCCGCGCGTTCCCCAACACGCTCCTGATCGTCGCCATCGCCCTGGTGCTGGCGCTGGTCACGGGCATTCCGATGGGCGTGATCGCGGCGATCAAGCCCGACGGCTGGGTCGACAAGACAGTGAGCATGATCGCTTCCCTCGGCGTCGCCATTCCCGGCTTCTGGCTGGCGATGATCCTGGTCGCGGAGATTTCGCTGAAGCTGAACTGGCTGCCGGCCACCGGCGCCAAATCCTTCAGCGCGCAGCCCTGGGAGGCGATCCGGCACGCGCTGCTGCCCGGCATTGCCATTGCGGCCTACGGCATGGCGGAAGTGGCGCGGCAGTTGCGCGGATCGCTGCTGGAAGTGCTGTCGTCGCAATATGTGCGCACGCTGCACGCCAAGGGCCTGTCGATGACGCGGATCCTCTGGCAGCACGGCCTCAAGAACGTCAGCGTCAACCTGTTCACCATCATCAGCCTGCTGGTCAACCGCATGCTGGCGGCGACCGTCGTGATCGAGGCGGTGTTCGCCATTCCGGGGCTCGGCAGCCTGATCGTGCGCGGCGCGCTGCAGCGCGACTTTCCGATCGTGCAGGGGGTGGTGTTCACCATGGTGATCGTGGTCATCACGGTCAACCTGATCGCCGACCTGCTCTGCGCCGCCGTCGATCCGAGGATCGAGCAATGACCGACATGACGCTCGCCACGCGCAAGTTGCCGGCCGAGCCGGGCCGGGCGCGCCGCCTGTTCCGCTGGCTCGCCGGCGACCTGCGCGCGGCGCTGGCGATCCTGGTCCTGCTGGTGCTGGTGGTGGTCGCGATCGGCGCGCCCTGGATCGCGCCGTATTCGCCGACCGCGCAGGACGCCAACAACATGCTGGCGGCGCCGGGGCCTGCCCATCTGCTCGGCACCGACGACCTCGGCCGCGACATCTTCAGCCGCCTGATCTATGGCGCGCCGGCGACCGTCTATGCCAGCCTGCTGGCGGTCGGCGTCGCCATCCTGATCGGCCTGCCGGTTGGGCTTGCCGCCGGCTTCTTCGGCGGCTGGACCGACGACATCATCAGCCGTGTCATCGATACATTTCTGTCATTTCCGGCCATCGTGCTGGCGATTGCGGTCACCGGCGCGCTCGGCATCGGGCTGACCAACGGCATGATCGCGGTCGGCATCGTGATGTTTCCGGCACTGGCCCGGATCGTCCGCGCCCGCACGCTGATCGTCCGGCAGGAACTATATGTCGATGCCTCCAGGTGTTTCGGCGCCCCGGCCTGGCATATCCTCTGGAAGCATGTGCTGCCGAACGCGCTGCAGCCGGTCATCGTGCAGGTGACGCTGCTGCTGGCGGCGGCGCTGCTGGCGGAAGCCAGCCTCAGCTTCCTCGGCCTCGGTATCCAGCCACCCAACCCGAGCTGGGGCGCCATGCTGGCCCGCGCCTACCAGTATATGGAGATCGCGCCCGAGCAAATGTACGCGCCGGGGCTTGCCATTCTGGTTGTGTCCTTGGCATTCAATGCCCTTGGCGAATCCCTGCGTATCGTGCTCGATCCAACCATGCGAGACCGCTAGGGCATGATCCGCAAAAGTGGGCACCGGTTTTGCGATAAGATCATGCCCGAAATCGACTTTGACGGAACCGTCCATGTCCTTCCATAAGCTCTTGATCGCCAACCGCGGCGAGATCGCCATCCGCATCGCCCGGGCCGCAGGCGATGCCGGGCTCGCCACGGTTGCGATCCATTCCGCCGACGATGCGCAGTCGCTGCATGTTCGCGCCGCCGATGCGGCCCATGAAATCCCCGGCCGGGGGGCGCGGGCCTATCTCGACATCGAGGCGGTGATCGCGGCGGCCAAGGCCAGCGAATGCGACGCGGTGCACCCCGGCTATGGCTTCCTCAGCGAGAATTCCACGCTGGCCCGGCGCTGCGTCGAGGAAAGCATCGTCTTCGTCGGGCCGTCAGCGGAGGCGCTCGACCTGTTCGGCGACAAGGCCCAGGCCAAGGCGCTGGCCAAGCAATGCGGCGTCCCGATCATCGACGGCACCAGCGGGCCGACCAGCCTGGAGGAGGCGAGGGCTTTCCTTGATTCGCTCGGCCCCGGCGCGGCCGTCATGATCAAGGCCATCGCCGGCGGCGGCGGGCGCGGCATGCGCATCGTCGATGACGCGGCCGTGCTGGAGGAGGCCTATGCGCGCTGCCAGTCCGAGGCCATGGCGGCCTTTGGCAGCGACGGCGTCTATGTCGAGCGTCTGATCCGCAACGCCCGCCACATCGAGGTGCAGATCATCTGCGACCACCACGGCGCCATCAGCCATCTGTGGGAGCGCGAATGCACCATCCAGCGCCGCAACCAGAAGCTCATCGAGGTCGCGCCGAGCCCGTCGCTGACGGAAGCCTTGCGCGGGCGCATCATCGACGCCGCCAAGGAGCTCGCGGCCGCCGCCAACTACGACAATCTCGGCACGTTCGAATTCCTTGTCGATAACGACCGGATAAACGACAAGACGAGCGAGCAGGCGTTTGCCTTCATCGAGGCCAATCCGCGGCTTCAGGTCGAGCATACCGTCACCGAGGAGGTGCTGGGACTCGACCTGGTGCAGTCGCAGCTTGCGGTGGCGGCCGGCGCCACGCTCGGCTCGCTCGGTCTCGCCCAGGGCTATATCCCGAAGCCGCGCGGCTTTGCGATGCAGCTCCGCGTCAACATGGAGGTGATGGACGAGGGCGGCGGAACGCGGCCGACCGGCGGAACGCTGGCGCCGTTCGACCTGCCGTCCGGGCCCGGCGTCCGCGTCGATACGTTCGGCTATTCGGGCTACCGCACCAGCGCCGCCTACGATTCGCTGCTCGCCAAGGTCATCGTGCATTCGCCGGGCGGCAACTGGACCGACGTCGTGCACAAGGCCGCGCGCACCTTGCGTGAATTTCGCATCGGCGGCGTCGCCACCAACATTCCGTTCCTTTCGGCGATCCTGGCGCATCCGGATTTTGTCGAGAACCACCTCAGCACCGGCTTCATCGATAGCCATGTCGCGGCGCTGGTCCGCGACGCCAAATCCACCGCCGAAACGGCGCTGATCGAATCCGGCGCCGCTGCCGACGACACCGTTCCCCAGGCGGAAGCGCCGATGGCGGGTCCGGCAGGCACGGTGCCGGTTCCAGCGCCGCTGCAGGGCACCATCGTCACCGTCGACGTCAGGGAAGGGGATCTCGTCCGTCCCGGCCAGCAGATCGCCGTGCTCGAATCCATGAAGATGGAACACCTGGTGACGGCGCCGCATGGCGGCAGGGTGACGAAGATCGCTGCCGAAGCCGGTGTTACGCTGATGCAGGACGAAGCGATCCTGTACCTCGAACCGGCCGAGGTCGATGCCCATGACGTGGTCGAGGAGGAGGATGTCGATCTCGATCACATCCGTGCTGATCTGGCCGAACTGATCGAGCGCCACGCCATCACGCTCGACGAAAACCGTCCGGCGTCGGTCGAACGCCGCCGCAAGACCAACCAGCGCACGGCGCGCGAGAACATCACCCACCTCGTCGACGACGGCTCCTTTGTCGAATACGGCTCGCTCGCGATTGCCGCTCAGCGCCGGCGTCGCAGCGTCGACGATCTGATCCGCAACACCCCGGCGGACGGCCTGATCTCCGGCGTCGCCACCGTGAATGCCGACAAGTTCGGCGCGGACGCCGCCCGCTGCATGGTGATCTCCTACGACTACACCGTGCTCGCGGGCACGCAAGGTCACATGAACCACAAGAAGATCGACCGCATGCTGAGCCTGACCGAGCAGTGGCGGCTGCCGCTGGTGTTCTATGCCGAAGGCGGTGGCGGCCGCCCCGGCGATACCGATCGGCTCGGCATGACCGGCCTCGACGGTCCGTCCTTCGTGCAGTTCGCAAGGCTTTCCGGCCTGGTGCCGGTCATCGGCGTCGTGTCCGGCTATTGCTTTGCCGGCAACGCCGCGATGCTCGGCTGCTGCGACGTCATCATCGCGACCAAAAATGCCTCGATCGGCATGGGCGGACCTGCGATGATCGAGGGCGGCGGCCTCGGCGTCTATCATCCGGCCGAAGTCGGTCCGGTGTCGTTCCAGTCGCCGAACGGCGTGATCGACATCCTGGTCGAGGACGAAGCGGAAGCGACGTCGGCGGCGCAGAAGTATCTGTCGTATTTTCAGGGCACGGTTACCGATTGGAAAGCGCCGGACCAGCGGCTGTTGCGCCGGGCCATTCCTGAAAACCGCCTGCGGGTCTACGACGTCAGGACCGTGATCGACCTGCTGGCCGACGAAGGATCGGTGCTTGAAATCCGCAAGGATTTCGGCGTCGGCATGATCACAGCCTTCATCCGCATCGAAGGCAGGCCGTTCGGCCTGATCGCCAACAATCCAAAACACCTCGGCGGCGCGATCGACGCGCCGGCCGGCGACAAGGCCGCGCGTTTCCTGCAGCTCTGCGACGCCTTCGACATCCCGATCGTGTCGCTGTGCGACACGCCCGGCTTCATGGTCGGTCCCGAGGCGGAGAAGACCGCGATCGTGCGCCATGTCGCGCGCATGTTCGTGACCGGCGCCAGCCTCACGGTGCCGCTGTTCGGCATCGTGCTGCGCAAGGGCTATGGCCTCGGTGCGCAGGCCATGATCGGCGGCGGCTTCCACGCCTCCTTCTTCACGGTCGCCTGGCCGACCGGCGAGTTCGGCGGCATGGGGCTGGAAGGCTATGTGCGCCTCGGCTTCCGCAAGGAGATGGAAGCGATCGAAGACCCGGTCGAGCGCGAGAACTACTACAAGGCCAAGGTCGCCGAACTCTACGCCAACGGCAAGGCGGTCTCGATCGCCTCGGTGCTGGAGATCGACGAAGTGATCGATCCCGCCGAAACACGCCACTGGATCATGTCCGGCATGCGGTCGGTGCCGAAGCACGAGCCGCGGACGACGAGAAAGCGGCCGTGCATCGACGCGTGGTGAGGATTGGGAGAAGCCTCTCTCCCCGTCATTGCGAGGAGCTCGCGATAAAATTGCAAAGCAATTTTGCGCTGAAGCGACGAGGCAATCCATCTATCCCGTGTTGAGGCATGGATTGCTTCGCTTCGCTCGCAATGACGAATTGCAGCATCGTCAGCGACAAATCGACCCGACGGGCAAATCAATCGAAAGTCTGTCCAGCCCCTTGCGCAAATATATTCCGCTTAACCCGTCGGGCAAATCAGTGGCTTAGTTTCGCGCGTCTCGCGGCAGATGAGGGGCGTTGGCCATCGTCACGAACGTGCGGCGAGATGCGATGGACGCGGATGCCATGACTGACGAGCGTGGCGGAGGCGTACGGCGAAATCGTGTGGTCCTGACGCCCGAAGCTGGCGTCAAGTTTCGCAGGTGGCGACACCTTCGAAGCGACGGTGGCAATAGAGCCCGTCTCACCGGGGAGAACTCGCTATAAGCCGTAAAGCCATTGCGCAGGGAAGGCCGGGATGCTCCCGCTGAACCTGTATGCTCGTGTGCGCGTTTTTCTGTGCGAAGTTGCACACGAGACCGCGGGTGCAGCGCGCACCTGGTCTTCCCTGCGCCCTCAGCTTTTCAGGAGGGCAAAACGAAATGAAAAACTTCGGGCGCATCGCGCCGCGAGAATGCGAAGTCATATTCAGTCGTCATCCCCGCGAAGGCGGGGATCCAGTATTCCAGCGACGTTAGTTATTAAATCGAGAGGCGGCGGCGTACTGGATCCCCGCCTGCGCGGGGGGTGACAGTCGTCGGGCGGAGAAGACCTGTGCGCGATTATCTACCCCAGCCGCAATTCCTCATATCCCTTCGCCGCCACCTCGTCGCATCGGGCGCGGTAGGCCGGGGCGCTGCCGCTGTAGCGGGCGACGATGCGGGTCTGCTTGCCTTCGACGTTGGAATTGATGCCGGTCATCCAGGAAATCGACCTCGTTGGACAGCATTCCCTCGCCGAGCGCCTTGACGTGCTCAGTCCAGGATTTCACGCCCTCCGGCGTCGCCTCCAGCCGCGTCAATCGGTTCTTCGTCGCGAAGGTGATCAGCCCGGTGACCCAGTCGACGCTGTATTCGATGCTGCGCGGGATGTTGCCGAGCGCGGTGTGCGGCCCCATCAGCATCAGCATGTTCGGAAATTCATGGATCATGATGCCGAGATAGGTTTCGGGCCCGCGCTTCCACTTGTCCTTCAGCCGCGTGCCGCCGGCGCCGCGGAAGTCGATCTTGTCGAAACTGCCGGTGATGGCGTCGAAGCCGGTCGCGTAGATGATGATGTCGAACTCATATTCCTTGTCGCTGGTCTTGACTCCCTTCGTCGTGATCCGCTCGATCGGCGTCTCCTTGATGTCGACCAGATCGACATTGTCCTGATTGTAGACCTCGTAATAGAAGGTCTCGAGCGGCAATCGACGCGTGCCGAAGCCGTGATTTTTCGGGATCAGCTTATCGGCCACGGCCTGATTCTTGACCCGCTCACGGATTTTGCGCGCGACGAAATCGGAGATTGTCGCGTTGGCCGCGCGGTCGATCAGAATGTCCTTGAAATTACCTACCCAGATGCCGAAGCCACGCTCGCCATAGAGCCGTTCATAGTTGGCCTCGCGTTCCTCGTCGGAGACCTCGAACGCGCCGCGCGGGTCGGGCGTATGCATGAAGCAGGCGAACGTCTCCTGGCAGCGTGCGAATATCTCGGGATAGCTGGCCTTGATCCTGGCCTGCAACTCCGCGTCGATCTTGCCGTTGTGCAGCGGCGCGGCCCAGTTGGCTGTGCGCTGAAACACCGTGAGGTGGCCGACCTGGCCCGCGATGGTCTGGATCGTCTGAATGCCGGTCGCGCCGGTGCCGATGACAGCCACGCGCTTGCCGGCGAAGTCCACCGGCTCCTTCGGCCACCGGGCGGTGTGAAACAACTCGCCCCTGAAATCGTCGCGGCCCTCGATACGGGGCAAAGTGGGCGTCGAGAGCGGCCCGATCGCGGTGATCAGGAAGCGCGAATTGAAGCGGCTGCCGTCCTCCAGCGTAGTCGTCCAGCTTCTGGTGTCCTCGTCGTAGACCGCCGCCGTCACCCGGCTGCGAAACTGGATGTCGCGGCGCAGGTCGAACTTGTCGGCGACAAAATTGAGATAGCGCAGCGTCTCCGGCTGGCCGGCGAAATGCTCCGACCACTCCCATTCCTGCAGCAGCTCCTTCGAGAACGAGAAGCCATAGGAATAGCTTTCGGAATCGAAGCGCGCGCCGGGATAGCGGTTCCAGTACCAGGTCCCGCCGACGTCGGTGCCGGCCTCGAAGACCTTCACGCGCAAGCCCTGCTCGCGCAACCGGTAGAGCTGGTACAGGCCCGACATGCCCGCGCCGATGATGATGGCGTCGTAATCCGGAATTGGCGTCGCTCCCATGTTCGTGGATCGTTTCAAGGTTTGCTTTCAGGCTACTCGCTCTCGACCCGGGCGACAAACCCCGCATGGACGCGTGGCAGGGTTGCAGGTTTGCCGCCGGCCAGCCCCGCTCGGCTTTACTCGCGACCGCATCTGCCCCTATCGTTGGGAACCAGATCGTCCGGGAAGCGGCGGCGGAAGGAGGGGAGGGAAGCGATGGCCCAGGCGGCACAGCGCAGGTTGACGTCGATCGACGTCAGCGATCCCCATCTTTATCAGGACGACACCTGGCGGCCGCTGTTCGAACAATTGCGCCGCGACGATCCCGTGCATTATTGCGAGGCCTCGCCGTTCGGCTCCTACTGGTCGGTGACCCGTTACGACGACATCTTTGCGGTCGAACTCGACCACGCCACCTATTCGTCGAGCTCGGAGCTTGGCGGTATTCAGGTGGCCGACCAGCCCAAGGGGCAGGAGCGAACAAGCTTCATTCGCATGGATCCGCCCGGGCATACCGCGCAGCGCCGAACCGTCGCGCCGATCGTGGCGCCGTCCAATCTCGCCAATTTCGAGCCGCTGATCCGCAAGCGGACCTCCGACGTGCTCGATGCGCTGCCGCGCAACGAGACCTTCGACTGGGCGGAAAAGGTCTCGACCGATCTTACCAACATGATGCTGGCGACGCTGTTCGATTTCCCCTGGGAAGACCGGATGAAGCTGAGCTGGTGGTCCGACGTCGCCATCGCCAATGTGGATTCGCCGGATGCGGTGGTGCATTCGGAGGATGAGCGTTTCGACGAGATGCTGAAGATGGGAGAATATTTCCGCAAACTGTGGAATGCACGCGCGGAAGCACCGCCGACTTTCGACCTGGTCTCGATGCTGGCGCATTCGCCCGCGACGCAGAACCTGCAGGCGCGCGAGTTCATCGGCACGATAGGGCTGTTGATCGTCGGCGGCAATGACACCACCCGTAACTCCATGAGCGGCGGGCTGATGGCGCTGGCCGAGAACCCCGAGCAGTTCGAACTGGTGCGGGCGCGGCGCGACCTGATACCCAACCTCGTTTCCGAAATCATCCGCTACCAGACGCCGGTGCTTCACATGCGCCGCACCGCGCGCCATGATACCGAACTCGCCGGCCGCCGGATCGCCAAGGGCGACAAGGTCGTGATGTGGTACATCTCCGGCAACCGGGACGAAAGCAAGATCGAGCGAGCCGATGAGTTCATTGTTGACCGCGCGAGGCCGCGGCAGCATCTCGCCTTCGGCGCCGGCGTCCACCGTTGTGTCGGCGATCGTCTCGCCGAACAGCAGATCCGCATCCTCTGGGAGGAAATATTGAACCGCGACCTTCGTTTTGAAATCGTCAGCCCGCCACAACGGCTCTATTCGAATTTCATCCGCGGCATTCGTACGCTGCCGGTGAGGATTATCAGCTAGCCCGTCATTCCGGGGCGATGCGTCAGCATCGAACCCGGAATCTCGAGATTCCGGGTCTGGTGCTAACGCACCATCCCGGAATGACGGAGAAGATCGAGAAAGCCCAAGGAACAATAATGAAGCACGATCCCGTTGACGTCCTGATCATCGGCGCCGGTGCGTCCGGTGCGGCGGTGGCCTGGAGCCTGGCCGATACCAAGATGCACATTCTCTGCCTCGACCAGGGCGGCTGGATGAACCCGTCGGAATATCCCAGCACCGGGCGCGACTGGGAGGCGAAGTTCTATGGCGACTGGTCGACCAGCCCGAACATCCGCGGCCGGCCCGAGGACTATCCGATCAATGACGACAACTCGCCGATCAAGGTCGTGAACTTCAACGCTATCGGCGGCTCGACGGTGATGTACACCGCGCACTGGCCGCGGCTGCATCCGTAGCGACTTCAAGGTGAAGACGCTGGACGGCGTCGCCGACGACTGGCCGATCGATTACGACGCGCTCACACCGTTCTTCGAGGAGAACGACCGGATGATGGGCGTATCCGGCATGTCCGGCGATCCGCTTTCGCCGCTGACGCACCCGCCGATGCCGCCGCAGCCGCTCGGGCTTTCCGGCCCGCTGATCGGCAACGCCATGAACAAGCTCGGCTGGCACTGGTGGCCATCCGACACCACGGTCGCGACGATGGACTACGAGGGCCGGGCGCGCTGCATCAATCTCGGCCATTGCACGCCGGCCTGCGCGCAGGGCGCCAAGGCCTCGACTGACATCACCTATTGGCCGCACGCGATCCGCGCGGGCGTCGAGGTCAAGACGCATTGCCGGGTGCGCGAGATCCTGACCAACGAGCACGGCATGGCTTCGGGCGTCGTCTACTACGACAAGGACGGCGTCGAGCAGTTCCAGCCGGCCGAGGTCGTTATCATCGCCTGCAATGGCGTCGGCACGCCGCGGCTGTTGCTGAACTCGGTCTCCGGCCGTTTCCCGAACGGGCTCGCCAATTCGTCCGGCCTGGTCGGCAAGAACCTGATGTTCCATCCCTATGCGCAAATCTACGGCTTCGTGAAGGAGCCGACCGAACTCGAACCGTGCGCCGCCGACCTGCCTGTGGAGCAAGGAATTCTACGACACGGATCTCTCGCGCGGCTTCGTCCGCGGCTACGGCATCCAGTTCGGCCGCGGCGCCGGGCCCGTGTTCGAAGCCGTCGCCAGCGAACAGAAGGGCATTTTGCCATGGGGCGCGGATCATCACCGGGTGTTCCGAAAGCTCAACGGCCATCGCCTTGCGGTCTCCGCGATCTGCGAAGACCTGCCCGAGGAACACAACCGCGTCACGCTCGATCCCGTGCTCAAGGACGGCCACGGCATTCCGGCGCCGAAGATCGATTACACGATCAGCCCGAACAGCCGGAAGATGATGGATCACGGGCTGGCGCGCGGCCGCGAGATTCTCGAAGCGGCCGGCGCCACCGACATCTGCATCAACGATCCGATCCCGTGGGGCGGCTGGCATCTGCTCGGCACGGCGCGGATGGGCACCGATCCCGCGCGCTCCGTGGTCAACGAATGGGGCCGCTCGCACGACGTGAAGAACCTGTTCATCGTCGATGGTAGCGTGTTCGTGACGTCAGGCGGCGTCAACCCGACCTCGACCATCCAGGCGATCGCGCTCTACGTCGCCGACCAGATGAAGCAACGCCTTGCCAACCTTTTCGATTGAGACCGCCATGTCCGCAGCAAATGAACTGACCTCCGCCCAACGCAACGACCTCCGCACCATCGCTGCGATGATCGTGCCCGCCAGCGACGAGTACAAGGTGCCCGGCGCGGACGACCCCGCAATCCAGGCCGACATGCTGGCGACGCTCGGCCGCGACGCTGCCCTGGTGCGGCAGGCGCTCGATCATCTCGCGCGGCTCGCCGGCCAACCGCTGGCCGAACTCGATGCGGCCAGGCGCGATACGGTAGCGAACGAGTTCCGCGCCAACGGGGGCGCCGCAGCGGCGACGCTCGTCCGCGTCGTCCTGCAATGCTACTACCGCGACGATCGCGTGCTGCGCTCGCTCGGCCTCGAACTGCGCGCGCCGTTTCCGAAGGGTTACACGCTGAACGAGGGCGACTGGTCGCTGCTCGATCCTGTCAAGGATCGATCGGGGACGCTCAGGCGGGCGCAATAGCGGGCAGGGCAGCTTTGCGCGCCGGCCAGGGCACTTGCGAGACCGCACCCCGGCCACCATCTGGTGAGGCCGAAGGAATCTCGCCATGCTGGACTTTACCTCAGACATTGCCGCCGACGACCTGTCGTCGGCACCCGACCCCACGCCTGCGAATGACCAGGCGCTGCTCGACGCCTATTCCAACGCCGTCATCGGCGTGACCGATCGCGTCGGGCCTGCCGTGGTCCGCGTCGAAACCGGACCGAAGGTGCGCAACGCGCGCGAGCGCGGCGGACTTGGCTCGGGCATCGTCATCTCGCCCGATGGGCTGGTGCTGACCAACAGCCATGTGGTCGGATCGTCGAAAGAGATCCGGCTGCGCGACATCGAGGGCTTTGTCACCGACGCTCACGTGCTCGGCGTCGATCCCGATACCGACCTTGCTTTGCTGCGGGCCGACGGCGCGCGTGATTTGCGTTACGCCTCGCTCGGCAACTCCAGGAGCCTGCGCCGTGGCCAGCTCGTGGTCGCGATCGGCAATCCGCTCGGTTTCGAATCGACGGTGACGGCCGGCGTGGTGTCGGCGCTCGGCCGCTCGATCCGCTCGGTGAGCGGGCGGACCATCGAGGACGTCATCCAGACCGACGCCGCGCTCAATCCCGGCAATTCCGGCGGGCCGCTGGTGTCGTCGTCGGCGGAGGTGATCGGCATCAACACCGCCATCATCAACGGCGCGCAGGGCATCTGCTTTGCGGTCGCGAGCAATACGGCGCAGTTCGTGCTGTCGGAGATCATCCGCCACGGCTATGTCCGACGCGCCCATATCGGCGTCGCCGGCGCAGACCGCGCCGATTCCGCGACGGCATGCCGTGGTCGCCGGCGTCGACAACACGATGGGCGCGCTATTGGCGCAGATCGAGCCGGACAGCCCGGCCGCGAAGGCGGGCTTGCTGCCGGGCGACGTCGTGATCCGGCTCGACGGCGTCGGAGATCAACGGCGTCGATGATCTGATCCGCGTGCTCGACCGCGACCGCATCGGCCGGACACTGTCGATGGACGTGCTGCGAATGGGAAGGTTGCGTGCGATCGACATCCATCCGGTGGAGCGCAAGCCGGCGGCGAGGCAGTGAGAGCCATATCGGCTGGCTCAGCTTTCCCTCGCCCCTTGTGGGAGAGGGTGGCTTCGCGAAGCGAAGACGGGTGAGGGGTTGTCTCCGCGGATGCAGACCCCTCATCCGGCGCTTCGCGCCACCTTCTCCCACAAGGGGAGAAGGAGAAGAAACGGAGTTCGACGCTACTGCCGCAGCGCCGCCAGCAACTCGTCGGGCGCTTCGGCCATGATCATGTGGCCGGCGCCGGGCACGACGACGGTGCGCGAATTCGGCGTCGCCGCCGCCAGCGTCTTGCCGGCCTTGGCAGGTGTCATCATGTCGCGCTCGCCGAGGATGAAGGTCACGGGCACCGTGACCTTCGCGGCGGCGGCAAGCGCGTTCTGGTAGGCGTTGCAGGCGTTGAGGTCGTTGTAGAGCACGCCCGGGCCGCGTCTGCTGCAGCACGCGTTGCGCGCCCTGATGCATCCACAGTCCCGGCGCGAGACTGCCGCCGAGTTCGGCCTTGAAGCCGAGGCCCCAGATCGAGACCATGTCGATGGCGTCAGGGTTGTTGGCCTCGGCGGCCTTGAGCAGATCGGGACCGACCGTCATCGTCGCGGCGGTGCCGATCAGGCTGAGGCCGGAGACCTTGTCGGGATGCCGCGCCGACTGTCTCCAGCGCGATCAGCGATCCCATGGAATGGCCGACCAGCTTCGCCTTGGGGGCGCCGGCCGCGTCCAGCAGCGCGGCGGTCCAGTCCGCCATGTCGGCGATCGTCGGCAGCGGGCTGCCCCCGGAACGGCCGTGGCCGGGCAGATCGGGCGCCAGCACGGAATAGCCGTGATGCGCGAACCAGCGGCTGTGCAGCGCCCAGGTCGAATGATCGAAGCCAGCGCCGTGCAGCATGACCACCGCCGGAAGCGACGGATCGAACGGACGGCCGCCGGTGGCAACGAACGTATCAGCCCCGTTGACGGAAAGCTGCATGGTTCAAACCTTCTGCGATGCGCGAAGCGCCTGGCCGAGATCGTCGATGATGTCGGACACGGTTTCGATGCCGACCGACAGCCGCACCAGTTCCTCGCCGATGCCCGCGGCCTTGAGCTGCGTCCGCGTCCATCTGCTGATGGGTGGTGCTGGCCGGATGAATCACCAGCGTCTTGGCGTCGCCGACATTGGCGAGATGGCTGATCATGCCGCAGCGTCTCGATGAATTTCTTGCCGGCCGCGCCGCCCGCCCTTGATGCCGAAAGAGACGATCGAGCCCGCGCCGCGCGGCAGCAGCTTGCTTCGCAAGTTCATGGTCGGGATGGCTCTCGAGCGCCGGGATGCAGCACCCACTCGACCGCCTTGTTGGCGGTCAGCACTTCGAGTACCGCGAGCGTATTGCGTCATGTGGCGCTCCATGCGGACGCCGAGCGTCTCGACGCCCTGCAGCAGCTGGAAGGCGTTGGTCGGCGACAGGCAGGCGCCGAAGTCGCGCAGGCCCTCGGTGCGCGCGCGCATGATGAAGGCGGCCTGGCCGAACTGTTCGTCGAAGACGATGCCGTGATAGCCGGCGTAGGGCTCGGTCAGCTGCGGGAATTTGCCGGAGGCGTGCCAGTCGAAGCGGCCGCCGTCGACGATGACGCCGCCGATCGCGATGCCGTGGCCGCCGATCCATTTGGTGGCGGAGTGCATCACGAGGTCGGCGCCGAGCTCGATCGGCCGGCTCAGGTAGGGCGTCGCAAAGGTGTTGTCGATCAGCAGCGGAATCTCCGGCGTCGTGCGCGATCTTCGCCACCGCCGGGATGTCGAGCACTTCCAGCCCGGGATTGCCGATGGTCTCGCCGATCACGAGCCGGGTGTTCGGCTTGATCGCGGCGCGGAATTCATCGAGCTCGCGCGGCTTGACGAAGGTCGTGGTGATGCCGAAGCGGGGCAGCGTGTGCGCCAGCAGGTTGATGGTGCCGCCATAGAGCGAGGCGGAAGCCACGATGTGGTCGCCGGCGTTGAGGATGCGTGGCGATCGCCAGATGCAGCGCGGCCATGCCGCTCGCCGTGCAGATCGCGCCGACGCCGGCCTCCAGCGCCGCCAGCCGCTCCTCGAGCACGGCGGTCGTCGGGATTGGAAATGCGGGTGTAGATGTGGCCGGCGCGTTCGAGGTTGAACAGCGCCGCCGCGTGATCGGAATCCTGGAAGACGTAGGACGTGGTCTGGTAGATCGGCACGGCGCGCGCGCCGGTGGCGGGATCCGGGCGCTGGCCCGCGTGCAGGCTCAGGGTTTCGAAGGCAGGCGGCTTGGGTGCGGGCATGCGGGGCTCGTCAAATCGGTTGGATTGGCAGTTCGGCGTTCAGACGTGCACGGCGGTGCGGACGCGGCCGGCATTGCCGAACACGCGCAGATATCGCTCGACCTCGGAGGGGCTGCCGGTGGCCTTTTCGGGATTGTCCGAGAGCTTGACCGCCGGCCGCCCGTCGACCGAGGTGACCTTGCAGACCAGCGAGATCGGATCGAGATCGGCGGAACCGTCAGGCGCGCAGCCGACGAAATCGTTGGTGAGGTTGGTGCCCCAGCCGAAGGAGATGCGGACGCGTCCGTCAAAATGCCGGTAGGTCTCCTCGATCGAGCCGACATCCATGCCGTCGGAGAATACCAGAAGCTTCTCCCTGGGATCGCGGCCCTTCTGCTTCCACCACTTGATGATGTCCTCGCCGGCCGTGATCGGCGGCGCGCTGTCCGGGCGGAAGCCGGTCCAGTCGGCGACCCAGTCCGGCGCGTCGCGCAGGAACGGCTTGGTGCCGAAGGCGTCGGGCAGGGCGATCAGCAGGTTGCCGCCATAGGTATGGCGCCATCGATCGAGGATGCGATAGGGCGCCCAGCGCAACTCCTCGTCGGAATCCGCCAGCGCCGCCGCGACCATCGGCAGTTCATGCGCGTTGGTGCCGATCGCTTCGAGATCGTTGTCCATCGCCAGCAGCACGTTGGAGGTGCCGGTGAAGGACGGGCCGAGACCCTCCTTGACCGCTTCGACGCACCAGCGCTGCCAGAGATGGCCGTGGCGGCGGCGGGTGCCGAAGTCGGACAGGCGCAGGCCTTCGAGCTTGCGCAGCCGCTCGACCTTGGACCACAGCTTGGCCTTGGCGCGCGCATAGAGCACGTCGAGCGCGAAGCGGCCCTGTCCCTTGATCGCCTGCCGCGAGCGCAGCTCGTTCATGATCGCAAGCGCCGGGATTTCCCACATCGTGGTGTGGGTCCACGGCCCGTGGAAGTGCAGCTCGTACTGGCCGTCGACCTTGTGCAGCTCGTATTCGGGCAGGCGGAAGCTCGGCGAGCCAGTGGATGAAGTCCGGCGAGAACATCTGGGTCTTGCCGTAGAACGTGTTACCGGCGAGCCAGATCAGCTCCTTCTTGCTGAAGCGGATGCTGCGCGCATGGTCGAGCTGCGCCCGCAGTTCGCCCTCGTCGATGATCTCGCCGAGGCGAACGTGCTTGCTGCGGTTGATGACCGAAAAGGTGACGCGCTGATCCGGGTAGAAGTTCGCGGATCATCTGCAGCATCAGCAGCTTGTAGAAGTCCGTATCGAGCAGGCTGCGCACGATCGGATCGAGCCGCCAGCCATGATTATAGGTCCGGGATGCGATATCGGTAACTGCCATGCCGGAACTCTATCGCGCCGGGGGCCGCCCAACCAGTGGGTTTCGGCGGCGGCATGGCTGGTCAGCGGCCGCTTTCCTGCCGGATCCGCCCGACCGCCGCATCGATGCCAGTCCAGGCCGGCTTGTCCGGGGCAAACTGCCGCCGCAGATAGGCGGCCAGTTCGGCGACCTGGCCGTCGGTCAGGCTATCCCTGAAGGCGGGCATGTACCCGAGGTCGGACGAGGCGGGTGCTGCGATGCCGTGGAGAATGACTTGAAGCAAATTGTCGGGAACAGCGCTGTGCAAATTGCTGTTCAGCGCCAGCGACGGACGGCTGCCGAACAGCGGCGCGCCGCCGACCTCGTGGCAGACCGCGCAGGCGCCCTGATAGAGCCGCGCGCCGATGCCGGAAGCCGCCAGCGTCCGGGTGCCGGTCGCGGCTTCGAGCCTGGCGGCGAGGGCCTGGCTCGCCGGGCGATCGATGGCCCTGTCGTTGAACGAGGCGAGATAGACCGCCATGGCGCGGATGTCGGAATCGGGCAAGGCTGCGAGTTCCTTCACGACAGGCGCCATCGGCCCCGCGGCGACGCCGTGATGCCGGGATTGGCCGGTCCGCAGATACGCGTAAAGATCGTCCTCGCTCCACGGCATCGGCGCCTGCGACAGCGAGGTCAGCGCCGGCGCTTCCCAGCCGTCGGCAAATCCGCCGGCGAGATGGGCGTTCGCCTTCTCCGCGCCGAGCGCGTTGCGCGGCGTGTGGCAGGCGCCGCAATGGCCGAGCCCGTCGACCAGATAGGCGCCGCGATTCCACGTCTCGGACTTCGCAGGATCGGGTGTGAAGACGCGGCCTGGTGGAACAGCGCGTTCCAGACCGCCATCAGCGGCCGCAGATTGAACGGAAAGGCGAGCGCATTCTCCGGCGTCTCCGCGCGCACCGGCGGCTGCGCCATCAGGTAGGCGTAGAGCGCGTGCAGGTCGTCGTCGGTGGTCTTGGCGAAATGCGGATAGGGAAACGCCGGATAGAGGTGTCGGCCGTCGCGCGAGATGCCGTCGCGCATCGCGCGCTGGAAGGCGCTGAAGGACCACGCGCCGATACCGGTCTCGACGTCAGGCGTGAGGTTGGTCGCGTAGATCGTGCCGAATGGCGTCTCCAGTGGGCGCCCGCCGGCGTTCAGCGCGCCGTCCGCCGCGGTGTGGCAGACGACGCAGTCGCCGAGCGCGGCGAGCTGCCGGCCGCGCTCGATGGTGGCGGCGGTGTAGACCGACGCATCCGGCCGAGCGATCGGCGCGATGGCGCGCCACGGCAGCACGGCGGCGCCGATGCCGACGACGGCCGCGCACAGCGCCGCGGCCGTCGCGAAAACGCCGGTGCGTCTGGCGAACGGCTTCGCCAAATGCGCGATGGGAACGCAGGTTGAGGCGCCGGCGCGGGCAATGCCTCTGCTGCCGTCCGCTCCTCGCTGCGCAGTCCGCGCAGGATGCGCTCCGGCGTGAACGGCGGCTCGCGGAAGCGCACGCCGGTGGCGTCGAAGATCGCGTTGGCGATCGCCGCGGTGCCCGGCACCGACGGCGGATTCGCCCGCGCCCAGCGGCGGCTCGTCCGGGCGCGGCATCATCAGCACGTCGATCACCGGCACCTCGCGGAAGTTGAGGATCGGGTAGCTGCCCCATTCCCGCGCCGTCACGCGCGCCTGCGGGTCGAACGAGCACTTCCTCCTTCAGCGCGCGGCTGGTGGTCTGCAGCACGTTGCCGTGGACCTGGTGCCGCACGCCGGCCGGGTTGATCATCAGGCCGGCGTCGTGGCCCGACCACCACGCGGCGTGACGTGCACCTCGCCGGTCGCGCGGTTGACCTCGACGTCGGCCACCCAGGCCGACCAGGCCGCGCCGAAGCCCGGGAACTTGCTGTGGACGTAGCGCGCATAGGCAAAGCCCGCGCCCGTGCAGCGATGTCGCCTTCGGCTTCGCTTCGGCCTGCGCGCCCGGCGCGCGGCTTCCAGCCGGCCCGCTCGGCCATCGCCTGCACGCAGCTCGGCCGCGCGCGCGTCCTTCAGGTGGCGCAGCCGGTACTCGACCGGGTCGACGCCGGCCTCGCTGGCGCAGTTCGTCGATGTAGCGATTCGTGCGCGAAGGAGTTCGGCAGCGCCGACACGCCGCGCAGCCACGAGGCGCGCACGATCGGCGCCATGTCGTCGACCGTCACGCGCAGGTTGTCGTAGTCGTAGGGCGGCATCGCGGTGCGGTCGCCCATCTCGAAGGCCTGCGCCGGCGGCTCGATCGTGCCGGTCAGCAGCAGCGCCAGCGTCGGCGCGCCGTTGATGGGTAGCGGGTGTGCGAAGTCGTAGCCGGCGACGCTGCCGTCGGCGTTCAATCCGCCGCTCACGTGCATCAGCTGCGCGGCGCCCTTGGGCTCCCACGCGTGCTCCTGCTCGCGCGTGAGCTGCACGCGCACCGGGCGGCCGACCGCGCGCGACAGCAGCACGGCGTCGGCGGCCACGTCGTCGGCGCAGTTGCGGCCATAGCAGCCGGCGGCTTCCAGCCGGATCACGTCGATCGCGGCCTCGCGCCGGCCGGATCAGCCGCGCCAGGTCGGCGCGCAGCACGATGCGGGTTCTGCGTGCCGGCCCAGACCCTGGTGTGATCGTCCTGCCAGTCGGCCACCGCGCACGACGGGCCGATCGACGCGTGCATCTGGTACGGCCAGACGTAGGTTCGCGGCATCGGCCTGCGCGGCGCCGGCGAGCGCCGCCTCGACATCGCCCTTGTCGACCAGCGCACGCGGCGTCGGACGGGTTGGCGCGCAGCGCGGTCTCGAGGTCCTCCAGGTCGGGCAGCGTCGGCACCGGCTTCCAGGCGACCTTGCAGCCGCGCTGCGGCCTCGATCGCCTGTTCCTCGCGCTCGGCGACGATGCCGACGAAGTCGCCGATCGTGACCACGGCGACGAGCCCGGGAATATGCGCGATCGAGGCCTCGTCGACCGCGATCAGGCTGTTGCCGATGAAGTCGCCGACGTCGACGCCGGCATAGGGCGGGCGCACCACGCGGCCGTGCAGCATGCCGGGCACGCGCATGTCGTGCACGTAGACCAGTTCGCCCGTCGCCTTGGCCGGGAGATCGACGCGCGGGACCGATTGGCCGACGATGCTGTAGGCGCCCACGGCCTTCACCGGAACGTCGTCGGCCAGCTCAAGGCGAATGGTCTCGCCCGCGATCAGTTCGCCATAGCTGACGCTGCGATTGTCCTTGCCGCGGATCAGGCCGTCTTCGACGACGAGATCCTCGACAGCGAGATCCAGCCGCTCCGCCGCGCGCGCGATCAGAAACTGCCGCGCCTGCGCGGCGGCCTTGCGCAGCGGTACGGCGGTGATCTGGATCGTCTCGCTCGCAATCGTCGCGCCCTGGTTGGGCACGAGCGCGGTATCGCCGAGCACGACGACGACGCGCGCAAAGGACACGTCGAGTTCCTCGGCGACGATCTGCCCGAGCGCGGTGCGAATGCCGGTGCCGAGATCGACATGGCCGTTATAGGCGGTGACCGATCCGTCGGCGGTGATCCTGATGAAGGTCTCGAACTTGACGGCCTCGACCGGCGAGGCAGTTCGGAAGACGGACAGCGTTCCCTGCAGGCGCTCGCGATGCTCGCTCGTATCAGGCGTCGCCATCACGTCTGTGCCTCGACGAGACGACCGGCGGCCCGCATCGCCGCGCGCATGATCTCGACATGCGCGCCGCACCGGCACAGATGATGACGCAACGCTTCGAGCACCTCGTCCTCCGATGGGTGAGGGGAGCGCAGCAACAATGCCTTGGTGGTGATGATCATGCCGTTGAGGCAGTAGCCGCACTGCGCCGCCTGCTCGACGATGAAGGCCTGCTGTACCGGATCGGGATGCTCGCGCGTGCCGAGGCCTTCGAGCGTCACAATGTCGCGGCCGGTGCAGCCCTCGATCGGGATCACGCAGGAACGCGCGGCGACACCATCGATCAGCACGGCGCAGGCGCCGCACTCGCCGAGCCCGCAACCATATTTCGGTCCGTTGAGCGCGAGGTCGTTACGCAGCACATGGAGCAATGCCGTATCGGGAGCGGCGTCGACATCGCACGCTTTGCCGTTGACGGTCAGGCGCATCGTGCTCTGCGTCATGCTCCCTCAAGCCCTCGCTGCGTTGCAAAATCGTGCGCTGAATGTCCGGGAAGGATACCGTTTGTACACAAACGTGCAAGCGCGCCATCCCGAGCCGCAGCGCACTGCACGCTTTATGGACAAGGGCACGAGGCAAATGAGCTATTATGCGGCAGCGGGGCGATTTCAGCGCCGGGGCCGCTTGACAGCGTTTCGGTCCGCGCGCACCATCATTCGTATACGAACAAATGATCGGACCTCGGTAATCCGCTCCGATCGGCGCCTTCTCGACCGCGGGCCTGTTCATGACTGATGCAACCGTCGCCGGTGGCGACAAGATCCGCTGCGATGCCTGTCCGGTGATGTGCTACATCAAGCCGGGCACGGCGGGCGCGTGCGATCGCTATGCCAACCACGATGGCGAACTGGTGCGCGTCGATCCGCATATCCTTCTGGAGCGAACGGTATCGCATGGCGGTCGGCTGGTGCCGTTCCAGGCCGGCGGCGATTGGGACGGCAAGCTCGTCCATGAATCCAACGTCTTCGTCACCGCGATCGGTGCCGGAACGACGTATCCCGACTACAAGCCGGCGCCCTTCATCGTGTCGTCGGAAGTCGACGGCGTCGACATGGTCACGGTCGTGACCGAAGGCATTTTCAGCTATTGCGGCGTCAAGGTGAAGATCGACACCGATCGCTATCTCGGTCCGGAGACGGCAGCCGTGCGTGCGCAGGGCGAGGCGATCGGTCATGTCACGACCAGCGAATACGGCTCGCAGATGCTGTCGCTCGGCGGCGTACACCATCTGACCGGCGGCTCCAAGAAGGAGGGCCGGGTCACCTGCGACGCGCTGATGGACCTTTCCAACTGCAAGCCGGTGGAACTGACAATCGACGGCGGCGCCACGGTGGTGGTGCAGGCCGGTCATCCGCCTGTTGTCAACGGCGTTCCGGAAGAGCGCATGCGGGTGGGCTGCGGTTCGGCGACCATCGGCATGTTCGCCAAGCAATGGCAGGGCAAGGTCGACGAGGTCGTGGTGGTGGACGATCACATTACCGGCGTTCTCAGCGAGCATCAGGCTGGCAAGCTGCTCGATATTCCCGATACCGGGATCAAGATGAAGGGGCGGCGCTCGACGCCGGGCCGTTATTTCCAGGTTGCCGAGCCCGGAACGGGGTGGGGCGGCACCAATATCTCCGATCCGTTGTCGGTGCTGGGGCCGTTCAATCCCAAGGAGGCGCGACCCGGCCTGACCATGCTGATGGTCTCGACCACGGGCGAACACGCAGCCTATTACGAGTTGGACGAGGCATTGCGACCGATCGAAAAGCAGATGCCGCCCGATCTGCAATTCTCGGTCGAACGCATCCAGGAGAATTGCGAACCGGCGCTGTGCACCGTGCTGTTCATGGGCGGCGCCGGCGGCTCGCTCCGCGCCGGCGTCACCGACAATCCGGTGCGGCTGACGCGGTCGGTCAAGGATTCGCTGACGCGGGTCACCAGCGGCGGCGCGCCGGTGTATGTCTGGCCTGGCGGCGGCATCACCTTCATGGTCGACGTCACGCAAATGCCGGCCGGCGCGTTCGGCTATGTGCCGACGCCGGCTCTGGTGGCGCCGATCGAGTTCACGCTGAAGCTATCCGACTACGCCGCGCTCGGCGGCCACATGGATCATGTGCGTCCGCTGGCGTCCTTGCGGGAAAACAATGAGTTCCGTCCAATGCATCACATGCCGGGGCGGCCGGCATGAAACGGCTCCCGCAAATCGCGCTACTTCCTGGCGGCAAGCGGCTGCATTTGCAGGATGGCCCGATCGATCTGATCGTCGAGGCCAGCGGTACGGCTGCAAACATACGTGCCGCCCATGAGGCTGCGGCGCAGCGCTTCACCGGTCTGCTCGATGAACTCTGTGAAGAGTTGACCGAGCTTCGGAAGGCCGCCGACCCGGCTCGAAACACGCTGAACGGCGTCGTCGCGCGCCGCATGCATGCAGCGGTGGCGCCGTTCGCCGTCGATCATTTCATCACGCCGATGGCGGCGGTGGCGGGCAGCGTCGCGGAGGAAATCCTGGGTGCGATGCTGGCTGCAGCGCGGCTCGATCGTGCCTACGTCAACAATGGCGGCGATATCGCGCTGCATCTGACCGGCGGCGAGCAGTTCACCGTCGGGCTGATGGACCGGCCGGACCATCATGGCGTGATGCAAACCATGACCGTCGAAGCGGCGCGATGTCGCGCGCGGGATCGCGACCAGCGGGCGTCACGGCCGCAGCTTTTCGCTCGGGATCGCCGACGCCGTCACCGTGCTGGCGCGAACGGCGGCAAAGGCCGATGCCGCCGCCACCATCATCGCCAATGCCGTCGATCTGCCCGGGCATCCCGGCATCGTCCGGTGTCCGGCCAACGAATTGCAGCCCGACAGCGACCTCGGATCACGTCTCGTTACCCGCGACGTCGGTACCCTCAAAGAAAGCGAGGTCGACGAGGCGCTGCGGGCAGGGATGGGCCGGGCGCAGCAATTGCTGGTTGCGGGGTTGATCGAGGGTGCGGCCTTGCGTCTACTAGGCGAGACGGCCGTGGTGGGCGCAACAGGGATCAGGACACCGGCGTTGCCGGCGCTTCATGGAAAGCCGATAGAGAGCGCAATGCATGTTTGATCGGGAGCGAGGCAGATAGAATGAGCGCGATCATTCGCAAGATTGTCACGGTGGTCGAGGAAACCCATCTCGAAATGGGGCAGAAGGTCGCGCCGCCGACAAGGCGGGCGGCGGCGATTGCCGTGATCGAGAATCCGTTCGCCGGACGATATGTCGAGGACCTGTCACCACTGATCGCGATCGGCGAGGAGCTCGGCGAATTGCTGTCGAAGAAGGCCGTGGCCGCGCTCGGCATCGATGGCGCCAAGGCCCACAGCTACGGCAAGGCCGCGGCGGTCGGCGAAAACGGCGAACTCGAACATGCGGCAGCGATCTTGCATCCCAAAATGGGCGCGCCGGTGCGAAAAGTCCTGAGCAAGGGCGCAGCGCTGATCCCGTCGTCAAAGAAACGCAGCGGGCCGGGGACGACGCTGGATATTCCGCTCGGCCACAAGGACGCGGCGTTCGTGCGCAGTCATTTCGACGGCATGGAAGTGCAGATCAACGATGCGCCGCGCGCCAACGAGATCATGGTGGCGGTTGCGGTTACCGACAGCGGCCGGCCGTTGCCGCGCGTCGGCGGGCTGACGGTGTCGGAAGTCAAGGGCGAAGACGGTTTAAGATAGTTTCACTGGGATATTGGAGGTTGGGATGCAACGTAGACACTTACTCGGAGCAGCACTGGCGATCGCGGTTGCGGGCATGGCGGGAAACGCCATGGCGCAAGGCGAGATCAAGATCGGCGAGATCAACAGCTACTCGCTGTTGCCCGCCTTCACCGAACCATATCGCAAGGGCTGGCAACTCGCGGTCGAGGAAATCAACGCGGCGGGCGGCATCAATGGCAAGAAGCTCGTCGTCATCTCCGGATGACGGCGGCAAGCCGGCGGATGCGCAGACCGCGGCCAACGAACTGGTTTCGAGCGAGAACGTGGCGATGCTGACGGGTACCTTCCTGTCCAACATCGGCCTTGCCGTCAGCGACTTCGCCAACCAGAAGAAAGTGTTCTTCCTCGCGGCCGAGCCGCTGACCGACGCCATCACCTGGTCGAAGGGCAACCGCTACACCTTCCGCCTGCGTCCTTGCAACTACATGCAGGCGGCGATGCTGGTGGAGGAAGCCGCCAAGCTGCCCGGCGAAACGCTGGGCGACAATTGCGCCGAACTACGAATACGGCCAGTCCGCGGTTGCGGTGTTCAAGAAGCTGATGTCGGAGAAGCGTCCTGATATCCAGTGGGTCGACGAACAGTGGCCGCCGCAGGGCAAGATCGACGCCGGTCCGGTGGTGCAGGCGGTTGCCGCCGCCAATCCGGAAGCGATCCTCAACGTCACCTTCGGCGCCGATCTCGTCAAGCTGGTGCGCGAAGGCAATACCCGCGGCCTGTTCAAGGACCGCGCGGTGGTCAGCTTCCTCACCGGCGAGCCGGAATATCTCGATCCGCTGAAGGACGAGACGCCGACGGGCTGGATCGTGACGGGCTACCCCTGGTACGACATCGAGACGCCGGATCACGACAAGTTCCTCAAGGCGTATCAGGCCAAGTACAACGACTATCCGCGCCTCGGCTCGATCGTCGGCTACCAGACCATCAAGGCGGCCGCGGCGATCCTTGCCAAGGCCGGTGGCTCGTTCCGATCCGGAGAAGCTGATCGCGGCGACCGAAGGCTTGTCGATGCCGTCGCCGTTCGGCGAGATCGCCTTCCGCAAGATCGATCACCAGTCGACGCTGGGCGCCTATGTCGGCAAGACCGCGCTGAAGGACGGCAAGGGCGTGATGGTCGATTCGGTCTATCGCGAGGGCTCGGACTATCTCCCGAGCGATGCGGAAGTCGAGAAGCTCCGTCCGAAGCAGTGAGCTTTGCGTCGATTCGGGGGCCTTCATGGTTCGAGACGCGCGGCTATGCCGCGCTCCTCACCATGAGGGGGTCTAGGAGAACCTCATCGATCGATGGACCTCATCCTGAGGAGGCGCGGCAGCGCCGTCTACGGGGGGTAAAACCCCAGCTCTGACGATTGCCGTCACTCCGGACCGCCCATGGCCTTTTACTTCGTTCGTTCCTGACCGGGCTTGCCGAGTTGCAAGTCGCTGTTCCTGGTGGCGTCGGGCTGTCGATCATCTTCGGCGTGACGCGGATAACGATTTCGCGCCACGGCGCGTCTGCATCCTGGGCGCCTATGTCGCTCTCACGCTGACCATTTTTCGCCAGGCGTTCGGCTTCTGGGGCGGCATCGTCGTTCACGGCGCTGATCTCGTGGCGGTCGTCGGCGTGCTGGTGGAAATGGTGCTGCTGCGGCGGTTGCCCCATGCGCCGGAACTGTTCCAGTTGCTGGCGACGTTCGGCCTCACCTTGATCGTCCAGGACATCGTGGTGCTGATCTGGGGGCCGATCTGCTGGGCCGCCGCGCGCCAGGCTCCGGGGCGCGGTGGATTTCTTCGGCGGACAGCCCGACCTCTGATCTGTTCCTCGATCCGCTACGTCCGATCGTGCTCGGCGTGCTCTGGCTGTTGTTCCAGCGCACGCGCTGGGGCGTGCTGGTGCGCGCGCGGCGACGCAGCACGAGATATGGTGGCGGCGCTCGGCGTCAATGAGAAATGGCTGTTCACAGGTCCTTGCGCTCGGCGTGTTTCTCGCAGCGCTCGGCGGCGCGCTGCAGATCCCGCGTGACGCCGTGCGTCGCGCTCGACCTTCGCATCATCGTTGACGTGTTCGTCATCGTGGTGATACGGTGAACTCGGCGGCGTAGATCGGCGCGTTCG
>CAWGLP010000022.1:0-35759 GCA_963823485.1 uncultured Alphaproteobacteria bacterium
TGCGGCGTAGACGTTCGGATCCTTGAAGGTGCCACGGGCGCGGTCGTACAGGGTCAGCAGGTCGCGCCCGCCGGGGACGAGGTTGAAATAGCCGGCGATGCCCGCCAGCGCCGCAATCATGGCTCCGACGACGAGGCCGCGGCGGAGCATGTCGAGCCGTGCGGTCGTATCCTCCGAGATCACCATGGCGAAAAGCACCACGGTTATCGCCATGTACCAGGAGGTCGCAATCCAGTTGGCGACATTGGGCCGGTCGATCACCGCGACCGCGGCGATGCTGTAGCCGATGTTGATAAGGAACAGCAGCAGCACCAGCGGCATGAATGCCAGCCGCATCCGCATGCCGGTTGCGAAGAAGATCACGGTGGCGGCCAGCGTCGCCAGTTCGTAGGGCGAAGGCTCGATGAAAACGATGGCGACGGATGCGCCGGCCAGCCAGACCATTGCGCGCTGCAACGCCAGCACGCCGGGCGCGGCCGTGATCGGCGCAAGCGAATTCCCGGCTGTTGCCGCATAACTCATCGGTTACTCACGCATTCACGCAACGCACAAAACAGAATCACCACTCGCCGTCATTGCGAGCGAAGCGACTTGTCCGCCGCAGCTCAACGAGCGAAGGCGGAAGCAATCCACGGTGCCATATACAGAGGGATGGACTGCTTCGTCGCTTTCGCTCCTCGCAATGACGTCACCTCAATACGCGTTCTCGCTCTTGGTCATCAGCGCCAGCGGCGTCTTGAGCAGGATGTAGAGGTCGAACAGCACCGACCAGTTCTCGATGTAATAGAGATCGAACTCGACGCGCTTCTGGATCTTCTCGTCGGTATCCACTTCGCCGCGCCAGCCGTTGATCTGGGCCCAGCCGGTGATGCCGGGCTTGACGCGGTGGCGCGCGAAGTAGCCGTCGACCGCCTCGTCGAACAGGCGGCTCTGCAGCTTGCCCTGAACGGCATGCGGGCGCGGACCGACGAGGGAGAGGTTGCTCTTGAACACCACATTGAAGAGCTGCGGCAATTCGTCGAGGCTGGTCTTGCGGATGAAGCGCCCGACGCGGGTGACGCGCGGATCGTTCTTCGTCACGACCTTGGAGGCGGTGGGATCGGCCTGATGGTGGTACATCGAGCGGAACTTGAAGACGTCGATGCGCTCGTTGTTGAAGCCGAACCGCTTCTGGCGGAACAGCACGGGCCCGGGGCTGTCGAGCTTCACCGCGAGCGCGACCAGCGCCATGACAGGCAGCGCCAGCAGCAGGATAAGGAAACCCGCGACGTGGTCGAACAGCCACTTCATCACCAGATCCCAGTCGGTGATCGGCGCCTCGAACACGTCGAGCGTCGGCACTTCGCCGAGATAGGAGTAGGAGCGGGGGCGGAAACGCAGCTTGTTGGTGTGGGCGGACAGGCGGATATCCACCGGCAGCACCCACAGCTTCTTCAGCATGTCGAGAATGCGCTTCTCTGCCGAGATCGGCAGCGCAAACAGCACGAGGTCGACCCGGGTGCGGCGGGCGAATTCGACGATATCGTCGACCTTGCCGAGCTTGGGGCTGCCGGCGCAGGTATCCATGGCGCGGTCGTCGTTGCGGTCGTCGAACACGCCGAGCACGTCGATATCGGAATCGTCCTGCAACTTGAGGGCTCGAACCAGCTGCTCGCCGCTGTCGTCCGCGCCGACCACGATGGTGCGGCGATCGAGCCGGCCCTGGCGCGCCCAGCCGCGCACCAGCGAGCGCAGGAACACGCGCCCGGCGATCAGCGCGGTCAATCCGATGAAGAAGAACGCCGTGAGCCATAGCCGCGAAATCTCGCCGCCGAGCTTGGCGACGAAGGATGCGCAGACGAACAGCAGGAACACGAAGGCCCAGGATGAAATCATCCGGCTCATTTGCCGAAGCTGCCCGCGGAAAACCTGGACGTCATAGATGTCGGCGGCCTGGAAGCAGATCACGGCCGTTGCGGTCATGCCGAAGATCGCCGCGACATACTCCCAGCGGAAGCCGGAAAGCGGGACGACATACGCGAGATAGAGCGCGATGCCGATCGCACTGAGCATGATGAAGTCGATGACACGAACCGCACCCGTGATCACGATCGGCGAATAGGCGCGCCCGACCTTCAGGTTGGCGACGGTAAGGGCCGCCGGCGTCAGCCTGCGGCGGCGTTCGATCGGCAGCGCGTCGGGCGTGGCGGTCGCCACGGCGATCGCCGCAGAATCGAGCATCGAGCGAGCGTTAATCTGTTCCACGTGTCCACGTCCGTTCTTGAGCAGGCACATACACATAAGTGTGCGCCTGCAGGTGCGGAATTCTTCACACCACGGCTTAGGAGATAAATCGGAAGAAACAGTTACGTTGGTAAAGAACGGTTAACGATTGGCAAACGCGTCGCGGTAGCCGGCAAGCACGCCCTCGACCATGGCCTTTTGCGAGAAGTGCACGAACACCCGCTCGCGCAGCGCCCTGGTGCGCTCCTGCGCCGCAGGCTCGTCGTCCAGCGCCATCTCGATCGTATCGGCCATGGCGGCGACAATGCCGGGGGCGAACAGGGCTTCGGTGTGGGGTCCGAAAATCTCCGGGATGCCGCCGACATTGGCGCCGATCATCGGGATGCCTGCCGCGGCCGCCTCGATCACGACATAGGGCATCGAATCGCCGCGGGATGGAACCACCAGCAGGGAGCCCTTGGAAAAGCCGTAGCGTGCCTTGACGTGGCCGATGAAACGGACCGCTTCGCCGAGGCCAAGCCGCTCGACCTGGGCCTTGAGGTTGGCGGTTTCCTCGCCATCGCCGGCGAGCGTCAGCGTCACCGGGCGGCCATCGGCGCGCAGCCGTGCCACCGCATCGATCACGAGGTCGGCGCCCTTGATGTGGCGGAACTCGCCGACATAGAGCAGGTCGGTCGCGTCGTCGGCCTTGGTCACGGGATCGAATTCATCGGCGGTGACGCCGTTGAAGACACAGCGAACCAAGCCCTTTGGCGTGCCGATGGTGCGCTGATAGGTGTTGCGGGCGAATGCGCTCTCGAACAGGAACAGATCGGTGTCGTTCATCAGCGCGCGTTCGATCCGGGCATAGATGCTGCCCTTCAGCGTCGCCAGCGGAAAGTGCAGCGAGCCGCCATGGGGCGTGTAGACCCTGATCCGGTCTTTGGACGCGGTCCTCAGACGCATGAAGGCGCCGGCCTTGGCGCCGTGTCCATGCAGCACGTCCGGCTGCAATTGCCGGATCAGCCGCTGGAATCGCAGCCATACCAAAAGGTCGGTCGGCAGCGGCTCGCGGCGAATGGCGAGGCGATGAACGCCGAGCTTGAGCCGGGGTGCGATCTCCGCCAGCGCCTGTTCGGCGCGCTCGCCGCCGGTGAGGCTGTCGGTGACGATCCCGACATGATGGCCACGGTCGGCCTGCCCGTTGGCGAGGTCGAGGATGTGACGAAAAATCCCGCCGACGGGCGCGCGCGTCGCGTGCAGAATGCGAAGTGGCTGGCCTTCAACGACAGGCATGATCGGAACCAGCTTTCGCCGACCAGCACGGTCTCAGTCCTGGGATCGAGTCGAGCGCGCCTTGCATGAGAGGAATCCTGAAAAATCTTCGGCCGATTAAGGGCATTCGTGGTTAACAAAACATGACGGTCGGGCTGCGGCGAAATTGTTCGGTCGCGGTGAACTCCCGCCAATTAACTCCGCAGCAACCATAATGAAGTGTAATCGGCCGTGATCGGTGCAGCGAATTGCGCCCGCGGGAGTTTGCGATGCGTTGGGCGTTTTGGCGTGGCGGCAAGGAAGAGGCGGCGGTGCAGCGGGCGGCGGCAAAGCCTGCGCCCTCGATCCCGGAGCCGGTAGCTGCGTCGGTAACCGGCGATCTCGACCTTCATGCGCTCGGCCAGACGCTCTATCGCAAGCGAAGCTGGATCATCGTCCCGACGGTGCTGGCGCTGACGCTGTCGCTTGTCGCCGTCAACATGGTCACGCCGCGATACAAGTCGGAAGCGCGCATCCTGATCGATGGCCGCGAGAACGTGTTCCTGCGGCCGAACGGCGAGCGCAACGAGGAGCGTAGCGCGCTCGACGCCGAAGCGGTGACGAGCCAGGTGCAGTTGTTGCAGTCGCGCGATCTGGCGCGCGAGATCATCAAGAAGAACAAGCTTGCCGAACTGCCCGAGTTCGATCCGGTGCTGAAGGGATTTTCGCCGCTGCGATCGCTGCTGGCGCTGATCGGAATCGGGCGCGATCCATTCTCGCTGACGCCGGAAGAGCGGGTGCTTGAGGCCTACTACGAACAATTCACCGCCTATGCGGTCGACAAGTCGCGCGTCATCGTGGTCGAGTTCCAGTCGCGCGATCCCGAACTGGCAGCGCGGGTCGCCAACTCGATTGCCGAAGGCTATCTGGTGCTGCAGCAGGATGCGCGGCAGCAGCAGGCGCGTGCGGCCAGCCAGTGGCTTTCAGGTGAAATCGAGCACCTGCGCAAAAAGGTTGCCGAAGCTGAATCGCGCGTCGAGGATTTTCGCTCGAAATCGAGCCTTTTCGTCGGCACCAACAACACCACGCTGTCCAACCAGCAGATGGGCGAGATCAACACGCAGTTGAACAACGCCCGCGCGCTGAGGTCGGATGCGGAGTCCAAGGCGCGGTTGATCAAGGAAATGCTCCAGAGCGGCAAGCCGATCGAGGCTTCCGAGGTGCTGAATTCCGAACTGGTCCGCAGGTTGTCCGAACAACGGGTGACGCTGCGCGCTCAACTCGCCGAACAGTCCTCGACGCTGCTGGGCGGTCATCCCCGCATCAAGGAACTGAAGGCGCAGTTGGCCGACCTCGACCGCCAGTTGCGCGAGGAGGCGGGCAAGGTTTCCCGCTCGCTGGAGAATGATGCGCGCATTGCGAGCGGCAGGGTCGAGGGGCTGTCGTCGAGCCTCGATCAGTTGAAGAAGCAGGCCTCCTCCAACAACGGCCAGGACGTGCAGCTTCGCGCGCTCGAACGCGAGGCCAAGGCGCAGCGCGACCTGCTTGAATCCTATCTCGCCAAATATCGCGAGGCCAACACCCGCGAAAACATCGAGGCGGCGCCGGCCGACGGCCGCATCATTTCGCGCGCCAGCGTTTCCAATACGCCAGCCTATCCGAAGAAGCTCCCGATCGTGCTGATCGCGACGCTGGCGACCCTGCTGTTGACCAGCGGCGGGATTGCGACCGGCGAACTGCTGCGACTGACCGCGCCGCGTGCAGGTTTTCCGGTGAGGTCTGTACGTGAGCACCTCGACGCGCCCGCGCTTGCCCCCGAACTGCCGGTGGATGACTTCGTCGCGGCAACCGACGTTCCCGAGCCTTATCATCGACAGGAGCCCGTTCTGCGCGAGCCTCAGCCGGATATGCCCCGCGCGGACGTACCCGCGGAGGCCGGCGAGATTGATCGACTGGCCGAGGATCTCCTTGGCGCGGGCAAGGCGGCGCGCAAGGTGACCGTGCTCGGTACCGCTCCGGGTGAAGAGATCACGCTGACCGCGCTGACGCTGGCGCGGCTGATGGCGGGGCAGGCAAGAATCGTGGTCGTCGAACTCGCCGCATCCTCGCCGACCATCGCGGCGGTTTCGGTCGATCCGGCGGCGCCCGGACTGGCCGAACTGATGCAGGGCGACGCGTCGTTTGCGCAGATCATCACCAGGGACCGGCTGTCGCGCGTTCATCTCGTCAGTGCGGGACGCCCGGGCTTCGATCGGGCGCATCTGCAATCGCCGCGGCTGGCGCTTGCGATCGATGCGCTGCTGCGGGTCTACGACCATGTGCTGCTGGACGCCGGCAGCGCTTCCGACCTGCCGGCCGAAATCCTGACCTCGCAGGCGCGTGCGGTCGTGGTGTCCGACGGGGCGATGGCGCCGGAGGCACGCACGGCGATGTGCGATCAGCTTGCGGCGGTCGGCTTTTCCGACGTGGTGATGCTGAGCAAGCCGTGCGAGGTCGCAGACGCGATCGAGCCGGGGCCGCGCGTGGTGGCGGCGTGAGTCTCTAGCCGAAGGCGCTGCGCAGCTTCTGCGCCATTTCGAGCAGCGCGGGATTATGCTTCACCAGCCGCTTGGTGCGGTTGAGGCCCGACATGAGGCTCGCGGCAAATTTGCCGCGCTGGCTGAGCGGAATGAAGCTGTCGAAGATCGGCTCGTCGCCCTTGCAGAACAGCCGCTTGTAGTCGTCCGATCCGATTCCGAGGTCGAAGGCGCGGTAGTCCTGCGCGGCGTGGTGATCGATGATGTCGCGCATCAGGATCAGGCCGGGGCTGTATTTCGAATTCGGCGACATCGTGTAGGTGTTGAACATCATCGAGAAGCGGTGGCCGTCGGCGACGCCGGCGAAGATCGCGATGACTTCCTCGTCGCATTCCAGCGCATGGATGTCGATCGCGTGCTTGCCGTCGGCGAGCTCGGTGGTGCAGGCGCTACGGATGAAGTCCTCGACGCCGGGTTCGGCGAACACGTCGGGCAGCTTCTGTTCGGCCATCCGCAGCGGCTTGATGCGGAAGAACCAGTCGAGCAGCCGCGTGATGTCGGCTTCGGTCGACGCGACATGATAGCGATAGCCGGGCAGGGACTGCAGCTTCCGCTCCTTGCCCTTCAGGCGCCGCCGGAACGAGTTGCTGATCAGCGCGGTCGGTGCGGCGCCGGGTTCTATCGCCAGCAATGGGCAATCATTGGCGGAAGGCTGGTGCGGCAGCAGGGCCAGCGGATTGGTCAGGTCGCGCCAGCGTGCGGGCTGCTGATGCAGCGCCAGCACATCGGCCTCTGATCGCTGCGATATCGCAGCGATCAGGCCGTCGAGATCAGCCTGCGTCGCGCTTGCGGCGAATTCGCGGTCCCACAGGGCCATGTTGAAGGTCGAATGCTTGCCGCCCATGAAACCGGCGCAGCGCGCGCCGTAGGCGTGCCTGAGCGCGAGCGGCAGCAGCATCAGCGGGCGGTGCTCCGCGTCGAACGCGATCACGATGAACGGGGAGAGACCTTCTCGCTCGCCGACCTGGCGCTGCCATGAATTGAGAAAATCGAAACGCTGAAACGGCGTCAACAGGGACTGCGCGCCTTCCAGGCTGCGCCAGGCAGCTTCGGCTGCAGTGAGGTCGTGAACGATGTCGACGCTGGCGATGCGGCCCGCCTTCGACCACGCTACTGTATCCGCCGTATGGTGTTGAAGCGCGGCAGCCATGGTCATCGCAGAGCCCGTGTTATATGAAATTGTTGATATTTTCGGCTTTGGCCGACCTTCGCAGGGAAATGTCAACAAAGGGTAATAACAATCCGGCCGCGGCGGGGGCTGCGACCGTGGGAATGGCACGTTGGATATCGGGATCTTGCAGCGCGCCCGGATGGAGTTCGCCTATTTCAGCGGGTACTTCCGGCTGAAGCAGCGGCAGGCTGGCGGCGCCGGCGTCATATTGCGGTTCGAGCGCGTGCGCCCGCGGCCACCCCGGCGATTTCAGCCGAACCTGTCGCGCGAAATTACACCACAATTTCTCGAGCGGATGATCCGGGCGCTGAAGCGCTGGAAGTTCGACCTGGTTTCGATGGATGAAGTGTGCCGTCGGGCCGTCACGCTGCCGACGGAAAACCGCTTCGCCAGCCTGACCTTCGATATCGGCTGCAAGGATGTCATCACCTCGGCCTATCCCGTGCTCTCGAAGCATGGCGTGCCGTTCACCGTCTACCTGCCGACCGCGTTTCCGGATGGGCTCGGCGAAGCATGGTGGCTCGCGCTGGAACAGATGATCGGCCGCGAGAGCCGCATCAGCCTGATCATCGATCGCAAGGAACGTCGTTTCAGCGCGGGCAGCCTGTCGGAGAAGGCGGAAACTTATGAGTTTCTCGCAAGCTGGATGCAGACGCTGCCGCCGCCGGATCTGTCGTTTGCGATCAATGACCTCTGCACGCGCTATTCGGTCGATCTCAAGGCGTTGTCGCGTGAACTGTCGCTGGACTGGGACGACCTGGCACGGCTCACGGCCGATCCGCTGGTCACGATCGGCAACGCGACGGTGAACTATCCCGTGCTCGCCAATTTGAAGGCGGCTGACGCGCAGCGTGAGATGGCGATGGGCAAGGCGGTTGCGGAGGCCGCACTTCGCCGCGACGTCAGGCATTTCGCCTTTCCGTTCGGTGACCGGCAATCCTGGCGCCGCGAGCATGTCGTCATGGCGCAGGAAGCTGGTTTCTCCAGCGCGGTATCGACCATTCCGGGCATGGTCGAGGCGAATGGACAGACCAACCTGCACGCCCTGCCGCGCATCGCCTGGGACGGGCGGCTGGGATCGCTGCGCATGATGCGCGTGGTTCTTTCCGGAACCGGATTTGCGCCGGCCAGGCAGACCCGGGACTAGTCAGGAGACGCGGTCCGGTCGCGACATCCAGCTTATGATCGGCATCGCCGGCAGCACCCAGCCGAGGCCCGCAACGACGTAGAAAATTGCCTGCAGCAGGCCCGAATTGGCCAGCCACGGCGTCTGGGCGATGGTCATGCCGAGCAGCGACCACACCACCACCAGCACCAGCAGGGCGATGGTTCCGAAGAATTTGCGGGTGCGTATCGTCATGGCGGATATGTGAAGCTCTTGGCGGGTTGCGCGCGGGAGGCGGCGGACTATAAGGGGCGCGCCAATTCAATCAAGCGCGCCTTCGGGTTGCGATGGGGTCCATGACCGCTAGTTCCGCACAACAGGTATCGCATTCCGGAGCCGTCAGATGGTGGCTGGTCTCGGTCGCCGTGCTGATCGCGGTGATGGTACTGGTTGGCGGCGCCACGCGGCTGACGGAGTCGGGATTGTCCATCGTGGAGTGGAAGCCCGTGACCGGTACGCTGCCGCCGCTCAACGAGGCGCAGTGGACGCAGGCGTTCGAGGGTTACAAGACCATCCCGCAATATCGCGAACTCAATGCCGGCATGACGCTGTCCGAGTTCAAGACCATCTTCTGGTGGGAATGGAGCCACCGGCTGCTCGGGCGCGTGATCGGCGCGGTCTATCTGCTGCCGTTTCTCTACTTCCTGTGGCGTGGAGCGTTGCGCGGCGAACTCAGGCGTCGGCTGTGGCTGATCTTCGCCCTCGGCGCGCTGCAGGGCGCGGTCGGATGGTGGATGGTGGCGTCCGGCCTGTCGCAGCGAACCGAAGTGTCGCAGTATCGGCTGGCGACGCATCTGGTGCTGGCGCTCGTGATCTTTGCCTCCATCGTCTGGACGCTGCGGCGGATGACCGCGCGTTCGCAGCCGGTCGTTGCCGCGCGGCTGAAAATAACTGGCGTCGCCTTGCTGGGGCTGACCTTCATCCAGCTCTATTTCGGGGCGTTGGTCGCAGGCCTGCGCGCGGGCAGGGTGTACAACACCTGGCCGGAGATCGATGGCGCCTTTATTCCATCCGCGGCGCGGCTGTGGTTCGAGGAGCCGTGGTGGCGCAATATGTTCGACAATACACTCACGGTTCAATTCGAACACCGGATGACGGCCTATGCGCTGCTGGCGCTGGCGATGGTGCATGCGATCGATGCCACGATCTCGCGCGCCGGCGCGGCGGTGGTCGGCGGCGCATGGTGGCTGGTGGCGGCGATCACCCTGCAGGCGGTGCTCGGCATCCTGACGCTGCTGCATCAGGTGCCGATCGACCTCGCGCTGGCGCATCAGGCGGTCGCGATCGTGGTGCTGACGCTCGCGGTGCTGCAGACCGATCGCCTGGTTGCGCGCCCGCTCGAGCGGGACCAGCACAAGCTGGCTGTGCCGCTCGGCCAGCTTGGCTGAAATTGAGCAATTCTAAACTGATGTCCGTGTCGAAAGTGCCCGGTTTGCGGGGATTTCCTGCAGCGCGATCACGGTGACACGCTTGCGTAGGGCCGGGCCGCTTTACTTGGGTAGCCCGGGCGATACAACGCCATAAACCAGGTTCGCTTCATGTCGTCAGCATTCATCCAGGCCGCCGTCATCCTGCTCCGCGAGGGGCTGGAAGCCATGCTGGTTATCGCTGCGCTGGCCGGCTATCTGAACAAGGTCGGCGCCGGGCATCGCGTCCAGGCGCTGTATGGCGGCGCACTCGTTGCCGTGGCCTTGAGCTTCGTTGCAGCCTGGTTGTTCGCGGTGCTCAATTCGGGCGACCACAGCGATGTCCTGGAAGGCGTCATCATTCTTTTTGCCGCGGCGCTGATGCTCTATGTCAGCGGCTGGCTGATGGTGAAGCAGGATCCCCGCGGCTGGCAGGACTACCTTGCGCAGAAGGCCGACAAGGCGCTGTCGCAGGATACCGGTTGGGCAGTGGGCGCGCTGGCTTTCTTCGCGGTGTTTCGCGAGGGGGCGGAGACCGTCCTGTTCATCAACGCGCTCGCCAAGACGGAGGGCGGCTGGAGCGCCGGCCTGTTCGCCGGCCTTGCGGCAGCCGCCGTGGCGCTTGCGGTGCTGTTCTACTTCATCAACCTGATTGCCCGGAAGCTGCCGCTGCGGCCGCTGTTCATCATCACCTCCGCATTCCTGTTTGTGATGGCGATCAAGTTCATCGGCGAGGCCGTGCAGGAATTCCAGGAACAGGCGATCATCTCGGTCACCGAGGCGAAGGGTTCTGCGTTCCTGAGCGCGATTGGCCTCAATCCGTCGATAGAGGCGCTGTCGATCCAGTTCCTGGTGATCCTGTTTGCGCTCGCGAGTTATTCGGTGGTCCAGCGCAGCAACCGCTTGATGCGCGAGGACAAGGCCGCCGCCGGGCGCCCGGCGGAGTGACGGCTACGCGAATTCGCTGACAGGCTGCGGGACCGTCCCGAGTTCCAGGTAGTCCAGCCCGATATCGAGGGCGGCTGAACTGTGCGTCAGCCAGCCGGCTGAAATAAGATCGACGCCCGTTGCGGCGATCGCCCGGGCAGTTTCTGTCGTGACGCGGCCGGAGGCTTCCGTGATGGCTCGGCCTGCAGTCATGGTCACTGCCTGCCGTAGTTCCCCGACCGTCATGTTGTCGAGCAGCACCGCATCGACGCCGATCGCCAGAACCTGTTCGAGCTGCGACAGGGTGTCGACTTCAATCTCGATCTTGACGAGGTGGCCGGCCTGCGCTTTCGCCCGCGCGATCGCTGTGCCGACATCGCCGGCAATCGCGATGTGGTTGTCCTTGATCAGCATGGCGTCGTCGAGACCGAAGCGGTGGTTGCTGCCGCCGCCGGCGCGCACCGCGTATTTTTCCAGCGCGCGTAGTCCGGGCGTGGTCTTGCGGGTGCAGACGATGCGCGCCCTGGTGCCTGCCGTAGCCGAAACCAGTTCTGCCGTCGCGGTCGCGACGCCGCTCAGGCGACAAAGGAAATTCAGCGCCGTCCGCTCGCCGGTCAACAGCGCCCGCGCGGGGCCTTCGATCGCAGCGATGACGTCGCCCGGCGCTACTACGCTGCCGTCGGGCCGTTCGGGATTGAGCCGGATAGCGGGGTTCACCAGTTGAAAGGCACAGCGCGCGATATCGAGCCCGGCGACGACGCCCGGCTGGCGCGCGCGCAGTACCAACGAGGCCTGCTTGTCAGCGGGGACGATGGCGTCCGCCGTGATGTCACCGGCGCGTCCGAGGTCCTCGAGCAGGGCAGTCCGAACCAGCGGCTCGTACAGGATAGGCAATAGCGATGTAAGCGTCACGGGGCGCTCCCAACTGATAGAGATGCGGTTTCAATGATTTCGCAGGCGGCGGCGAGCGCGTCCGCGCGCGTGATGGCCGACGAAGTGGACGAGGGCAGGGTGTCGGGAAAGTCGTTCCGGTAGTGCCCACCGCGGCTTTCCTCGCGCCGCCAGGCGGCGACCGTCATCATCAATCCAACCAGCGCTGGATCTGATCCTGCTCCGCTTCCGCGGGCGATTGGATACAGCGCGCGAACCGCGCGTTCGATCCCTTGCCGATCGCGGAGCACGCCCAGCGCTTGCGACAGAACGGGACGAACGACCGCGGGGTCGGACGCCGGCGGCAGGGCGCCAGCCGCGATCGTCTTGAGGGGATGATGACCCGCGCCCTTGAGGCTTTCCGCAACCCACTGCGCACAGACGACCGCCTCCATCAGCGAATTGCTGGCGAGCCGGTTGGCGCCGTGCAATCCGGTGCGGCTGACCTCGCCGCAGGCCCACAGACCGTGCACGGAACTGCGGCCTTCGATGTCAACCGCGACACCGCCCATGTGGTAGTGCACCGCCGGCCGGACCGGTATCGGATCGGTCGCCGGATCGATCCCGGCCATCCGGCAGAAGGCATAGATGACGGGATAGCGGTTTGCGAAATCCGGTCCCGGATGTTTGCGCGCATCGAGGAAAACGCGATGCCCGGCCGCGCCGCGACGCCAGACCGCGCGGGCGACGATGTCGCGGGGCGCGAGTTCGGCGCCGGGCTGGTCCGCCATGAAGCGCTCGCCGGTATCGTCGATCAGCGTTGCGCCGTCGCCGCGAACGGCTTCGGTGACGAGCGGCATCGGGCGTGACGGTCCGTCGAACGCGGTGGGATGAAACTGGATGAATTCGAGATCGGAGAGCCGCGCGCCTGCGCGTGCGGCCAGCGCCAGCCCCTGGCCGAAACAGCCGGCCGGGTTGGTGCTGTCGTTGAACAGGCCGCCGATCCCGCCCGTCGCCAGCACCACGCGATCGGTATCGATCACCAGCGGGCCGCGTTCGCTCACGGCGAAGACGCCCTTGATGGAATTGTCCTCGACGATCAGGCTGCGCGCCTCGACACCCTCCAGCAGCGTGACCGACGGGCAGCGGCGCACCATCGCAATCAGCGCGCGCATGATCTCGCGGCCGGTGCCGTCGCCGGTTGCGTGCACGATCCGGTTGCGGCTGTGCGCGGCTTCCAGCCCGAGTCGCCAGCCGCCATCCGGCCGGCGATCGAAGGCGACGCCGAGCCTCGCGAGCTGTTCGACGGCTGCGGGTGCGGCCTGCACGATCCGGTCGGCGACCGCCGCATCACACAGGCCGGCGCCTGCGGCCAGCGTGTCGGCCAGATGAAACGCAGGATCGTCATCGCCGCCCATCGCGGCGGCAAGCCCGCCCTGGGCCCACAGGCTGGAGGCCTCGGCGCCAAGCGGCGCCTTCGACAACAGCACCACCGGTTCAGGCGCCATGTGCAGCGCCGTCATCAATCCGGCTGCGCCGCCACCGATGATGACAGGGCGATCGGCGAGAGTTGAAATCTCCCTGACTCATAGCGCCAGCATCCGTTCGACTGCGCGTCGGGCGGCGCAGCAATCGCCGGGTCGATCGTCACCTCGTGTTGCATCGGTCTCCAGCGCGCGGCGGATCTTCGGCAGCGTGATCCGCTTCATGTGCGGGCAGAGATTGCAGGGCCGGATGAATTCGACGTCGGGATGTGAGCACGGCGACGTTGTCGCTCATCGAGCACTCGGTCAGCAGCACGACCCGGGCCGGGCGCTTGCGCGCCGACATAGTCGGATCATCGCCGCGGTCGAGCCGGCGAAGTCGGCTTCCGCCACCACCTCGGGCGGGCATTCGGGATGGGCGAGCACCATCACGCCAGGATGGTCGTCGCGCAGTTGCCGGACGTCCGGCGCCGTGAAGCGCTCATGCACCTCGCAGTGGCCCTCCCAGGCGATGATCTTCGACGCCGGTTTGCGCGGCGACGTTCTGCGCCAGATATTCGTCCGGCAGCATGATGACGCGTTCGACGCCGAGCGATTCTCGACGATCTTGCAGCGCGTTGCCGGAGGTGCAGCAGATGTCGCTCTCCGCCTTCACCGCGGCCGACGTGTTGACGTAGGTGACGATCGGCACGCCGGGATAGCGCTGCCGCATCAGCCGCACGTCGGCGGCGGTGATCGAGGCGGCGAGCGAGCAGCCGGCGCGCTAGGTCGGGGATCAGCACGGTCTTGTCCGGGTTCAGCAGCTTCGCCGTCTCGGCCATGAAGTGGACGCCGGCCAGCACGATGACGTCGGCATCGACCTTCATGGCCTCGCGCGCGAGCAGCCAGGCTGTCGCCGACGATGTCGGCGACGCCGTGGAAGATCTCCGGCGTCTGGTAGTTGTGCGCGAGGATGACGGCGTTGCGCTCGCGCTTCAGCGCGAGGATGGCGTCGATATCCTCGGCGAAGGTCGGCCCATTCAGGCGGCGGGATGACCCGCTTGACCTTCTCGTAGAGCGGTGACGTGCGGGCGAGGTCTGGCGGTGTTGACGCGTGGGCCATTTATACTCTCATAAGAGCATATTACTGGCTTATACTTATCGCTGAGCATAATCGAAGTCAAGTGCGCGAAAGCGGGACCTTGGTGCCGGCGACCGCGCGTTCCGCCAGCACGGCTCGTGGCGGAAGCGGAACAGCTTGGCGGGCCGGCCGACCGTCTCGGCGGCGATTGCGCCAGTTTCCTCGACGAGTTGCCTGCTGTTCGATCAGGCGCCGGAAGTTCTGCTTGTGCACCAGCCGACCAGCCAGCGCCTCGACAGCTGCGTTGCAGTTGCAGCAGGGTGAAGTCCGCCGGCATCAGCTCGAACACGACCGGTCGGTATTTGATCTTGGCGCGCAGCCGGGCGATGCCGGTGGCGAGAATGCGGCGATGATCGCCTGTCATCGGCCGGCCGGGAATGATCGCAGGTTCGGCCTCCGCGGCTGCGCGTGGCTTCCGGAATCAAGGCCGGCTTCGTAGAGGAGCTCATAGCGCTGCAGCACCAGTTCCTCGTTCCATTCGCGGCCGTCGAGCCCGAAGGTGATGGCGGCGCGCTGCCAGCGCTCGCGCTGCAGGCTGGCCGAGGGGGCGGTCTTCGACCATGCGCGCAGTCTGGATGCCAATGTCTTTGTCAGCGCTGCGGGGAGCCCTACACGGTGGTCTTCCCACGGGAAGTAATCGTACCAGCCGGACCAGTGAGCTTCGAAACCGTGGCCTACCTGATCCTCGCGGGTCAGGCCGAGATAGCTGATCGAGACCGAATGCGGTGACTTTGCATCCCCGTTCCGCCCGCGGTCGGCGAAGGTGTAGAGCTGTTCGACATAACCGAGCGGGTGCCCGGTCTGGGCCTCCACCCATGCCCGCAATCCGGATTGCAGCGATCGGTGCGCAAACTCGAACGGACCGCTCGGCAGCGCGCGGGCATTGTCGATGGTCATGATCCTGGGCTCACCGTCGGTGACGGCGACCAGCACGGCGACGAGATCCGCCGTGATCGCATGGGCAGAACCGGTGTCTCTGGCCTTTCGCGCTGCTGCTGGCACGTCGTTGGTCCGTTTCGGTCTTAGCAGTATCCGTATACGCCGCAGGCATAGGGCAGGCGGTTCCAATAAGGGGTATAGGGTCCGCCGTAATACGGTCCGTCATAGCTGTAGGAATGGCTCGTGCCGTAATAGCCGGGCAGTGTCGATGACCCCGGCAGCAATGGTGTGCCGTTGACGCGGGGCGCGAAGGGAATCACGCCGACCGGCGTGAACAGGACGTCGGTGTCCTCTTCCACAACCACCAACTGGCGACCGCGCCGCACGTACAGCGGGGCAGCAGGCGCCACCGTTGTCCGGTACTTGTAATGCACACGGGGCAGGCCAGGCGGCAGGTTGCCCGCGGCACGGACCGTGGCGCGCCTGGTGGCAGCGGGTTTGTCCTTGGTGACGACCGGGCCGTCCTTGGTTACCGCTGGGCCCTCCTTGGTGGCGACCGGACCATCTTTGGTGGTGCTCGTGCCATTCTTGGCGGCGGAGCTTTCCTTGGCGGCGGCAGCGGGGGCTTCCTTGGTCGCGGCAGAGCCATCCTTGACGGCAGCGGGGCCGTCCTTGACGTTCGCGGGAACGTCCTTCGGGGTGGCAGGGTCCTCCGCGGCGGCGGTTCCGATCGCGAACATCGCGACCAGGAATGGCGTCATCCAGCGCAGCAGCATCGTTCGCTCCGAATCATCGAGGGCGTATCCATGCCACTTTATGCCGGAATGAGCGTTAACGAGAGGCGGAGATTTCGCGGGGCCGTCATGGCCGGCTCGCACCGGCCATGACTGCAATACCGTCAGGCCGTCAGTGCCTGCTCCAGATCCGCGATCAGGTCTTCCTTGTCCTCGATGCCGATCGACAGGCGCACGACATCGGGTGCGGCGCCCGACTTCACCTTGGCGGCGTCGTCGAGCTGACTGTGGGTGGTGGAGGCCGGGTGGATGACCAGCGAACGCGTGTCGCCGACATTGGCGAGATGCGAGAACAGCTTCAGGTTCGACACCAGGTTGACGCCGGCGTCGTAGCCGCCCTTCAGGCCGAAGGTGAACACCGCGCCGGCACCCTTCGGCGCGTATTTCCGGGCGAGGTTGTTGTACTTGTCCTTTGCAAGACCGGCGTAGTTGACCGATGCGACCGCTGGATGCGTGGACAAGAATTCCGCGACGGCTTTTGCGTTGTCGCAATGCTTCTGCATCCGCAGCGGCAGCGTCTCGATGCCGGTGAGGATCATGAAGGCGTTGAACGGCGACAGCGCCGGTCCGAGGTCGCGCAGGCCGAGCACGCGGCATGCAATCGCGAAAGCGAAATTGCCGAAGGTCTCCTGGATCTTGATGCCATGGTATTCCGGGCGGGGCTCGCTCAGCATTGGGTACTTGTTGTCCTTCGACCAGTCGAAGGTGCCGGCATCGACGATGATGCCGCCAAGCGAGTTGCCGTGACCGCCCAGGAACTTGGTCAGCGAGTGCACGACGATGTCGGCGCCGTGATCGATCGGGCGGATCAGGTAGGGCGTCGCCAGCGTGTTGTCGACGATCAGCGGCACGCCGGCCTTGCGAGCCACTTCCGCAATCGCCTCGATGTCGGTGATGCTGCCGGAGGGATTGGCGATCGACTCGATGAAGATCGCCTTGGTATGCGGCGTGATCGCTCGTTCGAAGCTGCCGATGTCGTCAGGGTCGGCCCACGCCACATTCCAGCCGAAACTCTTGAACGCATGGGTGAACTGGTTGATCGATCCGCCGTAAAGTTTGCGCGCCGCGACGATCTCGTCGCCGGGCATCAGCAATTGCTGGAACACGACGACCTGCGCGGCGTGCCCGGACGCCACCGCAAGTGCTGCGGTGCCGCCTTCGAGCGCTGCGACACGCTCTTCCAGCACTGCGTTGGTCGGATTTCCGATGCGGGTATAGATGTTGCCGAACGCCTGCAGGCCGAACAGCGAAGCGGCGTGATCGGCGTCGTTGAACACGAAGGACGTGGTTTGGTAGATCGGCGTCGCCCGTGCGCCGGTGGTGGGATCAGGCTGCGCGCCGGCATGCACGGCAAGGGTCGAAAATCCCGGGAGACGGTCAGTCATTCTATGCGTCCTGTTGCTGGCTTGCTCAAAAATGCGCGGCATGCTGATCGTAGCCGCGTCCGCCGTCAAGGCGATGCGGTCGTATATTGATCATTGGAAATGGACCTGCTTCGGGCAGGCCGTTGGGTAGATCATGGCTGACGCGGTTGTCGTGTTTTCGAAACGATTGTTTCGTATTCAGATCACGTCTGCTCGTTCTTGCTCTTCGCGGCGCGGTCGGATGCCGCAGTCTGGCCGCCGCCGACGCTCGTCCGGTTCAGCGACAGGCGCATCCCTTGCGTCGGGATCGGCGCCCGCTTCGAGCTCAGCGTCCGCGAATTGACTCCCATCCACGAAATCTCCGACGACAGCCGTCCGTACTCGATCTTCGGGCAGCGGTTCATCACGACCTTGAGGCCGGCGGCTTCGGCCTTCTCGGCTGCCGCGTCGTCGCGCGCGCCGAGCTGCATCCAGATCACCTTCGGCAAAGGCGACAGTTTCAGCGCTTCGTCGACCACGGGCATGATGTGGCTGGAATTGCGGAAGATGTCGATCATGTCGATGGGGCGGTCGATATCGGCCAGCGAGGCGACGAACGGCTTGCCGATCAGGCTCTTGCCGACATGGCCGGGATTGACCGGGATCATGTCGTAGCCGCGCTGCGCCAGGTATTTGAATGCGAAGTAACTCGGCCGAACATTGACCGGCGACGCGCCGACCATCGCGATTGATTTGACGCCGTTGAGAATGCCGCGGATGTAATCGTCGTCGTACGCGTCGTGGTTCATTTTATCCTCTGGCGTCATTGCGAGCGCAGCGAAGCAATCCAACTGTCCGTTAGGCCGCGATATGGATTGCTTCGCTGCGCTCGCAATGACGGAAAGAACTACTCATCCCGCCATGTCGGCTCACGCTTTTCGATGAAGGCGCCGATGCCTTCCTCGGCGTCGCGCGCCATCATGTTTTCCGTCATCACCTCTGCCGCGTAGCGATAGGCATCCGCAAGGCTCATCTCGGCCTGGCGATAGAACGCTTCCTTGCCGAGCTTGACGGTGTAGGCCGATTTCAGCGCGACCTTTTGCGCGAGTGCGATCGCGGCGTCGCGTTCGGTGCCGGCGGCGACCACGCGGTTGACGAGGCCGATATTTTTCGCCGTCGTCGCCGAAATCGGCTCGCCCGTGAGCAGCATCTCCATCGCCTGCTTGCGGGGGATGTTGCGTGTCAGCGCCACCATCGGCGTCGAGCAGAACAGGCCGATATCAACGCCCGGCGTGGCAAAGCCTGCCGCCTCCGACGCGACGGCGAGATCGCAGCTCGCCACGAGCTGGCAGCCGGCGGCGGTGGCGATGCCCTGGACGGCGGCGACCACCGGCTTCGGCAGTTGCACGACGGCCTGCATCATCGCGCTGCAGGCGTTCATGATCTGCGCGAAATAGGCGCGGCCCCGGTCGGTGTCGCTGCGGCGCGCGGTCAGTTCCTTCATGTCATGTCCGGCGGAGAACGCCGGGCCGTTGGCGGCAATGACGACCGCGCGGATGCCCTTGTCATCGCGGATTTCATTCAGCGCGCCGTGCAGTTCGGCGATCAGGCCTTCCGACAGGCTGTTGCGCGCCGCCGACCGGTTGAGAGTGAGCACGGCCACCGAGCCCACGTTTTCACGCAGCAGGATCGGCGGTTGCGGCGCGGCGGCGCGGGCGGTCTGGGTGGACATCTCTGAAGTTTCCACTGGAGCTTGGATGACAACCTAATGTAACAGGCAATTCCATACGAGGGCAGGGGAAGCATGGCGACAGCGAAAATGAGCGTGGCTGAGCTGGAGAAGTTCCTCCACGAGGAATTTCCGCAGGCGTTCAGCGATGGCGATATCACCATTGAAAGCGCCGATGGCCAGACATGCCTGCTGCGCCGGCGCTTCGACGAGCGCATGCTGCGTCCGGGCGGCACGGTGTCCGGGCCGACATTGATGGCGATGGCCGATTTCGCGATGTACGTGGTGCTGCTGTCGGCGATCGGGCCTGTAGGCCTCGCCGTCACCACCAATCTCAACATCAATTTCCTTCGCAAGGGCCAGCCGGGCCAGGACGTGCTGGCGGCTGCGAAACTGTTGAAGCTCGGAAAGCGGCTGGCGGTCGGTGAGGTCAACCTGCTTTCAGGGTCCTCGCCCGATCCGATCGCCCATGTGACGGCAACCTATTCCATTCCAAACAAATAGGCTTTCTTAGGGTATTATCGCACCATATTTATATGGTGTTGTTTTCGCTCATATATTTATCGCAACTTCGCATTGACGCGCGCCCGGCGGTTCTCTAGAAACCGCGCAGTTCGGCGCATCTGGCGCCGATTTCCATTTTCACGGATTTCCTCACATGAAAACCTTTTCGGCAAAGCCCGCCGAGGTGACGAAGAAGTGGGTGCTGATCGACGCCAAGGGTCTGGTGGTCGGCCGGCTCGCCACCCTGGTCGCGATGCGCCTGCGCGGCAAACACCTCCCGACCTACACGCCCCACGTCGATTGCGGCGACAACGTCGTCATCATCAACGCGGCGCATGTCGTGCTGACCGGTCGCAAGCGCGACAACAAGGTCTACTACAAGCACACCGGTTTCATCGGCGGCATCAAGGAACGCACCGCGAAGTCGATCCTCGAAGGTCGTTTCCCGGAGCGCGTGGTCGAGAAGGCCATCGAGCGCATGATCCCGCGCGGTCCGCTCGGCCGCGTCCAGATGGGCAATCTGCGCGTCTATCCCGGCGCCGAACATCCGCATGAAGCCCAGCAGCCCGAGACGGTTGATATCGCTTCGATGAACCGCAAGAACATGAGGGCCGCATAACATGTCGGATACCATGCAGTCTCTCGATCAGTTGTCGTCGCTGAAGACGGCGGCTCCGGAAGCGCCGAAATACGTCAAGAAGGTCGACAAGTACGGCCGCGCCTACGCCACCGGCAAGCGCAAGGACGCGGTCGCCCGTGTCTGGATCAAGCCCGGCGCCGGCAAGATCGTGGTCAATACCCGCGAAGTCGAGACCTATTTCGCCCGTCCGGTGCTGCGGATGCTGATCCAGCAGCCGCTGGTCGCAGCCGCGCGCGCCGGCCAGTATGACGTCATCTGCACGGTCGCCGGCGGCGGTCTGTCGGGCCAGGCGGGCGCCGTTCGTCACGGCATTTCCAAGGCTCTGACGAATTTCGAGCCGGATCTGCGCGGCGTGCTGAAGAAGGGCGGCTTCCTGACCCGCGACTCCCGCACCGTGGAGCGCAAGAAGTACGGCCGCGCCAAGGCGCGCAAGTCGTTCCAGTTCTCGAAGCGCTAATTGCTTCGCTAAAATTTGCAGCGATTGCTGCATTCATCGAACGACGAAAAGGGCGCCGATCGGCGCCCTTTTTGGTTTCCATTTAATGATGGGTTACCACAGTTTTTCGTGAAAACTTGGCTACCGGCGCAAACGGATTCCGAACGCGGCGAACCTAGTGTCCGCGATGCGTCGGCGCGAACTTGCATTATTTCTCCAGCGCCGGACGAACTGCATCACACGCGTTCGGGTGAACCCATGTCGTTCGATACCTCCACGCTCTACCTGTTTGCGACGATGGTCGCGGGCATGCTCGGGGCCATGCTCGTGTTCTTCGGCAGGCAGGAGAACATCCCGGCGTTGAAGTGGTGGGGCACTGCCTATCTGCTCGGCGCCTCCTCCGTGGCGATCTGGACCATCGGCGGCTCGAAACTCGGCGACACGCTGACGCTGGCGCTCAATGCGGTCGGCTTCGTGGCCTGCGGCATGGTGTGGAATGCATCGCGCGTCTTCCATGGCCGCAAGCCGAACGTACTGGGGCTGTTGTTCGGCGCGATTGTGTGGGTCGGCACCGTGGTGGCCTTGCCGTCATTGAATCCCGTCATGCGCCTGACGATCGGCGCGGCGATCGTTGCGATCTATGCGGCGCTGACGGCTTCCGAACTCTGGCACGAGCGCCGGCGGACCATGCAGAAGCGCTGGCCGACGATCGCCGTGCCGGTCATGCATGGCGGCGTGCTGATGCTGCCGATCCTGCTCGGCAGCCTGCTGCGGCCGCATGATGAGACATTCGCCAGCAGCATATGGGTGACGGCGTTCTCGATCGAACTCGTGCTGTATGCAATCGGCACTGTGTTCGTGATCTTCATGCTGGTGTCGGATCGCGCCGTGACCGTGCACAAGACCGCAGCCTCGGTCGATCCGTTGAGCGGAATGTTGAACCGCCGCGGGTTCTCGGAGGCCTGCGCGCGCGTCATCGAACTCGAAGCGGCTGCGGGACGTCCCGTGACGGTGATGATCTTCGACATCGATCACTTCAAGAGCATCAACGATCGCTTCGGCCATCCCGCGGGCGATGAGATTCTCAAGCTGTTCTCCACCGTCGTGATCAACAGCCTGCGGATCAACGACCTGTCGGGACGCATCGGCGGCGAGGAGTTTGCCGCGCTGCTCTCGTGCTCGCTGGACGAGGGCGTGCTGGTGGCCGAACGGGTCCGCGAGGCCTTCGAGGCGTCCGGCATCGTGTGCGAGGAAGGTCCGGTCGACACCACCGTCAGCATCGGTGTCGCCGGCGGTCCGGCCGGCACCGAGCTCGAGGTGCTGCTGGCGGCTGCCGATACCGCACTCTATCAAGCCAAGCGCAGCGGCCGTAACCGGGTCGAGGCAGCGGAGGAACTGCCGCTGTCGCTGGAGCACTGGCGGCGCAAGACCGCCGGGCTTCCCGCCGCAGCGCGCCAGGCGCCCGCCGTAACGTAGCCGCGGGGCCGCGGAAGATGCTGCTCGAACAACGCGGTATCTCTGGAAGCTAATTCAGCGCGTTTGGGTCACGGCGCAAGCACAGGCGCGCGCGGTAACCCCGCGTTTACCATTCCGTCCATATTGTTTCGTTCATGGATTCAATCCGCAGACGAAACCCGCAGGCTGCCCTGATGTCGCTCGAAGCGGCTGCAGCTTCTGCCCGCGGCGGTTTTGCCTGCTTGTTCTCGACCTCGGAAGAATTCGAGATGGCGCTCATCACCGAGCGCCGTGCGCAGGGGCATTACGATCAGCGCAGAATGCGCTGGCCTGCCATCATGTTCATCGGCTGCGCGATGATGGTCGTCGGCACGGTGCTGTTGTTCCGCTGATCGCTTCTTGGCCGGTGTGTGGCGCCGCAAGGCGGCTTTTTCTTTTTCGACGGACGGGTTAGACACGCCAATTCTCATGAGAAGGCGTAACCCCGATGATCACCGAAATCGCACAAATCGACGTCAAGCCCGGCACCGAAAAGGATTTTGAGGCTGCGGTCGCCAAGGCGCGTCCGCTGTTCCTGCGCGCCAAGGGCGGCAAGGGATTCGAACTGCACAAGTCGATCGAGAAGCCGCAGCGTTACCGGCTGATGGCGACGTGGGAGACGCTGGAAAACCACACGGTGGATTTCCGCGGCTCGGAAGATTTCACCGCATGGCGTGCGCTGGTCGGGCCGTATTTCGCCTCGCCTCCCGAAGTCGAGCACACCGAGACGGTGCTGAGCACGGCAAGCTGAGCCCCACTCAGGCCGCCACAGCCGCGGCCGGGGCGTCTTCCGCCTTGAAATGGTCGATCATGACCTTGGCGACGGCCATCAGGGGCAGCGCGAGCGCCAGCCCCCAGATGCCGAACACGACGCCGAGCAGGATCTGGAACGCAAACAGCGTCGCAGGCGGAATATCGAGCGCCTGCCGCTGGATGATCGGCGTCAGCACATAGCTTTCCAGCGCGTGCACGCCGAGGAACAGGATGAAGGCCGACAGGCCCGCCACCCATCCGGATGCGAGGCTCGCCAGCACCACGATCACCCCGCCGAGGATCGCGCCCACCGTCGGGATGAAGGCGAGAAGTCCGGCCTGGATCCCCAGGATGAACGAACTCTGGATGCCGATGATCGACAGGCCGATCCAGGTGACGAGAAATACCGCGGCCATGGTGATGATCTGCGCGATCAGCCAGCGTTCGAGCGTTTCGCTGATCCGGTCGATGATGACCGCTGCGCGGGCGCGATGCCTGGCCGGCGCCATGAACAACAGACCGTTCCGGTAGACGCTCGGCTGGGTCGCGAAGGCGATACCCAGGAACAGCACGATGAAGAAGTTGCCGACCGCGCTGACGGTACCCAGGACCAGCTTCAGGCTCTGGCTGAAGATGGCGCCGCCGCTGGACGCGATCGTGCCTGCGCTGGGGAGCGAATGCGGCGTGCTGGGCGCTGTTGGCGTGGATGATTCCGAAGCCGAGGACAGGTTACCGAAGTCGAACAGGCTGGTATCGATGCCGTTCCGGTCCAGGAATGCCTTGAGCGTGACCAGTTGTGACTTGAGCGTGTTGCTCAGCACGGTGGTCTGTTCGGCGATCGTGGCGCCGCCGAGGAACAATATTCCCGACAGCAGGCCCGCCACCGCCAGGCAGACGATGGTCAGCCGCAGCGAATGAGGCAGCCGGACCACGCGCCCGAGCAGGTTGCTCATGGCGTTGAGGGCCACGCCGAGCAGCATGCCGGCAAAAATCAGGAACAGCGTCGCTGCGAAATACCAGGTGAACAGCAATAGCGCCGCAAACAGCACGACGCCGATGCCGCCGACCGATATCGCCCACGCCAGGTCGCTGCGGGTTTGGAGACGATTGTCAGTCGGACCTGTCACGTTGATTCCTTCCCGCGGGATATGGTCGGCCAGTCTTTCGCCAAAACGTGGCCGGGATCAAGCGGATGAACGCGTGCCGGTTTGACGCTGGCACGTCCATTGTGCCAAGCGAGGCATCGATCCGGCACCAGGGGCGCGGCGAGGTTGCGATGATTCTCAAATGGTTCGGCCCGCTTGCGCTGCTGGCGGCGCTGGTGATCGGCGACCAGATCAGGATCAACCGGCCTGCCCACAAATATCGCCTGACAGTGGAGGTCGAGACGCCTGACGGGCGCAAATCGGCGTCCGGCGTGCTGGCGGTTCATCCCGACCGCAGTTACAGCCGGCGCGGCCAGACCCGCACCGTGGGCGACGCGGTCTTCGTCGATCTCGGCGGCGGCCAGAATCTCGTTGCGCTGCTGGCGCATGTCGACGGAAAGCTGTTGCTGGACGACGTCAACTACGTGGCCTTGCGCGCCTATGCGGCCGCGGCCGGCAAGCGGGTGTCGTTCAACGAAATGAGCCGGCTGAGCGGTGTCGTGCCGGTGAAGGAGGCGCAGGTTCCGGTGCTGGTCAGCTTTGCCGATCCGGCCAATCCCGGCTCCGCGCGGGTCGTGACGCCCGATGACGCCGAAGCGGTGCTCGGCAAGGGCTATCGCCTGCGGGGAGTTAGCGCCGAAGTGGTGCCGAACGGATACTGGCCGCTCGATTTCGGCGGCGCGCTGGGTGAACCGGTCACGCGCGGAATCCAGACGAAATTGCCGTGGCTGGCCGGGGCCGACAATTCGGCGGCCGCGGCGCTCCGCGCGGCCGGATTGCCCGGAGTCGAGGCGATCGACGCCCGGGAGGCGTTTACGCGAAAATAGCAATGCAGGTCCGCAGGCGGCTGCCGGATATTGATCCGCTGCCAGCACGCAGGCATTATCTTCCTCAATCATGGCTCAGCCCGGAATATCCTTTCACAGGACGATGACAGCGGAATCCCTTCGATGAGGCGGCCCGTGGTCGGGGTGATCGCCAACGCCTATCGCGTCGAGGACCGGTTCGCGACGCAGATGGTTGGCGAACGCAACCTGCGCGCGGTCGCCGAGGTATCGGGCGCACTGCCGCTGATGTTTGCGGGATCGCCTGAAATTACCGAGATCGGCGCGTTGCTCGACGTCGTCGATGGGGTGGTGCTGACGGGCGCCCGCGCCAACGTCCATCCGACACGATTCAAGGCCGAACCGCACGAACGGCACGAGCCCTACGATATCCACCGTGACGACGTAGCCCTGGCGCTGTCGGAGGCCTGCGTCGCCCGCGGCGTTCCGATCTTCGGCATCTGCCGCGGCTTGCAGGAAATGAACGTCGCCTTTGGCGGTTCGCTGCATCCGGAGATCCGCGACATTCCGGGCCGGATCAATCACCGCATGCCGCGGCTGGAGAACGGCGAGATTCACCCCGATCCGACGGTCGTGTTCGCCGACCGGCATGATGTCCACCTCACGCCCAACGGCACCTTTGCCCAACTGCTCGGCTGCGAAACCATCCGCGTCAATTCGCTGCACGGGCAGGGTATTCTCGATCCCGGCGAGCGCGTGGTGATCGAGGGGATCGCCGAGGACGGAACCATCGAAGCGATCCGGATCGCGGATGCGCCCGCTTTCGCGCTCGGCGTTCAGTGGCATGCCGAGTACGACCCGCAGCGCAATCCGATCAATCGCGCGCTGTTCGAGGCGTTCGGCGCAGCGCTCAAGGCACACCAACGAACAAGTTAGACGACCGGCAATGCCGGTTGTAGATGTGGCGCTTCGTAATTCCTCGGAGCGAAAAAGTGAGGTTGCGCGAGCAGGAAGTCGGCGAGCAGCGGGAGACGCAAAGGCCCCCGCTGTTGCCGACAAGGCTTGCCGGAACGGGGCGTTCATCCATCATGTCCAGTCCGGTTGTGGCCGCGACGCTGTCGAGACGTCTGGCGCTGGCAATGGTGTTGCTGGTCGTGGTGACGTCCGGCGTCGTGGGCGCGGTGACCTATTTTCTGGCAACGCAGTCATCCGGCGCGGTCCTGGCTGGCATCGCCGGAGCGGGGGGCGGCGCGATTGTCGTTGTGCTTGTGATTGCCTTGGCGTCCGGCATCGGCATGTCTTGGCGCCAACCGCCGTCCGAGGTCGCTGGCGCGGCCGATCCGCTTAGCGCGCCCGCGCAGGCGTATCAGAATCTCGTCGACAGCGAGAAGATGGCGCAGGCCATCATCGAGGGCGCGCTCGATGCGTTCGTCCAGACCGATGAACGTTGCGTCGTCCTGAACTGGAGCCCGCATGCCGAGGCGCTGATGGGGTGGACGCGCGAGGAGGCGGTCGGCAGGAGCGTGGAGGAACTGGTCTTTCCGGAAGCGCAACGGCCGGTGCACCGGCAGTGGGTCGATCGTTTCCTGAGCGAGGCCACGGGGGCTGCAATCGGCGGGCGTTACGAGACGCCGCTGCTGCACAAGGGCGGCCGCGAGTTCTTTGCCGAAGTGTCGCTCACGGCGCTGCGGCGCAACGAGGGCTACATCATCAACGCGTTCGTCAGGGACATCACCGCCAAGCGCGCCGCGGAAGAGCAGTTGTTCCAGGCGCAGAAGATGGAGTCGGTCGGACAACTGACCGGCGGCATCGCCCACGACTTCAACAACATGCTCACCGTGATTACCGGCACGATCGAAATCCTGGCCGAAGGCGTCAAGCATGATCCGGATTTGGCGGCGATTGCCAGGATGATCGATGACGCGGCCGACCGGGCGGCTCAGCTCACGGCGAACCTGCTGGCGTTTGCGCGCAAGCAGCCCCTGCGGCCGCGCGAGACCGACGTCAACGCGTTGATCGAGGAGGTGGTGCAGTTGCTGTCGCCGACGCTCGGACGGCAGATCGAGATCGAGACCGCGCTGAACAATTCGGCGTGGCCGGCGCTGGTCGATCGCAGCCAGCTCAGTTCCGCGCTCGTCAATCTTGCGATCAACGCCCGTGACGCGATGCCGAACGGTGGAAGACTTTTGTTCAAGACGGGAAACTTCACGCTTGGCGAGCATGGCGCCGATGTCGGCGGGCTCGGCGCCGGCGACTATGTCGTCATCGAGGTGAACGATACCGGCGCCGGCATCCCGGCCGCCATCCGCGACCGGATTTTCGAACCGTTCTTTTCGACCAAGCAGTTCGGCTCGGGTACGGGGCTTGGGCTCAGCATGGTGTTCGGATTTGCCAAGCAGTCCGGCGGCAGCATCGTGGTCGACAGCGAGGAGGGCAAGGGCGCCAGTTTCCGCATCTATCTTCCGAAGGCCGATGTCGAGCTTTCGGAGCTGTTGTCGGCCACGGATGCGCCGGCCGTGAGCGACGCCGAACTGCGCGGTGGTTCGGAAACCATCCTGTGCGTGGAGGATGACGACGTCGTGCGGGCGCATGTCGTCGGCCGGCTCGAAAGCCTCGGCTACACGGTCATTCCTGCCGCCAACGCGGCCGAGGCACTCAAACTGGTCAACGCCGGCACGGCGTTCGACCTTCTGTTTACCGATATCGTCATGCCCGGCGCCATGAACGGCCGGCAACTGGCGGACAAAGTTACCGAACTGCGCCGGCCGCTGCGCGTGCTCTACACCTCCGGCAACACCTTCGGCGCGTTCGATTCGGACAGCGACGGCGTGCTGCTGCTGGCCAAGCCGTATCGCAAGGCCGAACTCGCGCGCATGGTGCGCATCGCGCTCGATCGTGCGCTCGACCACATGGGCGATCCGATTCCGCTGCCTTATTCGGTGCAGTCGGACCTCGAGCGATTCCTCAAGGAAAATTCGACGAAGCGCGATTAGGCCAGTGCGGTAGGAACCACCGTGTGACCCAACGTCATTGCGAGCCAGCGAAGCAATCCATCTTTCCGCGTTTGCCCGACGAGTTAAGCGGGATATTTTCGCGCGGAGGACTGGACAGACTTTCAGTGAGTTGCCCGTCGGGTCAGTTGGTCGCAGCGCGGGCATGAGATCGCGCTTGCGCGAAGAGCGACGCAATTCATCAATTCATAGAGGCTTCGTGGGATGTGCAGGAGATCAAATTGTAGCCCGCATGAGCCAACGGGTCGCGGGAATGCGCGCCCGATGAAAAGGCTTCGCGACATGCGGGTGATGTTTCGACATTGGCCCGGGTGTCGCTGCGCTCACCCGGGCTGCGCTTGGCAGATCTAATTGCGCAAACCCAGGCTTTGCAGGAGCCACGGTGTCTGCGAGTTTTGTTGAGGAGGCGGCTCCGGTAATCGGGGTTCTGGTACGGGCGCGATCGGCGCCGGGGGCCTTTGCTCTTCCCGGTACCTTGCCCGGGCATGTCGCTGGGGCCGGATCTCTGCGCGCGCATTGTGCACGGACCGGACCCGCCGGTACTTCTTCGCAGGCTGGGCCTGTGCCGGGGCATCCTGCGCCACCCGCACGGGCGGTCCTTGCAGAGGCTGTGCAGGCTGTGTCGGGGGTGAAGCTTGCGCGGACTGCAAGGGCACGGCCTGTGCCCGGGTATCTTCCTCCGCCGCCCAGGCCTGGAATTGCTTGAACAGGTCTTCCGTGAGGGGCTGACCGGTCCCGGCCTGGCCTTGATCGGCAGGCTCGACAGCCGCAGCCGTTTCGTCGCGCGTCGGCGCATCTCTTGTCGGGGTCGGTAAATCCTGCGCGGCGGCGGTTGATTGAACGGTCGAGGCCGGCGGCTCGGTTGCAGGCTGAAGCGCCGATGCGTCGATCCATGAAGCCGTGACGTTCGCAACAAGCGCGGCCGGATTTCCTACCCACAGGATCGCGATGGCGATCGCTGTCGCCGCGCCAACGAAAATGGTCGCCTTGAGGATGCGCGACGAGATGACCGCTCTGTCCCAGGCCTTCTCGATATCCGGTTGTCCGGTTTCGTCGGCATGTTCGGAGAGGAAGAGCGGAGAATGATCGTTCGGCGGATAACCGTCTTTTGTCACCATGTGAATGCCGCCCCATACTGTTACCCTGTCCCAGTACGCTGCCAGCGAGGTCTAAAAGCGACAATCACCGCCACGATTTGGGAGAAGTCTGGACTTAACTGGGACCAGGGAACTGCAGGCAGGAGCGGGAATGGCCGCCACAAGAACAAAAGGCGCCCCATCGGGGCGCCTTTCGCATTTCTCTTGCCGTGCTACCGGCGGCAAGCCGCCGGAAACCTCACAGCGAATAATACATGTCGAACTCGACCGGGTGCGGGGTCATCTCGAAGCGCTCGACCTCGGTCATCTTCAGCTCGATGTAGCTGTCGATGAAGTCGTCGTCGAACACGCCGCCGTTCTTGAGGAAGCCGCGGTCCTTGTCGAGGTTTTCCAGCGCCTCACGCAAGCTGCCACACACCGTCGGGATCTGCTTCAGCTCTTCCGTCGGCAGATCGTAGAGGTCCTTGTCCATCGCAGGACCGGGATCGATCTTGTTCTTGATGCCGTCGAGGCCGGCCATCAGCATCGCGGCGAAGCCGAGATAGGGGTTGGCCATCGGGTCGGGGAAGCGCACTTCGACGCGCTTGGCCTTCGGGTTCGCCGTATACGGGATGCGGCAGGACGCCGAACGGTTGCGCGCCGAGTAGGCGAGCAGCACCGGGGCTTCATAGCCCGGGACCAGACGCTTGTAGGAGTTGGTCGACGGGTTGGTGAAGGCGTTGATCGCCTTGGCGTGCTTGATGATGCCGCCGATGTAGTGGAGGCAGGTCTCGGAGAGGTCGGCATACTTGTTGCCGGCGAACACCGGCTTGCCGCCCTTCCAGATCGACTGGTGGACGTGCATGCCCGAGCCGTTGTCGCCGTAGACCGGCTTCGGCATGAAGGTGGCGGTCTTGCCGTAGATGTGGGCTACCTGGTGGATGCAGTACTTGTAGATCTGCATCTGGTCGGCCATCAGCGTCAGCGTGTCGAACTTCATGCCGAGCTCGTGCTGGGCGGAAGCGACTTCGTGGTGATGCTTCTCGACCTTGACGCCCATCTTGGCCATCGCGCCGAGCATCTCCGCGCGCATGTCCTGCACCGAATCCTGCGGCGGCACCGGGAAGTAGCCGCCCTTGGTGCGGATGCGGTGACCGAGGTTGCCGCCTTCATATTCGGTGTCGGAATTGATCGGCAGTTCCGAGGAGTCGAGCTTGAAGCCGGTGTTGTAGGGGGTCGGTCTGGTAGCGAACGTCGTCGAACACGAAGAATTCGGCTTCCGGGCCGACGAAGACGGTGTCGCCGATGCCCATCGACTTGACCATACGCCTCGGCCTTCTTGGCCATGCCGCGCGGATCGCGGTTGTAGGGCTCGCCGGTGGTCGGCTCCAGAACGTCGCAGGTGATGACCATGGTGGTCTCGGCGAAGAACGGATCGATCGTGCGCGGTCACGGGGTCGGGCATCAGGCACATGTCGGATTCGTTGATCGCCTTCCAGCCGGCGATCGAGGAGCCGTCGAACATCGTGCCTTCGGCAAAGATTTCCTCGTCGATCATGCTGATGTCGAATGTCACGTGCTGCCACTTACCGCGCGGATCGGTGAAGCGCAGGTCGACGTATTTCACGTCGTTGTCCTTGATCGATTTCAGGACGTCTTTGGCGGTCTTCATGAATACCCCTTTTGGCTACTACGGGTCGATTTCCAGGATCCTTTAGCCTTTTCGGTTCTGATGGCCGAATCAGGCTCAAGTCATTTGTTTCGGTGCGCTTTCGTTGCGCGAGGCGAGAGCGCTTCGCTCGAAAACGTCGTCGCGGCGCGACATTTTGCAGACGATTTGACGGACAATCGCGAACAAAATCAGGCCGCCGAAGCAGCCCTTTTTCTGTTGTTCAGTCGCAAAATTCGGATAGCACCCGGCTTAGATAGCGTCCAGCCCGGATTCTCCGGTTCTGATCCGGATCGCTTCCTCGATGTTGGAGACGAAGATCTTGCCGTCTCCGATGCGGCCGGTCTGGGCGGCGCGCCGGATCGCGTCGATCGCCTTCTCGACCAGGTCATCCCCGATCACGATCTCGATTTTCACCTTTGGCAGGAAGTCGACGATATATTCCGCACCGCGATAGAGTTCAGCGTGTCCCTTCTGGCGGCCGAAGCCCTTGGCTTCGGTAACGGTGATGCCCTGCAATCCGACTTCCTGAAGCGCCTCTTTCACCTCGTCGAGCTTGAATGGCTTGATGATGGCTTCGATCTTCTTCACTGGGCGCCTCCCGGGCAGTTCAAAATTGCAGAGTGCAGTCGTTACAATGTCGCGCGAGGCGCCGTCTGGTTTAATCCTTGCATCGGGCAAGGCACCCGATTGCTCATAATTGCCGCTGACTGCGACGATCGTGAGCTTGGTTTCCTGACCGGCTTCCTCAAAAGCAGGGTCTATGCCAAGTTGTTAACGCGTCTGTTTTCGGAACGTTATCAGACTTTTAACAGGCCGAGGAAGAGATCTGTCCGGACGCTGCATGATACCGAAGCTTACTAAATAGGCAAATCGATCAATTCGTATGCAGAAAAACGGGGCGGACCGCAGGCATCACGGAGTGTGCCTCTGTAAAAGGCGGTTGGATCGAGGATGGCATGGAAGTCTTGACGACGACGGAAATGGTTCGTGCGGACCGGCTGACGATCGCCGCCGGCACGCCCGGCTTCGCGCTGATGATGAGCGCAGGACAGGCCGTCGCGGAAGCCGCGATGGACCTGGTCGGGGAGGGGCCGATCGTGGTGGTCGCCGGCCGCGGCAACAATGGCGGCGATGGATTTGTCGCGGCGGCCGAGCTGGCGGCGCGCGGCCGCGATGTCTCGGTCATCCTGCTGTGCGAGCGCGACAGCCTGCAGGGGGATGCGGCGCTCGCGGCGCGCGGATGGAAGTATCCGGTGCTGCCATTCAACCCGCAGGCGATCGGCAAGCCGGCGTTGATCATCGATGCGCTGTTCGGTGCGGGCCTTGATCGTCCCGTGAAGGGCGATCCGCTGGAGATGATCGAGGCGATCAATGCCAACGGTGCGCCCGTGCTCGCGGTCGACCTGCCGAGCGGAATCAACGGCACCACGGGCGCCGTGATGGGGGCGGCGATCAACGCCGTCGAAACCGTCACCTTCTTCCGTCGCAAGCCGGCGCATCTGCTGATGCCGGGGCGCAAGCATTGCGGCCGCGTGCGCGTCGCCGATATCGGCATCGATGCCCGGCGTGCTCGAGGAAATCCAGCCCCGGACATTCGAGAATGTCCCGCAGAGCTGGCAGGCGCTGTTTCCGGTGCCGCGGATCGACGGCCACAAATATGCGCGCGGCCATGCCGTCGTGCTGTCGGGCGAGCTGGCATCGACGGGCGCGGCGCGACTCGCGGCGCGTGGAGCGCTGCGCGCCGGCGCCGGGCTGGTGACGGTCGCCTCGCCCCGCGAAGCGCTCGCGGTCAACGCCGCGGCGCTGACCGCCATCATGGTGCGCGTCGTCGATACCGTGGTCGAATTCGCCGACTTTCTGAACGACCGGCGATTCAATTCCGTCGTGATCGGGCCGGGCGCCGGCGTCGGGGAGCGCACGCGCGATCTCGTCCATACCGCGCTGTCGGCGAAACGAAGTCTGGTGCTCGATGCCGACGCGCTGACGAGTTTTGCCGAGGCGCCGGAGCGGCTGTTTGAATCGATCAAGACAAGCCACGATCCGCAGGTGGTCCTGACACCGCATGAGGGCGAGTTTCCGCGCCTGTTCAGCGATATCAGCAACAAGCATCCCGGTCGCTCCAAGCTCGAACGGGTGAGGGCCGCCGCCGAGCGTTGCGGTGCGGTGGTGCTGCTGAAGGGACCCGATACGGTGGTGGCGTCTCCCGATGGACGCACCACCATTGCGGCCAACGCGCCGCCCTGGCTCGCGACCGCCGGCGCCGGCGACGTGCTGGCCGGGATCATCGGCGGCCTGCTGGCCCAGGGCGTTACCGCGTTCGAAGCCGCCAGCATCGGCGTCTGGATGCACGGCGAGGCCGCGAGCGAAGCCGGCCCCGGCCTGATTGCCGAAGACTTGCCGGAAGTGCTGCCCGCGGTGTTCCGCCGGCTCTATGACGAGCTCGGGGTCGAGTATTGATCACACCAGGTATTTTGCGACCGCCGCTTCGTCCCATTCGAGGCCAAGGCCGGGTCCGCGCGCGGTCAGCGTTCCGTCCACGATCTCGGCGGGGTGGGCCAGGATCACGCGGGCGAAATCCAGGAATTCGAGCCAGTGCGCGGTCGGCGTTACTGCCAGCATGTGCGCGCTGGCTTCGGCGAACAGGTGGCTCGACACCGGAATGTTGGCGGCATCCGCTTGCGCTGCGACCTGCAGCCAGCCGGTGACGCCGCCGCACTTCATTAGGTCGGGCATGATGAAGTCGCTGGCGCCGGCGGCGATCGCTTCCGCGAAGCCGCGCGGAAACCACCAGTTCTCGCCGGCCTGGATCGGCGTCGGCGAAGTCTCGCGCACCCTGGCGTGCCCCGACAAATTCTCCTGCGGCACCGGCTCCTCGATCCAGTGCAAATCGTAGGGTTCGAGGCGGGCAATGCGGCGCGTGGCTTCGGCGGGATCGAGCGACTGGTTGAAGTCGATCATCAGCGCGACATCAGGGCCGAGCAGGGCGCGTACGCCCTTGACCACGCGCTCGTCATTGGCGGCATCGCCGTCGCCGCCCTTGATCTTGATGCCGCGAAAACCCTGCTCTAGCGAGCGGCGCAGCGCCTTCTCGTCGGCTGCGGGATCGACCACGCCATAGCTGTCATAGGCCCTGATCGGCCGCGGCGAGCCGCCGATCAGTTCGACCAACGGGCGGCCCGCGATCTGGCCGAGCGCGTCCCAACAGGCCATGTCGAGGCCGGACACTGCCATGCCGACGAGGCCCTGCCAGCCGAGCAGGCGGAACTTGGCGTCCATCGCCGCCATCAGGTCGTAGGGCGCGACCGGCCGGCCTGTCAGTTCGCGCCCGATCTCCTCGATCAGGTGCACCAGCGGCTTCACGGTCAACCGGGTGTAGGCAAAGATGTAGGAGCGGCCGGTGGCGCCCTGATCGGTTTCGACGTCGATCAGCACCATCGGCGCAGCATCGATGGTCGAGAAGGCGGTCTTCACCGGTCGTGCGATCGGCACCACGAGGCCGCGGGCCTTGACGCTGCGAATGGCGGGGACGGGCTTGCTCATGGCGTGCTCCTCACTCGACAGCATACCACCGGACCAGTCGCGGTGCCGCCCAGTCGGTTGCAACGGATTCGATCAGCCAGCGCCCGGCATATTCGGCGGCGAAAGCGATCCGCTGGGTCTGGCCGGGCTCGATCGCCAGCGTATCCAGCCAGAACGGCTTCCAGCCGTCGTCGAGCCGGTCCAGCAATCGGAAATGATGGCCGTGAAGGTGGAAGACGGTGGCGATTGCGGCGCGGTTGGTCAGCGCCAGCACCACGGTGCGCCCCGGCTTGGCGCGAAAAGCAAGCGGGGAGGTCGCCGCGAAGCTCGCAGGCGCCACCCAGTCATTGCCGGGCCCGCCGAGCGGCAGATCGGCCCGGATGGCGGCCTTGAGATCAAGACGTTCCGGAAGGCCGTTGGAGGGCAGCGGCGGGGCGGGCGGCAGCGGCGTTGGACGGACCGGCTCGCCGGACACGATCAGCCTGCCGATCGGGCGGGCTTCCTTGCCGTCATGGAGGAGGATCGGCGCGGAACTGCCGGCGGGGGTGGTTACATCGATGAAGGCATCCACCCGGCCGCCGGGCGCCACCACCATCGCACCATTGCGGGCCTGGAACGGTTCGGCCGGCTGGCCGTCGATGGCCATCACCCGAACCTCGAAATTCTCAATTTTTGTCGCGATTACAGCTCGTTGACAGCCATTGATGAAGCGGAGCCTGATCCGCTCGTTGGGGCGGGCTGTTAGATCGAACGAAGGCTTGCCGTTAACTGTATGGACCGGCTTGGCATCCCCTTTGGGGTCCGTCCCCGGCGGGATGGCGGTTCCATCAGGCAGCACCCGCCAGTCCTCGATCAGAAGCACCTCATCGCGGTCGATCGCGATCGCCTCGCTTTCGCGGACCACCAGCGGGATCGCCCTGGTTGGCCGCGCCTGGCCGTCACCAAGAAGGCCGATGTCGACGAGGAACGTCCCGGCGTGACGCAGAGCCAATTGCATGGCCTGCTTGCCGCCGGCGGCCAACGGCGCGCGCGCGGACAATGGCTCGGCGCCGGGAGTGCCGTCCAGGCCTCGCCAGTTGAGGACGGTGGGCACCGGCAGGTCGTTGGCGAACAGCGACCTCGACGGTGTCGCCGCGCCTGAACCGGGTTTCGCCGCCTGTCAGCGACCAGATCGGCGTGGCCTGCGCGCCCGGCAGGAGAGGCAGGGTGTCCGGCCGGGCCTGACAGCGCCAGCGTGGCGCGCCCCTGCGCGAGGCTGGTCGCGGGCCGGATCGGGATGATGGCGGCCGCACCCAGGCCCGCCAGCAAGGTGCGTCGATCCAGCAGGGTTTTGGGGCTTGCCATCGGACCGTTGCGGACCATTTTTCGTGAGGTGCTCGGGTCTAGCTGTGACGCCTTGCCCCGGTGCTGTCAAAGAGGGCCATTTTTTTGCTGCGGACGGGTAGGCTCATGTTATAAGCCCGCCGCCCGCGGCATCGCGGCCGGATGTGGATGCTATTATCGCGGGCGTGGCGGAACTGGTAGACGCGCTGGATTTAGGTTCCAGTGACGAAAGTTGTGGGGGTTCAACTCCCTCCGCCCGCACCAAGCGCTCCAAGCGTTTGCATGATGAATACTGGAGGGCCGGATCTTCCCGCTGGGAATTGACGGTCAGCCGACCACCGGCGCAGGCTGCAGGGCAAGCGTCGACCCAATTGACAATGCCGCGGCCGTCAGGCCCGGCGCTAGCGGAAGAAGATTGACACCATGCAGGTCACCGAAACCCTCGCCGAGGGATTGAAGCACGAGTTCAAGATCAGCGTCC
>CAWGLP010000023.1:0-50913 GCA_963823485.1 uncultured Alphaproteobacteria bacterium
CAGCGCCGACAGCACCGCATCGACGTCGCCCTGCGAGGCCCCGAGCCGTTCGGCGGCCTGCCCCAGGTCCGCCGGGACATAGCCGGCGTCGTCGACGAGATCGATCAGATATTGTCCGATCATCCGCTGCGCCGGCGAACTGAAGGCCACCGCGAGCTGCTCGGCGAGATGGCTCGAAAGCGTCACCTCGGCAGCGACGAACGCTTCGAGATTGTAGTCGTCGTCATTGGAGGCGCCGCCACCCCACTCGGTGTAGGCGGTGGGCGCCGCGTCCTGCGCCGCGCGCGCGGCGGCTTCTGCGGGCTCCTCGGTAAAGACATTGTCGAGCGGGGTATCCAGCGTCTGTTCGATCTCGGTGCGGGTGCCGAGATCGCGGTTCATCCACTCTTCCTGGCCGGGCTCAAAGGCGTCGCCGGCCGAACCTGCAACGAAATCAGATCCGGTGTCAGGGCCGTCGCCGCCCGCGTCCTCGCCACCCGAGTCGCCATATTCGGCCCGTTCGGGAACCGGCTCGCCCCTGACCGGGGCTTCCGGGCCGTCGCTGGCGCGCTCCAGCAACGGGTTCCGCTCGAGTTCCTCCTCGACGAAAGTGGACAGGTCCAGATTCGACAATTGCAGCAGCTTGATCGCCTGCATCAACTGCGGCGTCATCACCAGCGACTGCGATTGGCGGAATTCTAGTCTCTGAGTCAGCGCCATGGAGGCAAAAACCGATCCGTAAAGTTGGTCCGATTCTTGCTTATCCTACTCCAAAGCCCTTGTACACGCCTTGACGAATACTAAAAATGGATTAGAGGCGGAATTCCTCGCCAAGGTAAAGACGGCGTACATCCGGATCATTGACGATCTCTTCCGGACTGCCCTCTGTCAAGATTTGCACCGGCATAGACGATATAGGCGCGATCGGTCAGGCCGAGCGTTTCACGCACATTGTGGTCGGTAATCAGGACGCCGATCCCGCGATTGGTGAGGTGGCGAACCAGGTCCTGGATGTCGCCCACGGCGATCGGATCGATGCCGGCAAAGGGTTCGTCGAGCAGCATGTAGTTCGGACGCGTCGCCAGCGCGCGCGCGATTTCGACGCGGCGGCGCTCGCCGCCGGACAGCGCAATCGAGGGCGATTTGCGCAGCCGCGTGATGTTGAATTCGTCGAGCAGTGAATTGAGTTCCGCCTCGCGCTTCTTGCGGTTGGGTTCCACCACCTCGAGCACGGCGCGGATATTCTGCTCGACCGTCAGCCCGCGAAAGATCGAGGCTTCCTGCGGCAGATAGCCGATGCCGAGCCGCGCACGCTGATACATCGGCAGCTTGGTCACGTCGTGACCATCAAGCTCGATGGCGCCACGATCCGCCTTGATCAGGCCGGTGATCATGTAGAACACGGTGGTTTTGCCGGCGCCGTTCGGGCCGAGCAAACCGACCGCCTCGCCGCGGCGGACATAGATGCTGACGCCACGCACGACCTGACGGGTGCCGAAACTCTTTTCCACGCTATGCACAGCCAGGTAACCCGGTCGCTTCGCCGGGTGCGGTGCAGCTGCGCCGTTGGTCCTGGCCTGGGGGTGTGCATCGGGAGCCTGCGGACGCGGGCGCGGTCTTGGCTCGCGCGCCGGTTCGACATCCGGCTGCGATCGCGGCAATTCCAGCCCGGGCAATGCTGCCGAGCGCGCCATCGGCGGCGCATCGCGCACCGGGTTCTTCATCATGTCGCCGAAGGAATCGCCGAGCGCGGTGATGTCCTCGCGCGAACGCGCAAAGCCCGCCGCTTGGCGGGGCGTCGACGGAACATGCCGAGTAGATCCACCATCCCGCTTCGCTCAGCCTTTCACGGTGATCCCGCGACACGCCGCCGGCGAATTGATTCGCCGCGCAAACCATGAATGAATGGATGCCCCCTGCCCAGCCGAACACCCCGCAGCGCCACGTCCTGTAGATACAGGCTCCCCCGACCCGCTTCAACCGCCGGCGCCCAAATTAATCTTAAGGCATTGATCTCATTTACTTTTTTCCCGGGAATCAGCGAGCGGAATTGGCGCCGGCGTGGTGCCGCACCCGACCCGGATCCGCAGTCCGCCCCTGGACGAACAGGCCCTGCACCCGGCCACTGTCGGATTCGACCCGCGACGTGCCGGTGGTCATGTCGACCAGCAGACGGTCGCCCTTCAGCACGTTCTTGCACTGGGTCAGCACGACGCCACCCGTCATGGTCATCAGGTTCGCCTTGGTATCGACGATCGCAAGATCGCCGGTCACCACCTGCTGCTTTTGCGTCACCACCACATTGCCGCGCGCTTCCAGCCGCTTGATCGACGAACTGCCGGTCGGCCCGGGTTGAGCCTGCGATCGGCGCGCCCGGTGCGGCCTTGGCCTTCTGCTTGGGCGGCTGCGGCGGGCCTGGTTCCGGGCCGGAATCGTAAAACACGACCAGCGTTTTCGCGTCATGGTGGTGTCGCCCTGCACCACCTTCACATTGCCGGAGAAGATCGCTTCCTTTTTCTTGTCGCGCACTTCGAGCGAGGCAGCCTCGATCTGGATCGGCTGGTCGCGGTTTTGCGAGAAACCCTGCATCGCATTCGGCACGCCCTGCATCGTGCTCTGCGCGCACGGCGTCGCCGGATCGCGACCAGCCCGAGCGCAAACGCCATGCTGCGCAAGACGCGCCGTGAAGGACTGCGGGATAAAGATCATTGCTAGGGTGACTTTGCCGGTGACGGCCGCGTCTTCGACGTCGGCGGTCTTTTCTCGGGCTTCCAACGGCTCGAGCTGCGTCGGGCTATCCATGACCAGGTTCATCACCACATTGCCTTCGAAGCGCACCACCTCGCCGCTGTTGAGGATGCTGAGCCTGTCGGCGGTGAGCGTGCCGTTCAGCAGTTTGACGTCGACATGCTCATCCGACGTCACACGTCCCCTTGTTGATGTCGATATAGGCCTGCGAGAGTTTGGCCTCATAGCCGGTCGAGGATTGCAGGAAGATATCCTTGCGCAGATCCAGCAGTTGCTGCTTGCTGTCGTAGAAGCCGGTGCGCGCGTCCATCGTCACCGTGCTCTGGTCTTCCATCATCACCTTGGCGCGGAGCGCCTTGAGCTCGACGTGATCGGGATCGGTGAGATCCTGGATCGCGGCCTTGGCCCACAATTCGTAGGGCCGCTGGTCGGTCGAGAAGCCGGCGAGATGCGGCGATTCCATCGTGATCTTGGTGCCGGAAACCACGAGATTGCCGATGTCGACCGGCAGCTTCGGCAGCAGCATGCGGAACGGATTGAAGATCGACACCGCGACGATGACGGCCATGGACAGCAGCACCGCCGCCGGGACCGCGACCCGCAGCACCCGCACCATCCGGCTGTGGCGGGCCGCCGCGCGCAAAGCGGGCCTCCGTGGCCAGCGGCGTCAGGCTGGGGTTTTGTACCGAGTTCACATCGGCTCCAGGCGACGCTAGACAAGGCGCCATTCGTACCCGCATCCGGGATTATGCAGCCCGGACAGGCGCTATCAGTGTGACCGAAACAGGGCGAAACCGGCCACGGGGCCGCGACATAAGGTCGCTCACGAATGCGCGAAGATGTCCTCGGCCTCCCAGCCGCCCAGGTCGAGCCGCGCCCGGGTCGGCAGGAAGTCGAAGCAGGCCTGCGCCAGCTCGGTCGCGGCCCTCGCGCGCCAGCATCGCGTCGAGCTCGCTCGCGCAGCCCGTGCAGATGCAGCACGTCGGAGGCGGCGTAGGCGAGCTGCGCCTCGCTCAGGCTTCGCCGCGCCCCAGTCGCTCGATTGCTGCTGCTTCGACAGATCGATGTTGAGCACCTCGCGCACCAGATCCTTCAGGCCGTGCCGGTCGGTGTAGGTGCGGGTCAGCCGCGAGGCGATCTTGGTGCAGTAGACCGGCTGCGGCATCACGCCGAAGGCGTTGTAGAGCACGGCGAGGTCGAAGCGCGCGAAGTGGAAGATCTTGGTGATCGCCGGATTGGCGAGCAGCGCCTTCAGGTTCGGCGCGTCGCGTCTGGCCCTTCGGCGATCTGCACGACGTCGGCGCTGCCGTCGCCGTTCGACAGCTGCACCACGCACAGCCGGTCGCGATGCGGATTGAGGCCCATGGTCTCGGTATCGATCGCCACCGATGTCGCTGTAGCGGGACAGATCGGGCAGGTCGCCGCGATGCAGGCGGATGGTCATGAAGGCAGGCCTCGTGTTTCGAGTCAATTCGACCGGAACACTAGAGCATTATCGGTTCCGAATTGAATTAGAACCGGAGCCATCTCAAGGCAGGACCATTCAGGCCGTTTTCTGGTCCGACGGTTTCGGCGGCTGAAGTCCGGGGCTGTTCGCCCAGCGGTCCAGATGTTCGATCACAGCCGCGTGGCTCGCCCGCCGCGGCGGCGGTGGCTCCTGCTCTTCGGATAGCTTGCGGGGCAGCTTGACGTTCTCGGTCATGGCACACTCCAGGCCGGAATTATGCGCCTCCACCGACCCAATATACAACATATTGTTTTTGTTGACGTATTTAGCTAACATTGCATCTGAATGTCGCCAGATGGAACTGTCCGCCAGGCCGCGATCCAGCGGGATCGGGCAGGTTCGGCTGTCACCGGAGCCGTGCACACATCCGGCGCCGATCGGCGTCCGGCGGCGTCGCGGAACTCGGCCATCTGCACGAGCTTCGGACTGAAGCGGTTACTTCGCAGGCGGAAAGATCGTTTTCCAGTCCCGCTTCATGTCGACGACGGTCCACCCGCGCCTTGCCGCTTCATCGAGCGCCTTGTCCAGCTTGCCGATAGGCGATTGCCGGTCATAGGCGTATTCGCGCTCGGCGTCGGTATGATGGACGATGCCCATGAAGCGCGTACCGCTGCCGTCAGCGGTGTATTGCAGCATCTGCAGGTCACCATCCGAATTGCCGAACGCCAGGATCGGCCTGCGACCGATGAACCGGTTGATGCCAACCGGCTTGCCCGGGCCGTCGTCGATGAATTCGATCTTCGGAAGCTTCAAGAGCGACGTCTTGCCGTCAGGCGTCGATCTCGAACTTGACCACGCCGGACGACCCCACCACCTGCTCCGGCGGAATGCCATAGACGCGGTGTCCAGGGCCGCATGAACTCGATGCCGCCGCCAGAGACGATGAAGGTCTTGAAGCCGTTGGCGCGCAGGTAGGTCAGCAATTCGAGCATCGGCTGGAAGATCAGCTCGGTATAGGCCGGTTGAACCTCGGATGTTTCGCCGTCGCGGTCCAGTCCAGCACGGTCTTGCGTAGAATTCCTCGACAGTCATCCCGGCGTGGGTCGCCGCTATGATCTGCAACAGGCCATCCTTGCCTGCCGCGGCGAGCGCCTTCTTGTCGCCCGCGAGCAACGCCTTGAACGGCTGCCTGGTTTTCCATTCCGGATGCTGCGGCGCCATCGCCTTGATGCGATCGATCGCAAAGGCGAGCTGGAAATAATACGGCTGCTCGGTCCAGAGCGTGCCGTCATTGTCGAAGGTCGCGATCCGTTCCGGCACCGGAACGAAATCGGGCCCGCCCTCCCTGGTGACGCGGCCGACGAAGTCCATGATGGCTTTTTTGGCCGCGCCGTCGCTCCACGACGGCAGCGGATCGGACTGTGCCTGCGCGCGTGAGTTAGGCGCTCCGACGGACAGCAGGACCGCAGCGAGAAAAATCCGCCGGGTGATGGAAAGCAGCGTTTTGGACATCTTCGCCCTCGTGAGAACTGGAGAAGCCGATCATCGTCTCGGCACAAAAGCCGATCTACAAAATCACGGAATGCGCGGATGCAGGATCGACGAGCCGCCGGTGTCCTGATCAGCGACAGGCCCTCTTCTCTCGTTGCGTCGTCATTGGCTTCGGCGAACATCGTAGCACAGCGCTCCACGGGTTCACCGCTCATGCGAACGACACGATGTTCGACCAACGTCCAACTCGACCGGCGCTCGACCCCAGCGCAAGACTTCTCACGCGACGCATTTTGTCGGACTGTCTGCCGGGACTCGCAGGCCCGGCACGAGACGGTAGCGCGACACGGCCAAGGCACTTCAACAACAATTCACCGGATATTCAAAGTGGGAGTGAGAAAATGGCGACCAAGAAACCGAACGTACTGGTTATGTGGGGCGACGACATCGGTCAGTCGAACCTCAGCTGCTACACCAAGGGATTGATGGGCTACAGGACGCCCAACATCGACCGCATCGCGAACGAGGGCATGATCTTCACCGACTCCTACGCGGAGCAGAGCTGCACCGCCGGCCGCGCATCGTTCATCACCGGCCAGTGCGGCCTGCGCACCGGCCTGACCAAGGTGGGCTTCCCGGCGCGAGCTCGGCCTCAAGGCCGAGGACATCACCATCGCCGAGGCGCTCAAGCCGCTGGGCTATCGCACCGGCCAGTTCGGCAAGAACCATCTCGGCGACCGCGACGAGCACCTGCCGACGATGCACGGCTTCGACGAATTCTTCGGCAACCTTTATCACCTGAATGCCGAGGAAGAGCCCGAGGAAGTCGATTATCCGAATGCGAAGGACTTCCCCGAACTTCAGGAAGAAGTTCGGGCCTCGCGGCGTGCTGCATTGCTGGGCGGACGGCAAGGGCGGCCAGAAGATCGAGAACACCGGGCCGCTGACCAAGAAGCGCATGGAAACCTGCGACGACGAATTCCTGGCGGCGGCGAAGAAATTCATCAAGGCCGCGCATGACGCCGGCGAGCCGTTCTTCGTGTGGTTCAACACCTCGCACATGCACGCCTGGACCCATGTGAAGCCGGAAAGCCGGGGCCAATCGGGCCGCTGGCAGTCCGAATACCACGACGTCATGATCGATCACGACAAGTGCATCGGCGAGATGCTCGACTTGCTCGGACGAACTCGGCATCGCCGACGACACCTTCGTGCATGTACAGCACCGACAACGGGCCGCACATGAACACCTGGCCGGATGCGGGCACGACGCCGTTCCGCAACGAGAAGAACACGAGCTGGGAAGGCGCCTATCGCGTGCCCTGCATGGTGCGCTTCCCCGGCAAGATCAAGGCGGGCTCGGAGTCGAACGAGATCATCAGCCATCAGGACTGGTTGCCGACCATCCTGGCGATCGCCGGCGAGCCCGACATCGCCGAGAAACTGAAGAAGGGCCACAAGATCGGCAGCAAGACCTACAAGGTTCATCTCGACGGCTACAACCTGCTGCCGCATCTCACCGGCAAGGACGCCAAGAGCCCGCGCAAGGGCTTCCTCTACTTCACCGACGATGGCGACGTCGCGGCGCTCCGTTACGACAACTGGAAGATGCTGTTCATGGAGCAGCGCGTGCAGGGCACGCTCAAGATCTGGCAGGAGCCCTTCGTGGTGCTGCGCGTGCCGTATATCTTCAATCTGCGGATGGATCCGTATGAGCACGCGCAGATCACGTCGAACACCTATCTACGACTGGATGTTCAGGCACATCTTCCTGCTCGTGCCGGCGCAGGCCATCGTCGCGGAGTTCCTGGCCACCTTCAAGGAATTCCCGCCGCGGCAGAAGGCGGCGAGCTTCAGCCTCGACCAGGTGATCGAGAAGATGACGGAAGCGTCTTCTTCCGGCGGGCATTAGGAGCCGGACCGCAGGCAGAGACCGTGGCACGGCGCCCTCGGCGCTGCGTCATCGGAGATGCCCTTTTGTAATGAGGCGACGGGCCACACCAAGGCCCTCGTTCGGATGCGATGCAGACGCGGTCGGGATCGCCGACTGCCATCGGCCTGAATGAGGAGAGCGGGACCATGATTGAAGCCGCGATCACGCCGAAGTCAGCGCTGGACGACGTTTCGACCGAGTTGTCGGCGCGGCGTACCGGCATGTCGTTCCAGCGGACGCGCATGAGCGCCGACCGCACGCTGATGTCGGTCATCCGGACGTCGCTTTCGCTGATCAGCTTCGGCTTCACGATCTTTCAGTTCTTCCAGAAACTGAAGGATCAATCGCGTTCTGACGGGCGCAGCGCCGGCCCGCCACTTCGGCATGGCGCTGGTGCTTCTCGGCGTCGCCATGCTCGTCATCGGCATCGTCTATCACATCCAGTTCATGCTGGGACTGCGCAACGAGCGCGAGGCCATGAAGGCGGCCGGGCTGATCCACGGCGAAAGCCGGTTTCCGCCCTCGCTGACGCTGATCACCGCGATCCTTCTGCTTCTGATCGGCATCGCGGCCATCGGCAGCATGGTCTTCGGCATCGGTCCGTTCGGATGACGCGCATCGGCGCCACGTGCGTGTCTGAGGTACGCGCATGAATCTTGAACAACTCATCATGCTGGCGATCAAGGCAAGCATCATGCTTCTCGTGTTCGGGCTCGGCCTGCATGCGGGCCGGCGGGATGCGACCTTCCTGTTTCGCCACCCCGGGCTTCTGGCGCGATCGCTATCTGTCGATGAACGTCATCATGCCGCTGTTTGCGGTCGCCATCGCATCCTGTTCGATCTGCATTCGGCGGTCGAGATCGCAATCATTGCGCTGGCTCTTGCGCCGGTGCCGCCGATTCTTCCAGGCAAGCAGGAGAAGGCTGGGCGGACGGCATCCTATGCGATCGGACTGCTGGTTGCGGCCGGCCTGTTCGCGATCGTGCTGGTGCCGGCGGGCGTCGAACTGATGGGCAAGGTATTTGCGCAGGACTTTCACATGACGCCGGGCGCGGTGGCGTTGATCGTGCTGATGACCATCCTCGCGCCGCTCACGGCCGGCTTGATCGTCAACCACCTCGCACCGGCTTTCGCCGCGCGGATTGCCAGGCCGGTTTCGCTGTTTGCGACCGTCCTGCTGGTCGCCGCCGCCCTGCCGGTCATCGTGGCGGCGTGGCCGGCGATGATGTCGATGATCGGCAACGGTACGTTGCTCGCGCTCGTCGTCTTTGCCGCCGTCGGCCTCGCGGTCGGCCACTGGCTCGGAGGCAGCGATCCCGATCATCGCACCGTTCTCGCGCTCGCTACCTCGGCGCGTCATCCCGCCGTCGCGCTGGCGATCGCCGGCGCCAACTTCCAGCAGCAGAAAGGCCGTGCTCGCCGTCGTGCGTTCTTTATCTCCTCGTCAGCACGGTCGTCTCGCTTCCATACGTCGTCTGGCGCAAGCGCCGTCACGCAGCCACCGCCGCGAGGCATATCGAGCCTGATCGGGATCTGGGGAGCAGAGCATGGAAGAACTGTTGGCCATTTCGGCGCGCTATATCGGCTTCGCCGTCGAGGCGATGGCGATCGCGATCATCGCGGTCGGCTCGATCAAGGCATTCTTTGCCGGGCTCGGCGCGATGGTCCTGTTCAAGCCGTCGCCGCATGACGCAATACGCGAGGTCTGGCTCGATTATGCACGTTATTTGATCGCCGGACTGACGTTCCAGCTCGCGGCCGACATCGTCAGGACGACGGTCGCGCCGACCTGGGACGACATCGGCAGGCTTGCCGCCATTGCCGTTGTCCGCACGTTCCTGAGCTATTTCCTTGAACGTGATCTGGTGGAAGTCAGGGAGCGGCGCGGCGGGACGAAGCATGCGGAGGAGGCCGAAGGCGAGGCGTGATCCTCAGGCTGTGCCTTGCCCCACGCTTCGACTCGTCGAGAGACGTTCAGCCGCGAACGACGCAGCGGAAGCCGACATGGCTGGTCGAGGTGTCGACCGGCTCGGCATGCCGCGCGGCCGGGCGATAGCGGCGGCAGTAGTTCGGCGCGCAGAGATGCGAGCCGCCCTTCAGGACCTTGCGGGGGATCCTGATCTCCGGCTGGCAGGGATCGTAGCTGTCGCTCTCGCGGCCGCCGCGCGGATTTTCGGGAATGCAGCAGGCCTTGGCGCGTCGGCTTCGTGCTTCGGCGCATACCAGTCGCTGGTCCATTCCCAGACATTGCCGATCATGTCGGAAACGCCGTAGCCGTTCGGCGGGAACGCATCGACCGGCGAGGTGCGCGCGAAGCCGTCCGTCGCCGAGGTTCTGGTGCGGAAAGTCGCCCTGCCAGGTGTTGGCCATGATGCTTGCCGCCGGGCGTGAGTTCGTCGCCCCAGGCGAACTCGGCACCGTCCAGCCCGCCGCGCGCGGCGAACTCCCATTCGGCCTCGGTCGGCAGGTCCTTGCCGGCCCAGCGCGCATAGGCGAGCGCATCGGCATAGGCGACATGGACCACCGGGTGATTGTCGAGGACGTTGATGTTGCTCTTCGGTCCATAGGGCCGACGCCAGTTCGCGCCGCGCAGGAAGGTCCACCATTGGCTCCAGTTGCGCAGGTCGACCGGATGGTCCGGCGGCGAGAACACCAGCGAGCCCGCGTAAAGCATGTGCGGCAACGCGTTCGGGTAGTCCTTCGGCGTCGGGGACGGTCTCGGCAACCGTGACATGACCGGTGGCGCGAACGAACGCCTTGAACTGCCGGTTGGTGACCGGCGTCCTGTCGATCCTGAAGGCATCGACGGTAACGCGATGGACGGGCGCTTCTTCGGGATAGTGCTTGTCCGATCCCATGCGAAATGTGCCGCCGGGAATGAGCACCATGCCGGGATGGCTATCGTCTGCTGCCGAGGCATCTCGTTGCATCGGCTTGTCGGTCTGCAACATCGAGAACTCCGTCTGTCGCGCACTGCCGTCGCGGGCGCAACGCTATCGCGTTATCCGCAATGGCGAAAGTGTTCACCCAGATGCGACGTGACGTCATCTGCATTTCGACGGATCATGCTCGCCGCACCCGGGGCCCTGACGTGCGAAGGATCGCGACACGCGGACCGTTTGGAAAACGCTACCCGGCACGGCTGCCGTACAAAATTGGACCTAGGTCCAACCGAGTGCCGTGAAGTTGTCTTGGCAGGCGAGATTTTGCTGCAGGAGCGGCAATGCCCCTCTAACGCATTGATTCGAAAAGACGACCGGCGTCGCGCCGCCCGTCGGACTCGACAACAGGCCAACCGCAGGTTTTAATTGGGCTTTCGGTTCTCGAAACCGGATAGTGCACCGTGAGTATCAGCGGTCCGTTCGATGGAGCTCAGGCGACACGGGCCTGCAATTGGCTCGGCGTGTTGCTGGCGATTGCCATCGTATCTTGCTGGACTGGAAAGGCTCGCGCAGAGCCAACACAGAGCCGCGTGCTCATTCTGAGCGGGTTCAACTATACTTTCCCTGCCGCTACCCAGGTCATCAACGGCATCGAGAAACGGCTTAACGCGAGCGGCCCGCAAAAATTCGTGATCGACGCCGAGTTTCTCGATCTCGTGCGCGTCTCCGACCCTGACCATGAGACACGCACAGCCACCTTCGTGAAGGAGAAGTACGCCGGCAAGCGGCCCGACGTGGTGATCGCCGTGGGCAGTACGGTGCTTCAATTCATCCGGAAGTATCCGGACGTCCTTTCCCCCGACATTCCGCTGGTATTTGCCGGCATTTCGCCGGAGACCTATTCTTCCCCTCAGCCGCCGGCGAATACCACGGGGGTCTTCTATCAAGCTGAGCCTCGGACCAACGCTGGAATTGGCGGAACGGCTTCAGCCCCGCGCGCAAAAGCTTTTTGTGATTGCCGGCGCGTTCATCGGCGAAGACAGTCGATGGCAGCAAGCGGCCCGCCAAACGATCGAGCAGCACCGGCGGAAATATGAGACGACCTATCTGTTCGGGCTCACGCTCGATACCCTCACCAGTGAGGTCTCGCGAATTCCCCGGGATGCCATTGTCATCTTCCTGAGTTTTTTCGTCGACGGCACGGGAAAGGTCTTCATCCCGCGCAACGTGGTCAGGGAGGTCGCCCGCCTGTCTCCGGCCCCGGTCTACGCGCCTTACGACAGCTATATCGGCAGCGGCGTCGTTGGCGGGTTCGTGGAGACATTCGAGTCGCACGGAGCGGCGGCGGCGCGATCTGGTCTCGGAGATCGTCGGCGGCAGCGGATCCTGCTGCGCTTCCGCCGCGGACCAATCCGGAGCAGGGCATTCGCGTCGATGCCAGGGCCATGGAACGGTGGGGCCTCAAGCGCAGTGACCTTCCGCCTGACAGCACCGTCCTGTTCAGTGAGCCAACCCTGTGGGAGCAGCATCGCTATCTGATTTCGGCGGTGGTGCTGGTCACTTGCCCTGCAGTCGGCGATCGTTGCCGCCCTGCTGTTTCAGCGGCGCCGGCGGCGGCAGGCCGAGACCTCGCTCAAGGAGAGCGAGGATCGCATGACATTCACCGCCGCTGCCGTGAACGTCGGATTGTGGCAGTTCGACCGGACGACCGACGAATTGTGGGCGACCGAACATTGCCGGGCAATGTTCGGCCTTGCGAAGGATATCGCCATCACGCGCGAGACGTTTCTCGCCGCCGTGCATCCCGAGGATCGCCCCGTTGCCGTGGGCACGCTGCGGGGGGCATTGAGGGGCGGCGCCGCCGTAACGGACGTTCGCGTCGTCCGTCCGGACGGTGAGGTGCGCTGGATCAGGCTTCGCGCTCGTTCACATCTCGATGAAAGAGGAGCGCCGGATCAACTCAGCGGAATATTCGTCGATATCACCGATCAGAAGGCCGCCGAGTCCGAGGCGGAACTGCAGCGCCAGGAAGTTACGCATTTGATGCGGGTTTCCGTGCTGGGCGAGCTTTCGGGCGCGATCGCCCACGAGGTCAACCAGCCGCTGACCGCGATCCTGTCGAACGCGCAGGCCGCGCTTTACCTGCTGGGCCGGGATTCGCCAAACCTCGACGAGGTGCGCGAGGCGCTGCAGGATATCGTGCAGGAGGACAACCGCGCCGGCGAGGTCATCCAGCGGCTGCGCGGCCTGCTCAAGAAGGGCGAGAGCTCGGCCGAGCCGGTCGATCTCAACGAACTGGTGATGTCGACGACGAAGCTGCTCCGCAGCGAGTTGATCGAGCGGCGGATCACGCTCGAGACCGACCTCGCAATCGACCGGCCGTCCACGTTCGGCGATCCCGTGCAATTGCAGCAGGTGCTGCTCAATCTCATCGTCAATGCCATGGACGCCATGGCTTCGACGCCGGTGGAGCAACGCCGCATCCATGTCTCCACCCGCGAGACGCCGGCCGGCGCCATCGAGTTCTTCGTCAGGGATCACGGGCCAGGAATCAAGCCGGCGGGCGGAAAGCAGGTGTTCGAGCCCTTCTACACCACCAAGGATCATGGCCTGGGTCTCGGCCTGACGATCTGTTCGACGATCATTCGCAAGCACGGCGGCACGATCGATCTGCGGAATGACGAAACAGGCGGCGCCGTTGCGAAAGTCTCGCTGCCCGCCCGTGTCATGCTCATGGCGGCCCAATGAACGATAGCGTGTTTACGGTCTTTCTGGTCGATGACGATTCCGGCGTGCTGAAGGCGCTGGCGCGGCTGCTGCAAACCAGGGGATACGCCGTCCAGTCCTTCACCTCGCCGCAGGCCTTCCTCGACAATCACGATGCCTCTGTCCCCGGCTGCGCCGTTCTCGATGTCTCGATGCCGGACCTGGATGGGCTGGCGCTGCAACAGGCGCTGACCGCGAAGGGATCGCAGCGGCCGGTCATCTTCCTGACCGGCAAGGGTGACATCCCGACCAGCGTTCGCGCCATGCGGGCAGGCGCCATCGATTTCCTGACCAAACCGGTCAACGACACGGACCTGTTGGCCGCGATTGCACGAGCCGAAAAGGACGATTCCGAGATCCGCGCCGCCAATGCCAGCCTGAGTTCGATCAACGCCAGGCTTGCGACGCTGACGCCGCGCGAACGTGAGGTCATGACCCACGTGATCGCGGGCCGGCTCAACAAGCAGATTGCGGGTGACCTCGGAACCGTCGAGAAGACGGTGAAGGTCCACCGCGGCCGGGTGATGAACAAGCTCGGGGTGCGCTCGGTCGCCGACCTCGTCCGCATTGCCGAAAGGGCCGGAATTACCCGAAGCGGATCGTAGCTTGCCTTGCCGTCTCGTTGGCCTTTGGGCCAACTCGACAATCCCCGGCGGCAGAGCCGATAGTTCGATCCATGGCGCAATCGCCCTGGATTGCAATCGTGGACGACGATCCGTCCGTGCTGAAAGCCCTGGCGCGGTTCCTGAAGGTGCGCGCCATCGAGGTCAGGACCTATGAATTGGCGAGGGCCTTTCTCGCGTCACTGCCCGATGGAATGCCCGACGAGTTGCCCGAATGCCTGATCGTCGACCTGCAGATGCCGGAGATGAGCGGCCTCGAGTTGCAGCATCACCTCAACCGCGCCGGGATCCGGATTCCGACCATCGTGATTACCGCCAACCGCGAAACCGAAATGCGCGAACAGTGCGAGGCGGCAGGCGCCGAGACCTATTTGCTCAAGCCGCTGCAGGACACGTCTTTGCTCGCCGCCATCGAAAACGCGAGGGCCAAAGCGTCGCGGCGAAGATTGCCGAAATGACGTCCGAGGCCACGAATCGCCCACCGTATTGCGAAGCAGCGCAATACGCTTCAATGACGGTTTCGGCTGCTCTCCAAAATCTTGTCCCGCTGGGTGATGGCGAGATCGTAGTCCGGCTTGAGCGCGATGGCCGTGTTGAAACTGGCGAGGGCTTCCTCCTGCCTGTCGAGAAAGGTCAGCGCCACGCCGCGATTATAGTGCGTAGCGGCAACGTTGGGCTGAAGGCGAATGGCCAGACCGATCTGCCGTTCCGCCGATTCGAATTTGTGCTGCTGGAGAAAGATCACGCCCAGGAGATAGGCGGCGTCGAACTGGTTGGGGTCTGCCTTCAGGATTGCGCGATACGCGTTCTCCGCCTCGGCGATTTGCCCGCGTTGATGCAAGGCCGTTGCCTGGGTGAGGTTGGCCGGCCGCGATCGCCGCTGCTCGGCCTCGATCTCTTCGAGCAGCCGCGCGGCCTCGGCATAACGCGGGTCGGCCTCCAGAATTTGTCGGCAAGCCTGTGCCGCCTCGTAAGGTTTGCCTGCTACCCTCAGTCCCCGAGCACGGTCGAAAACCACAGGCAAACTCAATGGCTCCAGTTTGCCGCGAAGGTTCTGCCGGTCGTCCGTGGTCACGCTCAGGCATTCGACCCGGCGCTCCAGCCCGCCGAAATCATACTTGTAGGAAAAATTTCCGGTCTGCAGATCGTACGTCGTGAAGCCATTCTCGATGCCCCACCGAATGCAATGAAGATGCAGGACAAAGCCGGGCGGGGGACGTTTGACGCCCAGATCGCGGCCGTTCAGCAGGCTGATCAACGATCGGTTCTTCCGGTCGATGAGACTGGCCTGAATGCCGACCCGGTTCGTCCCCTGCCAAAGTATCGGCAGGAGAAGCGCGTTATCGGCGAAACAACAGCGCAGCATGTTGCGAAAATTGTTCATCATGCTGCGAGGCAGCCGCGGATTGTATCTCGCGGCCAGCTTTTCGGCCCACTGAGCTTCCCAGAATTTCAGAAGTGCCTCGATGTCCTCTTCGAACGTATCGGCGGCCGGATACGTAATTCGGTACTCACCTCCATTCTCGACCTGCCGCAACGCAGCCCGCACGTTTCGGCGACCGCTCGTACTCAATCTCTCGTAGAGGAACGCATCCCAATCGGCCGGTAAACTGACATAGACATAGATGTCGTGATCGATGCCGTCACCATCATCGGGACGCTGGACCTTCGCCGTGACGAAATCGGGCGGCGCAAACTCGTTCAAAAAGAGCGCAAGCCGGTTCGGCGATGCGAAGATATTCTCGAGGTGAAGCTTGCTCCAGTTCAGCCGCCTGGTGTGGTCGGCAAAGGCGCGTATTGCCGCGCTCTCATGCCGCGGATCGCAAATGAACCCGGTATAGCCGGCAAAGTAGCCGCCGCCGGTTCTCAGTTCGTTGTGAAACGTCCCATCCCTGTTTCGCTCGGTGCGTAGCTGCAACGGAAAGAACGCGACGTAGTCCTGCGTGTCGGGACTGTCCTTCGCCGCCAGTACGATCCATTGACAGCCGAGCCGTTCAAACCAGCCCGCGATCCATGTCCAGGACATGAAGAACTGCGCTTCGGGATCGGATTGATAAACAGCGTCCCAATTGCTCCTGAGGCGGAGCAATGCGTCGCGGCTGGTGATAGCGTCCATATGCATGACGTTGACCTTTTGCTCAGGGGAGCATTGGGCAAACGAAAGAATTCCGGGACACTGGTTCTCCGATGGCTTGCACCAATCGAAGTGAGCGATGGATTAAACTACCGAATCCCCGCGCCAACAAGCGTCCGGGCCGGACCGGTCGAGCCGCGCAACAGCGACGACTTCGTACCGCCAGCCGCGCAACAGCGACGACTCCATATCAGCGGCAGGCAAGGCTGGCACGGGCATACATTGGCTGCCGCACCCGGCTCTTCCGCCCGCCTGCCGGCTGCGAGCCAGCCGGCGGCGTAAATAACCTGCATCTCTGCGAATCATGGGCAAGGGCAATGGTGCCCAGGAAAGGACTCTCAACCTTCACGGCCGTGAAGCCACTGGCACCTGAAGCCAGCGCGTCTACCAATTCCGCCACCTGGGCCCGGGCGGGTTAGTAAGGATCAGTCACGCGCTTGTCAAATCGCTTCGATGCCGGCCAAATCCGCTCGACAGCGAGGCCGTGTTGGCGTATCGCGAATCCGCTAAATCCCACCGATATCGCTCGAGTTTGACCGGCAGGAATGGACACCATGGCATCGAACCAGGAAACGCTCGTCACGGTGTTCGGCGGATCGGGCTTTCTGGGGCGGAACGTGGTGCGGGCGCTGGCCCGGCGCGACTACCGCATCCGGGTGGCGGTGCGGCGGCCGGAACTGGCCGGGCACCTGCAGCCGCTCGGCAAGGTCGGCCAGATCCACGCCGTGCAGGCCAATGTGCGCTACCCGGCCTCGGTCGAGGCCGCGATGCGCGATGCGGATGTCGCCATCAACCTGATCGGCATCCTGGCCGAGGGCGGCGCGCAGTCGTTCGAGGCGGTGATGGCGAAGGGCGCCGAAACGATCGCCGGGGCCGCCAGCGCCGTGGGCGGGCGCATGGTGCATGTCTCCGCGATCGGCGCCGACGAGAATTCCCCCTCCGCCTATGGCCGCTCCAAGGCGGCTGGCGAAAAGGCCGTGCTGGCCGCGGTGCCGGCGGCGACCATCATGCGGCCGTCGCTGCTGTTCGGGCCGGAGGATCAATTCACCAACCGCTTCGCCGCGCTGGCGCGGATGTCGCCGGTGATGCCGCTGATCGGCGGCGGCGTGACGCGGCTGCAGCCGGCCTATGTCGGCGACGTCGCGACCGCGATCGCCGACGCCGTCGACGGCAAGACGAGGCCCGGCGCGACCTACGAGCTGGGCGGCCCGGAAGTGCTGACCATGCGCGAGATCATGGAACTCATTCTCGCGATGACCGGGCGCGACCGCATGCTGGTTTCGCTGCCGTTCGGAATGGCGCGGCTGCAGGCGGCGTTCCTGCAATTTGCGCCGGGGCCGTTGAAGCTCACGGCGGACCAGGTGGCGATGCTGCAATCGGACAATGTCGTATCGGACGCCGCGAAGGCCGCAGGCCTCACGTTCGAGGGGCTCGGCATCACGCCGGATTCGATGGAAGCGATCCTGCCGCAATATCTCTGGCGCTTCCGCGCTTCCGGGCAGTTTCAGCGCAAGAGCGCTTGATTGCTGCGTGCCTTCATGGTGAGGAGGCGCGTCAGTGCCGTCTCGAACCATGTAGCCCCACGGCTGCGGCATCCCGGCATTCATCCTTCGAGACGCCGCTTCGCGGCTCCTCAGGATGAGGTCTGACAGTGGCTTCCGCTACTTCCCCAGCGCCAGCGCGATCAGGCCGAGCGTGCCGAGGATCACGCGCCACCACGCAAAGAACGTGAAGCCGTGGCGCGTGACGTAGGTCAGGAACGTCTTCACCACGATCATCGCCGTGATGAACGAGACCACGAAGCCGATCGCGACGATGCCGATGTGATCGGTCGTCATCTCGGCGCGGTTCTTGTAGAAATCATAGGCGAACGCGCCGATCATGGTCGGGATCGCTAGAAAGAACGAGAACTCCGCCGCCGACCGCTTGTCGCCGCCCAGCAGCATCGCCGCCACGATGCTGGCGCCGGACCGCGACACGCCGGGAATCATCGCCACGCACTGCGCGACGCCGATCCACAGATACATCATCAGCGGGTATCGCGTGGCATCGTCATGGTCCGGATCGAGATCGAGCTGATCGACCCACAGCAGGACAGCGCCGCCGACGATCAGCGTGAAGCACACCACCCATGGATTGAACAGAAATTCCTTGATGTATTTGCCGCCAACCAGGCCAACGACCACCGCCGGCAGGAATGCCACCAGTACGCCAATGACGAAGCGCCGGTCGTCGGGATTGCTGAACATGCCCATCGCGACGCGCGACAATTTGAAGAAATACAGCATGACGATCGCAAGAATCGCGCCGAGCTGAATCAGGATGATGAAGCTCTCCCAGAAGGCGCCCTCGCCGAGGCCGAAGAAGCGTTGCGCCAGCAACATGTGTCCGGTGGAAGAAACCGGCAGGAATTCCGTGATACCTTCGATGATGCCGAGAATCACCGCCTTTACTGCATCCGACATCATGATGTGGTCCATTTCGACTGCAAAAGCCGCGTTCTTCTCGCCTATTCGACGAGGTGCCGCAATCGCAAAAAAACGCCAAAACACCGTTGCCTCGCACGCATGCTTGGCTAGTGTCCGATTCGCATGACGCGGCCCGACCGCTTTGGAGTTCCTCCAGCGCCGCGAATTTATTCAAGGATTTCATGTACACGCTGCATCATCATCCGTTCTGTCCGCACTCGCGCTTTGTTCGCCTGGCGCTCGGCGAACACGGCCTCGACCTGCGTCTGCTGGAAGAGCGTGCATGGGAGCGGCGCGAGGCGTTTCTGCTGCTCAATCCCGCAGGTACGACGCCGGTGCTGATCGCCGACGGCTTTCCCCCGATCCCGGGGGCCGGAATCATCGCCGAGTATCTCGACGAGGCGCACGGCCTCGAGGCCGGCGAGCGGCGGCTGCTGCCGGCGTCGATGGCCGAACGCGTCGAGGTGCGCCGCCTGATGGCGTGGTTCAACGAAAAATTCTTCGAGGAAGCCTCCAATCCGCTGGTGACCGAGCGCATCTACAAGCGCTTCATGAGCGAGGAGCATGGCGGCGGGTCGCCTGCGACCGAGGTGATCCGCGCCGCCAAGGCCAATGTGCGCTATCATCTGGCCTATATCGGCTGGCTGGCGCAGACACGGAACTTCCTCGCCGGCGACCGGCTGACCTACGCGGACCTCGCCGCCGCAGCGCATCTTTCGGCGATCGACTATCTGGGCGACGTGCCATGGAGCGAGGACGAGGCGGCAAAGGCGTGGTACGCGCGGATAAAATCCCGACCGTCGTTCCGTCCGCTGCTCAGCGAGTGGCTGGCCGGGGTCCCGGCGTCGCGGACCTACGTGGACCTCGACTTCTGAACGCGCGCCTCGCGCCGGCCGATCTCAAGCACGCACTGGCGCGGGAAGCGCAGGCGCTGGGCTTCGATTGCATCGGCGTTACCTCCCCGGATGCGATCGGCGACGCCGGAAGGCATTTCCGCGAGTTCCTCGACGCCGGCGGTCATGGCGACATGGACTGGCTTGCGGCCAATCCCGAACGGCGGATGGATCCGCGCGTGCTGTGGTCCGGCGTGCGTTCGGTCGTCATGCTCGGCGTCAATTATGGCCCCGATGAAAATCCGCTCGAAATTCTCAAGGCGCGCACGCGCGGCGCCATCTCGGTCTATGCCAGGGGCGACGATTATCACGACGTCATCAAGAAGCGCCTGAAGGCGCTGGCCCGCTGGCTCGCCGCGACGTCGGGCGAAGAGGTGAAAGTCTTCGTCGACACCGCCGCCGTGATGGAGAAGCCGCTGGCGCAGGCCGCAGGACTGGGCTGGCAGGGCAAGCACACCAATCTGGTCTCGCGCGAGCTCGGCTCCTGGCTGTTTCTCGGCGCGATCTACACCGCGTCCGAACTGCCGAGTGACGAAGCCGATCGCGATCATTGCGGATCCTGCAACGCCTGCCAGGAGATCTGCCCGACGGCGGCTTTCCCGGCGCCTTACCGGCTCGACGCCCGGCGCTGCATTTCGTACCTCACGATCGAGAACAAGGGTCCTATCCCGCACGAATTCCGCAACCGCATCGGCAACCGCATCTACGGCTGCGACGATTGCCTCGCGGTGTGCCCGTGGAACAAGTTCGCGCAGCAGGGACGCGAGGCGAAACTGTCGGCGCGCGAGGCATTGCGCGCACCGGCGCTCGCGGATCTGTCGCGGCTCGACGATGGTGCGTTTCGCGCGCTGTTCACGAAATCCCCGGTCAAGCGCATCGGCCGCGACCGCTTCATCCGCAACGTGCTGATCGCGATCGGCAACGCCGATGATCCCTCGCTGACGTGTGAAGCAGAACGATTGCTGGACGATGCGAGCCCGCTGGTCCGCGGCGCGGCGGTGTGGGCGCTGTCGCAGTTGATGGATCGCGAGAGATTTGACGTGCTTGCTGCGAAGGCGATCGGCGTTGAAGCAGAAGAGAGCGTGCGTGAAGAGTGGCGGCTTGGCAGCCCCGGTGCCGGTTCCTCATCGTGAGGAGCGCGCAGCGCGTCTCGAAGGATCAAGCCGCCGGCTGAGCCGTGGTGCCCTTGATTTCACACATCGAAATCCGTCATGGTCCGTCGCCATGACAAAGAACCAGCCTTTCTTCACCCACGATCGCATCCACGACACGTTCATGCCCACACCGGTCGCGAACGGGCCTTGGGACCCGAACTCGCTGCACGGCCGCGTCGTGATCGGCCTGCTCGCCCATGTGATCGAGCAGCGCCATGGCTCCGATGATTTCGTGCCCGCACGGCTCACGGTCGACATGTTCCGCCTGCCAAACATCACGACGCCCATCGAGGTCACGAGCAAGCTCGTCCGCGACGGCATGCGCATCAAGGTGGTGGAAGCCGAGTTCTTCTCCGGCGGCACCAGCATGGCGCGGGCCTCCTGCCAGTTATTGCGCAAGACGGAAAACGCGCCGGGCAATGTCTGGTCGCCGCCGAACTGGGATGCGCCGAAGCCATCGGACATTCCAAAGCCGACCGATCCCAAGCTCGGCATGAACGGCAAGTGGACCACGCGGCCGATCATCGGCCACATGGGTTCTCTCGGGCCACGCCGGCTGTGGATGAGCGAGGTGCGCGAACTGGTCGAGGGCACGCCGATGTCGCCCTTCGTTCATGTCGCCACCGGCGCCGATTTCGCCAGCCCGTTCGCCAATGCCGGCGATCAGGGCCTCGGCTACATCAACAGCGACGTCACGCTCTATTTGCATCGGCTGCCCGTCACGCCATGGGTCGGCTTCGACGTGGTGAACCATCACGCCACCGACGGCATCGCGATCGGCGAATGCTGGCTCTATGACGAAAAGGGCCCGATCGGGACATCGACGGTGGCGGCATTGGCACAACGCAAGCCAATGACGAATGTACCGCCGCCGTGAGGTTCGGGCCAGCTCTCTCATTGGTCATTCCGGGGCACGCTTCGCGCGCCCCGGAATGACAGCCTGTCACGCCAGATGCCGCTTCATCTCCGGCCGCGCCTTCAGCGCCGCGCCCTGCTTGGCGACGATCTTGGCGATCCGCTCGGGCGCGAACTTGATGTCGACGAAGGCCGGCGCGGTATTGGCGACCTCGTGATATTCCAGAATCTTGCCGTCGCGCAGTTGCATGATCGCGACGCCTTCGAACATCGCCCGTGCCCCCTCCGCCTCCGGCAGCGTCGAGCGATAGCTGAACGTATAGCGCGCATAGAGCGTGCGGCCGTCGCTGACGGGGTCGTGCATGTCCCAGCGGAAGTCGCTCGCCGTGCGATAGAACCAGTCGTCGATCATCCCGGCGATCTTTTCGCGGCCGGCAAACGCACCGTAGAACACGTCGTGATAGACGCCGTCCTCAGTGAACAGCTCTGCAAACGCCTTGCCGTTGCGCTGCTCGACGGCATCGCAAAAGGCGCGCAGCAGGGTGGAAGTGTTCATGGCGTTTCTCCCCAAATCGTTGCTTCTTCTCCCCTCGCCCACAAGGGGAGAAGGGAAGAAAGAACTCACCCGATCTCCGCCACCGCCGCAAGCATCCGCGCGATGTCCTGCGGGCGTGACAGGCGGTGGTCGCCATCCTGGATCATGGTCAGCACCACGTCTTCAGCCGGCAGCCGGTGCGCCAGCGCAAAGGCGTGCTGCCACGGCACATCGGGGTCCTGCGCACCCTGCAGGATGCGCACCGGGCATCCGACCTCGATGGCGCTGCCGAGCAGCAGATGATTGCGGCCCTCCTCGATCAGCGCGCGCGTGATCGGATAGGGCGAGCCATCGCCATATTCCGAGGGCCGCATCCACACCCCCCTGGTCGTGATTTCTTCGCGAATCTCGTCGGAGAAGCCGTTCCACATCAATTGCTCGGTGAAATCGGGTGCCGGCGCGATCAGCACGAGGCCGGCGCGCGTCGCCGGGCTCGCGCCACGCCGGGCGATGGCCCGCGCCAGCAACAGCGCCATCCAGCCGCCCATCGACGAGCCGATCACGACCTGCGGACCCCGGCAGAACTGCTCGAACACTGCCAGGCTTTCTTCCAGCCAGCGCCCGATGGTGCCGTCGATGAAGGCGCCGCCCGATTCGCCGTGGCCGGAATAGTCGAACCGGACGCAGGCCCGGCCATGGTCTGCCGCCCATTGATCCAGCGCCAGCGCCTTGGTGCCCCTCATGTCGGAATTGAAGCCGCCGAGCCAGAACAGCCCCGGCGCATCGCTTGTGCTGCCGGGTTCGCGGCCGGATCGGGCGCGCACCGCGATCCGGCGGCAGGCTGCGCCCTCTCCGACCTCGATAAAGGCCGGTTCCTGGCCCGTTGCAGCGAAATTCGTCATCGATCGGTCACCCCTTACCCTCGCGTTGTCCGTGAGCCGGTCGCCTGGGTCAAGCCAGGGCTGGACCAGCTTGCGGATCAGGTGGTCGCGCTATATTTGCCGGGCGTAACCGAAATGCCTCGCATTTGACGGTTTTCGGGCGCAGACACCAAGTTCGCTTGCTGTCTGCAGCATATTGCTTCAAAATATAGACCTTCCTTCACAACTTTGGAGAGTTACCCATTCGCCGTCCCAACAGAGCCCCGCCCGCCGCAACCAAAGACGGGCCGCGCACCAACGATGAAATCCGCAACGCACAGATCCAGCTAATCGATCAGACCGGCCTCAACCATGGAACGGTCGAGACCGTGGTTGCCGTCAAGATGGCGCTCGAAGCGGGCATGGATCTCGTCGAGATTTCGCCGAACAACAATCCTCCCGTTTGCAAGATCATGGACTACGGGAAGTTCAAGTATTCGGCGCAGAAGAAGGCCGCCGAGGCCCGCAAGAAACAGAAGGTCGTCGAGATCAAGGAGATCAAGCTGCGGCCGATGATCGACGATCACGATTACGACGTGAAGATGCGCGCGATGCAGCGGTTCTTCGAGGAAGGCGACAAGGTCAAGATCACCTTGCGTTACCGTGGCCGCGAAATGGCGCACCAGGAAATCGGCACCAAGCTCCTGGACAAGGTAAAGGCTGACGTGGCCGAGTTCGCCAAGGTCGAGCAGGACGCGCGCTTCGAAGGCCGCCAGGTCGTCATGGTGCTGGCGCCGCGCTGATTTGAATCGAGCGATCTATTTGAAGCGGCCCGTCGAACATCCGGCGGGCCGTTTCGTTTGCCAACGATCAGCTCCGCGTGGCTCGCCAGGTGCCGCTGCAGCGGTCGCCGGTGATGATGCCGCGCCACGAGCCCGCGCCGCTGGCGCCGGCAAGCCGGCCTCCGCCACTGGCGTGGGATGCGCCAACCGACACGTCGACCGCGACGGATCCGGCGCGATTGACCGAGCCCGAGACCCTGCCGCCGCCGGCCGATGAAACGCGTCTGCCGACGACCGTGAACGGGACGCTATAGCCGGAGCTGCAGTTGCCGCGCGTGGTAGCGAAGACCACGTTCCACGTGCCGTCATAGGCCCTGAGGCCCCGGCCGCCCTTTGGCGCGGCATCGGCGATATCGGGGGCAGCCATGGCGGCCAGCACGGCCAGCACGGGAAGCCAGCGCAGCGGCCGCCGGCGAGGAAAGGCGGCGAAACCGGCAATGGATCGGGCGAAATGGGGCATTTTCTTCCTGCTCCGGGCGGACGGCGTCAGCCATCTGCGATTAGGTAGCCGCGCCAGGTTCGGCGGTTCATCGTTGCCAATTCCCACTTCCTCTGCCATAAGCCCATCCTTCATCGCCCGGCTGATCAAGGGCTGCCGTGTCGATGTCCGTGCGGGTTGGTTCGTTTTCGGAAAAACCTGAGCACTTTCAACGCTCTAACGAGCATTTTGAGCCGCAAAAGCGCCCCTCGGGCGCATTTTTCTGTGGCCGACAGGAGAGCCAAATGCCCAAGCTGAAGACCAAGTCAGGCGCTAAAAAGCGCTTCAAGGTGACTGCCACCGGCAAAGTGATGCACGCCCAGCGCGGCAAGCGCCACGGCATGATCAAGCGGACGAAGAAGCAGATTCGTCAGCTTCGCGGCACCCGCGTGCTGTTCAAGACCGACGGCGACAACGTCAAGAAGTACTTCTTGCCGAACGCCTGATCGCGCTCGCATTCACGTTTCAGCCGGCCGCGCACGCGCGGTGTTCCATCACCGATTTAAAATTCAAGGATAGCAGTCATGTCTCGCGTCAAACGCGGTGTGACCTCTCACGCCAAACACAAGAAAGTCTACAAGGCCGCCAAGGGTTTCCGCGGCCGCCGCAAGAACACCATCCGCGCCGCCAAGGCCGCCGTCGAGAAGGCCGGGCAGTACGCCTTCCGCGACCGCAAGCGCAAGAAGCGCACCTTCCGCGCGCTCTGGATCCAGCGCATCAACGCCGCGGTTCGCCCGTTCGGCATGACCTACAGCGTCTTCATCAACGGCTTGTCGAAGTCGGGCATCACGGTAGACCGCAAGGTGCTGTCGGATCTCGCCATCACCGAGCCGGTGGCGTTCCAGGCGATCGCCGAGAAGGCCAAGGCCGCGCTGGCGGCCTGATTCGCAATCGCTGCAGCGTCTTGCAACTCCGGTGTCATGCCCCGCGCAGGCGGGGCATCCAGTAACCACCGATCGACAAATTGACCCCGGGGGTTACTGGATCATCCGCCTTCGCGGATGATGACGGCGCCGTTTGGACTGCGAGCGCGCGCTTCCCAAGAGGCACCGTCGCTATGTCCGATCTAGCTCAACTCGAATCCGAAATTCTCGGCCAGATCGCCGCTGCCGGCGACGAAGCAGGCCTCGAAGCCGTCCGCGTCGCTGCGCTCGGCAAGAAGGGCTCGATCTCCGCGCTGCTTGCGACGCTCGGCAAGATGTCGCCCGACGAGCGCAAGACACAGGGTGCGGCAATCAACCTCGCCAAGGACAAGGTCACCCAGGCGCTCACGGCGCGGCGCGACATCCTGAAATCGGCGGCGCTCGATGCCCGTCTCGCCTCCGAGACCATCGACGTCACGCTGCCGTTGCGCGAGCCACCCGCCGAGCAGGGCCGTATCCATCCGCTGAGCCAGGTGATGGATGAACTGACGACGATCTTCGCCGACATGGGCTTTTCGATCGCCGAAGGTCCCGACATCGAGACCGACGACTACAATTTCACCAGGCTGAATTTCCCCGAGGGCCATCCGGCGCGGGAAATGCACGACACGTTCTTCTTCAATCCCAAAGAGGACAATTCGCGCATGCTGCTGCGTACCCACACCTCGCCGGTGCAGGTGCGCACGATGCTGAACCAGAAGCCGCCTATCCGCGTGGTCTGCCCGGGCCGCACCTATCGCATCGATTCCGATGCGACGCATACCCCGCAGTTCCACCAGGTCGAGGGCCTCGTCATCGACAAGGGCTCTCATCTCGGCCACCTGAAATGGATCCTGCACGAGTTCTGCAAGGCGTTCTTCGAGGTCGACCACATCAACATGCGGTTTCGTCCGTCGTTCTTCCCGTTCACCGAACCCTCGCTCGAGGTCGACATCCAGTGCCGGCGCGACAAGGGTGAGATCCGTTTCGGCGAAGGCGAGGACTGGCTGGAGATTCTCGGCTGCGGCATGGTGCATCCGAACGTGCTGCGCGCCTGCGGCATCGATCCTGACGTCTACCAGGGCTTCGCCTGGGGCATGGGCATCGACCGCATCGCGATGCTGAAATACGGCATTGCCGATCTCCGGCAGTTGTTCGACAGCGACGTGCGCTGGCTCAACCATTACGGCTTCAAGCCGCTCGACGTCCCGACATTGGCCGGGGGATTGAGCACGTGAACCTGAGCGCTGTGCCCGAACAATATCGCGGCCTGCGTTCGTTCGCGTTCGGCGACGGCCCGGAACTCGCCGACGAGTTGCTCGATCTCGTGATGAGGGGCGTCAAGACCGCGACCTGCTCCACCGAGGACGAGCCGAACACGTCCACGCCGGGCGAGCGCTGGATCGTGCTCGACGGCAGCGGCACGCCGCGTTGCGTCATCGCAACGACCGAGGTGAGCTACCGCCGGTACAACGAGGTGGATGCAGCCTTCGCTTACGAGGAAGGCGAAGGCGATCGCAGCCTCGCCTACTGGCGGGCGGCGCACCGCGCATATTTCGGACGGCAAGGCAGGTTCAGCGAAGACATGATGCTGATGTGCGAGCGTTTCCGGCTGGTTGAAGTTTTCGCCGATCAAAGAGTAGCATCATGAAATTCACGCTCTCCTGGCTGAAGGAACATCTCGACACCGACGAGCCGCTGGACAAGCTGGCCGACAAGCTCACCATGATCGGGCTCGAGGTCGAGCACATCGAGGACAAGGCGAAGCAGCTTGCGCCGTTCTCGATCGCACGGGTGATTTCGGCCGAACAGCATCCGAATGCGGATCGGCTGCGCGTCTGCATGGTGGACACCGGCGACGGGGCTGCGCCGGTGCAGGTGGTCTGCGGCGCGCCGAACGCGCGCGCTGGCCTGATCAGCGTGTTCTCGCCGCCCGGCACCTTCATTCCAGGCAAGAACATCACGCTCGGCGTCGGCACGATCCGGGGCGTCGAGAGCCGCGGCATGCTGTGTTCGGCGGCCGAACTGCAGATCTCCGACGACCATGACGGCATCATGGAATTGCCGTCGGATGCGCCCGTCGGCAAGGGCTACGCCGAATGGGCCGGGCTCGGCGATCCCATGCTCGAAATCAACCTGACACCGAACCGGCAGGACTGCACCGGCGTCCATGGCATCGCGCGCGATCTTTCCGCCGCCGACATGGGCAAGTTCAGGGATCCCGCGATCAAACCGATCAAGGGAGAATTCCCCTGCCCGGTGAAGGTGACGGTGGAAGACGCCACGCTGTGCCCCGGCTTTGCGCTGCGGCTGGTGCGCGGCGTCAAGAACGGCCCCTCGCCCGAGTGGCTGCAGAAGCGACTGACCTCGATCGGGCTGCGCCCGATCAACGCGCTGGTCGACATCACCAATTTCATGACCTACGACCGCGCCCGGCCGCTGCATGTGTTCGACGCCAGCAAGGTGAAGGGCAATCTCACCGTACGCCGCGCCAAAGACGGCGAGAGCCTGCTGGCGCTCGACGGCCGCACCTACACGCTGGATCCCGGCATCTGCGTGATCGCGGACGATCACGGCGTCGAGTCGCTGGCCGGCATCATGGGCGGCGAGGCCTCGGGCTGCGATGAGAACACCACCGACGTGCTGATCGAGTCGGCGCTGTGGAACGAAATCAACATCGCGCAGACCGGCCGCAAGCTCGGCATCAATTCGGATGCGCGCTATCGCTTCGAGCGCGGCGTCGATCCGGCCTTCATGGTGCCGGGCCTCGAACTTGCGACCCGGCTGGTGATGGAGCTCTGCGGCGGCACGCCGTCGGAGAACGTCGTGGTCGGCAAGGCCTTCGGCGACGACCGCGTCATCGATTTTCCGCTGACCGAGGTCAAGCGTCTCGCCGGGATCGAGGTGCCGCTGGCCGAAATGCGCCGCATTCTTGGCCATCTCGGCTTCATGGTCGCGGGCAGCGGCCCGGTCGTGAAGGTCGCCGTTCCCTCCTGGCGCACCGACGTTCACGGCAAGGCCGACATCGTCGAGGAAGTCGTGCGCATCGTGGGCGTCGATAAAGTTCCGATGACGCCGTTCGAACGCGGCGACGACGCCCGCAAGCCGGTCCTGACTGCGATCCAGATTCGCACCCGCCGCGCCAAGCGGGCGCTCGCCGTGCGCGGCATGGTCGAGGCGGTGACCTGGTCGTTCATATCGAAGCCGCAAGCCGAATTGTTCGGCGGCGGGCAGGCTGAGCTCGCGCTCGCCAATCCGATCGCCTCCGACCTCTCCGATATGCGCCCCAGCCTGCTGCCGGGCCTGGTCGCCGCGGCGCAGGCCAACGCCAACCGCGGCTATCAGGATGTCGCGCTGTTCGAGGTCGGGCAGGTATTCAAGGGCGACAGGCCCGAGGACCAGTTCGTCGCGGCCGCGGGCGTCCGCCACGGATTTGCTTCCTCAAAAGGCATGGGGCGGCACTGGTCGGGCTCGGCGATGGCGGATGCGCTCGACGCCAAGGCGGATGCGTTCGCGGTGCTGGCCGCAGCCGGCGCGCCGATGCAGGCGCTGCAGATCGTGCCCGGCGGTGCGAGCTGGCTGCACCCGGGGCGTTCCGGCATCATCCAGATCGGACCACAGAACATTCTAGGCCATTTCGGCGAGTTGCATCCACGCACGCTGGAAGCGCTCGGCGCCGACGGCCCGCTGATGGCGTTCGAGGTCATTCTCGACCGCATTCCCGACGCCAAGAAAAAGCCGACCCGCGCCAAGCCGCTGCTCGAACTCGCCGCGTTCCAGCCGGTGTCGCGCGACTTCGCCTTCATCGTCGATCGCACCGTCAAGGCCGGCGATATCGTGCGCGCCGCACAAGGCATCGACAAGAAGCTGATCACGGACGTGACCGTGTTCGACGTCTACGAAGGCAAGGGCATCGACGCCGGCAAGAAGTCGATCGCGATCGCCGTGACGATGCAGCCGCGCGAGAAGACGCTGACCGACCAGGAAATCGACGCGGTCGCAGCGAAGATCGTCGCTGAAGTGACGAAGAAGACCGGCGGCACGCTTCGCGCATGACGCCTGAAACGACCAGGGGTGTTCGGCCAACGTCATGCTCAATCAATAGAGCATGAGCCCCCTCGGTCTCATTCCGTCCGACGTCAGCCTCAACGCCGCGCTCGCGATCTGCGCCATCGCCTTCGTCTCGGGAACGGCGCGGGGTTTCTCCGGCTTCGGCTCGGCGCTGATCTTCATGCCGCTCGCGAGCAGCATGGCCGACCCGCGGCTGGTCGCGGCACTGCTCCTCCTCATCGATTTCGTCGCCGCCGCGCCGCTGCTGCCGAATGCCTGGAAGCAGGCCGACCGCAAGGCCACCGCGATCATGGTGTTCGGCGCGCTGATCGGCGTTCCCATCGGGACCTATTTCCTGAGCCGGCTCGAACCCGTGACCACCCGCTGGATCATTTCCGCCTTCGTCTTCGCGCTGTTGCTGCTGTTGCTCTCGGGTTGGCGCTACCGCGGCAAGGACCACGCGGCGGTGTCGATCGGCATCGGTGGCCTCGCCGGCTTCTGCAGCGGGCTGGCGCAGACCGGCGGCCCGCCAATCGTCGGCTATTGGCTCGGCCGCCCGATCGCTTCCGCGATCGCCCGCGCGAACATCGTGCTGTTCTTCGGCGCGTCGGATTTCTTTTCCGGCGTCAGCTACGCTGCGGCCGGCCTGATCACCATGGATGCGATCAGGTTCTCGCTCGTGGTCGGCCCCGTCTACGGCATCGGCGTCTGGTTTGGCGCCTCCTTGTTCGGCAAGGCCAGCGAGGCGCTGTTCCGTTCGATCTGCTACGCGCTGATCGCAGCTGCCGTGCTCATCGGTCTGCCCGCGCTGGACGGCGTACTGCGCTAGCCCAACACCAGATCGCAATAGGCATAGCCATCGCGCTCGACGCGTTCGCCTGATGTGACTGCGATCCGCCGTGAAAACATCGGTCCGGCCACCACGCAGGTGTGAAACTCGCCGTTCTCACCGCAAGGATCGACAGCGGCAGGCAGATCGGCCAGCAGGCTTGCATCGAATTTGCGGCCGGCGAATTCGGACCGAAGTTTCTTCAGATCGACGGTCGCAATATACGCCTCCAGCCCACTCGCGATCATCGCCTGCGCCAGTTCGGATGTCGGCCTCTCCCAGAGCGGAAACACCGGCGTGATGCCGCTGCCTGCCAGTTTCTGTTCGCGGTAGGCGCGGACGTCGGCGAGATACAGGTCACCGAAGATCATGTGCGAGATGCCGTCGGCAACGGCGCGCGCAACTGCCTCGCCCATTCGTGCCTCGTATATCTCGTTCGGACAGGGATAGGGGATCGGCACGATCCGTTGCGGCAGGCCCACGGCTTCGCATTGCGCCTGCAGGATCTCCTGCCGCACGCCGTGGATCGATACCCGGCCAAAGGTTTCCGTCACCGTCGTCAACGCACCGACGACCTCGAACTCGTCCGCCTGCATCACTTCGTGCAGCGCAAATGCCGAGTCCTTGCCGCTCGACCAGGAGATCAATGCTTTCGGACGGGCCATCAGTTGGACGCCGGCGCGCGCCGACGCGGCTTCGTTGCCCGCGGCGGCGGCTCGGCATCCTTCAAGGCGCCGATCCGGCGCAACGCCGCTTCGGCGGCGCGCTCGCCGCTCTCCCAGGCGCCGTCGATCGTGCCCCACAGCGTCTCGTGGGTGGCCTCGCCGGCGAGAAACATGCAGCCGATCGGCTCGGTCAGCACCTTTCGTGACGCCTGTCCGCCGGGACTGGCTGCCGACATCGCGCCGAGCGCAAACGGCGCGGCGTTCCAGCGCGTCGCGCTCGCTTTCTTCACGGCGGCGGCGACATCGCTGCCGAACAGGCCCGTCAGCCATTCCTTCGCGAACGCGACCATCGCGGCTTCGCCCTGCGCAGAGAGATCGCGGCCGAACGAGCCCCCGACGTCGATCGAACAAAGCGACGAACCGCCGATATTGGCGTAGATCAGCGCCGTCTTCGTCGATTTGCTCTGCTCGATGATGATGTCGTCGCGCGCCAATCCCAGCGGATTGCCCGGCATCTCCAGCGCGATGCGGTCGTAGCTGCCCAGGCTCACCTTCGAAGCTGCATCGAGCATGCGCTTCGGGATATCAGGCGCGAACCTGATATTGCCTGCGGTCAGCACGTTGCTCGACACCGTGATCACGGCGGCGCGTGCGACGATCTTGCCGGCCGGCGTCTCCACGCTGACGTCGCGGTTGCTCCACGAAATGCGATTGGCCGGCGTCGACAGCGCCAGCGGGACCTGCTCTCCGAGCTTTGCGATCAGCGTGCCGAGACCTTGGCGGCAGGCGATCCCGGTGTTGCGGTCCTGGGCGCGCGACTTGTCGCCGACCGAAAACTCCTGCAGGTCCTTGCCGGAGAAGTTGGCGCCGAGCACGAACTCCGCCGCGCCGGTCCAGTTGCCGAGATCCTTCGGCAGCACCGAGGCGCAGGAAACGTCGGACCGCCGCGCGGCCTCGTCGATGGCACGGTTGGCGCGCACCAGCGCGGCAAGAAATTCCTCGGTCTCTCCGGGGCGCGCGTTGCGGCGGCCGATGCGGATCTTCTGGCCCGACGGCGCGGTCGTGATCTCGAGCCCCGCCGATCGCGCGAGCTTGATCATCGGATTGGTCTCGGGATTGTGCATCCAGCGCGCGCCGCGGTCGAACGGCGCGTCGAAGGTCGAGACGTCGGTCTGGCAGCGGCCGCCGATCTGGCTGGCCGCCTCCACAACGATCACCTTGCGGTTCGCCGCCATGATCCGCCGCGCCGCGGCAATGCCGGCCGCGCCCGCGCCGATCACGACGATGTCGGCGTCGCGCGGCAACGGGGCTGCTCCCGCGCGCGTTCCCGACAGCATCGGAAAAGACGCCAATGCCGCGGACGCCGAAAGAAAATCGCGGCGGGTCATTGTCATGTCATGGTTTCCAGCGTCTTGACGAAAAGAGAACAGCTAGCGAACTGTGCCGCATCTCACGCGGGCCAGCAACACTCATGGTAAATCAATCATGTTTGATCCACTTTACGCATGAACTAAATTGAAACGGCTTGCGACCATGATAAGGGAACAGAAAAAGGCGGAAGAAAAGCCGCTTCTGGGGAGTGTTTGATGGGCGTAATGCTCGATACCGTCGGCAAGGTGATCGCGGGCTACCTGCAGAAGGAAGTTCCGGGTTACGAGCCGTTCACCCCCAGCGATCCCGAACATCTGCGCGGCGTCATCGAGCCGGGCGACGTTCTGCTGGTCGAAGGCAACAACCGCATTTCCGGCATCATCAAGTATCTGACGCAGTCCACCTGGTCGCATGCCGCGCTCTATGTCGGACCGATCTACGGCGCGAGCGAGCCCGACGGCGAGCCGCATGTGCTGATCGAGGCCAATATCGGCGAAGGCGTGACGTCGGCTCCGCTGTCGAAATACTATCCCTATCACACCCGCGTCTGCCGCCCGATCGGCCTGTCCTACGAGGACCGCACCACCGTGTGTCGCTACGCCATCAACCGGATCGGCTTCGGCTACGACACCAAGAACATTGTCGACCTGATGCGCTATCTGATCCCGCTGCCGGTGCCGCAGCGCTGGCGGCGGCGCATGATCGCGTTCGGATCCGGCGACCCCACCAAGATCATCTGTTCGGCACTGATCGCGCAGGCGTTCGACGCCGTGCGCTATCCGATCCTGCCCAAGATCACCCGCGCCGCCTCGCGAAAGGCGCGGCGCGAGATCCTGCACATCCGCGATTTATCGCTCTACATGCCACGCGACTTCGACATCTCGCCCTACTTCGAAATCGTCAAACCCACCATCGTGCACGGCTTCGACTATACGGCGCTGCACTGGGCCGACAAGCAGAAGCCGCTCCCGGAGGTAGCGGGCGAATTCGCCGTGTTTCCAGAAATCAACTCGCCGCCACTTGTTCCTGAAGAGATTGACGAGGAAGCGCCGCTTCCGTTTGCAGAAGTGATCGAGGTCACCGTCGAAACCACGATGGTCGAGCGCGTCACTGTGTCGGAGCACTTCCTGGCGGTCGAATATGTTCCTGTCCGCCCGGCGGAACGCCGCATGAAGCCGCGCCACAAGGCGCCGGAACTGGTGACGTAAGGCCAGACAGCCGTGGAATTGAGGGTGGGCAAAGCGGAGCGTGCCCACCATCCAGACCAACATTCAGGATACATGGTGGGCACGGCGCAAACGCGCCTTTGCCCACCCGACAGCTCCATCAGAACTTCCCCGCCAGCGTCACCCTCACCGCCAGTGGTTCGGCGGGATGGAAATGGCGATCCGCTACGCCATCGATCGGTTCGCCCGGCAGGCGCGACACATAGTAGTACTCGATCTGGTTGGTGCGGGCGTTGAAGAGATTGAGCACGTCGAGCTGCAGCCGCAGGCCGTTGTCGAATCGGTAACCCGCCCGCGCATTGAAGATCAGCGAGGACTGTGAACGGACGCTGTCGTCCTCGATCAGCGGACGCGGTCCGAAATAGCGTCCCCTCAATGCACCGAACCATCCGCTGTCGCCGCCGAACGTCACGCCGCCGGCTGCTATCCACGCCGGCGCGCCCGGAATGAAATTGCCGGCCGGATCGACATCGGTGAAGCGGGCGCGCGTATAGGCGAGGTCGAGATCGAACCGCATCCACGGCAGCACCTTGTACTGGTTGGTCCACTCGACGCCGACGCGCCGGCTCGGCCGGCTCGCCTCGGTGGTGCCGGCATCGCCGACGAACAGCAACTCGGAATCGAAATCCAGCACGAACACCGCAAGCGAACTTGTCAGGCCTTCAATCGCCCTGGTGCGGATGCCGAGTTCGGCGCCCTTCGACCGGACCAGCAGCGGCACGCGATCCTGCGGCGTCACCTTGTCGACGGGATCGACGGTGATCGTTGCGCCTCTGATGTCGTTGGAGTGCAGGCCGTAGCCGGCATTGCCGTAGAACTCGGTCTTGTACCAGGGCCCGAGTACGATGCCGGCCTTGGGACTCGTGATCGACGCCTGCGCATTGCCGGAATTTTCCGGCGTATCGCTGATCACGCGGCCGGCGAAATAATCCTCGCGAATGCCAACCGTGGTGCGCAGCCAGTCGGTCCAGCGCGCCGTCGTATCGGCCCACAGGGCGACACTGCCCTCCCTCACGCTGTCTTCGCGCACGGTCGAAAGCAGCTCGCGCCGGAACGTCTTGAACAGGCCGACATTGATGTCGTCGCCGCGCGTCTGCAGGCCGACGCGGGTTTGCGTCTCGATGCCGGCAACACGCACGTCGAAGGCATGGCTGGCATTGAGGCCGTAGACCGTGCGCTTGTCGAGCTGGCTGAACTGATCGCCATTGACGGGATCGTCGAGGAAGTAGGTGAAGTTGTTGTAGAGGTTCATCGAGGAGCGGATCACGTAGGCATTGGCCTTGGTCTGCCCGTATTCGCTCGAATGCGCCCAGTTGCTCGATAGCGAGAAACGGCTCGAGACTGCCGCCATCGGTCGGATCGAGCGAACCGAAGCGGCCGATGATGCCCTGGTCGATCGCCCGTTGCGCCACCTGATCGGTCGAATTCCAGCCGTTGGAATAGGCCATCGCCGACAGCGTAAAGCCGTCGGTCGCGGTGCCCTGGCTGTAGCGCAGCACGCCGTTCAGCTTGCGGATATGGTCGGGCACGTCCCATGGACCGTCATATCTGACGTCCTCGAAAGCGGCGAGAAGAGTGCCCTGCCCGACCGCGGTCGATCCGGCCGCCAGCGCGCGGCGATAGCCGAAGCTGCCGAAGGTCAGCTCGGCGAGATTTTTCGGCAGCCTGTTGAGATAGTCGATGGAAACGGCGCCGGCGGAAGCGAAGTCGCCCTCGTCGGCGAAGTACGGCCCCTTCCAGACATTGACCGACTGAATCAGTTCCGGGATCAGAAAGTTGATGTCGGCATAGCCCTGGCCGTGGCCGTGGGTCCGCATGTTGACCGGCATGCCGTCGACGGTGATGGCGAGGTCGGTGCCGTGATCGAGGTTGAAGCCGCGCAGGAAATACTGGTTGGCTTTGCCTTCGCCGGAATGCTGGGTCACGATCAGGCCCGGCACCACCTCCAGCGCCTCGCCGGGGCGCGAGAAAGGCTGCGCGTTCACCTCCGCACCGCTGATGGTCGCGGCGCTGGCGGCGGTGGGCTGCAGATAAGCAGGTCCTGCGGTCGCCGAGCCCGACGTCACCCCACTGCTGACCGGCGGCGGCGGAACAGGCGCGGTCGGTTGAATTGTCGTTGGACTTCGGGCGCTCCGTTCGCGCCGCGGCGGCCTGGCCCGGGCGCGTGGCCGCGCTTCGGGAGGATCGACCGTTATCGCCGGAAGCTGGCCCGCGGCTGGTGCCGCCACGTCCTGGGCATCCGTCGGCGAAGCCATCACCAACAGGGATGCACCGGTGAAAAATACCCCCCACGCCGTTCTACGCAACGCTCATGCCCCCGCATGATAACTGCTACAGTCGGCAGGCGACCGCATCAGTTCGACTTGACCCGGCGCGCCACGCCAGCAGCGTGGTATGATGATGTATTAGAAATATCATACCCGCGCAATACGGAAATTTCGATGCAACGGATCACCATCACGATCGAAGACGAACTGCTGGCCGAGATTGACGCGGCGGCGGATGCCCGCGGCTATCAGAATCGTTCCGAGATCATCCGCGATCTTGCCCGCGCCGGGCTGCAGCAGAACGCCGAGGATGCCGCCGCGTCAGGTCAATGCGTCGCGGCGCTGGTCTACGTCTACGACCACGGCGCGCGCGATCTGTCAAAGCGGCTGGTGCAGAGCTTCCACGGTCACCACGATCTGTCGCTGGCGACGCTGCACGTCCATCTCGACGACGACAGTTGCATGGAGGTGACGGCGCTGAAGGGCGCCGCCAGCGAGGTCCGGCACCTTGCCGACCACATCATCGCCGAGCGCGGCGTGCGCTACGGCCGCGTCGTGATGATCCCGACGGCCTCCGACACGAAGCCGGCGGCGCGCAAGCATCATCACCACGACTGACGCCGTCTCCTGCAGCGATCTGATCTGGATCAAGGCGCGCAGCAACGGCGCGCGATAATCATTGCGCAACCTGCCGCGCTGCCTGCCGACGTCACCTGTCGGAACGGCTGATCACGGCCATCAATTCGGCGATCTTTTCGCGCTGGTCGGCCTTGTTGCCGCTGGTGATCGCGTGTTCGACGCAGTGCGACACGTGATCCCGCAACACTTCTTCCTCGACGCGCCGCAACGCCGCCCGCACGGCGGAAATCTGCGTGACGATGTCGATGCAATAACGGTCTTCGTCGACCATCTTTGACAGTCCACGAACCTGACCTTCGATCCGGCCCAGGCGCTTTTGACAGGAAGCCTTGATGTCTTTTCGCATACGGCCTATATACCCCTACAGGGTATGGGTTACAAGGGCTGGAGCTTGACGATGAACAGGGAACAGGCAGGCGACGCCGCAAAAAAATCCGGATGCGGCTGCTCATCCGCAACAGATCAGGCAAAGGCGGCCGCCAACGAAAGTGCATGCTGCGGCGGACACGATCATTCCCACCACGATCACGCCGGCCATGGCCACAGCGGCCACGATCATCACACCCACGAAGCTGCGAGCGTGCTTGATCCCGTCTGTGGCATGAAAGTGAACCCCGCGACCAGCAAGCACCGCTTCGACCATCGCGGCCAGACCTACCATTTCTGCTCGGCCGGCTGCCGCACCAAGTTCGCGGCCGATCCCGTGTCCTATCTGGAAAAGGATCGCAGGCCGAAAGCCGCCGTCCCGGAAGGCACGATCTACACCTGCCCGATGCATCCGGAGATCCGTCAGGTCGGCCCGGGAAGCTGCCCGATCTGCGGCATGGCGCTGGAGCCGGAGGTCGCGAGCCTCGATGCGCCGCCCAATCCCGAACTCGCCGACATGACGCGCCGCTTCTGGATCGGCCTCGTGCTCGCGCTCCCCGCCGTCGTGCTGGAAATGGGCGGTCACCTCGTCGGCGGTCACGGCTGGATCGATCCGACCCTGTCGAACTGGATTCAGTTCGTCTTCGCCACGCCCGTGGTGCTGTGGGCCGGCTGGCCGTTCTTCGTGCGCGGCTGGCAATCGCTGGTGACGCGCAATCTCAACATGTTCACCCTGATCGCGGTCGGCACCGGCGTGGCCTATGTCTACAGCATCGTCGGCACCGTGGCTCCGGAAGTATTTCCGGCGACATTCCGCGGCCATGGCGGTGCAGTGGCGGTCTACTTCGAATCCGCGGCCGTCATCACCGTGCTCGTATTGCTCGGCCAGGTGCTCGAACTCCGGGCCCGCGAGGCAACCTCGGGCGCCATCAAGGCGCTGCTGCAACTGGCGCCGAAGACCGCGCGCCGGATCGGCCACGACGGCGCCGATCACGAGGTGGAAATCGACCTGCTTGCGGTCGGCGATCGCCTGCGCGTTCGTCCGGGCGAGAAGGTGCCGGTGGACGGCGTCATACTCGAAGGCCGCTCGTCGCTGGATGAATCGCTGGTCACGGGCGAATCCATGCCGGTCACCAAGCAGGCCGGCGACAAGGTCATATCGGGCACGCTCAACCAGTCCGGCGGATTTCGTCATGCGCGCCGACAAGGTCGGGCGCGACACGCTGCTGTCCCAGATCGTGCAGATGGTGGCGGACGCGCAGCGTTCGCGCGCGCCGATCCAGCGGCTGGCCGATCAGGTCGCCGGCTGGTTCGTGCCGACCGTCATCGCCGTGGCTATCCTGGCGTTTGCCGCGTGGGCCTGGTTCGGACCGGAGCCCCGCATGGCGTTTGGCCTGGTTGCCGCCGTCAGTGTCCTCATCATTGCCTGTCCCTGTGCGCTCGGTCTCGCGACGCCGATGTCGATCATGGTCGGCGTCGGGCGCGGCGCACAGGCCGGCGTCCTGATCAAGAACGCCGAAGCGCTGGAACGCATGGAGAAGGTCGACACACTGGTGGTCGACAAGACGGGCACGCTCACCGAGGGCAAGCCCAAGGTGGTCAACATCGTGCCTGCGGCTGGAATTGCCGAGACCGACATCCTGCGGCTTGCGGCCAGCGTCGAACGCGCCAGCGAACACCCGCTGGCCGACGCCATCGTGCAAGCCGCAAGGGACCGCCATCTCGAATTGAGCAAGGTCGATGCGTTCGACTCGCCGACCGGCAAGGGCGCCACCGGCAAGGTTGACGGCAAGACCATCGTTCTCGGCAACGCCAATTTCCTGAAATCGCTCGGTATCGAGACCGGCGCGCTCGACAAGCAGGCCGAGCACCTGCGCGGCGACGGTGCGACCGTGATCAATATGGCCATCGACGGCAAGCTCGCCGGCCTGTTCGCCATCGCCGACCCCGTGAAGGCCTCGACGCCGGAAGCGCTGAAGGCGCTGGCGGCTGATGGCATCAAGGTCATCATGCTGACCGGCGACAACAGGACCACGGCCAACGCCGTCGCGAAGCGGCTCGGGATCACCGAGGTCGAAGCCGAGGTGCTGCCCGATCAGAAAAGCGCGGTCGTGGCAAAACTGCAGAAGGCCGGGCGGGTCGTCGCGATGGCCGGTGACGGCGTCAACGACGCGCCGGCGCTGGCGGCTGCCGAAGTCGGCATCGCCATGGGCACGGGAACCGACGTCGCGATGGAAAGCGCCGGCGTCACGCTGCTGAAGGGCGACCTCACCGGCATCGTTCGCGCCCGCCGGCTGTCCGAGGCTACCATGAGCAATATCAGGCAGAACCTGTTCTTCGCCTTCATCTACAACGCCGCCGGCATCCCGATCGCCGCGGGCATTCTCTATCCGGCATTCGGCCTGCTGCTGTCACCGATCATCGCCGCCGCCGCGATGGCGCTGTCCTCGGTCAGCGTCGTCGGCAACGCGCTAAGGCTGAGGATGACGCCGCTGTAACAACTTGATGTGCGTCAACGCTGCGATCGACGCTGGGCCCATATTAACCTGCCACCCTCAGCAACGGGAGAATTGGCCATGACGCGCTTGACGATGGCGACGGCTCTCACCGTCGCGGCCTTTACAGCGTCGGCGTGGGCACAGGCTCCGGCCGGACACGATCATTCCCACTCCGCAGACAGTGAAAAACCAGCTCCGGCAAGTCCTTCGCCGGCACCGAGCCCATCCGCCAGCACCGCGCCGCAAGGTGGCGCGGGCATGATGGGAGGCGGCATGGGCAACATGCCGATGATGGGCATGATGAAAGAGATGAAGGACATGAAGGACGCGATGGGCAACATGTCCATGATGCAATCCATGGATATGATGCAGCGGATGGGCATGATGGGCCGGGGCATGGGCGGCATGGCCACCATCGATCGCGTCGAAGGCCGCATCGCTTTCCTGCGCGCCGAGTTCAAGATCACCGACGCACAAGCCGAGATCTGGAACGGATTTGCCGAGGCGCTGCGTGCGAATGCAAGGAAGCTCGCGGAAGTCCGTGCATCGATGATGCCGAGGCCGGGCGATCGACAACCGCCGGCTTCCGATCTGACAGCCCGGCTGGATCTGCAGGAGCAATGGCTGACCGCGCGGCTCGACGGCACCAAAGCGATGAAATCCGCTTTTGCCAAACTGAACGAAGTCTTGTCGGAAGATCAGAAGAGGACGGCCGGTGACCTCCTCGCCCCGCATTTGGGGATGGGCATGGGCACGATGGCGGTGATGCCTGCGCAGACGCCGCCCGCGCAGAAGGAGCAGGGACGAATGCCCGGGGATGGGCATGGGCAAGAGGTAAGCGCTGACGATCCGGATCAGGGGCTGCTTCTTTGAATTAGGCAGCCGTGGCCACCGTCCCGCCCGGCAATCCGGCGCGCGCGAGACCGCCATAGAGCGCCTCGCCCGGCATTTCCGATTTCAGGATTCCACGCACCGCGATCAGCTTCTCGATATCGATCCCGGTCGCAAATCCCTTGCTCTCGCACAGGAACACCAGATCCTCGAACACGACATTGCCGGTCGCGCCCGGCGCGAACGGGCAGCCGCCGAGACCGCCGAGCGATCCATCCAGCACGCGCGCACCCGAATCGAGCGCGGCGGAGGCGTTCGCGATGCCCATGCCGCGGGTATCGTGCAGGTGGATGCAGATCGGCTTTGCGCCCGCGATCTTGACCGCCCCGGCGACCAGTTCGCCGACCTGCTTCGGCCCGGCATAGCCAACCGTGTCGGCGATCGCGACCATGTCGACGCCGGCCTCGAACAGCTTTTCCGTCAGCCGCAACACCTCCTTCGGGTCGACCGGCCCGACGATCGAGCAGCCGAGCGCCATCGAGATCGCGGAATTCACGACCGGCTTGTGCGAACTGGCGTTACGCAGCTCGCACAGCCGCCTCACGTTGGCGATCGCTGATTCACGCGAGCGGTTGGCATTGGCCTGGCTGTGCTCCTCGGTTGCCGAGACCACGGTGGCGACTTCGGCGACGCCGGAGGCCAGCGCCTCGTTGACGCCGCGCTCGTTCAGCGTCAGCGCAATGCCGTAGGCGCCGGGCAGCGAGCCCACCGTCGCGATGATGTCGCGGACATCGGCGAATTGCGGAAACGTCTTCGCCGGCAGGAACGAGCCGACCTCGAAATGCCGCACGCCGGCGGCATATTCCTCGCGGATCCAGCGCTGCTTGGCTTCAGTCGACGGGAATTTCTTCACGAGCTGCAGCCCGTCGCGCAGGCCGACCTCGCGCAGAATCACCTTGTTGTCTGGATAGAGTTCCTGAACCCGGGTCATGGCAGCCTCACGCAGCGTTGTCGGTTGAAGAAAGCTTTTGTGCTTCGAGTTCGGCGCGAACGGCCTCGGTGTCGGCGCCCAGCACCGGGACCTTGAGCCCCTCGCCGATATTGCCGCCGTTCCATTCGACCGGCAACGCCGGAACGCGGAACGGCACGCCATCGGCGTTGAAATTCTGCACCAGCCCGCCGGGACGCAACACATGCGGATCGTGCAGGAGGTCCTCGGGACGGTTGATCGGCGAATAGGCGATGTTCAGCGCATCGAGCCTGGCGGAGAGATCGGCGATGTTCCAGCCCTTGATCACCTCGGTGACACGCGGAATGATTCTCCCGCGCGCCAAAATCCGGTCCGTGGTGTTGCGCAAGGTCGGATCGTCGGCGAACTCCTGCAGGCCGAATTCGCGGCAAAAACTCCACCAGTGGCCCTCGGTGACAACGCCGATGAAGATGCGGTCACCCTCGGCAGTATGGAAAATGTCATAGATCGGCCAGGCGTGCTCGCGCTCCGGCATCGAGCGCGGCTTCCGGCCGGTCATCTCATACTCGACCATGTGCTGGGCGACCAGGAACAGACAATTCTCGAACAGACCAATGCGGATGTCGGCGCCGTCCTTCTTGCCGCCGCGCTTCTCGTAGAGTGCGGCGAGGATCGCGATGGCGCCGAACATGCCGCCCATGATGTCGTTGGCGGAAGAGCCAACCCGCTGCGGCTTGTCGCGCGTCCCGGTCATGGCCGCGAGGCCGGACATCATCTGCACGACCTCGTCGAGCGCGGGGCGGTGCTCGTAAGGGCCCGACAGAAAACCCTTGTGACCGGCGACGATCAGATGCGGGTGTCTGCGGCGCAGTTCTTCGGGGCCGAGCCCCTGCTTGTCCAACTGCCCGTCGCGGAAATTTTCCAGGAACACGTCGGCGCTTTCGAGCAGCCGATGCATGATGTCGCGGTCTTCATCCTTGGCGAAATCGAGCACGACGCTGCGCTTTCCCCGGTTGAACAGCGGAAAGAACGAGGTTCCCATGCCGCCGAGCGAGCGGGTCTTGTCGCCCGCTGGCGGCTCGACCTTGATGACCTCCGCACCCAGTTGCGCGAGGATCATGCCGCAGGTCGGACCCATCACCATATGGGTCATTTCGACGACCCTCACGCCGTCAAGCGGCAGTCCCGTCCCGGCCATTCAGCGTCTCTCCCGTACCAACCATCTTTTGGGGCCCAGACTACGGCTTCGAGGGGCCTTGGGAAAACACAATCTGCCGAAAGCCGCATTCGCTGCTGCATAACGCAAATGCAATTCATCCGCCGCCAGCGCCGCGCCGCGCTGTGTCCGCGCGCGGCCCTTGCCGAAGCGCCCGCGCATATCTACCTCTCGCGAGGGTTTTTTCTGGAGAGGTAGAACCGCCATGTTGGACGCCGCCGTCAAGGCGCTTTCGCAGATCCTGTCGCCGCCGATGCGCTCCATCCTGTGGCGCTCGATCGGACTGGCGCTGGTGCTGGTTGCGGTGCTGGCCATCGGCCTGCAGCGCGCCTTGAGCTGGTTCGCCGAATACGGCGAGGGCTGGGCCGAGGCGATGCTGGGGCCGGGCTTCCACACGCCGCTCAACATCCTTTCCTGGATCATCTCGATCGCGGCCGGGCTCGGTGTCGTGCTCGGCGGCATTTTCCTGATGCCGGCGGTCACCTCGCTGGTCGCGAGCGTGTTCGTCGACGACGTCGCCGAGCATGTCGAGCGCGAGCATTATCCGGCCGAGCGTCCCGGCGATGCGCTGCCGCTCGGCGTCGCAATCCCCGAGGGCGTCAAGACGGCGCTGCTGACGATCCTGGTGTACCTGATCGCGCTGCCCTTCGTGCTGTTCGCCGGCGCTGGCTTCCTGATTTTCTTCGTCGCCACCGCCTGGCTGCTCGGCCGCGAATATTTCGAGCTCGCGGCGATGCGATTCCGTTCGCCGGCCGAAGCCAAGGCGATGCGCAAGGACAATGCGGCAACGGTATTCACCGCCGGCCTGTTCATCGCAGCCTTCGTGTCGATCCCGATCGTCAATTTGGCGACGCCCCTGTTCGGCATGGCCTTCATGGTCCACATGCACAAGCGCCTGTCCGGCCCGCGGCCCGAGCTGATCGAGCCGGCGCGGAAGTCGGGCATGCCGGTGGCGTAATTGGATTCGCCATTCCGGGACGTCCGCAGGACCAGACCCGGAATGAGGCGAATCCCTCACACCGTCTTTTCCGGCCACCGGCAAAGATCGTTGATCACACACACCTCGCAGCGCGGCTTGCGGGCGAGGCAGGTGTAGCGCCCGTGCAGGATCAGCCAGTGATGGGCATGCAGCATGAATTCCGACGGGATCACCTTCTCCAGCCCGAGCTCGACCTCGAGCGGCGTGTTGCCGGGCGCCAGTCCCGTGCGGTTGCCGACGCGGAACACATGGGTATCCACCGCCATCGTGTGTTCGCCATAGGCCATGTTGAGCACGACATTGGCGGTCTTGCGCCCGGCGCCGGGCAGCGACTCGATCTCGGCGCGCGTGCGCGGCACCTCGCCGCCGAACTCGGCGATCAGCTTCTCTGACAGCGCGATGACGTTCTTCGCCTTGTTGCGGTAGAGCCCGATGGTCTTGATGTAGTCGCGGACTTTTTCCTCGCCGAGCGCCAGCATCTTTTGCGGCGTGTCGGCGATGGCGAACAGCGCACGCGTCGCCTTGTTGACGCCGGCATCGGTCGCCTGCGCCGACAGCACCACGGCGACCAGCAGCGTAAAGGGATTGAGATGCTCGAGTTCGCCCTTCGGCTCGGGATTGGCCTTGCGAAACCGGTCGAACGCTTCGTAGACCTCGGCTGCCGTCCAGGGCTTTGGTTTGAGGATCTTTGGTTTGGGAGTCTTTGGCTTCAGGGCCGTCGGCTTCGGTGTCTTTTTGGGCCTGATCCCGGCGACATTTTTTGCCTCTTTCTTCGGCACGGATGAAGCGCTGGTCTTGCTGGCAGGACGGATGATTTTGGCCATGATCCGGATATACTGACACGCGATGACCGCAGGCAACGACTTTGATCCGGCGCTTGACCAGCCGACGCTGTTTTCGGCGCGGCTGACGCCGCATCGTTCGCTCAATCGCACCAGCTTCGCGGTGCTGATGACGATCATCAGCGTCGTCAGCTTTGCCGCCGGCATCGCCTTCTGGATGATGGGCGCATGGCCGGTGTTCGGGTTTTTCGGCCTCGACGTGCTGGTGATCTACTGGGCGTTCCGGGTCAATTTCCGCAGCGCGCAGGCCGTCGAGGACATCGTGGTGACGCCGTCGGAATTGCGCGTGCGCCGCGTCAATCATCGCGGCCATGTGGCGGAATGGGTGCTCAATCCGCTCTGGGTCCAGCTCGACCAGACCGGCGATCCCGAATTCGGCATCGAGCGGCTCTATCTGGTCTCGCGCGGCCGCCGCGTCTCCGTTGGGTATTTTCTCGGGCCGGACGAAAAGGCCAGTTTTGCCAAAGCTTTATTGGCAGCGCTGCAGACTGCCAAACGCGGCATCACCTACAACCCCATCAATTGATGGCTTGTCTGAAATCGGGTGGTTTGGACCGCGGATGAGCCCTAAATCAGACCCCATGATGACATTAGCCATACATGACCAGCGCCTGGCGAAGCCGGGCCCCCAGAACGCCGCGCTGCGCGACTACGACTCGGTACGGCGCGCCATCGCCTTCATCTCCGAGCACTGGCGCGCGCAACCGACCATCGAGGCGATGGCGGATGCCGCCGCCGTGACGCCGGATGAATTGCACCATCTGTTCCGCCGCTGGGCCGGGCTGACGCCAAAGGCCTTCATGCAGGCGCTGACGCTGGATCACGCCAAGGGCCTGTTGCGCAATTCCGCCAGCGTGCTCGACGCAGCCCTCGATTCCGGGCTGTCGGGACCGGGCCGACTGCATGATCTGTTCGTCACCCACGAGGCGATGTCGCCGGGCGAGTGGAAGAATGGCGGCGCCGGCATGACGCTGCGCTACGGCTTCCACGCCTCCCCGTTCGGAACCGCGATCGTGATCGCCAGCGGCCGCGGCCTGGCCGGTCTCGCCTTCGCCGATCCCGGTGAAGAGCCGTCGGCGTTCGCCGACATGAAGCGGCGCTGGCCGAACGCTGTCTATGTCGAGGACCACGACGGCACCTCCGACCTTGCGCAGCGCATCTTCGACACAAAACTGTGGCGGCCGGACCAGCCGCTGCGGGTGGTGCTGATCGGCACCGATTTCGAGGTGCGGGTGTGGGAAACGCTGCTGAAGATCCCGATGGGCCGCGCGGTCTGTTATTCAGATATCGCCAACAGGATCAGCAACCCGAAGGCCTCGCGCGCGGTCGGCGCCGCCGTCGGCCGCAACCCGGTTTCGTTCGTGGTGCCCTGCCATCGCGCACTCGGCAAGGGCGGCGCGCTGACCGGCTATCACTGGGGCATCACGCGCAAGCAGGCGATGCTCGGCTGGGAAGCGGGGCAGCTGGGCGCGCATTGACGGCGCTCGCCGCGCAATCTGCCACTCGGCGTCGGAACATTGCCCACGCGCGGGCGGTGATTTCCCGGGAAGCAAGTGAGTAGCCTAACTCGTTGCCCTGACACGGTAAATTCCAACAAGCCGGCGCCGTGGCCCGGCCCCGGCATGCCCAACAGTGACGATTGACGATCGCAGATTGATCGCTCACAACCACCTGTCTCAACAGTGGAAGGTGAGTCCATGCAAGAACGTCGTCCGGTGATGCTGGCTATATTGGATGGCTGGGGCTGGCGCGAAGATCTGGCCGACAATGCTGTTCGTCAGGCTCACACACCGAATTTCGATCGTCTGTGGACCACAAGTCCGCACGCACTCTTGAGGACCTCGGGACGCGATGTCGGTCTGCCCGATGGTCAGATGGGCAATTCCGAGGTTGGACATTTCAACATCGGCGCAGGCCGCATCGTGATGCAGGACCTGCCGCGGATCAACGAGGCGATTGCGTCCGGCAGTATCAAATCCACCGAAGCGCTCCGCTCCCTGATCCAAACGCTGAAACAGAACGGCGGCACTTGCCATCTCGTCGGCCTGGTCTCCCCCGGCGGGGTACATTCGCATGAGGACCACGTCGCGGCGCTGGCCGTCATCCTCACCGACAATGGCGTGCCATCGGTCGTGCACGTCCTCACGGATGGACGCGATACGCCGCCGAAATCGGCGGTCGATAGTTTGATGCGCCTGGAAGCCGCGCTTCCGTCGTCGGTTCCGGTTGCCACGGTGATCGGGCGATACTACGCGATGGACCGCGACAAGCGCTGGGATCGCGTGGCCAGGGCCTATAACGCAATCGTTGAAGCCGAAGCTCCACGATTCCCCGACGCGCGATCAGCGATCGCTGATGCGTATGCACACGATCTCACTGACGAGTTCATTGAACCGTCGGTGATCGGCAACTACGCCGGCATCAGGGACGGCGACGGCGTGCTGTGCTTCAACTTTCGCGCCGATCGCGTGCGCGAGATTCTTGGAGCGATGCTTGATCCGTCGTTTGCCGGTTTCCCGCGCAGGCGCAACGTCCACTTCGCCGCCGCGGTCGGAATGACGCAATACAGCGACGATCTGGACAAGCTGATGCAGACGATGTTTCCGGCGGAGACGTTTCCCAACATCCTGGGGGAAGTCACTTCTGCCGCGAATCGCACCCAGTTGCGCATGGCCGAAACGGAGAAATATCCGCACGTCACCTATTTTCTCAACGGTGGACGCGAGGAGCCTTTTCCCGGCGAAGACCGCATCATGGTGCCTTCGCCCAAGGTCGCGACCTACGATCTGCAACCGGAAATGTCGGCGCCCGAGTTGACGGCAAAAGCCGTGGAGGCAATCAACTCCGGCAAGTACGACCTGATCGTCCTGAACTATGCCAATCCAGACATGGTGGGCCACTCGGGAAGCCTGCCGGCCGCGATCAAGGCGGTCGAAACCGTCGATACCGGGCTCGGGAAAATCGCGGATGCGGTTCAAAGAGCTGGTGGCGCGCTGCTGGTTACCGCCGACCACGGCAACTGCGAGATGATGCGTGACCCCGCAACTGGCGGTCCGCATACCTCGCATACGACGGGGCCGGTGCCGCTGTTGCTCCAGGGCGGCGGCGACGTGTCATTGGCGGACGGCCGACTGGCAGATATTGCCCCGACGTTGCTCGACTTGATGCAATTGCCGAAGCCGGCAGACATGACCGGCGTGTCATTGCTGCGCCCGCACAAACGAAACTAGGGCGTTTTCCACCGAAGTGGGCTAGGCGTTACCGGTCTAGAAGTCGTTCAGCCCGAGCACGTCGGTCATCGTATAGAAGCCGGGCTTCTGGCCCCGCGCCCACAGCGCGGCCTTGACGGCGCCCTGCGCAAACATGGTCCGGTCCTCGGCGCGATGGGTCAGTTCGATGCGCTCCATCGGACCGGCGAAGATCACGCTGTGATCGCCGGTGACGGTGCCGCCGCGCAGCGAGGCAAAGCCGATGTCGCCCGGCCTCCGCTCCCCGGTCATGCCATCGCGGCCGCGCGCCGAGCGGGCGTGCAGATCGACGCCGCGGCCGGCAGCGGCGGCCTCACCAAGCAGGAACGCCGTGCCCGACGGCGCATCGACCTTGGCCTTGTGATGCATTTCGAGAATCTCGATGTCGAAACTCTCGTCCAGCGACTGCGCGACCCGCTTGACCACCGCCGCCAGCAGGTTGACGCCGAGGCTCATGTTGCCCGACTTCACCACGATCGCGCGCGAGGTGACGCTCTTGATCACGGCTTCGTCGGACGACGAAAGTCCTGTCGTGCCGATGATATGAACCAGCCCGCGTTCGGCGGCGATCGCGACATTGGCGATAGTGGCGCCGGGCACGGTGAAATCGACAATGCCGTCGGCGTTGGCCGACAGCGACCACAAGTCGGCCGAGAGCTTGACGCCGTTTTCCGGCAGGCCGGCGAGCACGCCGGCGTCCTTGCCCAGCAGTTCCGAACCCGGCGCTTCCAGCGCGCCAGCCAGCACCGCGCCCGGGGCCTCCGAAATGACGCGCACCAGCGCGCGGCCCATCCGGCCGCCGGCTCCCGCAACGATCAATCGCATGTCGGCCATGGCTACACCTCTTCACGCCCTATAGCGGGATGAGGCCGTTCCGGCAACCGAACAGGCCAGTCGCCCCTTCCGGGACAAGCCCGGACATGACGGAGAGGCAGGGCCAGCCGCTCACGGCTGCGGGCCGTCATAGCCTTCGATGATGATGAGGTCGGCGTCCGAATGCGGCTGCCGGCGCTTGATGTTTTCCTGGTACTCCGGCGAGCGATAGCAAGCCATCGCCGCCTCATAGTCAGGAAATTCGATCACGACGTTGCGCGAGCGGCTTTTGCCTTCGATGCCTTCGAATTTGCCGCCACGCACGACAAAACGCCCGCCGAATTTCTTGAAGATGGCCGGGTTATGCGCTGCATAGGGCTTGTAACCTTCGTCATTATGTACGTCGACGCGTGCGATCCAGTATCCCTTCGCCATACTCGTTCTCCCGTTTCCTGTTTAAGAACTTGCCTGCTTGATTTCCGCTTGAATGGCATCCGCCGCCGCCTTGGGATCGGCGGCTTCCGTGATCGGCCGTCCAACCACGAGATAATCTGCGCCCGCGGCGATGGCCCGCGCCGGCGTCATGATGCGCTTCTGGTCGCCGGTCGCCGCACCCGCCGGGCGAATGCCCGGGGTCACCAGGTTCATCTGGTGGCCGACGATCTTGCGCAACGCGGCCGCTTCTTCCGGCGAACTGACCAGCCCGTCGACGCCGAGCACCTGGGCCTGCTGGGCCCGCGCCTCGACCAGATCGGAGACGTTGAGGCGGTAGCCGGCGGCATGCAGGTCGGCGTCGTCATAGGAGGTCAGCACGGTGACGGCGAGGATCTTCAGGCCCGATCCGGCGCGCGCCTCGACCGCGGCTTTCATGGTCTGCGGATAGGCGTGCACGGTGAGGAAGGTGGCGCCGAGCTTCGCCACGCTCTCGACGCCGCGCGCGACCGTGTTGCCGATGTCGTGCAGCTTGAGGTCGATGAAGACCTTCTTGCCTGATTTCGCCAGTTGCTGCGCCAGTGGCAGGCCGCCGGCATAGGCGAGCTGATAGCCGATCTTGTAGAACGTCACGCTGTCGCCGAGCCGCGCGATCATGGTTTCCGCCTCGGCGATCCCGGGCAGATCGAGCGCCACGATCAAGCGGTCCTTCGGCGCGATACTGGCTGGCTGCATGTCACCTCACATCATGCGTTGGGAAATATCGATCAACTGCCGCGCCAGCGCTTTCAGCGCCTCGGCATCGGCTGCGTTCTTCAGGCGGTCCATCTCGTCATAGGCGTCATCGGCGAACGACAATGCGAGCTGGTTGGGGATCACCTGCGCGTGGCAGGCCGCGAGTATCAGCCGCAGCGCCGCCAGCGCGCGGGCGCCGCCGAGCCGCCCGCCGGACGCAGACGCAATCGCAAACACCCGGTCGCGAAACACCTGCCCCCGGGCCTCGTGCGGATCCTGTACCCGGCTCACCCAGTCGATGGTGTTCTTGACCAGCGCCGGCACCGAGGAATTGTATTCCGGCGTCACGATCAGGATGCCATGATGGGCCGCGATCATGCGCTTCAGGTTGACGGCGTGCTTTGGCACTCCGGACTTCGCCTGCAGGTCGCCGTCATAGATCGGCAGCGGAAAGTCGGCGAGCGAGATGCGGGTGATTTCGGCGCCGGATTGCGCCAGCTCATGTACGGCGACCGCGGCCAGCCTCGCATTGAGCGAGCCTGTGCGCAGCGATCCCGGGATCACGAGGATTTTCAGTGCAGACATCGTTGAATTCGTATTCGGGGCAAAACCGCCGCGCGAATACGCGGCATCAGCCCTTGCGATACACCCAGACCCGCGCGGGCGGAAGGTTCATCCAGATCCGCTCGGAAGCTTCCGTAGACACGCCCGGCAGCGATTTCGGGATCGGCGGCACGACCGAATAGGTGAACTGCACGAAGGGCGCACCGGGTGCGAGCGCGGCGAAGGCGTCGCGGATCAGCTTCAGGCGGGTCAGCATCGGCTTGGTGACGAGCGGCAGCCCTGAAACGACCGCCGAGGCCGGAGCGTCCAGCACGTCACCGAGGGAAGCGCGCAGCGTATAGGCGTCGCCCTGCACCACCTTGGCCTGCGGATAGCGATCGCGCAGCAGCGCGCAGAAACCCGGATTGTACTCGACCAGCACGAGACGCTTCTGATCGACGCCGTGCTCGATCAGTGCGTTGGTGATCGCACCGGTCCCGGGCCCAAGTTCGACGACCGGTCCGTCGGATTCGACATCGACATATTCCGCCATGGTGCGGGCGAGCAACTTGCTCGATGGCATCACCGCGCCCATGTGCAGCGGCTTCTCGATCCAGGAACGCAGGAAGCGAACCTCATCGTCCAGACGGAGAGGCTTCTTTGACGCACGCACGGACGATTGCAATGGCATGTCGCTACCAGGCGGGACCGCAAACAGCGGGGGATGTCAGAAAACAGTCATAAAGACGTATAGGTCGAACGGGACATGGTCAAGCCAAACGGTAACGCGGTGGACCGGCCAAGCGCCCTCGATCGGGCGATAACATCATGTGCAAGCTGAATGAATCATGACTGCGGGCGATCAAACGCGCCCGCATGTTTCGCGCGCGTGCGGTCAGGAGTTCGCGCGGTTGCCGAAGAAGTCCTTCACCTTGGTGAAGAAGCCCGCCGCCTCCGGTTGCGTCGCGCCGGACGACAGTTTTTCGAACTCGGACAGCAATTCCTGCTGCTTCTTGGTCAGATTCTGCGGCGTTTCGACCATGACCTGGACATACATGTCACCGGTCTGGCGCGAGCGGAGCACCGGCATGCCTTTTGATGCAATGCGAAAACGCCGGCCGGATTGCGTGCCCGGCGGCACCTTCACCTTGGACTTGCCCTTGTCGATGGTCGGCACCTCGAATTCGCCGCCGAGCGCGGCCGCAACCATCGAGATCGGAACCCGGCAATGCAGATCGGCTCCGTCGCGCTGGAAGAACTCGTGGGTCGCAAGCGACAGGAAAATGTAGAGGTCGCCGGGCGGACCGCCGCGGACGCCGGCTTCGCCCTCGCCGGCAAGACGAATCCGCGTGCCGTCCTCGACGCCCTGCGGGATGTTGACCGACAGCGTGCGGTCGCGCGTC
>CAWGLP010000024.1:0-27468 GCA_963823485.1 uncultured Alphaproteobacteria bacterium
TGTGACCTGATGGAGGGAGCGGCGCAGGCCGGCATTATCGACGATTATTAGGCGAATTCTTCGCGATGCGTCAATGCGCTCAGCCGCCGATGACGCCCTTGAGACCGGCATAGAGCGACCCGGCCGCGGTCCCCACCACACCCACCATGGGGCCGGCCGCCGTCATCAGATCCTGGATGGTGCGCGCGCGGCGGCGCATGTGTTCGGCGCCGACATGCTGACCGAGCAGGCCCGCGACCTTGTAGGCGAGCGGGTTGGGCTTGCCGCCGCCCTGCGTCATCGTCTTCGGCAGCACTTCGAAGATCAGGAAGCCGAGGATGTTGCCGGTCACGAAGGCGAGCGCGATGCTGGCGGTATATTCGATCACCTCCCGCCATTCGACCCAGGGCGCCGGGACGATCGGAACGTTGTCGTTGATCGCCGGTCACGACGTAGCATGCAGGTCACGGCGATCGCCGCCGTCAGGAACGCGACCGAGGATGGCGCCGCGCGCACCCGACCTTCAGGCGCGCATAGATCAGGAAGCCGAACGGCAGCGGAATGACCACCGAGGCGAGCCGGAGGTAGATCGGGCTGATGTTCAGCGTGATGGTGACGAGGATGTGCGCGGCCACCAGCAGGATGACCGGGGTCAGCACATAGGCGAGCGTGTGAACGATGTAGTAGCGGACCGGCGTCGCAAGCCGCGCGATCCGTGCTTGCGTGCGATCGAGTTCACGCTGCAGGGCGTCGAGTTCGAGCACGATCTGCTGGATCTCGAGCACGACCGGGCGCACGACCCGCAGATCCCGCGAGCAATTCTTGCAGACGATCGCCTCGTCCTTGATCGTCTCGGCGCAGAACGGACACTCCATCAGGCTGACCGACTGTTTTCGGCGTCGCCGGAGCGCATCGAGTTCGGCTTTCGCCTTGTCGAGCTCCAGCCGCAGCATGTCGCGCTTGCGCGCCAGTTCGTCACGCTCCGCCATCAGCGTTTCAGGCACGGCGATCTCGCGCGAGCAGAAGCCGCATACCAGCGCCTGCGGCGGATTTTCCCGCGTGCAGTATGGGCAGGCGGTGCTCAGGGGGAGACCTTGAGGATGAAGCTCGCGGTGCCGGCGCGGCCGTCGGTGTCCTTGATGTCGACGCGGACCATGTGCTCGCCGGCCGGCAGTTCCACTTCCGGCATGTCGATGCCGCTCGGCAGGATGAAGGATTTGACCCGCGGCGTGAGATCGACGTTCGGCGTCCTGAGATAGGTCATCTTGACCGAAGTCGGGATCGATCTTCGAACCGCCATAGGGCTCGAATTTCAACTGCAGCCGTGTCGGGGATTTGAGCTGGCCCGTGGTGACGACGTCGACCTTCGGGCCGCGGGTAATCCCCCGCCGCTCGGTCGCCACCGCGCCCTTGGGCGGCGGCAAGGCGGCCTCTTCCGCCGTGATCAGAACCGGCGGCCCCGCCTGCGCCGGCATCGCGCCGGCCATGAACGCCCCAATACAGCCGAGCAGCAATCCCACATTCCAAATTCGCACGATCGTAGTTCCCTGCCTCTGTCTCACGGCCAACACTATCGCACGCCGCCGTCGCCGATGATGGTGTAGGGCGCCCAGAACAGCGGATGCGCATAGGTGAAATCGGTCTTGCCGTCGGCGTCCAGCATAGCCGGGACCGTCCACCAGGGCCATCATGGCCAGCCGCAGCGCTTCGCCGCGCGTCAGTTTCGGATCGTGCCGCCTGCCGGCTGAACAGGTCCGTCACCAGTTCACGCGCCGACTGCGAATGCACCGACCAGTTGGTCACCAGCAGCGCGCGGGTGCCGGCGTAGAAGAAGGCGCGGCCGAGGCCCGATGCGGCTTCGGCGCCGGCGCCGGCGCCGGTGCCGGTGTTGCAGGCCGACAGCACGACCCAGTCGGCGTCGAGCTTCAGCGCCAGGATTTCCTCCATCGTCAGCAGGCCGTCGCCCTCGGCGCCGGTGACGGTCAGGCGACGACAGCGCCAGCGCCGGCTGCGACAGGCCGTTGAGTTCGCCGGGCACCAGGCCGTGGGTGGCGAACGCCAGCACCTTGAAGCCGGACAGGTCCATGGTCTTGACCGCCTGCTCGCTGGCCTGCTTGCCGAGGTTGAGGACCTTCGACGGATCGGCCTGCAGCGCCAGCGCGATCGACTTCAGCTCGTCCGACGTATCGGGAAGCCGCGGCAGCATGCGCGAGTTCCGCGCTGTCCACGCCGTCGAGCTTCGGGCTGTTGCGCCGCTTCAGCGGACCGCCGCGCGTGGTGTTGCCGCCGGCGTCCGCCACGCGCACCTTGTCGTCGCTGGCGGCCTCGGCTTCCTGCTCCTTGCTGAAATAGGGATCGCCGAACGCGATCAGCTCGCCGCGTCGAAGGCTTGCCGGCCGGCAATTGACGCAGCGTGCGCAGCGCCGCCGCGGAAGGAACGGTCGTGACCGCATGCGTCCGCGCCAGCCACGGCACGTTCCTGTAGCTTGCGAACAGCGGATCGTCGTCGCTGCGATTTCGGCTGGCGCGGTCGGCAGCAGCGACAGCGGCAGCAGACCGAGCGCGCCGTTGGTGACCACGATCAGGTTCTTCGCCGGCTTCCATCCGCTCTCGACCGGCTGCAGCAGCAGCGAATAGAGTTCGTGCGCCAGCTTGAGATCGAACGGCGGAATGTCCGAGATCATCGCCGCCTGCGGCTCCAGCGCTTCGCGCAGTTTGCGCACCTTGCTCTCGATGTCGCCGCTGGAGGCCTTGATCGCGGCAAACGCCACCGGACCGTTCTTCGGCACCGCCCAGACGAAGCTGCTGGTTTGCCCGAAATAGAACGACAGCATCGCCTCGCCGTCGACAAGCGTCGCCCTGATCTGCTCGACCGAGGGCGGCTTCGGCGAGACCAGATCGGCATAGGCGGGGAATCGCTGGCTGATTTCCTGCCGCGCCTTGAGCCGTTCGGCGCGCAGCGAATTGATCGAGGCGTTGATCGCCTGGACGCCCTTCTCGTCGCGCTCGCTGCGAGGGCAGCGACAGCACGTTGGTCAGCGTTCCCAGTTGCGCATTCACCTGCTTGCCGAGATCCTGTTCCTTGCGGACCAGTTCGGCCAGCGCCGGATCCTTGGCCGTGGCGCGCGCGCTCGACGCCGCCAGCGCCTGCTGCACCGAACGGCCGCGAATGGCGTCGGCGAGGCTGAAAGTTTCGACACCGACATCGCCGGACGCGTTCTTGTCGCGCGCCAGCATGGTGAGATAGGCCTCGACGATGCCCTGCAGGCGCTGGCTGCGCGCCGCGATCGCCGTGGTGTCGTCGTCGTCGGCGTTCTCGCGCGAGGACGCCATCAGGACCGGGATCGCGGCCCTGAATTCGCGGATCGCATCCTGGTCGCGTCCCGCCCGCATCAGGCCGATCGCCAGCGTGCCGCGCGCCGAGGCGGTACCGAAATGATTCTCGCCGACCCGCGCTACCTGGTTCTTCACAAGCTGTTCAGCCGCGGCGATGCCGGCCTCGATCTGCCCCGAGGCATAGAGCGAGGCAATGCGACCGCCGTTGAGTTCGAACGCCTGCCGCCGCCCCGGCTCCCAATTCGCGATCGCCTTGTCGATCTGCGCATAGACCTCGATCGCTTCCCGTCCCTTGCGCTGCAGGTTCAGGATGCTGCCGAGGTGCGAAAGCTGCTGGACATAGGTGACGGCATCACCGGCAACACCGACGGTCCGGCTGATCTCGAGCGACACCCGCGCCAATTGTTCGGCCTCGGCATAGCGGCCCTGTTCGACCAGGATGTCGGCCAGGCCTGCGATGAAGCGCGGCGTGGCGGCGTTGTACTTGCCCTGGTTCTTCAACTGCGACAGCAGTGCGCGGCGCGCATCGACCTCGGCTTCGCCGAAACGGCCCTGCCGCGCCTTCACCCGCGCCTGGCTGACCACGGCGAAATCGACCGCGAGCACCATGCTGGACTTCGGAAGGCGGATTGTCCGCTTCCAGTAATCGGCTTGATCGCCGCACGCTTGCGCAGTTCGCCGAGTCTCGTAGGCCGCCTCGGCGTCGCGGAACTGGCCGCGCGCCTCGGCCAGCATGGCGCGGCCGAGTTCGATCTCCCCCTCCCAGCTCTGACCGTAGGTGTTGTAGGCCGCGCGCACCGCCGGATGGCCGCTGGTCCGCGATTCCTGGAGTTGCGGCAGGCTGCGGCGAAGGACGGCCTCCGCCTGCGCGATGTCGCCCATCTGGATCAGGATGCCCGCGATCGCGCGGTTGGAGCCGAACTGATACCCCTTTGCGCCCCTCTGGGTTGAAATTTCACGAAGCTGCCGCTGATGCAACTCGAACGCCTTCTTGGGATCGCCGGCCGCGGAGTACTGGTGGGCCGCCAGCGAGATCAGCCGCCCCATCATGTTGGCAGAGACTGCGCCGCGGCCGGTCTCGATCGCCTTGTTGGCATCGGCGATGGCGTCGGCGAGCCGGCCAAGCTGCGCCCGCGCATTGCCGCGATCGAAATAGAACTGCGCGAGATCTTCGCGCGATTCCTTGCCGGTCGGATTCGAATTGGCCTCGCCCTGCAATTCCTCGATGGTCTTGAGGTCGGGCTTCTCGCTGTCGAGAATCGCGGTGATGTCGGTGATGGTTCGCGGCGGGGCGACGAAGCCGGCCGGCATCGCGCCGGCGGCTGAGGCCTTCGGCGCGGCTTCGGTCGGGATCGCGACCGCGACATTGGCGCGGCCATTGGCGGCGTTCAGCGCCGATTTCACGCACGCCACCACCGCCGGCCGCGCCTTCTCCCGGCAAGCCTCGATGTTCCCCATGCCGCCGGAGCCCTTCATGCAGGACATGACGATCGGCCGGCCCGACGCGTCATGCGGCATTTTTCCCGGGCCGCATCGACGCTGAGCGCTTGCGCTGCGGGGGCAGACACTGCAAGAAGCGTCATCGCGATGACACATCTTGAGGTAGCAAGGGGTATCGTGGATGAAGCGGCGGAACTAAAACGAAACGGGATGCAAAGACCTGTCAGCAATGAACGGCCCCGTATTCGAAAACAACAAATGCAATGGCGAAATACTATCAAGTTTCGCCCGGCAGGCCATGAAAATTCTGAGGCCCCGTCCGGGGCATCCGATCCCGCTGGAACCTGCGCCCCGGGGCGATCACATGGGCTGTGATCTCAAGCCGGAACCGGCCCGACTGGCCTTGAAAGCGTCAAGAAAACCCTTCAAATTGCGTGGGTTGGCAGGAGATACTCGATGCGGCGCCGGTCCTGATCCAGCGAGACCCCTAATCGACATCGATCCTGTTTCATCAACCCGAATTCGGTTTAGTCAGATCCGGAAATGTCATTGACGATGGCCCAAGGAATGAAGCGCCTGGGGATGCCGGTTGCGGCGTTGTTCAGCGCGGCTTTGATCGGCCTGGTCGGCACCTCGTGGTTCCTCAATCGCGACGCGCTGCGGCAGGCGGTCGAGGCGCAGATCCGCGCCGTCACCGGGCTGGATCTGATGGTCGCGGGCGCGATCGACGTATCGGTGTTTCCGGGCAGCTACGTCTCGTTCCACAATGTCGGCCTGAAGGGCGGCGGCACCACCGACCCGGCGCTGCAGGTCGACGTACTGACCGCGAATCTGCGCCTGCTGCCGCTGCTGCTGCGGCGCTTCGAGATCGCCGACGTCATGATGCTGCGGCCGCATATCCGCGTCGTCAGGGACGCGCGCGGCGAGAGCAACTGGACGCCGTTCGTCGAAACGATCGTGCGCACCATGAAACCGGGCGCCGAGAACCAGCTGTCGTTTTCGGAGATCAGGATCCAGGATGGCATACTCAAATACGAGGACGCCACCAACCACGTTGCCGAACAGCTCGGCGACATCGACCTCTCGCTGGCCTGGCCGTCGATCTCGCGCTCGTTCGCGGCGACCGGACAGTTCGACTGGCGCGGCGAGCGCGTCGACGGCTCGATCTCGGCCGGCGACTTCGTCGCGATGCTGTCGGGTGACCGGTCCGGCCTGAAGGCACGGCTGGTCTCGGCGCCGCTGAAGCTCGCCTTCGACGGCTCGGTTGCCAACCGCACCAGCCTGATGATGGAAGGCACCGTCACCGTCGACAGCCCGTCGCTGCGCAACGCGCTGCGCTGGATGGGACAGGCGCCGCCCGGCAGCGGCGGCTTCGGCCGCTTCGCGCTGAAGGCCCGCGCCAACGTCGTCGGCGGCTCGATTGCGCTGACCAACGTCAACGTCGAACTCGACGGCAACGTCGCCGAAGGCGTGATGACCGTCTCCAACAGCGGCCGCCAGACGCTGCAAGCGACGCTCGCGGCGGGTAATCTCGACTTCACGCCCTACATCTCCACCGTGCGCCTGCTCGCCAGCGGCGCGCGCGACTGGAACCGGCAATTGTTCGACCTCACATCGCTCTCCGCCACCGACCTCGACATGCGCCTGTCGGCGGCGAAGGTCACGGTGGGCGGAACCAGGCTCGGCCGCACCGCCTTCGGCGCCAATCTGCGCGGCGGCGCGCTCGCGCTCTCGGTCGGCGAGGCGCAGATGTATGGCGGCATCGCCAAGGGCTCGTTCAGCATCGCACGCTCGGATACGGTCGCCGACGTCAAGGCGCAGTTCCAGCTCACCGACGTCGATCTGCAGGCATGCGCCAGCGAATTGTTCGGCGTCAACAAGCTGTCCGGCCGCGGCAATCTCAGCGTTTCGCTGGTGGCGACGGGCTCGAGCCCGTTCGGGCTCGCCTCATCGCTCGACGGCACCGCAACCCTGACCGGCACCAACGGCGCGATCGCCGGCTTCAATGTCGAGCAGTTGCTGAAGCGGCTGGAGCGGCGTCCTTTGTCCGGCGGCGGCAATTTCCGCTCGGGTTCGACGCCGTACGACAATCTCACCGCCTCGGTGAAGTTCAACGACGGCATCGCCACCGCCGAGGATATCCGCGTCGAAGGCCCGGCCACGCGCCTGACGCTGTCAGGCACCGCCTCGGTGCCCGCGCGCGAATACGACCTCAAGGGCGTCGCCAGCCTGACCTCGGCAGCTGCCGGCGCCGACAAGGGATTCGACCTGCCCTTCGTGGTGCAGGGTCCATGGGACGATCCGCTGGTGTTTCCCGATCCGGAAAGCCTGATCCGCCGCTCGCCGGGCGCCGCCCCGCTGCTGGATGCGGTGAAGGATCGCAAGACCCGCGACGCCGTGCGCTCGGTGATCGAGCGGTTTACCGGCGGCCCGGCAAGGCCGGCGACGCCGGAGACTGCAGCGCCGGCGGATGAGCCGCCGCGGGCGAAGGCGAATTGAGAGGCGGCGGGTCTTTGCTGACCCGTGCTTTCGCTTCCCGGAAAGTTTCCGAAACATGGAAGCCTCGCGAACCAAAGCTGCGCCGCGGCGTTATCCATTGCACACGCCGGGTGACAACCGGCCATAATGGGGACGATGGACGCGGCGCTGATTTTGCCGGTTTCTGCCCGCGACACCAACGCATCGGTACGCGTTTACATCTAACCTGTTCCCGGCGGGTGCACCTTCTCAGGCCACGGTCGCAACCGCTCGATTCACGGAACGTTATCGCCCCGCCGACCGCCAATGCCATATGGCTTGTTGAGGAAGTAATCCCTGTTGCCCAGCGCGGCTTCCGCATACTGGTCGATTGCGACGACGATGGCCTGGACGTGCGCGTGGCACCAGCCTTCCCGCGTCGCCCTGATGCGGACCTCCGCCAGGGCTTTTATCCATGGCGGGTTATCGGTGTTGTGGTCGTACCATTTGAGCGGTGCTGACATCGCTGGCCCCTGTTGATGAAATCATCCAGCTCCGCCCGCTTGCGCGCGAGCAGGAGCTGCGCCCGCGCGCTGTCGAGGCCGGACTGATTCAGCCGGCGGACAACCGAGCTCAATTCGGCGATCTGCCGGCGCAGCGTTTGAAGCCGGTCATCGCTCACGGCGGCCAGCCGTGCCCTGTTCGATGACCGCCTGACCGTGACATCCAGCTTCAGCCGCTCGTCGACATTGAGCAGCCGCTCTTCGCCGCCGAGCCGGTTCCGCTCGCTGATCAAGCCGAGCATGACCACCCGCATCGCCATCAGGTGAAGCGAGGCCTCCGAACAGTCCTCATCCCGGTTGACCTGTTTGCGGATGTTATCCTCCGCACCGAGCATCTCTGCGCGCAAGAACCTGATTTTCCTGCGGATTTCGTTGAGTTTGTTGTCCATGGGCCACCTCGCTGCGGTTGAACCTCATAAGAACAAATAAAGAACAAATTTCAAGTTAAGAGTCCGCCTCCGATCAAGATTCTTTGGAGCCCACCCGATGTCCCGCCTCCCCGACCAGGTCGATGCGCCGATGACACCCCGCCAACTGGCAACCCTGCGCACGCTCAGCGCCGAGGCCTACCAGCCAAAGCTGTTCGAGAAGAACATCACCGCGCAGGAAGCCGAACGGCGGATTGCGGCGCTGAAGGCCGAGATCGAGTTGGCGAACTCGTTTTGAGCGGGAAGTCGCAAAGCCAGTCGAAGCATAGCCTCGATGTGCGCCGCAATATCCGGGATTCGTTCGGTCCCGCATATCGCTCCGCTCAGGAGGTACTGAGCCCGAATCTCCGGTGCATCGTTTCCGTTTCAGTAACCCGCCACCTGTAAGTTGATTGCAGACGAACCTCGCTTGTGTTCGCGCCCCCGCATCCGACCTCCTCACGCACTACATTAGCGATGCTTTCTCCAGCTATTACAGTAGCTACGCGACATATGCTCACAATTCGTGCGAAGAAACCGAGATAAGCGAAGGTAGTCTGGATTAGCGCAGCGAGATCGGGCTTCTTTGGTCCCGCATATGCTACGCTCATGCCGTTCACCTTGCTGCCTACTTGCTGAGTTGGCAGCAACACGTTGCGCGCAATCAATAATCTCTCGAACTGACCAGCCTGTTTCTGCCCGTCCAGTTACGTGCGTAAGACGGAGAGCTACAACGGCGCGGCGCTCTCGCCCTGCGAGTTCGACAGCTTCGAGACCAGCGAAGCGACCACGATCACGACAGCGATAAAGGCGATCACCATGGTGCAGATCGCGTTGATCTCGGGCTTCACGCCGAGCCGCACCTCGGAATAGATCCGGATCGGCAGCGTGGCCGAGCCCGGCCCGGTGGTGAAGCTTGCGATCACGACATCGTCGAGCGACAGCGTGAACGCCAGCATCCAACCGGCGGCGATCGCGGGAACGATCAGCGGCAGCGTGACGCGAAGGAACGCCTGCACCGGATCGCAACCGAGATCCATCGCCGCCTCCTCGAGGCTGCGGTCGAGCGAGGCGAGCCGCGACTGCACCACCACGGTGACGAAGCACATCGTCAGCGTGGTGTGGGCGATCGTCACCGTCCAGAAGCCGCGCTCGGCGTTCAGCGCCACGAACAACAGCAGCAGCGAGAGACCCGAGATCACTTCCGGCATCACCAGCGGCGCATACAGCATGCCCGAGAACAGCGCCCGGCCCCTGAAGCGCTCGCCGCGCACCAGGCCGACCGCGGCCAGCGTACCGAGCAGCGTCGCTATCGTGGCCGACAGCGCCGCAACGCGCAGGCTCATCCAGGCGGCATCGAGCATGGCGCGGTCGTTGAAGAATTCGCGATACCAGCGCAGCGACCAGCCGCCCCATACCGTGACCAGCCGCGAGTTGTTGAACGAATAGATCACCAGGATCACGATCGGCAGATAGAGAAACGCAAAGCCGAGCGTCAGCGCGGTGACGTTGAAGCGGGTGAGGCGCGCCATCAGCGTCCCCCCTCCAGCGTGCGGCGCTGCAGCCGGTCATACAGCAACAGCGGCGGCACCAGCAGAACCAGCAGCGCAACCGCGGTGGCGGAAGCGACCGGCCAGTCCTTGTTGGTGAAGAATTCCAGCCACAGCGTCTGCCCGATCATCATCGCCTCCGAACCGGCCAGCAGATCGGGAATCACGAACTCGCCGACGATGGGGATGAAGCAGAGCAGCGCGCCGGCGCCGACGCCCGGCAAGGACAGCGGAAAGATCACCAGCCAGAACGCCTGCCGCGGCGACGCGCCGAGGTCGCCCGCGGCTTCCAGCAGCGCCGGATCCATCTTCGAGAGCGTCGCGTAGAGCGGCAGGATCATGAACGGCAGATAGGAATAGACGATGCCGACATACATCGCGCTATCAGTCGAAAGCCACACCACCGGTGTCGACACCAGATGCAGTCCGAGCAGGATCTTGTTCAAGAGGCCGTCGTGCTGGAGGATGTTGATCCACGCATAGATGCGGATCAGGAACGAGGTCCAGAACGGTACGATCACCAGCATCATCGCGATCGGCTGCCAGCGCTGCGGCAGCCGCGCCATGCCATAGGCGATCGGATAGCCGATCAGGAGCAGGATCAATGTCGACGTCACGGCGACGACAAGGCTGCGCAGATAGGAGGCGATGTAGAGATTGTCGGAAACCAGCAGCCTGAAATTATCCAGCGAGAGCTGCGCGAACGCCGCCCTGATCACCGCCAACCCCTGCGTGAAATCGAACACGGGCACATAAGGCGGCTGGGCAATCGCGGTCTGCGACAGGCTGATCTTCAGCACGAAGCCGAACGGCACCAGAAAGAACAGCACCATCCAGACGTAGGGCGCGATCGCGGCGTAACGCGCCGGCTGCGCGAAAATGCGGCGCGCGCTCATTGTTCCAGCACCACGCAATCGTCGGGCGTGAACCACACCACCACCCGCTGGCTCGCGCTGTAGGCGTCGATATCGAGCCGCGCGGTATTGGCCATCGACGAGCGCACCACCGCGCCGGAATCGAGCTTCACCTTGTAGACCGTCAATCCGCCGAGATAGCTGACACCAACGACGACGCCTTCCAGCCGGTTGATCGCCTGCGCATTGGCCGCGTCCGAGGCCGGGCCGCGGCGCGACAGCTTCACCTTCTCGGGACGAATGGCGACGGAGACCGAAGTCTTCGTGAGCGGCTGGCGCGGCTCCGCGACCACGATGGCTCCGCCGTCCCGGGTCGCAATCGTCAGGCGGTGATGTTCGCGCGCGGCGACCTCACCGTCGAACAGGTTGACATCGCCGACGAACGCGGCGACCCAGCGCGAGCGCGGCGCCTCGTAGAGATCGCGCGGGGTTGCCACCTGTTCGAGCCGACCGGCGTCCATCACCCCGATCCGGTTCGCCATCGTCATCGCCTCTTCCTGGTCGTGGGTGACGACGATGAAGGTCATGCCGAGCCGGCGCTGCAGCTCCATCAGTTCCAGTTGGGTGCTCTCGCGGAGTTTCTTGTCGAGCGCCGCCAGCGGCTCGTCGAGCAGCAGCACCTGCGGCCGCCGCGCCAGCGAGCGGGCCAGCGCGACGCGCTGCTTCTGCCCGCCGGAAAGCTGATCCGGCCTGCGCTTCTCCATGCCCTCCAGCTTCACCAGCGCCACCATCTCGGCCACGCGGGTGGCGATATCGGCGCGCGGCATGCCGGCGCGCTTCAGCCCGAAGGCAATATTGTCGCGCACGCTGAGATGCGGAAACAGTGCGTAGTTCTGGAACATCATGTTGACCGGCCGCTCGTGCGGCAGCACCGGCGCGATGTCGCGGCCATTGAGCAGGATGCGGCCCTCGTCGGGCGTCTCGAATCCTGCGAGCATCCGCAGCAGCGTGGTCTTGCCGCAGCCGCTCGGGCCCAGCAACGCGAAAAATTCGCCCGCCCTGATGTCGAGCGAGAGCCGGTCCACCGCGCGGAAATTGCCGAACGTCTTGCCGACGCCCTCGATCCGCAGCAGCGGCATGTCCGCGGCCGCAGCGGCTGGCAGTGCAGACCCGGCCGGCGTTGCAGGCAAATCGGATTTCGGCGTGTCGATTTGCGGCGATTCCTCGGTCATGCCACCTGTCTGCCCGTCGTGCACCGCACGCTAGCGATGGATCGGCGTCCGCTCAACCACCTCGCGGCACGCAGTCACAGCATTGTGGATGCGGCTGATGGTTCTGCTAGGCTTGCGGCGCTCCACCTGCGCCAGGGAAAACGACCATGAACCGGGATCGCTACGATTTACCGCTCACGACCAGTTCGGACCGCGCCGCGGCGCATTACCGCGAGGGCGTGGACTGCATGCTCTCGGCCTGGCACGGCGCCGAGGACGCCTTCGACAAGGCGATCATGGAAGATCCCTGCTTTGCGCTGGCGCATATCGGGCGCGCGCGGCTGCACCAGCTCAACATGGAGGGCGGCAAGGCGCGCGCGATGGCGGCGAAAGCCACGGAGCTGGCCGCCGGCGCAACACCGCGCGAAATCAGGCATGTCGAGATCATGGCCGCCGTGATCGAGAGCAAGCCGAAGCTCGCCGTCAGCGGCGCCGAAGCGCATCTCGACGAATATCCGCGCGATGCGCAGGTCCTGTCGATGCTGCTCGGCGCGTTCGGCCTCTACGCCTTCTCGGGCCGCCCCGACCATGATGCTGCGAAGCTTGCCGTTTGCGAACGGGTCGCACGGCATTATGGCGAGGACTGGTGGTTCATCGGCTATCTCGGCTGGTCGCATACCGAGGCGGGCAACCTCGCCACGGGACGGGAACTGTCCGAACGCGCGATGTCGCTGCGATCCGCGAACGCCAGCGCCGCGCATGGCCTGTCGCATGCGATGTTCGAACAGGGCGACATGGAGGCCGGCCGCGGCTTTCTATCACAATGGATGCCCGCGCATGATCGCCAGAGCTTCCTGCACGGGCACCTGGCCTGGCATGTCGCACTGTCGTTGCTCGACGCCGGCGATCTCGACGGCGCGCTTGCGATCTACGAACAGCATATCAAGCCGGCGGGACGCCCCTACCCGCCGCTGAATATCTTCACCGACGGAGCATCGCTGCTATGGCGGCTGGCGCTGGCCGGCAAGGATGGCCTGGACAGCCATTGGCGCGACATGGTCGCCTATGGCGAGCAGTATTTTCCGCAGGCCGGCGCGCATTTCGCCGACGTTCATTTTGCCCTTGCCGCGGCGATGACGGATAGCGGCGCGCTCGATATGCGGTTGAGCCAACTGGAGGGGCGCGCTGCCGACGGCAAGCTCGCGCCGGGCCGCGCCGCGATCGATCTGTGCCGCGGCGTCCGGGCGTTTGCGCAAGGCGACAATGAAAGCGCGATCGGTCTGCTCGAACCCGCGATCGCCGAGTTGCCGCGGATCGGCGGCAGCCACGCCCAGCGCGAATTGTGGGAAGACACGCTGATCGTGGCGCTGCTGCGCGCCGGCCAGGGCGACAGGGCGGCGAAGCGGATCTCGGCCCGTCTCGACCGCCGGCCATCAGCCCGCGACGAGGCATGGTCACGGCAGGCACGGCAGAAACACTGAGACGGACTACGCCGGCTGCACGCAGTCACGCGCCATGAAATCGGCGAGCGCTTCACGTTCCGCCGGCGGCACCGTGAGGCCCAGCTTGGTGCGCCGCCACAACACGTCGTCCGCGAAGCGCGCCCATTCCCGAGCCATGAGATAGCGCACCTCGGCGCCCGTCAGGTCCGGCCCGAACGCCGGACCGAGGTCGGCTCGCGTCCTGGCATCGCCCATGAATACCTTGACGTTCGAGCCATAGGCGGCGACCAGCCGCCTTGCCTGATCCTCGCCCAGGAACGGCCAGCGCTCGCGCGCGTCATCGACCTCGTTCTCGAATCGGTCCCAGGCAAAATCGCCGCCGGGCAGCGGCGCCTTTGCAGTCCAGCGCGAGGACATCGGATAGAACGGCGTCAGCTTCGACACCGCCTTCTCCGCGCGCAACCGCGACGTAGTGGTGTCGCCGCCGAAAATGGTGATCAGCGGCGCCCTGCCGCGCCCATAGTCGAGCGTGATCGCGCCGTCGCGGGAAGATCGTCCGCCGGACGGATTGACCGCCATGTTGGCGCCCGAGAGCGTGCGCACCACGTCGACGGTCTCGATCCGCTCGCGGAAATAGCGGTTGGCCGCATCGCAGAGATAGGCGACATCACTGGCCGACATCGCGACGATGGCGGGATCGCCCTTGAAGGCGTGGCCCACGGTGCCGATCAGGGTAAAGTCGCGCTCATAGGGGCTTGCGAAGATCAACCGCCCGTCCCGGTTCTGGAACACATAGATGTTGTCGCTGTCGAACAGGCGCCGGACCACGATCTGGCCCATCTGAACGGCGGCGAGGCGCGGCGGAGGCACGCGCAACACCGTCTCGGCAACGGACGATATCCAGGCGCCCGTCGCGTTGACTACGGCCCTTGACGTGATCACCCGGCGAAAGCCGCGATCTTTCGTCACCAGCCGCCACTCCTTGCCGCGCTCGGCCCGGGTGCAACGGGCGCCGGTACGGATCACAGCGCCGCGCGCGGCGGCATCGACAGCGGTGAGCACCACCAGACGCGTGTCGTCCACGACGCAGTCGGAATACTCGAACGCGGTGCCGAACGGCCGCTTCAGCGCATTGCCGACGGGATGATGCGTGACATCGACGGTCACGATGCCGGCAGGCCGGAACGCGCGGCCAGCCGGTCGTACAGCAATAGCCACGAACGCAACTGCCAGGCTGGGCGTTCGTCGGAATGGGCGGGAATGGCAAAGCGCATCGGGCGCACCAGATGCGGCGCGATCCGGAGCCAGATGTCACGCTCGGCCAGCGCCGAGCGGACGCGAAGAAAATGCCGGCGCTCCAGCCCCGCCAGATCGCCATGGATCAGTCGCGGCGAGGCCGAGGAAGCGCCCGAACCAAGATCGCCCTGCTCCAGCAGGATCACGCGCAGCCCGCGACCGGCGGCGTCGCGCGCGATGCTGACGCCGTTCAAGCCGCCGCCGATGATCGCGAGATCGTAGTCCGCCATACGCGTGCACTACTGCAGAGAACCGCGTTCACTACACTCGTTCATGATGGCCAAAAGTGGATGACACGTGATTGTCCACGCAAACCTGCCGTCCGCGATACGACCCTCGCGGGGCTCAGGCGCTGGCGAGCTTGCGCGTGGCGTCCGGTTCGCTCGCGATGTTGCGGCCGACCAGCGCGGCGTACTGTCCGATCGGCGCGGGCTTGCCGAGCAGATAACCCTGCACCGCGTCGCAGCCTTCCTCCGCCAGGAAGCCGAGCTGTTCCTGGGTCTCGACGCCTTCGGCAACGATCGACATTCCGAGGCCATGACCGAGGTCGATGACGGCGCGAACGATCGCCGCCGATTGCGGATTGCGGCCGAGGTTCATGACGAAGGCGCGATCGATCTTGATCTTGTCGAACGGGAACGCCTGCAGGTAGCTCAGCGAGGAATAGCCGGAGCCGAAATCGTCCATCGAGATCCGGACACCGAGCGCCTTCAGCCGCCGCAACAGTGCGAGGCCACGGTCGAAGTCCTCGATCAGCACGCCTTCGGTGATTTCCAGTTCGAGCCTGTCCGGCGCCAGGCCGGTTTCGAGCAGAATCGAGTGCACCAGGCTGACCACGTCGCCGTGCATGAATTGCGCCGGCGACAAATTGACGGCGATCTGCAGCGGCACCGGCCAGGAGGCGGCTTCCCGGCAGGCTTCGCGCAGGATCCAGACGCCCATTTCGACGATCAGGCCGCTTTCTTCCGCCAGCGGAATGAATTCGCCCGGCGAAACGAATCCACGCACGGGGTGCATCCAGCGGGCCAGCGCCTCGAAGCCGATCACCTTGCTGGCAGCGACCGTCGGACCCGACGCCGCCTGCGGCTGGTAGTGCAACGACAATTCGCCGTTCCTGATCGCCATCGAGAGGTCCTGGTGCAGGACGCGGCGGTCGCGGATCTGCTGGTCCATCTCGGGTTCGAACAGGCTGATCGACCCGCGCGATTTCTGCTTGGCGCGGAACAGCGCCGCGCCGGAATTGGCAAGCAGCGAGGCCGCATCCAGACCATTGTGCGGAAACACGGCAATGCCGGTTGTGACACCCGTCCGCACCGACTTGCCGTCGATGACGAATTCGTCCGACAGGACCTGCGCGAGCTTTTCGGCCAGCGCCAGACCGGCCTCGGGCTGCTTGCCGTCGATGATCAGGCCGAACTCGTCGCCGGAGAGGCGGGCCACCACGCCGCCGCGGGCGCAGGCCTGAATGCGGCCGGCGACCTCTATCAGGAGCTTGTCGCCCATGGCGTGGCCGAACACGTCGTTGATTTCCTTCAGTCCGTCGAGGTCGACGCAGAGCACCGCGAACTCCTCGTCGGTGTCAACGCAGGCCTCGATCATCTGGGCCAGCGCCTGCAGGAAGGCAGCGCGGTTCGGCAGATCGGTCAGGCCGTCGTGATAGGCCATGTGCGCCATCCGCGCTTCGGTCTGGCGGCGATCGGTGACGTCCTCATGGGTCTTGATCAGGTATTGCGGCTCGCCGGCGTCGTCGAGAACCGTCATGCGGCGGGTCAGGAACAGCCGCAAGCCGTCCTTGGTCGAGATCGGATGTTCTTCGGTGAGCAGGCCGCGCTTCTTGATGGCGGCCTCGTCGCGCGCGATGATCAGCTTGGCTTCACGCGGATTGAAGATGTCGGCAGCGGTCAAGCCGGTGGCATCCTCGCGGCGGCGATTGAGGATGGTCTCGGCGCTGCGGTTGGCGAGCAGATATCGTCCGTCGCTGACGCGCTCCACGATCAGCGACACCGGGATGTTGTCGACCACCAGTTCGAGGAACTTCTTGGTGTTTTCCAGCTCGCGGGACAGCGAACGCCGGTCGGTGACATCGTCGAACAGCGCGATCAGGAATTCCGGCTCGTTGTTCGCGTTGCGTGCAACCACGCGGTTGGAGGAGAGAACCCGCTTTTCGTCGCCGCGTTCGACCACATACTCGGTGCGATGATAGCCTTCCGGCGCATTGAGCGCGGCCTGGTCGGTCAACGCGATGCTCTTCGCGGTTTCAGGCCGGAAGATTTCGTCGGCGCGCTTGCCGACGATGTGATCGCGGGAGAAGCGCGAGAAGCGCTCGAACGCCCGGTTGACGAAGATGTAGCGGCCGTCCTCGATATTCTTGGCAGCGACGCAGACCGGGACGTTGTCGAGCACCGATTCGAGAAACTTGGTGGTCGACGCCAGCTTGCGGGACAGCATGCGTTGCTCGGTGCAGTCCTCATGCGTTCCGATCGTTCCGCCATTGGGCAGGCGGAACATCTTCGACAGTACCGCCCGCCCGCCGGGCAGTTCGGTAATGACGCCTTCCGGGCGGCGCGCGAGTTCGCCGAATTCGTCGGCGCTGATGTTGAGCAGGCCGCGCGTGCGCCGCAGCTCGACCAGATCCCGGCCGCTCATGTTGCTCGAAATGTCGGCGCGGCTGAAACCATAGATCTCGAGAAAGCGGTCGTTGCAGAAGACCACGCGGTTTTGCGCGTTGGTCATCATCACGCCCTGATTGAGATTGTTCAGGGCCGAACTGATGAAGGCGCTGCGCCGCAGGTTTGCGCGTTTGGCGCCGCGCAGCGCAGCCAGCGTCCAGATGCCAACCGCAACCAGGAAGGCGGTGCCGACAAGGCCTCCGAGCAGGATCTGCCAGAGCGTGTTGGGGTCGAGTTCGCCGATATAGCTCGGCGGCGCCAAGCCGCCGGAGGACGCGGCCCCCCAGGCCAGATCGCACGGGAAGGCAGCGGCGAGCAGACAGGCCAAGGCCTGCGCCGGAATCAAATTCCTCCCGCTTGCCTGCCAGTTCTCGTCAACCATTACCCACCCGAAGGATTTGCCGGCGGAGTGTCTGGCTTGACGGGTTTGGATCAGGTAAACGACTACCCACATACCCTCGAAATGTGCGCCGAATTACGGCAATTGCCCTGACGTGATTAATACTTCACTAACGGGAATGGCGGGGCGTATATCGAGACAAACCAAAGGGTTGTTCGATTGCTCTCGGAAATGAGCGATAGTCGCGGAGCACGGCAGAAGCCGCTCGCTGCGCCAAATTGCCGGGCTTGAAGCTGACATGGAAAAAGTCGATTGCGTCGTCATCGGAGCGGGGGTGATCGGCCTCGCGATTGCGCGTCGCCTGGCCCAGTCGGGCCGCGAAGTGATCGTGCTGGAAGCGGCCGAGGGGATCGGCACCGTCACCTCCTCGCGCAACAGCGAGGTGATCCACGCCGGCATCTATTACCGCGCCGGCAGCCTGATGGCGCTGATGTGCGTCAGCGGCAAGCACGCGCTCTACCGGTATTGCGGCGACCACGGCATCCCGCACCGCAATTGCGGCAAGCTGATCGTGGCAACGACAGCGGAGGAAACCAAAAAGCTGCAATCGATCCGCGCCCATGCCGAAGCCAACGGGGTCGACGATTTGCAGGTGCTGACGGGCGACGCCGCGCGGGCGCTGGAGCCGGCGCTGAACTGCGATGCCGCACTGCTGTCGCCGTCCACCGGCATCATTGACAGCCACGCCTACATGCTGGCGCTGCGCGGCGACGCCGAAGCGGCCGGTGCGGCCTATGCGTTCCATACGCCGCTGCTGCACGCACGCGCGACCGCCGGCCGGATCGAACTCGAGGCCGGCGGCGAAGCGCCGCTGACTCTTGCCTGCAACCTGCTCGTCAACGCCGCCGGGCTGAACGCGCCTGCCGTGGCGCGCAGCATCGACGGCATGCCGGTCGCGCTGATCCCTTCACCCTATCTGGCCAAGGGCAACTATTTCAGTTGCAGCGCGCGGGCGCCGTTTTCGCGTCTGATCTACCCGGTGCCGGAGCCTGGTGGGTTGGGGGTGCATCTCACGCTCGACATGGCCGGACAAGCGCGGTTCGGCCCCGACGTGGAATGGATCGAGAGCATCGACTACACCGTGGACCCCGCGCGGGCGGAACGGTTCTATCCGGCCATCCGGCGCTACTGGCCGACGCTGCCCGACGGCGCGCTGATGCCGAGCTATTCCGGAATACGTCCCAAGATCGTGCCGCCCGCCGTCGCCACGCAGGATTTTCTGATCCAGGGTCCGAAGGAGCATGGCGTCGAAGGGCTGATCAATCTGTTTGGTATCGAATCGCCGGGACTGACGTCGTCGCTCGCGATCGCCGACCACGTCGGCGTGCTGGCGGAAGCCTGACGCAATACCGTGACCAGCGCCTCAGGCGGATGAGCGCAACAGCGCCCATCCGGCCGCATGGCGTTTTCACTACTTGCTGGACTGGTTAGTGGATGGTTTCGCCGACGGTAGCCTTCAACCGCTCGATCTGGTCCTTGACCATCAACTTGCGGCGCTTCAACTCGACGATTTGCAGGTCATCTGTGGAAAGGTGCACGAGCGCTTCGTGCAATTCGTTCTCGAGAATCTTGTGTTTACGTTCAAGTTCAACAAGATGCGCTTCAAGTGCCATACGAAATCTCCTCGGTGGGTGAAACCTCAGATTCGATCCGGACGAGTGAGTGTACACCAGCCCGCAAGTCTGTCGATGGCAATCCAGAATCGGGCTTCTCATATTTTCGGATTTATCTGTAACCAATCGTGAGTAGGGAACCCGGTCAGCTTGCGGACCGGCGTTGCAGGGGCGATATTCATTCATGGCGCGCAGTATCCGTTCACAACCACATCGTCCTTTTAGTTAACGCACACCATGACCGACCAAGATGAGCGCGAGCTCGAAAACGAGCTCGCCCGCCTGCAGCAGGAGCATCGCGATCTCGATGCGGCGATCGACGCGCTGCATCAGTCGCCGGCGCCGGACCTGCTGCGGCTGCAGCGGTTGAAGAAACGCAAGCTGCAACTGCGCGATCGCATCGCCTTCATCGAAGACCAGATCACCCCCGACATCATCGCGTAACCGCGACGCCGCGCGAAAATGGCGCAGCGGCTGCGCTATTCAGCCGCGGAATAATTCCCCGACATCCACAACGCGACGATCGCGATGAACCGCGCCGCTGCGCAGCCTGGCCGGCCAGCAAGAAAACGCGCCGCGGTCCTGGACGCCGCTTGACTTCGATAGAACAAAAAGAGAACATGAATGTCTGCCGCCAGCCAGGGAGTCCCGCCATGTCCGCCCCACCGTCCATTTCCGACAACAGCCGCTATGAGCAGGCCTGCGATCAGGCGATTGCGATGTGCGACGGCAACCTGCGCTCGACCATCAAGGCACTGATCATGGCGAACGAATATCTGGAGACCGAACTGGAGGAATTGCAGTCGGCGATCTCTGCCGGCTGCGTGCCGGCGAGAACGTCTCACGCGAGCGACGCTGCCTGATTGATCAAACCCGGAGCGAAGCAATGGCCGATGTCACCTACTACGTCGCGATGCCATTTTTGCAGGACGACGACGGCTCGCCGGTCGCGGGCACAGCGGAAGAATGTCAGAGCCCGACCACGGCGTTGCGACGTGCCGAAATGATGTCGCGGATGGCCGGCAGCATCGGCGCCATCGCCTTCAGCCGCAGCGGCGATCCCATGATCGGCGAGTTCGGCGATGCGCATCTGCTGCGCAAATTCGGCAACGTACCGGACGATTTGAGCGGGCTTTAGAGATCGCCGTGGCAACGACGCGCGAGTTCACGGCACCTCGTGCCGCCGCTGCGCCTTGCGCACATACATGGCGGCGTCGGCCTCTTCCAGCGCGCGACCGGCTTCCGAGTGGATGTCGAGGATCGTAACGCCGGCGGATGCGCCTGCCGTCACGGTGCGACCGCGAAAGTCGAAGGTGAGGAGATCGATCGCTTCTTCCAGAGCCGCCGCCTTCGCCTTGGCGTCGATGCCGCTGAGGTTCCACAACAGCAGTGCGAACTCGTCACCGCCAAGCCGGCCGACGATGTCGGAGGATCGGACCTGTCGCTGTAGCGTCGCGACAATGGCCTTGAGCACCTGGTCGCCTGCGGCATGCCCAAATTCATCGTTGATCGGTTTCAGCCGATCGACGTCGAGCACGACCAGCGCGCCGCCGGCGCGATATCGTTTGATGTAGGCGATCGCGCGATGCAGTTCCCGCTCGAAGCCGCGGCGGTTCGGAATATCCAGCAGAAAGTCGGTTTCGGCGGCAGCCTGCAGTTCCTCGATCCGCGCCTGCGCAATGGCCAATTGCGCCTTCAGCCGGCGGATGGTCGCCTTGCTGTCGGCGGAGGCCGCGGGCAAGCGGGATGCAGCCGCGCTGGCGCGGGACGGCGCGGCTTTCCGCCCGGCAGCCGCCCTTTTGGGGCGTTTTGCAGCCCCCGAGGCGCCTGCGCTGGTTTTCTTCTTCATGGCCTTCCCTGTGCAGGCTTGCTTTTGAAGGCTTGCCGGGATTCACCAAGACAGGATAGTCCATTCCTGATCCCTTGCCACGCCTTGGATGAACCCCCGGCCGAGCCTATAGTCCGGCCTATGTTTCTGGATTCCCGAGCAGAATTGACGATATGACCGCACCCGTAGCCATCATCATGGGCAGCCAATCGGACTGGGAGACCATGCGCCACGCCGCCGAGACGCTGGCTGCGCTCGGCATCGCCTGCGAAAAACGCATCGTCTCCGCCCACCGGACCCCCGACCGCCTGTTCAGCTTCGCCAAGGGCGCCAAGGCCGCTGGCTTCAAGATCATCATCGCCGGCGCCGGCGGCGCAGCCCATCTGCCGGGCATGGCGGCGGCGCTGACGGAACTTCCGGTGTTCGGCGTTCCCGTCGAATCCAAGACGCTGTCGGGCCTCGATTCGCTCTATTCGATCGTGCAGATGCCGGCGGGCGTACCGGTTGGAACCCTGGCGATCGGCAAGGCCGGCGCGATCAACGCCGCATTGCTCGCCGCGGCCGTGCTCGCGCTCAGCGATCCCGCACTCGCCACGCGACTGGCCACCTGGCGCAAGCAGCAGACCGATGCGGTCAAGGAACGCCCGGAGGGGTCGGCGTGACGGCCTCAAAACGGGTGAAGCTGAAGCCGGGCGACACCATCGGAATTCTCGGCGGCGGACAATTGGGCCGGATGCTGGCCATGGCTGCGGCGCGCCTCGGCCTCAAATGCCAGGTGTTTTCGCCCGACCCGGATTCGCCCGCCTTCGACGTGGTGTTGAATGCGACCTGTGCCGAATATGCCGATGTCGAGGCGCTGGAACTGTTCGCCAACGACGTCGACGTCATCACCTATGAATTCGAGAACGTGCCGGCCGCGACCGCGATGGTATTGGCCGCACGGCGCCCCGTGTTGCCCGCGCAGAAGATCCTCGAGACGACGCAGGATCGCCTGATCGAGAAAGATTTCGTCAAGCGGCTGGAAATCGGCACCGCCGATTACGCCGATGTATCTTCGGCAGATACGCTGCGGACGGCGATCAAGCGCATCGGCCTTCCGGCCGTCATCAAGACGCGCCGCTTCGGTTATGACGGCAAGGGCCAGGCGATCATTCGCGAGGGCGACGATCCCGACCAGGTCTGGGAAGATCTCGGCACCAAGTCGGCGATCCTCGAAGCCTTCGTGCCTTTCGAGCGCGAGATTTCCGTGATCGCCGCGCGTTCGGCGGACGGCGCCGTCGAATGCTACGACGTCACCGAGAACGAGCACCGTGATCATATCCTGAAGATATCCCGTGCGCCGGCCGCGATTCCGGATGCGCTGGCTGCAGAGGCGCGATCAATCGCCGAGAAGATCGCAACCGCGCTCGACTATGTCGGCGTCCTCGCCGTCGAAATGTTCGTGGTCGACGGAAATGGCGGGTCGAGCGTGCTGGTCAACGAGATCGCGCCGCGGGTGCACAATTCCGGACACTGGACGCTGGACGGCGCCTCGATCTCGCAGTTCGAGCAACATATCAGGGCGATCGCCGGCTGGCCGCTCGGCAAGCCGGTGCGCCACGGCGCGGTCACCATGACCAACCTGATCGGCGACGACATCCTGGCCTACGAACAATGGCTGACCGTTCCGGGCGCCACCGTGCATCTCTACGGCAAGGGTCCGCCCCGCCCCGGCCGCAAGATGGGCCACGTCACCGAAGTGGCTCCGGCAGGCAAGAAGTAGCTTGCCTGCCGAAGCTCACGTCGAATTCATCCAGTTATCCCCGCTTCACGCCTTCGACGATGCCGCCCGGCTCCTCGCTGAGCCAGCGATAGAGCACGCCGCCGATCGCTCCGCCGATCAGGGGCGCCACCCAGAACAGCCAGAGCTGCGCGATCGCCCAGCCGCCAACGAACAGCGCCGGCCCGGTGCTGCGCGCCGGGTTCACCGAGGTGTTGGTGACGGGAATGCTGACGAGATGGATCATCACCAGCGCGAGGCCGATCGCCAGCGGAGCGAAGCCCGCCGGCGCCTTGCCGTGGGTGGAGCCCATGATGATGAACAGGAACATCATGGTCATCACCACCTCGGTGAGGAAGCAGACCATCATGCTGTACTTGCCGGGCGAATGCGCATCAAAGCCGTTGGACGCGAAGCCCTTGCTGACGTCGAAGCCGGGGGCGCCGCTTGCGATCACATAGAGCACCCCCGCCGCCACGATCGCGCCGATCACCTGCGCAACGATATAGGGCAGGATCTGACCGGTCGGGAAGCGCCCGCCGGCGGCGAGCCCGACCGTGACGGCCGGATTGAGATGGCAACCGGAGATATGGCCGATCGCATAGGCCATGGTGACGACACTCAGGCCAAAGGCCAGCGAAACACCAACGAGCCCGATGCCGACCTGCGGAAATCCGGCCGCGATCACCGCGCTGCCGCACCCCGCAAAAGTAAGCCAGAACGTGCCGATCGCCTCGGCAGCATATTTCTTGGAATTCATTTTTCGCCTCCCTGTCGATTCTAGGTCGCTGGATTACACAGGAACATCAGGAAAGACCCCGTGATGGGCCCGTTAGTTCACCTATTCGGACCATGGCCCCGAATCATGCCATTCTAGGCCGGTTTCTTTGGCTTTCTTGGCGCAAAAGCCGCCTTCTCCGGTGGACATCCGCGACTTTGTCTGCTACATGCCCGCGCTCAGGGTTGAGGGCCAGGCCATTTGCCGGCCCTTCGCTTTACCAGAATTCCTATCCGATCAATTGAAAGAGGATGCCGCGTGCAGGTTCTCGTCCGCGATAACAATGTCGATCAGGCCCTCAAGGCGCTGAAGAAGAAGATGCAGCGCGAGGGTATTTTCCGCGAGATGAAGCTCCGCGGCCACTACGAAAAGCCGTCCGAGAAGAAGGCCCGTGAAAAGGCCGAAGCCGTGCGCCGCGCGCGCAAGCTGGCCCGCAAGAAGCTGCAGCGCGAAGGCCTGCTGCCGATGAAGCCGAAGCCGGTGTTCGGCGCCGGTCCTGGTGGCGACCGTGGCGGCGCTGGCGGCCGTGGTGGTCCGGGCGCAGGTCCGCGCGGACCGCGCTGAGCGCTTCACACAGACATCCGTTGGAAAACGCGGGCCTTGGGTCCGCGTTTTTGTTTTTGGCATCCGGAGTGCAGCCGGAAAGCGCGTTGCGCACCGCCCGCCGCAATGCGCAGTCGCCATTGCGGCTATATTGATCGATGCATTTTGCAACCGGGCGGGCTACCACTGACATTCAGGACGCGCGGGTATTCGCCATATGCCGATTACTGTTTGCAGTAATTTTCCGGGGACGGCGCGCGGCGCCAGCGCGTCTCTGGCATTGCTCGCGATAACCCTCACCCTGCCGCTCGGCGGTTGCTCGTTCGACCTGGGATCGTGGGGATCGGACAAGGAAAAGCCGCAACCAGCCGTAACCAAGCCTGCCGAAACGGCCAGTGCACAGAACACCACTGAGGCTCAGGGCTTCGCTGCACGCGGCCAGACGCTGGCCAGGTCAGGCAAGAGCGACGAGGCGCTCGCGGCGTTCGAGCGCGCGCTCGCGCTCGATCCGTACAACATGCAGGCCCTCTATGGCCGCGGCCTGATTCATCAGGCCGAGAAGCGGCACGAAGAGGCGATCACCGACTTCACGGCGGCCAGCGGCCTGTCACCCCAGCGCACCGAACCACTGCTGGCGCGCGCAAACAGCTACCTTGCACTCGACAAGGCCAAGGAAGCGGCATCCGATCTCGATGAGGCCGTGCAGGCCGATCCGAACAGCGCGCAAGCCTGGTCGGCCCGCGGCGTCACCTATGAGCGGCTCGGCGACAAGGCCAAGGCGTCCGCTTCCTACGGCCGCGCGCTCGCATTGCGCCCCAAGGACGAAGCCGCGCGCAGCGGCCTCGCCCGCACAGGCGGCTAAACTGCAACTTCTACTTCGGAAGCACGGCGTGGAAGATCGACTTCGCCGTCGATAGCGCGTCTTCGGCAGCCGCCGTGGCGCGGTCGCGCACCGACGGCTCCGCCGCTTCGGCGCGCAGATCGAGCGGGCGCGAGAGCGGAATCTCCGGCCGGCGGCGTCGGGCGCTGCGGATCGATCGCTCCGACATTGGCTGCATAAGGCGGCCGCGGCGGCGCAGCGGTTTCACCAGGCGGCGGGGCCGAGACCATGATCGGCGGCGGCAGCGGACGAAGCGCTGGCGCAGGCGCGACTCGGGCCGTCTCGGGACGGACGATCTCGGGACGTGCGATCTCCGGCACACGCACCGTTGCCGCTTCGGCCGGACGCGGCGAAATGTCGGGATTGCTGCGCAGGCGCTCGATCGCCGCGCGCGCCAGATCGTTGGCGTCGCGGCGTTCCTCGGGCGCAGCCGCATTCTCGGCCGGCACTGCAGGGGTTGGCGCGGACGCGGCGTTTGGCGCGGACGCGACTTGGGCCGGGGCGGCGGCGGACGGAACGGGCTGCACGAGCGACGGCAGCACGACCCTGATCTTTTCCTTTTCACGCGGCGCGACCTGATGACGGCGCGGCTCGGCGGAGGTGCTCACGGTCTCGGCGGGCGCATCGGCGGACTTGGCGTCCGGCTTGGTATCGGGCTTTGCTTCGGCCTTCTCCTGAGCCTTCTCTTGCGGCTTTTCGACCACCGTGGGCCGCTCGGCGGCGGTCTTTTCCATGATGGCCTTCTCGGAGATACCTCGCGCCTTCACGCCCGCGGCCGGAAGGTTGCCGACCTCGGCCGGACTCTCGGCAGGCCTGGCAGCCATGCGCCTGGCTTCAGGGGTGGGCTCGGCCTTGCCCTCCCCCTTGGGATCGGTGGTCGACACCGCGGCCGCAGGAGGCGCTGCCGTGCCGGGCTTGGTGACGATGTAGTGGTTGACGATGTACGCCCCGATGACGGTTGCGGCCACCGAAGGAAAGATGTCTACCGCAAATTTCTTCAGGTATTTCAGCATGCCTGCCACTCCCTGCGGCCCGTTTTGATGCTGGAACTTTGAGGCACATTCAGGGATCAACTGCGACGGATCGGTGGCAATTGGCGCTCCAGTACAACGTTTCGTGTTCCGCGACCGCCGCAGAATCGCCCGATATCGGTCGCGGGGGCTCTGGACAGCCATCGCCGGCCGGAAGGCCGGGAAAGCGAAACGTCCCGGCGCCCGGGGGCGGATCAGGGCTTCAGTTCGACCTCGAGAAAGACGATTTCGTTCGCCGTCTCGTTGAGCACGTCATGCTGCACGCCGGCCTTGCGGAAATAGGATTTGCCGACCCCGAGTTGCGCCTTGGAACGCTCGCCGTTCGGCGCGACGATGGTCATTTCACCCGACGTCACCGGCACGATCACGTAATCCATCCCGTGGGTGTGATGGCCGGTGGCGCTGCCCGGCGCCAGCCGCCATTCGGTCACGCGGACTTCGGGGGTATCGACCTGAACGTCGGATTTGGCGGCGAGCATGGCATGTCTCCTGTCGAAGCGTGGGATTGCGATCCCTGCATAGCGCACTCCGCCTCACGGCACGAGCGACAGGAACAGGAATATGGCGAACACCACCATATGCAGGAGCCCGAACATGATGTTGGTGCGGCCGGTGCCAAAGGTAAGCATGCTCAGCGCGAAGGTCAGCAGCAACAGCACCATGCCCTGACCGTTCAGCCCGAGCACAAGTTCCTTGTCGAGGACATAGGCCACCAGTCCGACCGCAGGAATGGTCAGCCCGATCGTCGCCAGCGACGACCCGAGCGCGAGATTGATACTCTTCTGCAAATCATTGCTGCGCGCTGCGGCAATGGCGCTGACGCCCTCCGGCAGCAGGATCAGGAGCGCGACGAGGACGCCGGCAAACGCCGGCGGAGCACCGATCATCGCGGTCACGACATCGACCACCAGCGAGAACTTCTTCGCCAGCAGCACCACCGCAAGCAGGGAAATCAGCAACAGAACGATGCTGAACACCAGCATGCGGTTCGACAACGGCGAGGTTTCGCCGGCAGAGCCGGCGCTGCCCTTGATGAAGTAATCGCGATGCCGGATGGTCTGGGTATAAAGGAAAACGCCGTAGAGCAGCAGCGTGACCACATCCACGAAGGCGAGTTGTCCCGCCGAATAGACCGGCCCCGGCGTCGTCATCGTATAATTAGGCATGACCAGCGTGATCGTCGCCAGCACGAACAGCACGCTGAGATAGAGGTTGGCGCCGGAGACCTGGAAATCCTGCTCGCGATAGCGCAGGCCGCCGATGAAGATGCACAGGCCGACCAGCCCGTTGCAGACGATCATCACCACCGCAAACACGGTATCCCGCGCCAATGCCGGCACTGGCTTGTCGCCGAGCATGATGGTTGCGATCAGCGCCACCTCGATGATGGTAACCGCAAGTGTCAGGAGCAGGGTGCCATAGGGCTCACCAA
>CAWGLP010000025.1:0-592813 GCA_963823485.1 uncultured Alphaproteobacteria bacterium
GGTGCGATGCAGCCAGTCGCTGTAGGGATGGCTCTTGGCCAGATCAGCCTTGATCTCGTCGTCCGGAATCAGGCGTCCCTGTTCGAGGTCGACCAGCAGCATCTTGCCGGGCTGCAGCCGCCACTTGGTGACGATCTGGTCCTCCGGAATCTTCAGCACGCCCATTTCGGACGCCATCACGATGCGGTCGTCCTTGGTGACGAGATAGCGCGCCGGGCGCAGCCCGTTGCGGTCGAGCGTGGCGCCGATCTGGCGACCGTCGGTAAAGGCGATCGCGGCGGGGCCGTCCCACGGCTCCATCAGCGCTGCATGATATTCGTAGAAGGCGCGGCGCGTTTCATCCATCAGCGGATTGCCGGCCCACGCTTCCGGAATCATCATCATGACGGCGTGCGGCAGCGAGTAGCCGCCCTGCACCAGGAATTCCAGCGCGTTGTCGAAGCAGGCGGTGTCGCTCTGGCCTTCGTAGGAGATCGGCCACAGCCGGCTGATGTCCTTGCCGTAGAGTTCCGAATGCACGGAAGCCTGGCGCGCCGCCATCCAGTTGACGTTGCCGCGCAGCGTGTTGATTTCGCCGTTGTGGGCGATGAAGCGGTAGGGATGCGCCAGCGACCAGGCCGGGAAGGTGTTGGTCGAGAAGCGCTGATGCACCAGCGCCAGCGCGCTCTCGAAATCGCTCTCGTGCAGGTCGGGATAGTACTTGCCGAGCTGGTCGGCGAGGAACATGCCCTTGTAGATCACGGTGCGGCACGACATCGAGACCGGGTAATAGCCGGCCATGCCGCGGTCGCGGCGCTGATAGATCGCCTGCGAGATCGACTTGCGCAGGATATAGAGCCTGCGCTCGAACTCGTCCTCGGTCTTCGCCGTGCCGTTGCGGCCGATGAATACCTGCATGTTGGCGGGCTCGGTCGGCTTGACGGTTTCGCCGAGCGAGGAGTTGTCGGTCGGCACGTCGCGCCAGCCGAGCAGCATCAGGCCTTCCTTCTTGATCTCGTCGGCGATGATGCTCTGGATCACCTTCCGCCACGCCGTCTCCTTCGGCATGAACAGCGCGCCGATGGCGTAGTGGCCGGGCTCCGGCAACTGGAAGCCGATCTCGGCCGCCTTGCGCGAGAAGAATGCGTGCGGGATCTGCACCAGGATGCCGGCGCCGTCACCGGCGCGCGGATCGGCGCCGACCGCGCCGCGATGCTCGAGGTTGCAGAGAATGCTGATCGCATCGGAGACGATCTGATGCGACTTCTTGCCCTTGATGTTGGCGATGAAGCCGACGCCGCAGGAGTCCTTCTCCAGGCTCGGATCGTAAAGGCCCTCGGCCGCCGGCCGCCAATTGTGTTCGCGCGGGGTGACATCAAGCAGCATGTCGGCCGGTTTCGAAGCCGCGGTCGCCGACAGTGCTTCTGTCACGATATTTTCGCGCTCGAATTCCGACCCGCTCATCTCAGTCCTCTCAATCAGGCTAAGGCCTCACCGCCGTCGTCGGCGCACCTTGGACGCTTGCGGCACCCACCGGGCCACCGCTCGTCCGCCGCGAGCCGCAATTTCTTAAATTCAGGCTTGGGCGTTCAACGTCCCTGAGGAACGGCCTTGCCTGCACTGCCCTGGAGCTCTTAGCACCACGGTCTCGTTGCAATCCCTGTGCCGGGACCGCCTCGCAATTGAGACAGTGATACTGTCCTAACTCCGACCATGCCAAATTTTTATCTATCACACAAGCGCGTGAAAGTCCTTGCCCGCATGCTTATCCGCAAGCCGCCGCGGGGGAAAACGCCGCCCGGGAATTTGCGGCAAACGCGCCCCGATCCGGCCCAAGGACCGCCGGAATTCGCGGTGAAGTTCGCGCCTGGAATGGCTGGCGAGAGAGCGGAAAGCTCCCGTCACCGGTCCGGAGGCGGCGGGGTATACAGGAGCATCGGGTAATGAAGTTTTTCACGGGATCCCTGGCGACGGCACTTGTGCTGATGGCGGCCGGCGCGCAGGCGCAGACGCCGCATGAGGCCAGGCGCGCGCCCTATGCGGCGGTGTCCGACTTCGGCGGACCTTATGTGGGCGTGCCGCACGAGGTTCCCGGGCCCCGCTACGGCCCGTCGCTGCTGCCGGCGACCGAGGTCTATACGGTGCTGCGCGAGAACGGGTTTTCGCCGCTCGGCATCCCCCGGCTCCGGGGCTGGGTCTATACCATCGCAGTGATCGATCGCGGCGGCGAGGACGGCCGGCTGGTCATCAGCGCGCGCGACGGCCGCATCATCCGCTTCGTGCCGGCCTGGCGCGCTGGCGGTCAGTTCGAGGAATCGTCGGCCATTTACGCGCCAGGACCTCACGTGATGGCCCCTCAGGTGACGGGGCCTCAGGGGACGGCGTCACCGCCTTCCGGCCCGAAGGTCGCAAGCCATTCGGTCCCGATTCCGAAGGCCAAACCGCTGGCCGCCAAACCGCTTGCGGCCTCCGATCCGGCGCAAGCCGTGGCCCCGCAGCCGAAGCCCGCGGAGGTCCAGGCGGCAGCGCCGCCGGCGAAGCCGGCAGACGTGCCGGCCGCCACGCCCCAGCCGAAACCCACGGACGTGCAGGCTGCCGCGCCGCAGGCGGTCACGACCGGCTCGGCCCCGGCCAAGCCGGCTGCGGACATCGCACCGACGCAGGACATGCCGGGCGCGCAGGGACTCGAATAGGTTTGCCGTCACCGGACCAGCAATAAAAAACGCCCCGGTTTTCCGGGGCGTTTTCGTTGTGGCGGGTTATTCCCGCTGACCTGCGGCTGCCAGGATCAGGTCTGCGATCTGATCGGGCTTCGAGACCAGCGACAGGTGGCCGGCTTCCAGTTCGATCGTCGTTGCGTCCATTCGTCTGGCGAGAAACCGTTGCAGGTCGGGATTGATGGTCTGATCGAGCTTCGACACGGCATACCAGCTCGGCTTGCCGCGCCATGCGGCAGCGGTGGTTCGGCCGGCGAAAATCGAAGCCGCGGTCGGCTCCTGCACCGCGTAGAGGACCTTCGCGGCCGTCGGCTCAACGCCGTTGGCGAAATATTTCAGGAAGGCGTCCTCCGATAATCTGGTGAAGCCGTCATGCTCCTGGATACCGGCCCGGACCGCCCCGGTGGGAAACTTCTGCGACAGCGCGACGAAATCCTCGTTGGCATCGGGCGCCCGCGCGGCGACGTAGACGAGGCCGGTAACTTTCGGATCGGTGCCGACTTCGCTGATGACGGTGCCGCCCCAGGAATGCGCCACCAGCACCGTCGGGCCGTCCTGCAGCGCGAGCGCGCGGCGGGTGGCGGCAACGGAATCCTGCAGCGAGGTCAGCGGATTCTGCACCGCGGTGACGTGAAGGCCCGCGGCTTGCAGCCGTGGAATGACCTGCGCCCAGCTCGATCCGTCGGCCCATGCGCCGTGCACCAGCACGACATTTTTCGCCACGGGCGGGCCTGCGGCCAGCGCCGGCGCGGTTACCATGCCGAGCGATGCCGCAAGGACGCCGGCCACGATTGTCAGTGTACGCAGGATTTTCATCGGTGTGCTCCGTAAGCTTTGTCTGCATCGCTTCGAAGTTCGCCGAGAGCGACGGCATCGTTACGTCAGTCACGCCGACGTGACTGTGCAAGCGTCTGCAGATTTGCGGAGCAGGATTGCGCAAAAAAAACGCCCCGGTCTCCCGGGGCGTTTTCGCGTTCAGCCAATATCGGCCGAAACTATGCTTGCGCGTTACGCAGCGACCGAGGCGTCGACCACCTGCGGGGCTTGCGCGGGCGAGTTGATCGGAATGCTGCGGGGCTTCTTGGCCTCGGGAATCTCGCGGACGAGATCGACGTGGAGCAGGCCGTTCTCGAGCGCGGCGTTCTTCACCTGCACGAAGTCGGCAAGCTGGAACACGCGTTCGAAGGCGCGAGCCGCGATGCCGCGATAGAGCACTTCGGAACTGTCCTTGCCGTTCTCGTTGGCGGTTTTCTCGCCCTTGATCGTCAGCGTGTTTTCCTTCGCGACGATCGAGAGCTCGCCTTGCGAGAAGCCGGATACCGCAACGCTGATGCGGTAGGCGTTCTCACCGGTGCGCTCGATGTTGTAGGGGGGATAACCGGGGCTGCCGTCCGAAGTCACCTGGTCGAGCAGGTTGAAGAAGCGGTCGAAGCCGACGGTGGAACGATAAAACGGGGTGAGATCATAGGTACGCATAGGGTAGTCCTCCATTGAGCGACTGTTTCAGTTAACCCGCCCGCCATCGGGCCGGGCTGTAGTCTTCGTGCAGCCTTCGCGTCCCGAACCTTCGGTTCCGAAACACTGGCAGCGGCCTGCACAGAAATGATATGGGAGGGGTCAAACGGCGTTCAAGAGGGGCAAGGCCGGCCGCTTTTTGATGCGTCCCGCCTTGATTTTCAGCCCTTTTCACCTAGCCGGTTCCCTTCATGACGCTCGTCTCGATTCCCGCCAATCCGGTCCCGGAGGATGTCGTCTCGGGCACCATCAAGACTCCTGACGGCGCCGAATTGCGGTTCGCGCGCTGGGCGCCGCCGGCGGGGCGCAAGGGCACGGTCTGCGTCTTCACCGGGCGCAGCGAGCAGATCGAGAAATATTTCGAGACGGTGCGGGATTTGCGCGACCGCGGGTTTGCGGTGGCGATGATCGACTGGCGCGGGCAGGGGCATTCCTCGCGTCGCCTGCGCGATCCGCGCAAGGGCTACGTCCGCGACTTCTCCGATTTCGAGGTCGACGTCGAGACCTTCGTGCAGCAGGTGGTGCTGCCGGACTGTCCGCCGCCCTATTTCGCGCTGGCGCATTCGATGGGCGGGGCCGTCATGCTCCGGGTCGCGCATGCCGGCAAGCGCTGGTTCGACCGCATGGTGCTGTCGGCGCCGATGATCGACCTGCCCGGCCGCACCACCTCGTTTCCGGCGCGCGCGCTGCTGCGGATCATGCGGTTCACCGGCCAGGGCGGCCGCTACGTGCCCGGCGGCAGCGACGCGCTGACCGGCACCGAATCGTTCATCAACAATCCCTTCACCAGCGATCCCGTGCGCTACGCCCGCAACGCCGCGATCCTCGAGGAAGATCCCACCCTCGGCATCGGCTCGCCGACGGTCGCCTGGGCCGACACGGCTTTCCGCGCGATGCACACCTTTCGCGGGGCCAACTACCCGTCGGAAATCCGCCAGCCGATCCTGATGCTGGCCGCCAGCAACGACACCATCGTTTCCACCGCCGCGATCGAGGAGTTCGCCTATCATTTGCGCGCCGGCTCGCACCTGGTGATCGCCGGCTCCAGGCACGAGATCCTGCAGGAGCAGGACCGCTACCGCGCGCAATTCTGGGCGGCGTTCGATGCCTTCGTGCCGGGCACGCCGCTGTTCAAATAATGTTCAGCGCGATGGCGGCGTTGGCAGCCGCGCCGTGATCCGCGCGGGCAGCCGTCGCTCGACGAACAGGGTTCTGACTTCGGCGACGCTGAGATAGCGCGCCTCGCCTTCGCCCTTGCCGAGGATCTTGAGCAGGATCGGCCACTCGCCCTTCATCAGGATCGGGTAATACCAGCGCGCCGCGTCGCCATCGCGCTTGATGTTGGCCGCCATGAAGGTGGCGATCTCCTTCGCCGTCAGCCCGCGCTCGGTGCCGCCGGCGGGATCGCTGCACTCCTTGCCAAAGCTGGCGAGCCGGTCGATTTCGTCCTCATGGACCTTTGCGTCGGCGTCGAGAATCCGCGAACCGCCGCCATGCTTGTCGAGCGGGCCGTTGCGCAATTCGTCGAGTTCCGCGCCTGATGTCGCGCTCTTCAGCACGCGCATCGGGCCGAGGCCGTTGGCAATGACGGCGACCAGCCACGTTGCCAGCCGTACTTTCTTCTCGGCCAAGCCTGCTTCACCGCTCGCGAGCGCGATCGTCTCGGACAGTTTCGGCAGCGGAACGAGGTGGCCGCCGACATAGCCGTTGGCGACCAGCGCGCGCAGGAACGGGCACGGATTGTCGGGCGAAACCGGCAACTGTCCGGCAAGCGCGGTGCCGGGCGCAGCGTTGGTCAGGTCGTCTGCCATGGAGTTCAAATCCTCGGGGTCAAATCCTCAAGCGCGCCGAACATGAAAAAGCTGGTTCTGAAAAAAAATTCAGCGGCGATACTACTACAGAGTGTGTCGGATTCTTCGCGGAATCGGTTGTCGTGTCAACCGAGCGGCGGCACTCGCCCTCAGGAATCGGCGGCGAGCCTTGGCGAGGATTCGACGAGGGTCAATTTGCTGAAGGGGATGCCGGCCTTCACCAGGCCGTCACGGAAGTGGGCGACGTCGGCCGCGACCTTCCAGCGGAAATTCCGCGAAAACCGCTCGACCGTCAGTCCGGGATGATTGCTGAGCAGTACCTCCGCCGCATTGGCGGCTTCCGTGGTTCGTCCCAACTGGGCGAGTGCCGCCGCCCTGACTGCCAGCGCCTGCAGGTGATTGGGATTGGCGTACAGCGCCTCGCGCGCCCACGACAGCGAGGCATCGTATTGGCCGAGCAGATAGTGACTGAACGCGTTGAACGCCGACCATTGGTAGCGGGGGTCGCTGTTGCCGCGCTGCGCGGCCATCGTGAACAATTCGACGGCGGGCCGGTGTTCGCCGCTGACGAGATGACACACGCCGAGCACGCCGCGGGCGCCCATGTCGTAGGGGTTGAGCCCGACCGCACGCTTGGCGGCATCCATCGCGGCCTCGTAATGTCCTTCGATGGCGTGCAGATAGGCCAGGATTTGAAAGGCAAAGGACGAACGGGGATCGAGCCGGACGCTGCTCTCGGCGAGGCTCATCGCGCCGTCCCACAATTCGCGCGTGCTCTTGATCCATCCGAAATGAATCGCCTGGGTCTGGATGGTGGCGAGATAGGCACGCGCGATCGACAGCGTCGGATCGAGCGCGATGGCTTCCTTGAACAGGTCGATCGCCGTCTCGAAATCCGCCTTGGTCTGCAGGTAATAGTGGGACAGACCTTTGAGGAAGCGGTCCCACGCCGTGATATCGTTCGACGACGAGCGGGGCGGGGCGGATGCTTCCGCGCGGTAGATTTCGGCCGCGATCGCCGCCGTCAGGCTGGTGGTGAGTTCGTCCTGCATCGCGAACAGGTCGCCCATGTCGCGGTCGAACCGGCCGGTCCACAATTGCTCGCCGGTCTCGGGCGCGATCAGTTCGGCGGTCACGCGAATCTTGTTCGCGGCGCGCCGTACCGAGCCCTGGATCAGGTAGGTCGCGTCGATCTCGCGTGCGATCAGCCGCGTGCTCACGTTCTTGCCCTTGAACGGGAATGTCGAGTTGCGGCTCAGCACCCGGTAGAAGGATTGCAGCGAGAGCGCGTGGATCATGTCCTCGGTGAGGCCGTCGGAAAAATACTCGTCGGCGGATTCGCTCAGGTTCGCGAATGGCAAGACGCCTACGATCGCCGTGCGATACTGGGCCGGCAGGCTGGTGGCCGTCATTCCGCTCGCGGCCCTGGGCTCGGGAGCGCCGGCTTCGGCGCCGGCGGGCTGCCAGGTCCAGACCTGGATCGGCTCCTCGATGTTCTTGAAGCGGTACGGGCCGGCATCGGTCAGCGCGATGCTGAGACGCTTGCCGGCTTCGTGGCAGGCCTTGCCCGAAACCGCGATGCCGCCGGGCGCGGCGACCAATTCGAGGCGCACGGCGATGTTGACGTCGTCGCCGAACACCTCGTCCTCGTCGGCCATCACGTCGCCCATGTGGATGCCCATGCGGAACTGCATGATGCGATCGGCCGGCAGGTGATCGTTGCGCTCGACCATCACCATCTGCATCGCAATGGCCGCCTCGATGGCGCCGACGATGCTCGGGAATTCCAGCAGGAAGCCGTCGCCGGTATTCTTCACCAGCCGTCCGCCATGGTTGAGGATGATCGGATAGACGGCAGTCCGGTGCGCCTTGAACGTGGCGTGCGTCCCCGCCTCGTCGGCTCCCATCATGCGGGAATAGCCGGCGACGTCGGCGCAGACGATGGCTGCCAGGCGTCTTTCCATAGCCCCAGTATACCCCCAACGGTGCCAGAATAGGCGGACAACCACTACGTGGTCGGCTACCTGATTCCAATGCTTATAAAATATGCTGTATCCGGCGGAGCGCCGGTTCGGTCATGATACTACTGCAATCCTGTCGAAATTGGCATGACACAATGTGGCGGATCGGGCGGCAGAGGACCGATAATGATGGTTGAGGCGCTCGGCATTCACGGACTTTTGCTGTTTATGCTTTCCGGATTGCTCCTGAACGTGACCCCCGGCCCGGACACCGCCTACATCATCGGCCGCAGCATCCAGTTGGGCTGGCGCGGCGGGGCGGCTGCGGCCATCGGGATCGGCTGTGGCTGCCTGGTTCACGTGTTCGGCGCCGCCATCGGCCTGTCGGCGCTGCTGATGGCCTCGTCGGCCGCCTTCACGGCGCTGAAATGGGTTGGCGCCGCCTATCTTTTGTTCACGGGCGTCCAGATGCTGCTGTCGCGGCCCGGGCCGGTCGCGGAGGCGGCGACCGGTGCCGCTGCCGAGACCTCGCTGGCCCGTGTGTTCTGGCAGGGCGCGCTGACGAATGCGCTCAATCCGAAGGTGGCGCTGTTTTTCCTGGCGTTCCTGCCGCAATTCGTGGCTGCCGATTCGGGCCACAAGACGCTGGCCTTCCTGACGCTGGGTCTGATCTTCGTGTTCAACGGCACGCTGTGGTGCCTTGGGGTTGCGGCCTTTGCGTCGCGCGCGGCCAGCCGGATCAGGCAATCAGCCGGTGTGATGGCCTGGATCAACCGGCTGCTCGGCGGACTGTTCGTCTATCTCGGCATCCGAGTCGCGATGCTGGAAGGGCGCTGATATCGGGCAGATGTCAGCCGTGGATCTTCAGGAAGGCGCTGCCGGCGAGGTAGAGCCCGAGCAGGATCAAAGCCATCAGGAACCAGCGGCGGAACACGTCCGGGTGCATGCGCGTCCGCACCGCCTGACCGATGAACATGCCGGTAAACGACGCCACCATCGCGACCGCGCCCGGCAGTGCGGTTGCCGCCGTCAGCAGCCCCGTCGTGGTGAGGCTGAAAGCGAGCGCCACGGTCGCGACCGTGAAGAACACGCCGAGCGCCTGCACCAGTTCGTCCTTTTCCATGCCGATCGCCTGCATGAACGGCATCGACGGGATTACCTGCACGCCGGTTGCCGCCGACACCACGCCGGTGGCGACGCCGACGATGCCGCCGATCCATTTTTCGTCGCGGGGCGCCACCTTGAAACTGATCCTGCCGAGGCCGAGGATCGCGTAGATCACCAGCAGCACGCCGAGCGTGATGGTTCCGTAGGCCGCATACGGGCCGGCCAACAGGCCCGCGTTCAGCCAGATCCCGATCACGGTGCCGACCATCAGCGGCCATAGCCGCCGCATGATGTCGCGCAGGTAAGGCCCGCCGAAGGTCTGCCAGATATTGGTGACGATCGCGGGCACGATCACGATCGCAATCGCCTGGCCCGGCGGCATCGTCACCGCCAGCAGGCCCATCGACACCGTCGGCAGGCCGAGCCCGATCACGCCCTTGACGAAGCCGGCCAGCAGGAACGCGAACGCGATCAGAATGAGCAGGGAATCGAACATGGCCCGACATTGACCGAACGGCCGATCGGGCACAATCTGGAGGTTACGGAGACAGCCTTCGGCTAAGACGAAGGCTGAATTCCGCGCACACGGCCCTCATCCTGAGGAGCGCGCAGGCGCGCGTCTCGAAGGATGGCCACGCGCGGGCCTCATGGTTCGAGACGGCGCTCTCGCGCCCACCATGAGGGGCTGGAGGCTTGAATGCGTTTCGATCTGGTCGATCTTCAGCTCTTCATCGCGGTCGCCGAGACCCGCAGCATCACCGGCGGCGCGCTTGGGGTGCATCTCGCGCTGGCCTCGGCGAGCGCGCGGATCAAGGGGCTGGAACAGGCGCTTGGCGTTGCGCTGCTGCGGCGCGGTCGCCGCGGCGTCGAACTGACGCCGGCCGGCGAAAGCCTGCTCGATCACGCCAGGGTCGTGATCCACAATGTCGAGGCGATGCGCGGCGATCTCCAGGCCTTCGCCCGCGGCGTCAAGGGCCACCGTCCGCTTCCTCGCCAACACTTCCGGGCTGTCGGAATATCTGCCGAAGGCGCTGGCCGCCTTCCTGAGCCAGCATCCCCACATCTCGATCGACGTCGAGGAGCGCGAGAGCGCCGACATCGCCCGCGCCATCGCCACCGGCGCCGCCGACCTCGGGCTCGCCGCCGAACACGCGCTGCCGGACAATATCGAGCGGCTGCCGTTCAGCGAGGACCGCCTGGTGCTGATCGCCCCGCGCGAGGGCGAACTGGCGAATCGCCGGCAGGTCGATTTCTCGGAAGTGGTGGAGCGGGATTTCGTCGGCCTCATTACGTCGAGCGCGCTGCACGCCCATGTCAGCGGCCACGCGGCAAGGCTCGGTGCGCGGCTGCGCTTCCGGGCTCGGCTGAACAATTTCGATGCGATCGGCCAGATGGTTGCCGCCGGAATCGGTGTCGCCGTGATGCCGGAAGTCGCCGCCAGGCGCTGCGCGCGGTCGATGAAGATCAACGTGATCAGGATCAGGGATCCCTGGGCCAACCGCCGGCTTGCGATCTGCGCCCGCAGCTTCAAGTCGCTGCCGCGCCCGGCAAAGCAGTTGGTCGAGCACCTGCGAACGGTTGCGCCGTGACGATCACGGCTGCGGCAGGCGCAGCCGGGCTGAAGGGCGTCATTCCCGCAGCAAATTTCAACGGCTGTTGCACCAGCGGCGTGCCGATGCGGTGGATCGAGCCGAGCATCGACAGGCCGGAGCCGCTTTGTCAGGCCCGGCGTTCAGGGACCCGCAGAACGATGCTGGCTGAAGTTTACCGTTCCGAACGCCATCACCAGCAATTGCTGCACGTCAGGCGTTCGCTTCAACGATCCGAGGTGAGTTCAAGTCGGCCGAAATCAACGGCTGATCAAAACTGCCAGTTCGCGGGAATCCAGGCGTAGCCGCCAACGGTCTTCAGTATTCGACCAAGGCCAGGGAATGGGTAATGGAATCCCAACACCAGGAGCCGGTCCGTCGCCGCATGATCAAAAATGCGGCGGCGCGACTGCAAGGCGGTGTCCTTGTCGCGATCGGGTCCTGGTTGCCAGGGACGATCGACGTTGACCACCGGGTGATACGCGAGATCAGCCGTCAGCAAGAGCTGATCTGATCCGGAGTGGACGAGGAACGACGCCATTCCAGGTGTATGCCCGTATGCAGGTAATGTGGTCAGGCCGGGAACGATCTCTGCGCCAGGCTGATACAGCACGACATCGCCGGCGATCGGTTCGACGCTGCGCTTGATGGCGGCGCCGAACTGCCGCCGGAATTCCGGGCTCACGGGCATGTACGAGAGATCAGGCTCGCTGCGGACGAAGAAATTCCAGTCGGCTTCGGGGACGTATACGGTGGCGCGCGGAAACGCTCGTCCGCCATTGGCGCTGCGCAAATTGCCGACATGGTCCGGATGCGTGTGGGAGATGACCACCACCTCGATATCCTCCGGCCTCACGCCGATCACTGCGAGGTTATCGAACAATCGGCCGCCATTCGGCCCCATCGTCTGCCCCGCGCCGGCCTCGATCAGGATGCGACGTCCGCCGGTCTCGATGAGCAGCGTGTTGAGGTTGAGCGTCATCACGTCGGTGGGAAGAAAGGCGCGTGTCAACGCCTCGCGCAGTTCCACTTCGGGCGCATCGCCAGCATAAATTCTCGGCGGCCCCGACAGCAGTCCATCGCTCAGCACGGTCGCCTGGATTTCGCCTACGCGAAATCGATAGTGTCCGGCATTGCGCGCCGCGGGGGCGGGCGCTTGCGCTTCGGCGGCGCGAACGATTCCCAACGCCGGCATGCTCCCAGCGGCAGCCAGCATGACTCTCCGACGATTGATCAAGCAGGCGTTCATGAGAAACCCTCGTCCCTTCCTTGCGATCGAGCCCTGCGGACGCTTACGCGACTGCTCGTGTTGCAGAAAGTGGGCAGACGCGATACACGTTATTCACTGAGCGGATAACGTGCGCCTGTCGCCGGTCCGGGGAACGCGGGAGGACCGCATGCCAGCCAACGACAACCTGTTCCGCGTCGACCTGAATTTGCTCGTGACTTCTCCGGACCCTGCTTGAAACGCGCAGCGTCACCAGGACCGCCGAGCAAAGTGGAATGAGTCAGCCCGCGGTGAGCAGGGCGCTGGCAAAGCTTCGCCGGACTTTCGATGACGCGCTGTTGGTGAAGGCCGGAACGGTCATGCGGCTCACCGTGAGAGGAAGCGAACTCCTTGCGCCCGTGCAAAAGGCCTTGGCGGGTGTCAGCGAAGTCCTCGCCGGTCGGCCTGATTTTGATCCATCGTCCACCGAACGCGTCTTTCGAATCGCCACCACGGACTACGGCGCGACTGTCATCCTGCCCCGACTGGCAGACCTGATGTTTTCCGAAGCGCCGAGATCGAGCCTCGAGATCACGCCCGTCGATGGTCAGACGTTCAAGAGTCTCGGCGACGTCAATATTGACCTTGCGCTCTACAGCGACAACCCGTTGCCGCCCAGTCTTCGCACACGCGATCTTTTTCGCGAGCGTTTTGCGTGCCTGGTGCGCGCCGGCCATCCGGCTGTCCGTCGTTCCGGGGATGGCCGGATGACCATGGAGGACTACATCGCGTTCTCGCACATCCTCGTCACCGTCGTCGGAGGAAGGACGGGTCCGGTCGATACGGCGCTTGCAGCACTTGGCCGCAGCCGGCACGTCGCAGTACGGATACCCTATTTCGCAACAGCAGCGCTTGTCGCATCAACCTCGGATCTCATTCTGACCATCCCGCGCCGGGCCGCGGAGAATTTCTCGGGCGATCACCGGCTGAGCCTGGTCGAGCCTCCTTTGGAACTTCCCAGTTTTGATTATCGGATGGTGTGGCACGAGCGAACGCATGCAGAGCCCGATCACGCGTGGCTGCGCCGGCTGATCTTGAAGGCAGCCCGATCGGACTCGATGGGGCCATCGGCAGCCGAGAGGGGTGGCTCGCCTAGCTCTGAGCCTTCAAAAGCTTCATCGCCGCTTCGTGCACCCGCGGGTCGCCGGCGGCGATGATGCGGCCGCCGCTTTGGGCGGGTTCGCCTTCCCAATTGGTGACGACGCCGCCGGCGCCGGTGATGATCGGGATCAGGGCGGCGATGTCGTAGGGCTTGAGCTCGGTCTCGATCACGAGGTCGAGATGGCCGGCCGCCAGCATGCAGTAGGAATAGCAGTCGCCGCCATAGCGCGTCAGGCGCACCTCGTTCTCGACCCGGCGGAAGGCTTCGCGGTCGGCGTCATTCATCAGCAGCGGACTCGTGGTGTAGGAGGTCGCCTCCTTCAGCGAGGCGCAGCGCCGCACGGCAAGCTTCCGTTCGCCGGACGGCCCGGAATAATGCGCCGAGCCGGAATCGCCGGAAAAGCGCTCGCCGATATAGGGCTGGTGCATCATGCCGAACACCGGCGTGCCCCTGTGCAGCAGCGCGATCAGCGTGCCCCAGATCGGAAATCCGGCGATGAAGGATTTGGTGCCGTCGATCGGATCGAGCACCCAGACATATTCGGCGTCCTCGCGCTCGTTGCCGAATTCCTCGCCGACGATGCCGTGTTGGGGAAAATTGGCCTTGATCAGCCGGCGCATGACCGCCTCGGCGGCGCGGTCGGCCTCGGTCACCGGATCGAAGTCGCTGGCGCTCTTGTTGTCGATCGAGAGCGAGGTCCGGAAGAACGGCAGGATAGTTTCGCCGGACGAGGTCGCAAGGCGGCCGATGAAGGCTGTGAAATCGATGACCGTCACGGCTGTCCCTACCGCAATGGAAGAATACCGCCTCTTGCCTAGCCCAATCCGGCCCGCTGCGCACGGCCAACGGCGTGTTATCCGCACCCCTCTTGAGGAACAGGCTTTCGAATCTGCTTTCGACTAGGCTTCATTTAAGCGTGGATTTTTGGTTAGCCCGTCCATCACGAAGTTGCGAGTTTTTGGCATACCAGCACTGCGATGCGGTTCGGTCTAGACTCGATAAACTATCTAAATAGTTGATAATAATAGGATAATTTCCGTATTCGGATGTGTTGCCGATCTGCCAGCCTGTTCCAGATTGCAGCGGAAAAGATCCAAAAACTCTTGCGTTTTGTGCAGCGCGGTCGCATATTGTTGCGGTGCGGTAGCGCCTCGCGCTATCGCTGCCCTCCTTGGGCGTTTCCTCCCTAGACTTGGGCCGCTTGTTCATTCAAGCGGCCCTTTTTTCTTTTGGGGTGTCATTCCGAAATTTTCCTTCGTCATTCCCGGGCGATGCGCAGCATCGAACTACGGTGCGCAATGCGCACCTGGGAAGCTCGAGATTCCGGGTTCACGCTGCGCGTCGCCCCGGAATGACGGAGTACAGAGATCTCTACTCCGCCGCCGCCTGGAACGGCCCGAGGTCCCCGAGCGGTACCTCGCGCCAGCGCGTCCGCGAGCGCGGCGAAATCGGTCGCCACCTGGCTAAAGCGCGGGCCCGCGTTCGCGGCGCCGCTCGTCCATGTAGATCGCGCGGTTGAGCTCGAGCTGCACGGTGTGCAATCCGCTGGCCGGGTTGCCGTAATGCTCGGTGATGAAGCCGCCGGCATAGGGCTTGTTGCGTCCGATCGAATAGCCGAGCCCGCCCATGATCTCCTCGACGACGTCGGGCAGCAGGCCGGCGCAACTGGTGCCGTAGCGGTCGCCGATCACGATGTCGGGCCGCCGCGGCTCGTCGCGCGACACGCCGACCGACGGCATCGAATGGCAATCCACCAGGATCACGGTTCCGAACGCCTGATGCGCCTTGTTGATCAGCCGCCGCAGCGCGCGGTGATAGGGCTTGTACAGCGCCTCGATCCGCCCCAGCGCGTCGTCGACCGAAAGCCGCTCGCGATAGATTTCCTGCCCGTCGCCGACCACGCGCGGGATGGTGCCGAGGCCGCCGGCGACCCGCATCGAGCGTGTATTGGCAAAGCTCGGCAGCCGGCCGGTGAACATGCGCGGATCGAGTTCATAAGGCTCGCGGTTCACGTCGACATAGGAGCGGGGGAAATTGACCCGCACCGTCGGAAAGCCTTGCTCGCTGAGGTCCCGCGATCAGTTCGTCCATGAACGAATCCTCGGAGCGGCGCAGCGCAGCGAGATCGATCCGGGAAGCGTTGAGAAATTCGAGCGGATAGACCGAGCCGGAATGCGGCGAATTGAAGATGATCGGCGCGCGCCAGTGTTCCGGCTCCACGATCTCGAACGGTGGCGACAGCTCGCCATCAAACTGGGTCATCGTCGGGCGCCGTCCCTTGAATGTCCGCGTTTCCTTCAGAACCGGTTGATCTTGTGACCCGGCCGGCCGGAGAAGGGCAGGTTTTGTGTTGATGCATTGTCCGTAATCGCAGTCATTCTGCCAAGCGAAAAAAGTCGCTGTCCGCCTGGAACGTCTTGCAATTGCCTGAAACGGGCTGCCTTGATTGTTCCCGCGGGTACGTCCGGCACGCAAAATAGTGCCGCTCGTCACCGCCCAACCGCCGCGCACCTTCACCCGAAATTTACCCTCTACGGGCTTAGTGTTCGGATTGATCCTCAAAGTCGGATTCGACGATAAAACGCCATGCACAAGATCCTCCTCGCCGAAGACGACAACGACATGCGCCGCTTCCTGGTCAAGGCGCTGGAAACCGCCGGATTTCAGGTCTCGCCCCACGACAACGGCTTGTCGGCCTATCAGCGGCTGCGCGAGGAGCCGTTCGAGATGCTGCTCACCGATATCGTGATGCCGGAAATGGACGGCATCGAACTGGCGCGCCGCGCCTCGGAACTCGATCCCGACATCAAGATCATGTTCATCACCGGCTTTGCCGCGGTGGCGCTGAATTCGGATTCGGAAGCGCCCAAGAACGCCAAGGTGCTGGCCAAGCCCGTCCACCTGCGCGAACTGGTCAGCGAAGTTAACAAGATGCTGGCGGCCTGATTCGCCCGCGATATCAGTCGAAAACACACCAGAAATAACGCCTGAGCGTCCTTGCGGGGGCGCTTTGGAGCCGATATACGGACCCGACCTAACACGGCTTAGGGCGCGTAGCTCAGCGGGAGAGCACTACCTTGACATGGTAGGGGTCACAGGTTCGATCCCTGTCGCGCCCACCAGCCTTCGCTTGCTTCGCAAGCTACGGCTTGGCAAGCCGCATTCAGTTCTATCGTAGCGAAGCAAGCGAAGGCTGCCACGCCGAAGCCCAACGGGCGAAGGCGGGCCGCCGCGGCGAGCAACGGCTCGGCAAGCCACTCCGTCTCCCCCGGCCCTCACGCATTCTTCTTCTGATAGACGTCGACATAGACCGCGGCCAGCAGCACCAGCCCCTTGACGACATACTGCCAGTAGATCCCGATGCCGAGGATCGACATGCCGTTGTTCATCACGCCCATCACGAAGGCGCCGATCACGACGCCCATCACCCTGCCGACGCCGCCCGAGGCCGATGCGCCGCCGATGAAGCAGGCGGCGATGACGTCGAGTTCGAAGGAATTGCCGGCGCTCGGCGTCGCCGAGTTCAGCCGCGCGGCGACGATCAGCCCGGCAAGGCCGGCCAGCACCCCCATGTTGACGAAGGTCAGGAACGTCAGCCAGTTGGTCCGGATGCCGGAGAGCTGCGCCGCCAGGCGGTTGCCGCCGAGCGCGTAGACGCGGCGACCGATGGTCGTGCGCGTGGTCACGAACATGTAGAGCAGGATCAGCGCGCCCATGATGATGAGCACGTTGGGCAAGCCGCGATAGGACGCCAGCAGGTAGCTCAATCCGACGATGAGCAGGGCGAAGACGGCGTTCTTGGCGACGAACAGCGCGAGCGGCTCGGTCTCCATCGCGATCGCCTTCTCGCGGCGCCAGCGGCGGGCGCTGGTGAATATCAGCCAGCCGGCGCCGACAAGGCCGATCAGCATCGAGGTCCACCGGAAGGTGGGGCCGAAGATGATGCCGTCGCCGAAAACAGCGGCCAGCGGCGCGCTCAGGATTTCGGGGATGAATCCCGAACTGATGCTCTGGAAATCCTTCGGGAACGGACCGACGAACTGTCCGAGCAGGATGTTGCCGGTCAGGCCGCGGAACACCAGCATGCCGCCGAGGGTGACGATGAAGGAGGGGATGCCGGCATAGGCGACGAAATAGCCCTGCGCCGCGCCGATCACGCCGCCGACGACCAGCGAAATGCCGACGACCGGAACCCACGGCATCTTGTAGTCGACCATCATGGTCGCAGCGATGGCGCCGACGAAGCCGACGATCGAGCCGACCGACAGGTCGATGTTGCCGCCGACGATGATCAGCAGCATGCCGAGCGCCATGATGACGATGTAGCTGTTCTGCAGGATCAGCGTGGTGATGTTGGCGGGCGCCAGCAGGACGCCGCCGGTCATGAACTGGAAGAACGCGGTGATGACCAGCAACGAGCCGAGCAGGCCGTATTCCCGCAGATTTCCCTTCCAGAAGCGCGCGCCGGCCGCGGTGCCGGTGGAGGCCTTGATCGCCTCAGGTTTCATTGCACGGCTCCATACTGCCGCATGATGGAGGCCATGATCTTTTCCTGGCTGGCTTCGCCTGTTGGCATCTCATCGACGAGGCGGCCTTCGTTCATGACGTACAGGCGGTCGCAGATACCGAGCAACTCGGGCATCTCGGAAGATATCACGATCACGCCTTTGCCGTTCGCCGCGAGGTCGTTGATGATGGTGTAGATCTCGTATTTGGCGCCGATATCGATGCCGCGCGTCGGCTCGTCGAGGATGAGCACCTTGGGATCGGCGAACAGCCATTTGCTGAGCACCACCTTCTGCTGGTTGCCGCCCGACAGGTTGAGCACCTTCTGCAGGATGCCGGACGAGCGGATGTTCAGCTTGGCGCGGTATCGTTCGGCGACCTCGGCTTCCCTGCGCTCGTCGATCACGCCATGCCGTGGAGACTCCGGCAAGATTGGCGAGCGTGATATTGCTCTTGATGTCCTCGTTGAGGATCAGCCCCAGATTCTTGCGGTCCTCCGTGACATAGGCAAGGCCGGCGGCCACGGCCTTTTGGATCGAACTCAGATCGACCTCATGACCGTCGATGAAGGCGCGACCGGAGATGTTGCGGCCGTAGGCGCGGCCGAACACGCTCATCGCCAGTTCGGTGCGGCCGGAGCCCATCAGCCCGGCGATGCCGACCACCTCGCCCTGCCGGACGTGAAGGCTGACGTCCTTGATCACCTCGCGGCCGGCGTGGAGCGGATGCTCGACGCGCCAGTCCCGGATCTCGAACAGCGTGTCGCCGATCCGGCGTTCGCGGTGCGGGTAGCGCTCCGACATCTCGCGGCCGACCATGCTCTTGATGATGTGGGCCTCGCTGATCTTGCCGGCGCGGCAGTCGATGGTTTCCACCGTCGTGCCGTCGCGCAGCACGGTGATGGAATCAGCGACCCTGGCGAGTTCGTTGAGCTTGTGGGAAATCAGGATCGACGCGATGCCCTGGCGCTTGAGTTCCAGCAGCAGGTTGAGCAAGGCGTCGCTGTCGATGTCGTTCAGGCTGGCGGTCGGCTCGTCCAGGATCAGGAGCCGGACCTGTTTGGCGAGCGCCTTGGCGATTTCGACGAGCTGCTGCTTGCCGACGCCGAGATCGGTGATCAGCGCGTTGGGCGTTTCCTTCAGTCCGACCCTGGCGAGCAACTCGCGCGTACGGCGGAACGCTTCATCCCAGTCGATGACGCCCATTGTCGCGGGCTCGTTGCCGAGAAAGATGTTTTCCGCGATCGACAGCAGCGGCACCAGCGCCAGTTCCTGGTGGATGATGATGATGCCGTGGCGTTCGCTGTCGGCGATTCCGGCGAATTGCCGCTCGGCGCCCTGATAGAAGATGGCGCCCTCGTAGGACCCGTGCGGATGAACGCCGCTGAGAATCTTCATCAGCGTCGATTTGCCGGCGCCGTTCTCGCCGCAGATCGCGTGGATCTCGCCGGCGCGGACCGCGAGATTGACGTTTCGGAGCGCCTGCACACCGGGAAAGCTCTTGGATATGCCGCGCATTTCCAGGATGGCAGTCATGGGAAACTCTTCAATCCGACCGCGCCCGATAGTCCTCCCTCACTTGAACTGCTCGGCCTTGTAGTATCCGGTGTCGATCAGCGCTTCCTTCCAGTTGCCGATGTCGACCGTGACCGGCTTCAGCAGATAGGACGGAACCACCTTGACGCCGTTGTGATAGGTCTTGGTGTCGTTGATGTCAGGCTTGCCGCCCGCCAGCACCGCGTCGACCATGCCGGCGGCGATCTTGGCCAGCTCGCGCGTGTCCTTGAAGATCGTCGAGTACTGCTCGCGATTGATGATCGATTTGACCGAGGGAACCTCGGCATCCTGGCCTGAGATCAGCGGCATCGGCATTTCCTTCGAGCCGTAGCCGACGCCCTTCAGCGCGGCGATGATGCCGATGGTCAGGCCGTCATAGGGCGACAGCACCGCGTCGACGCGCTTGCCGGCGTAGAATGCGTTGAGCAGGTTCTCCATGCGGGCCTGCGCGACCGAGGCTTCCCAGCGCATGGTGGAAACCTTGTCCATTCCGGTCTGCTTGCTTCGGACCACGAGCTTGCCGCTGTCGATATAGGGTTTCAGCACCGACATCGCGCCGTCGTAAAAGAAGAAGGCATTGTTGTCGTCGGGAGAGCCGCCGAACAGTTCGATGTTGAACGGCCCCTTGCCTTCCTTCAGGCCGAGCCCCTTTTCGAGGCTGGACGCCTGCAGCACCCCAACCTGGAAATTGTCGAAGGTGGCGTAGTAGTCGACATTGGCCGAACCACGGATCAGGCGATCGTAGGAGATCACCTTGATGCCGGCGTCGGCCGCGCGCTGCAGGGCGTCCGACAGGGTGGTGCCGTCGATGGCGGCGATCACCAGCGCCTTTTCCTTCTTGGTGATCATGTTCTCGATCTGAGCGAGCTGGTTCGGAATGTCGTTGTCGGCGTATTGCAGGTCGGTCTTGTAGCCCTTGGCCTGCAGCACCTTGACGATGTTGTCGCCGTCCGCAATCCAGCGCGCCGACGATTTGGTCGGCATCGCTATTCCGATCGTGCCCTTGTCCTGAGCCTGCGCAGTTCCGGCGGCCAGCAGGATCAGGCCGAGCGCTGCGGCGGCAATGGTTTTGACGTTCAGCATGGATGCTCCCTCCAGGATCCTTGTGGGCGGCCCGATCACCGGGCGGCAGCGGCATTTTCGGCCGCGCTTCTGTCGGCGATATGGCGGCCCGCGATGTAGCCGAATGTCAGCGCCGGCCCCAGCGTGATGCCGGCGCCGGGATAGTTGCCGCCCATGATGCTCGCCATGTCGTTGCCGGCGGCGTAGAGGCCAGCGATCGGCTGGCCGTGCTGCGTCGAGCGCGCGCGCATGTTCGTCGGTCCTGATCCCGGCATAGGTGCCGAGATCGCCGACCACCATCTTGATCGCATAGAACGGCCCGTCCTTGATCGGCGCGATGCAGGGGTTGGGGCCATGCAGCGCGTCGCCCTGGTAGCGGTTATAGGCGCGCGACCCCTTGCCGAAAGAAGGATCGCGGCCCTCCGCGGCCGTCTGGTTGAATTCGGCCACGGTGTGTCTCGAGCCCCTGCCGGTCGATGCCGGTGCGGTCGGCGAGTTCGGCCAGCGTCGCGCCGCGCTTGAGGTAGCCGGTGGCAAGATGATGGCGCAGCGGCATCGGAAACGGCGGCACGCATCCGAGGCCGTATTTTCGCAATGCCCGATGATCGCACAAAAGAAACGCCGTAACCTCCTCGCCGGGCTTCGCCGCCTTCATCATCTCCTGTACGAAGTCGTGGTAGGAGTTGCCCTCATTGGCAAAGCGCCTTCCGTCGCGCATCACGGCGATGACGCCGGGCTTGGCGCGGTCGATGAAATGCGGCATCACGCCCTTGCTGCCGTCCTTGCGCTCGGTGATCGAGACCGGCACCCAGGCCGCCGCGTTCGGCAGCGTATCCTCGATGCGTCCGCCCGCCGTCTCCGCCAGCCGCAACCCGTCGCCGGTGTTGCCGGCGGGGCCCGGCGAGAAATGCGCGGTGCCGTCGCCCGCGTGCGGGAACATCGCCTTGCGCCGCGCCACGTCGTGCGGAAAGCCGCCGCAGGCGAGCACCACGCCGCGCCGGGTGTTGACGCGGACCATCCTGCCGTCGCGCTCGACGATCGCGCCGCGCACCGCGCCGTCTTCCACGATCAATTCGCGCACCGGCGACGACAGCCACAGCGGGATATTCAGGTCGAACGCCGATTTGGCGAGCCGCCCGGCCAGCGCGTTGCCGTTGGTCAGCGTCATGCCGCGGCCGTGGCGCAGCACGTCCAGCGCGTGCCGCGACAGCCGCCTGGCGACGTAGAACGCCGAGGCCAGCGACTTGGTCGCGCGCATGAAGTGGATGATCTCCTTGCCGGAGCCCAGCATCATGCCGAACACGGTGAGTTCGGGCAGGGGACTGCCGATATCCTTGATGTGCGGGCCAAGTTCATGCGCGTCGAACGGCCGCGTCACCATCGAGCGGCCGCCCTGCGTGCCGCCGGGCGCTTCGGCGTGGTAATCCGGAAAGGTCAGCGGCATGTCGAAGCGCAGCGCGGTCTTGCTGGTGAAGAAGTCGACCGCCTCGGGGCCTGCCGTCAGGAACGCATCGACGCGCGCGGCGTCGTAGCTGTTGCCGGCTTCGTGGCGCAGATAGGTCCGCGCCTCGTCAGGGCTTTCCTGGATGCCCCAGGCCTTCGCCAGCGAGGTGCCGGGAATCCACAGCCAGCCGCCGGAGCGCGCGGTGGTGCCGCCGAAGCGCGGCTCCTTCTCGACGATGATGACATCGAGCCCGTGGTGCCCCGCCGTGACCGCCGCCGACATGCCGGCGCAGCCGGAGCCCACCACCAGCACGTCGCATTGATAGGTTTCCTGCTGGTTGTCCGCCACGCGATCCGTCCCCGCCTGTTTTTCTTGGCGGGGACATTTGGGTTGGGATCGATTGTCCTGTCAATCGTCGGGACTTCTTCCTTCTCCCCTTGCGGGAGAAGGTGGCGCGAAGCGCCGGATGAGGGGTTCTCTCCGCGGAGCCGAACCCCTCATCCGTCTCGCTGCCGCTTGCGCGTCAGCGATCCACCTTCTCCCACAAGGGGAGAAGGGAAGATGCCACGCCGCGCCTCAATTCCCGGTCTCGAACGAGCAACTCGCGCCGCCGCCGGCCTTCTGCCTGATCTCGGCTGGATCGAGCGTGCAGTTCAGCTTCGACAGGCTCTCGAACACCGATCCGGCGGCGCCGTCGGCGGGAACGCCGGCCATGGCTTCGGTGGCGAAGACTTCGCTGGCCCGGCGTCCGGTGATGGTCTGTTTCGCGCCCTTGAAGGTCAGTTCGCAGGAGCGTGCGGTGATGTCGACATTGCTGACCTTGCAGACGATCCTGTCCGCGGTGACCGAAATCTTCTTGGCGTAACGCACGCCACTCTGCCCGACGAACAAGGCGCTGACGGCTTCGCGCTCGTCTGCCGTCAGCAGCGGCGAATACAGCGCCACGACGCCGGCCAGCGCCAGCGCCGCGGGTCCGTTGGCCGTCGCCGGGGCGGCCGATGCGGTGGATGCGCCGGCGGTAAGAAGCAAGACGGCGAGAACCGCGAGCCTGCCCGATTTCATGCTGATCTCCCTGGGTGATGCGTGCTCGCCTTCCGTATCACAGGCGGTGCGCTTCGCCAGTGACGAAAATTCCATCTGGCGATACGCCTGCCAGCCTTGCCGCTGTGCATCCCGGGCAGGGCGGCCCGCCGGTTAAGCGCTTGCGCCGCCACGGCATCGGCGGCACATTCGATGGCGCGACGCCAAGATCGCATCGAACAAGAACCCGAGGAAACCTGCATGGCGGCCACGCGGATCGACTGCGACATCCATCCCGCGGTGGGCGGCACCCGCACCACGCTGCTGCCCTATCTCGACGACCACTGGAAGGAACAGGTGGTCAGCCGCGCCATCGACGGCCTCGATCTCAATTCCTATCCGCCGAACATGCCGTTCTCCGGCCGTGCCGACTGGCGGCCGGCCGACGGCAAGCCGGGCAGCGAGCTGGACGATGGTGCAGCGCGGCGCGTTCGACCAGCTCGGCGCGAGCCACGCGATCTGCAACGTGGTCTACGGCGCGCAGGCGGTGTTCGATCCCTATATGGCGGCGGGCTTCTGCAAGGCGATCAACGACTGGATCGCCGCCGAATGGCTTGCGAAGGATCCGCGGCTGTCAGCCTCGATCGTGGTGCCGATGCAGGCGCCGGATCTGGCGGTGGAGGAAATCGAGCGGCGCGCGCGCTGACGATCAGGTTCGTCTCCGTGCTGGTGCTGGCGCAGGGCGATCTGCTGCTCGGCAAGCGGCACTTCTGGCCGGTCTGGCAGGCGGCCGCGAAACACAAGCTGCCGGTCGCGATCCACGCCGGCAGCGCAGTACCGCAGCGCGCCGAGTTCGATCGGCTGGCCGTCCTATCGCTACGAGTATTATCTGGCCGAGGCGCAGGCTTTCCAGGCGCAGGTGCTGAGCTTGGTCTATGAAGGCGTGTTCGGCAAGTTTCCCGATCTCAAGGTGGTGCTGATGGAATCCGGCGTGAGCTGGCTGCCCGCCTTCATGTGGCGCGCCAACAAGACCTGGCGCGGCGTGCGCGTCGAGGTGCCGTGGGTCGAGCGCGAGCCGGCCGCGATCATCCGCGACCATGTCCGCGTCACCATGCAACCGTTCGATGGTCCGCCGGACGCCGCAGGCGTCGCCGACGTCATCGAGCAGATCGGCTCCGACAAGATGTTTTTGTTCGCGTCCGACTATCCGCACTGGCAGTTCGACGGTGACGATCCGATGCCGCCGCATCTGCCGGCCAGCATCGTCTCGCGCATGTGCGCGGACAATCCGCTGGAGACCTTTCCGCGGCTGAAGCTCGCGGCGTAAACCGAAATACACAAGGAGGATCGCATGAGTGATGTCATCGACCGCCCGATGTCAGCAGAGGAAGCCGCCGCGAGAAGCCGGCTGCGGATCATCGATTGCGACGTGCATCCGAGCATCCGCGCGAACGCCGATATCGAACAGTTCATGCCGAAGCGCTGGCAGGAGCATCTGCGCACCTATGGCAGCCATCTGCGCACGCCCTATATCGGCACCACGCCCTATCCGCGCTCCTCGCCGCTGATTGCGCGCCGCGACGCCTGGCCGCCGACCGGCGGGCCGCCCGGCTCCGATCTCGATTTCATGCGCAAGCAGCATCTCGATCCGCTCGATATCGAGTACGGCATCCTGCAGGTGCTCGATCTCTTTATCTTTTCGCAGCAGAACCTCGAATTCGGCGCCGCGATCCAGCGCGCCATCAACGACTGGCAGCTCGCCTTCTGGTCCGACCGCGATCCGCGGCTGAAGGCCTCTATCCTCGCCGGGCAGGACGATACGCAGTTTGCGATCGCCGAGATCGAGCGCTGCGCGAAAATCGGTCGCTACGTGCAGATTAATGTCTGTCCGCGCGCCAACGAACCGCTCGGTCGCCGCCGCTACTGGCCGATCTATGCCCGCGCGCAGGAGCTCGGCCTGCCGCTCGGCATCCATGTCGGCGGTTATGGCGGGCACGCGCCGACCGGCGGCGGCTGGCCGTCCTTCTATGCCGAGGAGCACCAGTCGAACGCGCATACCATGGCGGCGCAACTCACCAGCCTCGTGCTCGAAGGCGTGCCCGAGCACTTCCCGAACCTGAAGATCGTGTTCATCGAAGGCGGCTTCGGCTGGATCCCGTCGGCCACCTGGCGGATGGACCGGCATTTCGAAGCCTTCCGCAGCGAGGTGCCGCACCTCAAGCGCCGAGCCGTCCGAATATGTGAAAGAGCATTTCTGGTTCACGACGCAGCCGATCGACGAGCCCGATGAAGGCAGGCATTTGCGCTCGCTGATCGAATGGGTCGGCGTCGACCGCCTGCTGTTCTCGTCGGACTATCCGCATTGGGATTTCGACGATCCGCGCTACGCCTTCAAGACGCCGCTGACGGAGGCCGAGCGCCGCAAAATCTTCAACGGCAACGCCCGCGCGATCTACAAGTTCTGAGCGGCTGGGATCCCATGGCCCGTCACATCGTCGCCCGCACCACGGATATCCCGCCCGGCGGCAACAAGGTCGTCGGCGTCGAAGGTCGTGACATCGTCGTGTTCCACGTCAATGGCGAGTTCTTTGCCCTGCTCAATCGCTGTCCGCACGAGGGCGCCCCGCTGGAAAAGGCCGCCTGTGTCGCGCGGCTGACCTCGCCGGAGCCCGGCGTCTACGAACGCTCCCGCGTCGGCGAGCTCTTGCGCTGTCCGTGGCATGGCTGGGAATTCGACATGCGCAACGGCCAGTCCTGGTTCGATCCCAAGCGCGTGAAAGTTCGTTCCTATCCGGTCGCGGTCGAAAGCGGCGAGGACCTGCAGAAGGGGCCGTATGTAGCCGAAACCTTCCCGGTTCACGTCGAGGACAGCTACGTCATCATCGAGACGTGAAGCGCCCGCGCCGGACGGTCCTGCTACGAAGATTTCCTCGCATTGTGATCTCATCCAAAGGAGCATTCCATGACGCACGCCATCCGCTTCCACAAGACCGGCGGCCCCGAAGTTCTGGTCTGGGAAGAAGTCACGCTTGGAAAGCCCGGTCCGGGCGAGGCGCGCATCCGCCACACCGCGGTCGGCCTGAACTTCGTCGACATCTATAACCGCTCCGGCGTCTATCCCGCGCAGTTGCCGAGCGGACTTGGTGGTGAGGCGGCCGGCGTGGTCGAGGAAGTCGGTTCTGGCGTGACCGACCTGAAGCCCGGCGATCGCATCGCCTATGGCAATGCGCCGATCGGCGCCTATGCCGAAGCGCGCCTGATCCCGGCCGATCGCCTGCTCAAGCTGCCCGACGGCATCGACGACAAGACCGCAGCGGCGATGATGTTGAAGGGCCTGACCACGCAGTACCTGATCCGCCAGACCTATCGGGTCAAGGCGGGCGACACCATCCTGCTGCACGCCGCGGCAGGCGGTGTCGGCCTCATCCTCAGCCAGTGGGCGAAGCATCTCGGCGCCACTGTGATCGGCACCGTCGGCAGCGACGAAAAGGCAAAGCTCGCCAAGGCGCATGGCTGCGCCCATACCATCGTTTACACGCGCGAGGACTTCGTCAAACGCGTCGATGAGATCACCGGCGGCAAGAAAGTGCCTGTGGTCTACGATTCCGTCGGCAAGGACACGTTTCTCAAATCGCTGGATTGTCTCGCGCCGCTCGGCGTCGCCGCGCTGTTCGGGCAATCGTCCGGCGGCGTCGAACCGCTCAACCTCGGCCTGCTGGCGCAGAAGGGATCGCTGTATGTCACGCGCCCGACGCTCAACACCTATGCAGCGAAGCGCGAAAACCTCGTCGCCATGGCGAACGAGTTGTTCGAGGTGGTGAAATCGGGTGCGGTCAAGATCGAGGTGCACCAGACCTATCCGCTGAAGGACGCGGCGAAGGCTCACGCCGATCTCGCCGCGCGCAAGACCACGGGGTCGACGGTTCTGACGGTTTGACGGCGCGTCAGGTTGTATCTGGATACGGTCGAGAGGGGCGTTGCGCCGGCGCGACGCCCCTGACGTATTGATGCCGAAAGCGTGTTGCCGCACTTAAATGTCTCACGGGCGCGTGCTATAGACGGCCAACCATTTTGCATGACGGGTGCGGCTATGTCGAAGCAAGCGATGCGCGAGGAGGCCGAGCGCCTGATCCGCGAGACCATGGAAAAGAAAGCCCTTGTCATCAAGCAGGGCAATACCCGGATCGAGACCACCTGCGGCAAATGCGGCGCGCCGAACCGCCTCCAGGCGGAGAAGGGCGCAACCCGCGTCAAGTTCGCCTGCAAGCAATGCGGTCACAAGCAGGAAACGCTTTAGGCGGACGGCGGATATCTGGCGTCATTTGCGAGCCAACGGGTCGCGCGAATGCGTGCCCGATGACAGGCTCTGCGAAGCCAATCCATAGTGCCGCAAGTGGAGACATGGATTGCTTTGCGACGCTCGCAAGGACGATCTGAAGGCAAAGCCTGCGACCAATCAACTCGACGGGCAAATCACCAAAAGTCTGTCCAGCCCTTCGCGGAAAAATATCCCACTTCACTCGTCGGGCAAATCAGTGGCTAGAATCAGCGCGTCTCACCCGATGAGAGGGGCGGCTCGCGATCGTCACGAACGTGCGGTGGGATGCGGTGGACGCTGATGCTGCGACTGACGAGCGTGGCGGATGCGTACGGCGAAGTCGTGTGGTCCTGACGCCCGAAGCTGGCGTCAAGTTCGCGGGAGGCAACTTCTGCGGATGACGGTGGCAACAGAGCCCGTCTCACCGGGGAGATCACGATATAAGCCGTAAACCCACTGCGCAGGGAAGGCCGGATGCTCTCCGCTGAACCTGTATGCTCGTGTGCGTATTTTTCGTGCGCATTGGCACACGAGACCGCGGGTGCAGCGCGCACCCGGTCTTCCCTGCGCCCTCCTCGCTTTTCGAGGGCAAGGTCAATAGCAAAACTCGGGCGCGATGCGCCGCGAGATCGCGAAGTCATATTCAGTTGTCATCACCCGCGAAGGCGGGTGACCCAGTATTCCAGAGGCATCAATGCTTGAAACGATAGGCCGCAGCGTACTGGATGCCCCGCATTCGCGGGGCATGACGGTGTCTGTGTGGCGGCAAGCTGGATTGCTTCGCGGAGCCTGTCATCGGGCGGGCGTTCGCCCGACCCGTTGGCTCGCAATGACAACGAGGAAACCGCAATCGAGCCGGCCTCACGTCCCCTTCACAAACCTCGAAAACGCCTCGGCATAATCCGGATGCCAGCGCGACAGCGCCGGGCGGTTTTCGACGATGTCGCCGATCGCCCACAGCATGCGCCGCTGGTCGAGCTCGCGCGGCACGTCGTTGTCGGGGCACAGGATGTAGAAATCGCCGGCCTCGATGCGCGCGATCATGAAGTCGATCGTTTGCTCTGCCGTCCAGGCGCCGGGCGGCTTCTCGGTGCGGCCCCGCGCGGTCAGCGGAGTGAAAACATGACCCGGGATCATCAGGTGCGCGCTGACTTTGCAGCCCGGCATGTTGCGCAATTCGTGCTGCAGCGCCTCGGTCTGCGCCTTCACGCCCGCTTTGGAGACATTGTAGGCGGGATTGCCGGGTGGCGTCGTGATGCCCTGCTTGGAGCCGGTGTTGATGATCAGGCCGGGCCGTCCGCGCTCGATCATGCGCTGGCGCAAACGCCTGCGTGCCGTGGATCGGACCCCACAGATTGACCGCGAGAATGCGTTGCCAGTTCTCCAGCGGGCCAAGGCTGTTGCTGTCGGGGCCGATACCGGCATTGTTCATCAGAATATCGGTGCCGCCGAACCGTTTCCGCACCGCAGCTTCCAGGCCCTCGACGTCTTCGAAGCGGCTGACATCGGCGGCGGCGGTCATGACGTCGGCTGCCCCGCCTTTGGCGAGGGATGCCAGCCCCGTGGCGGCTGCGGCCAGCCGGTCGTCTCCGACGTCGGCGATACAGACCTTCATGCCGAGATGGGCGAACCGCATCGCGGCGGCGAGCCCGATGCCGGAGGCGCCCCCGGTGATTACGGCAACGTTGCCGGGCGACATGGCTGGATGGGGCATGCAAGACTTCCTGAACGGCTCGGGAAACAGTTGAGCGTACAGCTATTGCATAGTTTTACCGTCTTATCAGCCGGCGCGCTTCTTCGGCCGGCCGATCTCGGCCCGCAGGGCCTGAAGTTCCTTGCGCGCGGCGGTTGCGGCGCGGCGTTCGATCTTGCGGTAGCGGGCGACCAGGATGCGGCCGAACGGCGTCAGCACCGCGCCGCCGCCATTCTTGCCGCCGGTCTGCCGCTCGACCGCGGCCTGCCGGCAGATCCGGTTGATTTCGTCGACCAGGTCCCATGCCCGCTTGTAGGACATCTCCATGGCGCGGCCGGCCGCGGAGATCGAGCCGCAGCGATGGATGTTCTCGAGCAGCGCGATCTTGCCGGGGCCGATCCGGTCGTTGGCGTCGAGATCGATGCGCAGGCTCAGCGTGGGCTGCGATCTGGCGTTCGATTTTTGCATGGAAGATGCGCTCGCTTGCTTCAAGCCGATGCAAGCCTTTTACGAACAAGCTGAACCGGTTACATATCCGTATCAACACGGGGTTTGGGAGCAGACATGAATTATCCATCGTTGTTTTCGCCGCTCAAGGTCGGTCCGTACCAGCTCAAGCATCGTCTTGCGCTGGCGCCGTTGACCCGGATGCGGGCGGCCAAGCCGTCGCTTGCGCCGCGACCCTTGAATGCGGAGTATTACGCCCAGCGCACGACCCCGGGCGGATTGCTGATTGCCGAGGCGTCGCCGGTAATGGCGACCGGGTTCGGCAGCCCCGGCGTACCCGGCATCTATACCGAGCAGCAGATCGCCGGCTGGCGCGAGGTGGTCGATGCCGTCCATGCCAAGGGCGGGATCATCTTCCTGCAACTCTGGCATGTCGGGCGCGTCTCGCATTCCTCGTTCCAGCCTGGTGGCGCCTTGCCGGTCGCGCCCTCGGCGGTCGCGATCCCGGACCTGAAGACCGGCACGGCCGACGGCAAGACGGTGCCTTACGAAACCCCGCGGGCGCTCGAGACCTCCGAAATTCCCGGAATAGTCGATGCCTACCGGCAGGCGGCGAAGAACGCGCTTGCCGCCGGCTTCGACGGCGTCGAGATCCACGGCGCCAATGGCTATCTGATCGAGCAGTTCCTGCAGTCCCACACCAATCTGCGCACCGACCAGTATGGCGGCTCGATTCCGAACCGCGTCCGGTTCCTGATGGAAGTGACGAAGGCCGTGGTGGATGTCTGGGGCGCCGACCGTGTCGGCGTGCGGCTGTCGCCCTACGGCGTCGCCAATGGCAGCGGCGAGCCGGACCCGATGCCGCTCTATACCTACGCGGTGGAGCAGCTCAATCCGTTGGGTCTGGCCTATCTGCACTTCATCGAGCCGCGCTCCTCCGGCGCCGGCCGCGCCGAGGTCAACCACCAGAACGTACCGTCGGCGATGGTGCTGTTCCGTCCGATCTGGAAAGGCGTGCTGATCACCGCCGGCGGCTTCACCGGTGAAACCGCCGATGCCGCGATCAGGGACGGCCATGCCGACGCAATCGCGTTCGGCCGCATCTTCATCTCCAACCCCGACCTGCCGCGCCGCCTGCAGCGCGGTTTCCCGCTGACACCCTACAACCGCGCGACGTTCTACGGCGGCGACGTGGCTGGATATACGGACTATCCCGAGCATAGCGAGTTGGCGGAGGCGTGACGGCTCTCCGTCATTGCGAGCGCAGCGAAGAGTATTTCTGTCATTCCGGGTCTGGTGCTAACGCACCATCCCGGAATGACGGCGGTATTCGTCGCTTCGCCTCTCGCGATGACGAAGTGTGAGGACGGAGCCTCGATCATGTTTCCTGAACCAGAACCGGCGACGAAGAAAACAAAAGCCGTATCCGTCGGCAAACCCGCTGCCGGCCAGTGCCTCTGCGGCAAGGTTGCCTTCGAGATCGACGTTCCGGCGCGCTGGGCGTGGCACGATCATTCGCGCAGCAGCCGCCGCGCGCACGGCGCGGCCTATGCCACCTATGTCGGAAGCTGGCGCAAGCGCTTCCGGATCACAAAAGGCAAGGACTGCCTGACGCGCTACGAAGACAAGGCCAGCAAAACGGCGCGAAGCTTCTGTGCGCAGTGCGGCACGCCGGTCAGCTATGAGCGCGCCCGATCGCCGCACATGGTCAACATTCCGCGCGCGCTGTTTTCGGGCCGCACCGGCCGCCAGCCGCTCTATCACATCGCGATCGAGGAATTGCAGGAATGGGCCTACACCGGCGAGCCGCTGGTTCCGCTGAAAGGTTTTCCCGGCGTGGTCTGGCAACGTTCGAAAAGGAAGAAGCGCGCCGGCGACGATCCCTTCAGCCTCGGCCGCGCAGGGCAGCCATGACCTCGCTCCATTGCGTGCGTCGTTCAAGTTTGGTCATGTGCGTTCATCCCGCGGGTAAACGAACCCGAGGGCTGGAGGAAACATGAAGAACAAAATCACCGGCCGCTCCGCATTCCTTGCCTTGCTGAAGGACGAGGGCGTCACGCATCTGTTCGGCAATCCCGGCACCACCGAACTGCCGATCATGCACGCGCTCAAGGACCATCCTGACCTCACCTATGTGATGGCGATGCAGGAAAGCCTCGTCGTCGCCATGGCCGACGGCTTCAGCCGGGCCTCGGGGAAGCTCGTGGCCTGCAACGTCCATGTCGCGCCCGGCCTCGGCAATGCGATGGGCTCGCTATACAATGCGAGCTTCACCGGCACGCCGATGATCCTGACGGCGGGCCAGCAGGAGCAGGGCCACGGCCTGATGGAACCGGTGCTGTACGGTCCGCTGGTGCAGATGGCCGAGCCGCTGGTGAAATGGGCGGTGGAAGTGACGCGGCTGGAGGATCTGCCGCGGATCGTGCGCCGCGCCGCCAAGATCGCGACCACGCCGCCGACCGGGCCGGTGTTCATCTCGCTGCCCGGTGACATCCTCAACGCCGAAGCCGGCATCGAACTCGGCCGTTCAACCCGCGTCGATACCCGCGTCAAGCCGTCGGATGAATCGCTCAAGTCGCTGGCCGCGCGCATCCTCAAGGCCGAACGACCGGTGATCATCGTCGGCGACGAGATCGTGAAGAGCGATGCGCTGCAGGAAGCCGCTCAGCTTGCGGAAACGCTCGGCTGTCCGGCCTACCAGTCATCGACGCCCTATGGCGCGCACTTCCTGTCCGAGAGTCCGTGCTTCATGGGCGCGCTGGCGCGCATCCAGAAGATCGCCCGCGACGCGCTGCAGCCCTATGACCTCATCATCGCGCTCGGCGGCGATCCGCTGCGCATGTCGGTCTACAGCGAAGTCGATCCGCTGCCGGATGGCCTCTCGATCGTGCAGGTCGGCCTGGTGGATTGGGACCTCGCCAAGAACTACGGCGCCGAAATCGCGCTCAAGGCCGACGTGAAGGAAACCCTGCGCGCACTGGTGCCGGCATTGCAGGCCGCCGGCGGCAGCGGATTGCAGGCCCGCGCCAAGCAGGGCGTCGCTGCACTCGCATCGAAGAACTGGACCGCGAAGCGCAAGGCCCTCGTCGAGCAGATTTCAAAAGCCGCGAAAACTTCGCCGATCGATCCGGACTGGCTGGCGCTGCAGGTGGTCGAGGCGATGCCTGACAATGCGATCCTGGTCGACGAGGGGCTGACCTCGTCGCGGCAGATCATCGCGCTGCGTGCGCATCGCGACCGCTACGGCTATCACGCGCTGGCCTCGGGCGGCATCGGCTGGGGCTTGCCGGCGTCCGTCGGCGTCAGCCTCGCCAACCCGGACCGTCCGGTGGTGTGTTATTCCGGCGACGGCAGTTCGATGTATTCGATCCAGTCGCTGTGGACCGCGGCCAACCAGAAACTGCCGCTGACCTTCGTCATCGTCAACAATGGCGGCTACCGTATCATCAAGCAGCGCCTGCTCGCCTTCCATGGCGACGACAACTATATCGGCATGGACTTCATCGATCCGCCGGTGGATTTCACCGGCATTGCCAAATCGCTCGGGCTGGAGGCGACGAAGGTGACCGATCCGTCGCAGCTCAAGTCGGTGCTGTCGTCGGCCATCAGCCGCCCCGGCGCCAAGCTGATCGAGGTGGTGGTGAGCAATTCGGTGAATTGATCGAGTTCTAGTCGTCATTACGAGGAGCGGAGCGACGAAGCAATCCATTCCTCCGCTTGCGGCGCGATGGATTGCTTCGCTCCGCTCCCCATGACGGCAGATATCGCGCCTCTATTCCGCGGCCGCCGCTCGGGACTTGGCGCGATAGCGCGCGGCCGGATGTTGTTCGTCCACCCGCGCGCGCCCCGCGCCGAACAGCTTCTCGCGCAGCGTGCCTTCCGCATATTCGCGCTTGTAGCGGCCGCGCCTCGTCAGCTCCGGCACCAGCATGTCGGTGATGTCCTCGAAATCGCCGGGCGATGTGGCGAATGCGACGTTGAGGCCGTCGACGTCGGTCTGTTCGAACCAGGCCTCGATGTCGTCGGCGACCTTCTCGGGCGTCCCGACCACGACCGGGCCCGCGCCGCCGATGCCGACATGCTCGACCACTTCGCGCACGGTCCAGACCCGGTCCGGATCGGCGCGGGTGACGTTGTCGAGCGCGGTGCGTCCGGCGTCGTTCTGGACGTGGCGTACCTGCTGGTCGAGGTCGTAGGTCGAGAAGTCGACGCCGGTCCAGCCCGACATCAGCGCCAGCGCGCCCTCGGGATTGATGTGGCGGCGATAGTCGGCGTATCTCGCCGCGGCCTCCGCCTCGGTGCGGCCGAGAATGATCGTCATCATGCTGAACATCAGGATTTCGGCCGGGTTGCGCCCGATCTCCTTCGCGAGCGTGCGGATCGCCGCCACGCGCGGCCCGATGATCTTGGCCGACGGCCCCGACATGAACACGCATTCGGCGTGCTGGGCTGCAAACTGCCGCCCGCGCGGCGAGGTGCCGGCCTGATATAATACCGGCGTCCGCTGCGGCGACGGCTCACTCAGGTGGATCGCGTTGAGCCGGTAGTGGGTACCCTCGTGCTGGATGCGATGCACCTTCGACGGATCGGCAAAGATGCCGCGCGCCCGGTCGCGCAGTACGGCGTCATCCTGCCAGCTTCCCTCCCAGAGCTTGTAGACCAGCTCCATATATTCGTCCGCGATGTCGTAGCGGTCGTCATGCGCGGTCTGCCTGTCCTTGCCGGCGCCGCGGGCGGCGCTGTCGAGATAACCGGTCACCACGTTCCAGCCGACCCGTCCCTCGGTCAGGTGATCGAGCGTCGACATCCGGCGCGCAAACGGATAGGGCGGCTCGAAGGAGAGATTGCTGGTGACGCCGAAGCCGAGATTCTGCGTCACCGCCGCCATCGCCGGGATCAGCATCAACGGTTCGTTGGAGGGCGTCTGCGCCGCATTGCGCAGCGCCGCGTCCGGCCTGTTGCCGTAGACGTCATAGACGCCGAGCACGTCGGCGAGAAACAGCCCGTCGAACCGCCCGCGCTCCAGTGTCTTGGCAAGATCGAGCCAGTAGGGCAGGCGGTTGTAGCCGAGGGTGCGGTCGCGCGGATGGGTCCACAGCCCGGGCGATTGATGCGCCACGCAGTTCATGGCGAAGGCGTTGAGCCGGATTTGCTTGGTCATGCGTAGAGCCTTGGAGTCCGCGGGGTTCCGCCTGCATTCGCCCGATCGCACGCCGGGCCGTGCCGAAACTTGTTGCATTCCCGGCGGGTTTGGCAAGACCCATTCGGACCGCGGTCGTGCTTCCAGCGGGCGGCTTATCCCGATAGGTTGCGGCCCCGCATGCAAGCGAATGCGAAAGGATGAGCAACATGGCTGATAGGGCCGACGCGATCGCGCGGGCACGCGAGCATCTGCATTCCGGCGCGTTTCTCGGCGAGCTCGGCCGCCGGGTCGCCTATCGCACGGAGAGCCAGAACCCGGGCAGCGGAGCTGCGCTGCGCGCCTATCTCACGGACGATCTCGTGCCGGCCTTTGCCGAACTCGGGTTCACGACCCGGCTGATGGAATCGCCGACCGGCAAGGGTCCATATCTGCTGGCCGACTACCGCGAGGATGCCTCGCTGCCGACGCTGCTGAGCTATGGTCATGGCGACGTCGTCGACGGCATGTCCGGCGAATGGCGCGACAATCTCGATCCCTGGCAGGTCACGACCAGAGGCGAGCGCGTCTATGGCCGCGGCACCGCCGACAACAAGGGTCAGCACAGCATCAACCTCGCCGCCTTGCGGGCGGTGCGTGACGCCCGTGGCGGCAAGCTCGGCTTCAATGCCAGGTTCATCATCGAAACCGGCGAGGAGATCGGCTCGCCCGATCTGCGGCAGGTCTGCGAGGCGCTGCGCGACGAACTGAAAGCCGATCTGTTCCTGGCGTCCGATGGCCCGCGGCTGTCCGCCGATCGCCCCACCATCTTCCTCGGCTGCCGCGGCGGCCTGCGCATCCATCTCGACGTCAATCTGCGCGACGGCGGGCATCACTCCGGCAATTGGGGCGGCGTGCTCGCCAATCCCGCGACCATTCTCGCAGGCGCGATTGCCACCCTGGTCGATCACAGGGGGCGCATCCTGCTCGATCAACTGAAACCGCCGCGCATCTCGAACCAGGTTCGCGCCGCGCTGGCCGACGTGGAAGTCAAGCCGACGGAAGGCGAGCCCGCGTTGTCGGAGAACTGGGGCGAGGAGGGGCTGTCCGCCGCCGAGCGGCTCTACGCCTGGAACACGCTGGAAGTGCTGGCGATGTCGTCGGGCAATATCACCCAGCCGGCGAATGCGATTCCGGGGCAGGCGCATGCCGTTCTGCAACTGAGGTTCGTGGTCGGCACACGGCACGATCGGGTGGTCGATGCGGTGCGCACGCATCTGCATGCCAATGGCTTTCCGATGGTGGAGGTCAGCGGCGGGCAAAGCTTCGCCGCCTCGCGTACCGATTTCGATAGTCCGTGGGTGAACTGGACGGCGAATTCGATCCGGCAGACCACGGGCAAGGTGCCGGCAATCCTGCCGAATTTCGGCGGCTCGCTGCCGAACGATGTTTTTTCGGAAGGGCTGGGCCTGCCCACGATCTGGGTGCCGCATTCCTACCCCGGCTGTTCCCAGCACGCGCCGGACGAACACATCCTGCTGCCGGTGACGGAAGAAGCGCTCGCCATCATGGCGGGCCTGTTCTGGGACCTCGGGGAAATGCCGCGGGCGCAATGATGGCGGTGGTTCGCAGGACGGAATAATGGCAGCGGTAGGCCCTCAAGGTGAGGGCATAAATCAGCAAAAAGTATCGCCAGACGAAAATTTGCCCTGTCGCGTCCTGCGCGGCGTCTCTAGGATCGGACTCGCGGAGGACAGAGCGATGAGAGTTATCCGGTTCGGACGACCGAGGGGCAAGGCAGCATGAACGCCGCTCCAGTCAGGAAGAAGCCGCCCGTGTCCCTCGTCGGCCAGTCCGACAAGTTCAATGCCATCCAGAAAGTCTGCGCGATCCTGCGCGTGCTGGCGCAAAGTTCGCCGCTGCGGCTGACCGAAATCGCGGAATTCGACCTCATTGAACAAGGCAACCACGCTGCGCATCCTCGGCTCGCTGATCGAGGAAGGTTTCGTCAACCGCGTCGCTGGCGCCAAGACCTACGAACTCGGGCAGGAGGCGCGGGTGATGGCGGTCGGCGCGCGCCGCACCGTCGACATCGCCGAACTGGCGCAGCCGAGCCTGTTGCGCCTTTCCGAGCGATCCGCCGACACCGCGCTGCTGTCGGTGCGCAGCGGCGTCGAGGCGCTGTATCTGGCGCGATCGGTCGGCAGTCATCCGCTGCAGCCGAACTATCTGCAGATCGGCAGCCGGCGGCCGCTCGGGGTCGGCGCCGGCAGCCTTGCACTGATCGTGTGGCTGCCCGACGCCGAGATCGACGCGATCATCGAAGTGATCATGCCGCGGCTGGCGAAGTCGCCGCGGATCACGCCGAAATATCTGCGCGAGCGCATCGTCGCGGCGCGCAGGCACGGCCACACCGTGATGCTCGATGCGGCCTATCCCGGCATGGGCGGCGTTGGCGTACCCGTGCGCGACGACACCGGCCAGGTGGTGGCGGCGCTGAGCGTCGGTGCCTCCAGCGACCGCATCCGCCGGCGCGAGAGCGAACTCGCCGAGATGCTGAAGAAGGAAGCGCTGATCCTGTCACGCGCCATGGCGCAGCCGGCGAAGCCGAATTCGTTCAGGGTCGTCAGGGTCGGGTAGCGTCAGACCCCTTCGTCGAGCGCGACCATCTCGCGCTTCTTGCGCAGCGCCGGCAGCAGCGGGCCGACCAGCATCACGACGGCGAGCGCCAGGCATGCGGCCGAGATCGGCCGCTCCACGAACGTCATCAGGTCGCCCTGCGACAGGATCAGCGACTTGCGCAGATTGTTCTCCAGCATCGGCCCGAGCACGAAGGCCAGCACCAGCGGCGCCGGCTCGTAGCCGAGCTTGCGCATGAAATAGCCGATGACGCCGAACGCGATCATGACATAGACGTCGAACACGTTGTTGCTGGAGCAATAGACGCCGATGATGGTGAACAGGATGATCAGCGGGAACAGAATGTTGTAGGGCAGCTTGAGCAGCTGCACCCACATGCCGATCATCGGCAGGTTCAGCACCAGCAGCATGACGTTGCCGATATACATGCTGGCGACGATGCCCCAGAACAGGCCGGGGTTCTGCGTGATCATCAGCGGGCCGGGCTGCAGCCCGTGGATGACGAAGGCGCCGAGCAGCAGCGCCATCACCACGTTCGGCGGAATGCCGAGCGTCATCAGCGGAATGAAGGCGCCGCCGGCGGCGGCGTTGTTGGCGGCTTCGGGTCCGGCGACGCCCTCGATCGCGCCTTTGCCGAACCGTTCCGGCGTCTTGCGACAGCCGCTTCTCGAGCGCATAGGAGGCGAAGGAGGCGATCACCGCGCCGCCGCCGGGCAGGATGCCGAGGAAGAAGCCGAGGACGGTGCCGCGCGCCATCGGGCCGGCGCTGGCTTTCCAGTCCTCCCTGCTCGGCAACAGGTTGCGTGATCTTCGGCATTGATGACGTCGCGCTTGATCACCTGCTCGGTGTTGAGCAGCACTTCGGCGACGCCGAACAGGCCCATCACGACGGGGACGAGGCCGATGCCGTCGATCAGCTCCACGCCGGCCGAAGGTGAGGCGCGGCTGCGCGGTGATGCTGTCGAGCCCGACCACGCCCAGCACGACGCCGATGCAGGCCATCAACAGCGCCTTCGCCATCGAGCCCTGCGTCAGGAAGGTCAGCGACGACGAGGCCGAGCACCATCAGGCTGAAATATTCGGCCGGTCCGAACGCGATCGCGACGCTGGCGAGCTTCGGCGCCACCAGCATCAGCGCGATCAGCGCGAAGGTGCCGGCGATGAAGGAGCCGAATGCGGCGATGCCGAGCGCCGGCCCGGCGCGGCCCTGCTTGGCCATCTGGTGGCCGTCGATGCAGGTGACGACGGAGGCGGCTTCGCCGGGAATGTTGACCAGGATCGAGGTGGTCGAGCCGCCATACATCGAGCCGTAGTAGATGCCGGCCATCATGATGATGCCGGATTCCGGCGTTCCCGACAGCGTGATCGGCAGCAGCAGCGACATCGCCGAGATCGGGCCGATGCCGGGCAGCACGCCGACCAGCGTGCCGATGAAGACGCCGATGAAGCAGTAGAGCAGGTTGATCGGCTGCAGCGCGACGCCGAAACCGTGCGCGACATTGATGAGCGTATCCATGGTGCGGTCAGCCGATTTCGAAGATGCCCGAGGGCAACTGGATCAGGAGCAGGCGCTTGAGGACCCACCACATGCCGAGCGGAGCCAATAGCGCGATCGGAATCGCCAGCGTCCAGCGCACCGGATCGATCACGCGCAACAGCAGCAGCATCAGCGGTATCGAGGACAGCAGGAAGCCGAGCGGATCGAGCGCAAAGGCAAACGCGATGAGGCAGACGATCACGAGCAGCGGCTTGGTCCAGCGCGTATTCGCCCAGCGCGATCCGAAGCGTCGGCCCGCCCTCGGTGAACGCCGCGACGATGATCGAGGCGGCGAACAGGCACATCAGGATGCCGGTATAGAACAGCACGTAACCGGCGCCGGGGTCGTTGATGGTGCCGAGCTTGAGCTTGAGCCCGGACCAGATCACGAATCCGCCGAGCGCGAGCCCGATCAGCCCGCCCCACAATTCGGAATTGTTGAGGCGGAATTTGACGTTGGTGTCGTTCGCTCATGTGGATACCTTCGGATCGTTCGTCCGTCGTCGCCGTGGCCGTCTGCGCGATTCGCGTCATTGCGAGCGAAGCGAAGCAATCCATCGTCGCCGAGCGCTGCGGAGAGTATGGATTGCTTCGTCGCTTCAGCGCGACATTGCCTTTTGCAATTTTGTCGCAGAGCTACTCGCAATGCCGGGATGGCCAACGACCGTGCAGACTGCTAGTTCGTCTTCTTGCGCCAGCCCGAGCGTGTCGATCACCTTGCGTTCGGAATTCGGTGACCTCGACGACGAACTTCTTGTAGTCCTCGGTGTTCTTGTAGTTCGGCACCATGTCGAACTTGGCCAGCGTCGCGATCACGGCCGGATCGTCCAGCGCCTTCTTGAAGGCGTCGTGCAGCTTGGCGACGATCTTGGGGTCCATGCCCTTCGGGCCCGCGATGCCGAACGGCGAATCATAGACCATGGGATAGCCGAGTTCCTTCAGCGTCGGCACGTCTGGGAAAGTTCGGCGAGCGCGCCGAGGTCCACACCATCAGGAGCCGCAGCTTGCCGGCGTCGACCAGCGGCCGCCATCCCGTCGGAGTCCGCCTGCAGCATGGTGTGCTGGCCGAGCACCGCGGCGTTGGTTTCGGCGCCGCCCTTGAACGGGCACCTGGGTCAGCTTGATGCCGGCCATCCCCGCGATCTGCTCCATGCCGATATGCAGCGACGTGCCGGCGCCCGGGGTCGCATAGGTCACCTTGCCGGGGTTCTTCTTGGCGAAGTCGATCACGTCCTGCCAGGTCTTGAACTGCGACTTCGGCGCTGGTGGTGACGCCGAAGGTGTAGCCGGTGAGGTGGACGATGTAGGTGAAGTCCTTGGCCGGATCCCAGGACGACTTCCTGCATCAGCGGCAGGCGGAATACGGTGATCGGAATCTGCGCGATGGTGTAGCCGTCGGGCTTGGCCGCCGCCGCCATCGTGGCCGGACCGACCGTGCCGCCGCCGCCGGCCTTGTTGTCGACGGCGATCGGCTGTCCCAGGATCTTCGAGGCGCTTTCGGCAATCGCGCGCATCGAGATGTCGGTCGAGCCGCCCGCCGGCCACGGCACGATCAGGGTGATCGGCTTGGTGGGATATTCCTGCGCGCCGGCGGCGGCGGATATCAGCATGCCGACGGCGGCGACAGCGATCGTCAAACGGCTACGTCGAACCATATCAATTCACTCCCTTGCGGCCTCGTTGCGATGCGAGGCGCGTTGTGTTGCATTTCCTGGACGCAATCTTCCCCGAAATCATCTGAGAAGAAAAGCCTATTGACTGCGGTAGCTTTGCGCTGCGGGCGCGTCGACCGGCTGGAAACGACAGCTGCGACAATTAGTCTGCCGCGACATCCCGAGATACGGAATTTCACAGCTGGCTGCGGCACCCGCAGAGGTTGGCCAAGGCGGCCGTCGAGGCAAGAATCAAGCAAGGTCGAAGGTCAGGGTGCCTTGCGATACCTGTACGTTCGGGTCATCATGAGCCGGACGGACCGGTTCCTTCCTTTGCCAATGGCGGCATCGCAGGAAGCCCCCGCCTGGAGCCCATGATTTCAGCCTCGAACGCCACCGACGCCGCCGTCATCGAGGCGTTCGCTGGAATTCCTGCACTGCTCGAGCGGACGCCGGCGCTGATCCTGCGCGGCCGGTTTCTCGATTGCGACTGCCTGCTCGGTCCGGCGAGCCATGCCTTCCACGCCTCGATCCGGCAGGGACGGATCGTCGATCTGACACCGGCGCCGGTCCTGATGCGTTCGTGGCGATTTTCCTATCGCGCCCCGGTCGCGGCCTGGGCGGAATATTGGCAGCCGGCGCCACGTCCGGGCTTCCATGACCTGCTGGCGCTGACCAAGCGCGGCGAAGCCGTGCTGGAGGGCGACCTGCATCCGTTCATGTCGAACCTGCAGTACTTCAAGGACGTGCTGGCGCTGCCCCGCCGCAACCCCGCGGCGGTCGCATCATGAGCGGCATGATCGAGCCGATCGTCGGCCGCTACGTCCACGTCGACATCGGCGGCGAAAATTACCGGATCTATTTCGAGGAAAACGGCGCGGGCATTCCGCTGGTCTGTCTGCATACCGCGGGCTCCGACGGAAGGCAGTGGCGGCATCTGCTGGCGGACGAGGCGTTCGCCCGGAATTTTCGTATCATCGCCTTCGACATGCCCTGGCACGGCAAGTCGAATCCGCCGGCGAACTGGGACGGCGCTGAATATCAGCTCACCACCGCGCGTTATACGCAGACGATCCGGGCGTTCTGCAAGGCGCTGAAGCTCGACCGGCCGGTGGTGATGGGGTGTTCGATCGGCGGGCGCATCGTCCTCAACCTTGCGATCGATCACGCCGCCGAATTTCGCGCGCTGATCGGACTGGAGGCCGCCGACTTCCAGGCGCCGTGGTACGACACGACATGGCTCAACCGTCCCGACGTGCACGGTGGCGAAGTCTGCGCCGCGCTGGTCTCGGGCTTGATCGCGCCGCAGAGCCCGCAGAGTTCGCGGACCGAGACGTTGTGGGCCTACAAGCAGGGCGGCCCGGGCGTGTTCAAGGGCGACCTGTATTTCTATCGGGTCGACGGCGACCTGCGCGGGCGGGTCGGCAAGATCGATACTAAAGTATGCCCGCTCTTTCTGCTCACCGGCGAGTATGATTTCTCCTGCACGCCGGAAGATACCAAACGGACCGCTGCGGCGATCAAGGGCGCCAGTGTCACCATCATGGAGCAACTCGGCCATTTTCCGATGAGCGAGAATCCCGAACAGTTTCGTCGCTATATCGCGCCGGTTCTCGGCGAGATACTCGAGCAATCCAGGCAAACCACACGAGGAGTAACAGTATGAAACGCAACTACCTGATTGGCTACGCGCTTGCCGCCGCCCTGTGCGCCGGCCCGGCTTCGGCGCAGGAACTCACCGGCACGCTGAAGAACATCAAGGACACCGGCGCCATCACGCTCGGCTTCCGCGACTTGTCGATTCCGTTCTCCTATCTCGACGACAACCAGAAGCCGATCGGCTACGCCATGGACATCTGCTACAAGATCGTCGATGCCGTGAAGAAGGAGCTCAAGCTCGACAAGCTCGAGGTCAAGCTCAATCCGGTGACCTCGTCGACCCGCATCCCGCTGCTGGCCAACGGCACCATCGATCTCGAATGCGGCTCGACCACCAACAATGTCGAGCGCCAGAAGCAGATCGCCTATACCAACACCCACTTCCTGACCGCGAGCCGCTACGTCTCGAAGAAGGCGAGCAAGATCGGTTCGATCGACGATCTCAAGGGCAAGTCGGTGGTTTCCACCGCCGGCACCACCAACATCAAGCAACTGACCGAAGCCAACGTAGCGCGCAATCTCAACGTCAACATCATCCCGGCCAAGGATCATGCCGAGGCGTTCCTGATGGTCGAGACCGACCGCGCGGTGGCCTTCGTGATGGACGACATCCTGCTGGCGAGCCTGGTCGCCGGATCGAAGGCGCCGGATGATTACGTCATCTCCAAGGATGCCTTCTCCAAGCCCGAGCCCTACGGCATCATGCTGCGCAAGGACGACCCGGCCTTCAAGAAGGTGGTCGATGCCGCAACCGCTGCGGTCTATACCGGCGGCGAGGGCCAGAAGATCTACGACAAGTGGTTCACGCAGAAGATCCCGCCCAAGGGGCTGAACCTCAACGTGCCGATCGGCGCGGAACTGAAGAACGAATTCGCAAAGCCCTCCGACTCGCCCGATCCGGATTCGTACAAGTAGGCGTAGACCCTCATGGTGAGGCGGCGCGTCAGCGCCGTCTCGAACCATGCGGCCCACAACCGGGGCCTTCATCCTTCGAGACGCCGCGCTAACGCACGGCTCCTTGAGGATGAGGAATGGAGTGATTGGACCGGGCCATTTTCAGAGGGAGAATGGCCCGGTCGTTGCATAAGCGTCGTTATGGGTGCGCGGCGGACGGCAGGGGCCTGTGAACTATAACTGGAACTGGCACATCTTCTTCGAGCCGAACCCGACCGGGAGCGGCACCTATCTCGATTTGCTGCTGTCAGGACTGCTGCTGACCATCAAGACGGCCCTGCTGGCCTGGGTCATCGCGCTTGTCTTCGGTTCGATCGTCGGTGTCCTGCGCACGCTGCCCGGAAAGGCTGCGTCCTGGATCGGCTTCGGCTACGTCGAATTCTTCCGCAACATGCCGCTGCTGGTGCAACTCTTCCTCTGGTTCTTCGTGCTGCCCGAACTGCTGCCGCGCGCTGCGGGGCTCTGGCTGAAGCAGCTTCCCAACGCGCCGTTCTGGACGGCGGCGATCGGGATCGGGCTGTTCATGTCGGCGCGCGTCGCGGTGCAGCTTGCTGCGGGCATCGCCTCCCTGCCGCGCGGGCAGAAGCAGGCCGCGACCGCGCTCGGGCTGACGACGGCGCAGGGCTACCGCTACGTTCTGCTGCCGATGGCGTTTCGCATCATCATGCCGCCGCTCACGTCCGAATTCCTCAACACCGTCAAGAATACTTCGGTCGCGATCACCATCGGCCTGATCGAACTCACCGGCCAGGCGCGGGCGATGCAGGAATTTTCCTTCCAGGTGTTCGAGGCCTTCACCGCCGCGACGGTGATGTATCTCGCGATCAACATCGTCGTCGTCACCGGAATGCGCTTCCTCGAACGCAGCCTGGCGATCCCCGGCTACATCACGGGGAAATAGCGATGTTCGCCAACCTCGATTTCGATGTCATCCGCCGTTCGCTGTCCTATCTGTTCCTCGACGGCATGACGTTCACGCTGATGCTGACGGGGCTCGCGGCGCTGGGTGGCCTCGTCTTCGGCACGCTGATCGCGCTGATGCGGCTGTCGAGCTACCGGCTGCTCGGCCGCATCGCCGGGCTCTATGTCGACTTCATGCGCTCGCTGCCGCTGGTGCTGGTGATCTTCTGGTTCTATTTCCTGGTGCCCTATATCGGCCAGTGGCTGACGGGAGCATCGCGGCCCATTCGCGTCGGCGCGTTCACTTCCACGCTCGTCACCTTCATCATGTTCGAAGCCGCGTATTTCTCCGAGATCATGCGCGCAGGCATTCAGTCTATCTCCAAGGGACAGCCGGCAGCGGCCAGCGCGCTAGGCCTGACCTACAGCCAGTCCATGCGCTACATCGTACTGCCGCAGGCGTTCCGTAACATGCTGCCGGTGCTGCTGACGCAGACCATCGTGCTGTTTCAGGACACTTCGCTGGTCTACGTCCTGTCGATCCCGGATTTCCTCGGCGCCGCCAGCAAGGTGGCGCAGCGCGACGGACGGCTGGTCGAAATGTATCTGTTCGCGGCTGCGGTCTACTTCGTGATTTCCTGTGTCGCGTCCTGGGGCGTCAGGCGCCTGCAGGCGCGGATTGCCATTATCCGTTAGGAACTGCGTATGATCGAAATCAGCCATGTCAATAAATGGTACGGGCCGACCTTCCAGGTGTTGAAGGACTGCACCACCCGCGTCGCCAAGGGCGAGGTGGTGGTGGTGTGCGGTCCCTCGGGCTCGGGCAAGTCGACGCTGATCAAGTGCGTCAACGCGCTGGAGCCGTTCCAGGAAGGTCACATCATTCTTGATGGCATCAAGGTCAACGATCCCAAGACCGACCTGCCGAAACTGCGCGCGCGCGTCGGCATGGTGTTCCAGCATTTCGAGCTGTTTCCGCATCTGCGCATCATCGAGAATCTGTGCCTGGCTCAGGAAAAGGTGCTGGGCCGTTCGCGTCAGGAGGCGATGGCCAAGGGCGAGAAGCTGCTCGACCGCGTCGGGTTGACGGTGCACGCCAACAAATACCCGGCGGAGCTATCGGGCGGCCAGCAGCAGCGTGTCGCGATCGCCCGCGCTCTGGCGATGGACCCGATCGCGATGCTGTTCGACGAACCGACCTCGGCGCTCGATCCCGAAATGATCAGCGAAGTGCTCGACGTGATGGTCGATCTCGCCCATGAAGGCATGACCATGATGGTCGTCACCCACGAAATGGGGTTTGCCAGCAAGGTCGCGCATCGCGTGATCTTCATGGACAAGGGCGAGATCGTCGAGGATGCGCTGAAGGATGACTTCTTCGGCAGCCCCCGCAGCGAGCGGGCGCAGAAGTTTCTGTCGAAGATCCTGTCGCATTGATGGAAGTTGTCATTCCGGGTCCGCCTCTTCGAGGCGCCCCGGAATGACGGATGAGGGTTCCTTGACCTCACCAAATTGCCTATAACGTCCGCCGCAACCGCATTGTACGACCTTCAGGAGACTTCGCTTTGGACCAGATCGCTTACGTCAACGGTTCGTTCGTGCCACTTTCGGAGGCGAAGGTCTCGATCCTCGACCGGGGTTTCCTGTTCGCCGACGGCATCTATGAGGTCGCCGCGGTGCTGGACGGCAAGCTGATCGACAATGCCTCGCATCTGGCGCGGCTCGAACGTTCGGTCGGCGAAATTGAGCTTGCCTTGCCGGAAACGACAGCGCGGATTCAGGAAATCCAGCAGGAACTGGTCAAGCGCAACAATCTCGTCAACGGCATGGTCTACCTGGAAGTGACGCGCGGCGCCGACACCGGACGCGACTTCGCATTTCCCAAGGGCGTCAAGCCGACCCTGATCATGTTCACCTCCGTCAAGGACATCGTCGGCGCGCCGTCGGCCAGGACCGGCATCGACGTGATCACGGTGCCTGACCTGCGCTGGACCCGACGCGACATCAAGAGCGTGGCGCTGCTGGCGCAGGTGCTGGCCAAGCAGGCCGCGGCGGTCGCCGGCGCCGGCGAGGCCTGGATGATCGAGGACGGCAAGGTGACGGAGGGCGGCTCGTCGTCATGCTTCATCCTGACCCAGGACGACGTGATCGTGACCCGGCAGAACGGCAGCGCGATCCTGCCCGGCTGCACCCGCAAGGCGGTGGTGGCGCTGGCGGAGGAGCGGCAGCTTCGCGTCGAGGAGCGGGCGTTTTCGGTCGAGGAGGCGCTGGCCGCCAAGGAAGCCTTCATCACCAGCGCCACCGTGTTCGTTCAGGGGGTGGTGTCGATCGACGGCAAGAAAGTGGCCGACGGCAAGCCCGGCCCGATGACCAACCGGCTCCGCGAGATCTATGTCGAGTTCGCCAAGGCAACGGCGGTTTGAGGGATCGCGCGTTTTTCTCGACTTGTCATCGCCCGCGCATGCGGGCGATCCAGTATTCCAGAGAGGGTAGTGATACGTCACGATCGTCGCGGCGTACTGGGTCGCCCGGTCAAGCCGGGCGATGACAGCGAGGTATGCAGAAACACTTGCGTTAATACCGTCCGAGCGCCTCAAACCTTCTCGGCCACGAACCGGTTGCGCAAGGTGCCGATTCCGGTGATGTCGATCTCGACGACGTCGCCGGCCATGAGGTCGGGCGAGGCGCCGTCGGTGCCCATCCAGATCACGTCGCCCGGCGACAGCGTGAAATATTTGGTCAGTTCGACCAGGAACGGCACGACGCCGAAGATCATGTCGTTGGTGCGGAAGCGGCCGGTTTCCTTGCCGTTGACCCGGATGGCCGTTTCCATCCTGTCGAGATCGACGTCGGTTTCGATCCAGGGCCCCATCGGCTTGAAGGTGTCGGCGTTCTTGGAACGCCACAGGCCGCGGTCGGCCTTCTGCCAGGTCCGTTCGCTGACGTCGTTGCCGATGGTGTAGCCGAACACGCAATCCATCGCATTCGCCTCGGTGAGGTGCTTGGCCTTCTTGCCGATGACGACAACCAGTTCGCCCTCGTAGTGGATCTTCTCGGTCGCGCTCGCCGGGATCACCACGTCTTCATCATGGGCGATCAGCGCGTTCTGCGCGCGATAGCCGATCTCGGGCCGGTCGGGCACGTTGGGCACGGTGCCCGCCTTGTCGGCGGCTTCCTTGAGATGCTTGAGATAGTTCAGCCCGACGCAATAGAAGGTGCGCGGGATCAGCGGCAGCTCGATCTTGACGTCCTTCAGCGCATGCGACTGCGTTCCGCGCTGCCACTCGCCGAACGGATCGCCATTCACCGCGATTACCTTGTCGCCCTCGACGATGCCCCAGGATGTATTGCCGGCGGCGGTGAATTTGAGCCAACGCATGAAATGTCCTCTTGTTATTCGGCCGCGGCCTGCGGCTGTGTTTTCCAGGCGCCGGCTTTGGGGCGCAGCAGGCCGAGATTCTCGCGCAGCGTCTTGCCGGCATAATCCTTGTGGAACAGGCCGCGCCGCTGCAATTCCGGCACGACATGCTTGACGAAATCGGCGTAGGAGCCGGGCACGATGGTGGCGGCGATGACAAAGCCGTCGCAGCCGCGCTCGACGAACATTTCTTCGAGCTTGTCCGCGATCTCCTTGGGGCCGCCGACGATCGCGTCGTGCACCTGGCCACGGCCGGAGAAGGTGACGAAATCGCGTGCGCTGGGATTGCTCTTACCGGAATTCTTCAGCACGCCGTCACGAATGCCCAGGATGCCCTGCATGCTCTTGAGCTCGTCCGTCGTCAGCGGCTCGTCGAGCGGCTTGGAGGCGAAGTCGTAGTTCAGCGCTTCGGCTAGCAGCGACAGCGCGTCGATCTCCAGCGGCAGCTTGTTGATGACCGCCATCTTGTCCTCGGCCTCGGCCCTGGTCGCGGCGCACACGGGGGTTGTCAGGTTGCAGAGGAACATCTGGTCGGGATCGCGGCCGGCCTTCGCCGCCTCGTTGCGGACCGCCGCATAGCCTTCCCTGGCGGCGGCCACGTTGCGCGCGGCGGTGAAGATCACCTCGCCCCATCGCCCGGCAAAGCGCTGGCCGCGGCCGGAGGCGCCGGCCTGGATGATGACGGGATGGCCCTGCGCCGAGCGCGGCACGGTGAAAGGACCGCGGGACTTGAAGAACTCACCCTTGTGGTCGAGCCGCTTCACCTTGGCCGGATCGGCAAAGCGGCCGCTCGTCTTGTCCATGATCAGCGCGTCGTCTTCCCAGGTATCCCAATGGCCGAGCACGACTTCCATGAATTCGTCGGCGCGGTCGTAGCGGTAGTCATGCTCCAGATGGGCATCCTTGCCCATGTTGTGGGCCTCGCCGTCATTGAGCGAGGTGACGACGTTCCACCCCGCGCGCCCGCCCGACATCAAATCGAGCGTGGCGAAACGGCGCGCGACGTCGAACGGTTCGAAATAGGTGGTCGAGCAGGTCGATCCCAGCCCGAGCCGGCTCGTGACCATGCCCATCGTGGTCAGCACGACCAGCGGGTCCATCTTCACGCAGCGGATGCCGTACTCGACGGTGTGGGCGTGGTCGTTGCCGTAGCGGTCCGGCATCGCCAGGCGGTCGTCGAAGAACGCCATGTGGAACTTGCCGGCTTCGAGAATGCGGGCGATCTCCTGGTAGTAGTCGGCCGACATCGAGTCGTCGCGCGAGTCCGGGTGCCGCCACGAACTCGGCAGGTTGGTGCAGTTCTGCGCCTGCAGGAATCCGACCAGCGCCATTTGCCGTGTCATGCCGTTCTCCTTGTGCGCGGATTGGATTTCATTTCAGGTCGAGTTCGGCGGCGAGCTTGTAGTGGGTTGCCAGCGCTTTCAATTTTTCCCAGGTGGCGTCCTCGATCTCGATGCCGTCGCGCCGCCGCTGCTGCTCGCGGATATGTTCGATCTCGCCGGGATAGAACACGCCGGGGGAGCCTTCCGAGGGCGGCGTCGATTTCAGATAGCGGGCGAACTCGCCGACTTCCTTCTCGAAATCCTTCAGGGGACGGAACGCTGCCACGTTGAACACCGCCATGAAGCATCCGTCATTGTGGCGCCCGGTCGGCTCGACGCCAAAGCCCAGGCCCGTCAGCAGGCCGCACAGCACCTCGACCATGGCGGCAAGCCCGCTTCCCTTGTAGCCCTCGCTGCCGCCGAGCGGCAGCAGCGCGCCGCCCTTGCGATACTGGGTCGGGTCGGTGGTGTGCCGCCCTTCGGCGTCGATGATCCAGCCCTGCGGAATTTGTTCGCCGCGGGCGATCGACAGCGCGATTTTGCCCGCCGCCACCGCCGACGTCGCCATGTCCAGGTAGAACGGCGCCTCGAGATCCGACGGCACGGCAATCGAGATCGGGTTGGTGCCGAGCCTCGCTTCACGGCCGCCGAACGGCGCGACGTGCTTCGGCGAACGTCCGGAGTCCGCTGCCGCGATGCCGATCATGCCGGCCCGCATCGCCATCATCGGATAGGCGGCGAGCCGCCCGACATGGCTCTGGCGGAATACCGTGCAGGCGGCGACATTGGCGGTCCTGGCCTTTTCGATCGTCAGCGCCATCGCCTTGGCGTTGACGTGGAAGCCAAAACCCCAATGTCCGTCGATCACGGTCGTGGTCGGCGATTCCTGCTCGATGGTCCATTTCGCGCGGGGCACGATATGGCCGGCCTTGACCCGATCGATATAGGTCGGAATCGCGATCACCCCGTGCGAGTCATGTCCGGCGAGATTGGCGTTGACGCAGCCGACGGCGACCGCGTCGGCTTCCTCTTCCGATGCGCCGGCAGCCCGGAGCAGCGCCGCGCCGATGCGCGTAAGACGGTCGGCCTGAACGATCGGCATGGGATTTCCTCGTCGAGCGCCCGCGTGCGGATGGCGGGTCTTGCTTGTTGTCGCGGCCAACATGGTCTCAAAGCGGTGGCGGGAGGGCAAGCGTAGAATGTCTGGGTAGCCATGCCGCGGCGACGGTGGCGGACGGCCGATGTTTCGTCGGGCGAAACCGGCCCGCGTGTCGCGCTGGCTAGCCGGCGCGGTAGTCGTCGCGGGCCGTATGGCTGACAAAGCGTGAATGTCGTCGTCGGTATTTGGAAAAGGGACCTTTCGTTCGTTTGACATTTACTTTGAATCGGAACTTCCGTTCGCCAATAACGAGCATTTAGGCCTGCGGCCCGCATAAAAACTCCCGCGGGGGGCAACTCGGCGTTGCCCGGAGGGAGCCTGGGGACGTTGACTACCGATATCGCGCGGACATTCGCAGCGTTGAATGCCACCAACGAAGCGATTCTGTACGCAAGATCACCTGAAGAGCTGTACGAGAAGGTTTGCGAGGCTGCGTTCTCCAGTGGAGACTTCCTGGCGTCGGCGATCTTTTTGCTCGACCCGGAAACCCGACTGCTGCGCTACGCCGCCGGCTTTGGCGACGATATCGCTCGCCTGTCCAGCATCGACATCTCGACGGTGGCCGACACGCCCGAAGGCTCGGGCGTTTGCGGGCAGGCGTTTCGCGACCGGCGCATCTGCGTCAGCAATGATTTCCTGAACGACCGCCGTTCGCTGGCCTGGCGCGACGGCGCCAGGGAAGGCCATGTCGGCGCGGTGGCAGCGTTGCCGTTGACCTGCAACGGCCAAAGCGTCGGCGTCTTCATTGTCACGCGGCGCGAACCGCGCTCCATCGACGGGCAGATCGTCTCGATGCTCGAGCGCGTCTCGGCCAACGTTTCGTTTGCGCTCGACAATTTCGATCACGAGGCCGCGCGCAAGCAGGGCGAGCGCGCGATGCGCCGGCTGAACCGGATGTTCGGTGCGATCAGCGCGACCAACGAGGCGATTCTCCGCGCCAAGACGGAGCAGGATCTTTACCAGCGGGTTTGCGACGCTGCCGTGCACAGCGGGAAATCGGCCGCCACGGCGGTCCTGATCGCGGAGCCGGGCTCGATGCGGCTGAAGCCCGTGGCGGGGGCGGGTGAGATCGTGGCGCACATCATGCGGGCGCCGTTCTCGTTCGATCCGGACGACCCCTATGGCACGGGCGCGTGCGGCAATGCGTTCCGGACCCGGAAGCCGTTCATCGAGAACGATGTCCTCGATGCGGTCCAGGGGCAGCTCTGGCGGCAATTCGCAAGCGAACTCGGCGCCACCGCCTGCATCGCGGTGCCGCTGATCAAGGCCGGCGAGAGCGTCGGCGTGCTGATGTTTCTTGTCGGCAAGCTTTGGGCGGTGGACGAGGAGATCGTCGCACTGATGGCGCGGATCGGCGAGAACGTTTCGTTCGCGCTGGAAAATTTCGAGCGGGCCGGCGAGAAGGCGAGAGCCGACGCCCAGAAGGAACGGCTGGCGCGCATGCTGGCGGCGCTCAGCGCCACCAACGAGGCGATCATCCGCGCAACGTCACGCGCCGAATTGTTCGAACTGGTATGCGAGGCGGCGGCAAAGGGCGGACGATTTAATTCGACCAGCATCATGCTCGCACGGCCTGGCACCGACCACATGGAGATGGTCGCAGTCGCCGGCCCGACCGCCGGCAACATGCGCCGGGTCAGGGTCTCGACCAACGCGGACCTTCCGGAAGGGCGGGGGCTTGCCGGCAATGCCTTCCGCGCGCGCCGTGCCTGTATCGCCAACGATCTGCGCGCGGACCCGCGAGGGTCGGCGTTCCGGCAGTTCATTCACAGCGACGGCGCGATGTCGGGCGCGGCATTTCCGCTGCTGGTCGCAGGTCAGGCCGTCGGCGTGATGTTCTTCATCTCTTCAGAGAAGCATACCTTTACGCCTGAATTCGCCGAACTGTTGCAGCGATTGACCGACAACGTTTCGTTCGCGATCGGGAACTTCGACCGCGCCGACGACAAGGCGCGGACCGAAAGCCAGAAGGAGCGGTTGACGCGGATGTTCGCGTCGCTCAACGCGACGAACGAGGCGATCATGCGGGCCAAATCCCGCGCAGAGCTGTTCGACCTGGTGTGCGAGGCCGCGGCAGGCGGCGGCGGGTTCACTTCGACCACCATCGCTCTCGCCACGCCGGGCAGCGATCTTCTCCGTATCGTCGCGACGGCCGGCCCGACCGCCGAGACGACGCGTCACGTCAGGCTGTCGGTGAACGAAGCCAATCCGGAGGGGCGCGGGCTTAGCGGATCGGCGTTCCGAACCCGGCGGCCCTGCATCAGCAACGACTACGTGACCGATCAGCGGGTCAGCGCCTTCCACGCCGTCGTGCGCGCAGATGGAGCCCAGTCGGGCGCCGCGTACCCGCTGCTGGTGGGCGGCGAAGCCGTTGGCGTCATGATCTACATGTCGTCCGAAAAGGGCACGTTCACTCCCGAATTCTCCGAACTGCTGCAGCGTCTCGCCGACAACGTGTCTTTTGCAATCGAGAATTTCGACCGCGCCGACGACAAGGCGCGGACCGAGATCCAGAAGGAACGCCTGACCCGCATGCTGGCGGCGCTCAGCGCCACCAACGAGGCGATCATCCGCGCCAGCTCGCGGTCGGAGCTGTTCCAACTGGTGTGCGAAGCCGCGGCCAAGGGAGGCAAGTTCACCTCGACGTCGATCTCGCTGACGCGGCCGGACAGCGATTTCGCCGATGTCGTTGCCGCCGCCGGTCCAACGGCGGCGAGCGCTCTCGAGGTCAGGATATCGTCCAGCGACGCCGTGCCGGAAGGGCGCGGGATCAGCGGCGCCGCGTTGCGTACGCGGGAAGCCTGCATCATCAACGATTACCTCGCAGATCCGCGCGGCCAGGCGTTCCACGCCCGAGCGCGCCGCGACGGCGCGAACTCCGGCGCAGCCTTTCCCCTGTTCGTGCAGGGGCGGGTGGTCGGGGTCATGATCTTCATCTCGCTCGAGAAAGACACGTTCACGCCCGAGTTCGCCGAGTTGCTGCAGCGGCTGACCGCGAACGTGTCGTTTGCGCTGGAGAATTTCGATCGCGCCGATGAAAAGACGCGGGCTGACGAGCGGATCGAATATCTGGCCTCGCACGACAGTCTGACCAATCTGCCGAACCGCGAAATGTTCAACGGGATGCTGCGCCGTGCCATCGACGCCGCCGGACGCTACCGGCGCCAGTTTGCGCGTGCTGTTCATCGACCTCGACCGGTTCAAGGTCATCAACGATTCGCTGGGGCATGACGCCGGCGACCGGCTGCTGGTGGAGATCGGCGGCAGGTTGCGCCGCGCGCTGCGGTCCAGCGACGTCGTGGCGCGGCTCGGCGGCGACGAGTTCGTCGTCATCCTCGAAGAGGCTGCCGAGCGTCACGAGGTCGAGAGTATTGCCAGCAGAACTTCTCTCCGTGCTCAGCCAGCCCCTGCAACTGAGCGGCCATGAATGCCACACCACGGCCTCGATCGGGATCGCGATGTACCCGTCCGACGGCACCGACATGCAGACGCTGACCAAGAATGCCGACATGGCGATGTACCTGGCCAAGGAAGACGGCAAGAACGGTTTCCGATTCTTCTCCAGCGATATCAAGACGCAGTCGATCGAGCGTCTGACGCTGGAGAGCGCGTTGCGCCGGGCACTGGAGCGCGATCAGTTCTCGCTGCACTACCAGCCCAAGATCGACATGGCGAGCGGCCAGATCACCGGCGTCGAGGCGCTGCTGCGCTGGAATGCATCCCGGATCTCGGCACCGTTGTCGCCGGCGCAGTTCATTCCGCTCGCCGAGGAGACCGGGCTGATCGTTCCGATCGGCCGCTGGGTGCTCAAGGAAGCCTGCGCGCAGAACATGGCCTGGCAGCGTCGCGGCCTGCGGCCGGTGACGATGGCGGTCAATCTTTCGCCGCGGCAGTTCGCCGATCCGCATCTGCTGCACGACGTCGACGAGGCGCTGCTGGCCAGCGGCATGTCGCCGGTCCTGCTGCAGCTCGAAGTCACCGAAAGCATGGTGATGCGCAACGTGTCGCGCGCGATCAAGGTGCTCGACGCGGTCCAGAGCCGCGGCATACGGCTCGCCATCGACGATTTCGGAACCGGCTATTCGTCGATGTCGCTGATGAAGCAGTTTCCGATCGACACGATCAAGATCGACCGCTCCTTCGTTCGCGACCTGCCGAACGATTCCGAGGACCAGGCCATCGCGCAGGCGATCATCAGCATGGGCAAGGCACTGGGCATGACCGTCGTCGCCGAAGGCGTCGAGACCGTCGAGCAGGAGACGTTCCTGCGCAACCAGGACTGCGACGAGATGCAGGGCTTCCTGTTCTCCAGGCCGCTGCCGCCGAGGCAGATGGCAGACCTGCTCAAGGCCGAACCGCGAATGCCTTCGCCGCCACTGCAGCCCGAAGCCGGTGATGGCGCCGAGCAAAAGGATTCAGGGTTGAAACGCGCTGTCGTCTGACGGCTGTGGGTGCAGTTCTCGCACAGTCCCGGCGTCCGGTAGCTCTGTCTTGCGCGGGAAATCATAGGGCCACGGCAACGACGTCTGGCCGGCAAGTGCCTTGAGGAAGATTTCGGCGCCATCGGCATAGGTCGCACGATCGGCAAGGCCGAGCCGGGCGCACCATTCAGGCGGCAGGGGAAGCGCGCGTGGCGCGAAGTTCCATCGCGGTCCCCACCACCAAGCCGGCGCGGGCGACCGTTCCGCTTCCGGAACGGCCCGCCAACGCGCATATTCGCCGATCATGCGTTCGAACTGCAGTGTCGCCGCTGGATGCATTCGATCTCCTGATATCGGATGATATCTGCATCTGCGCGCGGCGCAATGCATGTCGTCCGCTATTGCCCGCCATGCTGCCAGTGCGAGGTCACATCCGCGCCCGACTTGTTGAGGTGGACATGCTGATCGACGTGGTCGACCCAGGACACCGGAATGAAGTGATGGTGCTGTCCGTCAGGCGAACTCTGCTTCGTCAGCTTGATCTGGTCGGTTCCTTCCAGATGGTCGACCTTGCCCACCGTCTTCCTGTCCGATGAGATGACGTCCATATGTTCCCGAATCTGCGAGGTAACAGCCATGTTTCGTTCCTTCTGGTTAGGAAGGTGAAACGCGTTTCGGCTGAAATGGTTGCGGAACGGACCTGTCGCGATCGGGTGACTTGCCGCGACGCTACCTGTCGCGTTCTACGGCTAGCCCGCTTTCAGCGGGTGGGCTTTCTGGTGCCAGGCCCATGCGGTGCGGATGACGGTCGCAAGGTCGGAATGGACTGGGGTGAAGTTCAGCGCCTTCCGCGCGGCGGAGACGTCGGCGACCAGATAGGTCGGATCGCCGGCGCGGCGCGGCTTGACGACATGCGGCACCTCGCGCCCGGTCTCGGCCGCGATCGCTGCGAGGATCTCGCGCACCGAGAAGCCGCTTGCCGGTGCCGAGATTGAAGGCGCCGCCGGAATGGCCCTGCAGCAGGAGTTCGAGCGCCCGCACATGGGCGGCCGCAAGGTCGGTGACGTGAATGTAGTCGCGGATCGCGGTGCCGTCGGGCGTGTCGTAATCGTCGCCGAACACCGCGAAGTCGGGCACGTGTCCCTGCAGCGCCATCATCGGCGCGGGGGATCAGATGGGTCTCGACCTCGCGCAGCTCGCCGATGCCGCCGGCGGGATCGGCGCCGCTGGCGTTGAAGTAGCGCAGCGCGAACGATCCGATGCCGTAGGCTGCGCGATAATCCGCCAGCACGCGCTCGATCATCCATTTCGAGGCGCCATAGGGATTGATCGGCGCGCAGGCGTAGTCCTCCGGCAGCGCCTTGCTGTCGGCATTGCCGTAGACCGCGCCGGTCGAGGAGAACACCAGCCGGTTGCAGCCGGCCTCGCGCATCGCCTCGCAGCAGCGACAGCGTGCCGGCCAGATTGTTGAGGTAGTATTTCTGCGGATCGACGACGGATTCGCCGACAAGGCTGGACGCGGCGAAGTGCATGACGGCCTTGATGTCATGTTCGGCAAAGGCGCGCGCCAGCGTGGCCTTGTCGGCGAGGTCGCCAATCACCAGCGCGCCGGTGACGAAACTGCGGTGGCCGGTCGAGAAATTGTCGTAGATGACGGGCAGATAGCCCGCCGCGTCGAGCGCCCTGCAGCAATGCGAGCCGATATAGCCCGCGCCCCCGGTGACGAGGATGGCTGGACGGTTGCTCATGGCCGCTTGTGCTCCGTCTGCTGTCCGACGGCCGGCTCCTGTAGAGCAGCAGATAGAGCGCACGCGGATTGGTGGTCAGATAGCGCCAGAACAGGCGGCGCGGCTCGAGCCAGATGCGCCAGGCCCATTCGAGCTCCGCCTGCTGCATCCATCGCGGCGCGCGGACGCGGCTGCCGGACAGGAAGTTGAACAGTCCGCCGGACGTCTTGATGACGCCGACATTGGAGAGATGCGGGGTGAATTGCTCGACGAAGGCCTGTTCGTAGGGAACGCCGAGCGAGACCCAGAGATAGTCCGGCGCCAGCGCGTTGATCTCGTCGACCTTGGCGCGCAGCGCCTCGCCGCGGAAGTAGCCGTGGGAGTGCCCGACGATCTTGAGGTCCGGATACAGCTTGCGAACGCCGCGCGACCGCGGCGGCGTTCTCCGCCTCGTCCGCGCCGAACATGTAGAAGGTCAGGCCGGCGGCCTGCGCCTTGCGGGCGACGACGTGGAACAGGTCGGTGGTCGCGACGCGCTCGGGCAGCGGCGTCGGCGACTTGAAGCGCGACACGGTCACGAGCGGCTGGCCGTCGGCATTGATCAGGTCGGCGGCACGAAACAGCCGGTCGGTCACCGGCTCGGTCGAGCAGCGCGCCAGCACCTCGCCATTGGCCGAGGTCAGATAGAGCGGGCGGGGAACGCGGCGCTGCGGGAACACCATGTCGATCATGAAGTTCGCGGTCTGCTCGAGATCGAGCACGGCGATCCGCAGCCCGCCCAGCGTGATGCGGGGCACGCCGGCAGTAGCCTGCCCTCCCGACGGAGATTGCGGCGACGCTCACGCATATTGCTTGTCTCGCTGCGGCGTTGACGGCCGGCGGCTCAAGTTCGGACAGGACGACACCGACCAGCTTGCGCTCGGCGCCGCCGAGCGCGGCGATGATGTCTTCCATGCTGTCGTTGATGTCGAGGCTGCACCGGCAGGATCGCGACGAGCCCGTCGGCGAGGTCGAGCAGCTTGCGGTCGGCCGCGCTCCACGGCATGGCCGGGCCGTCGAGGATCACGAGATCGTAGCCGCCGGCCGAGCGCGCCTGCGCGATCGCCTTGCGGATGGCGTCGCCGGCCTTGGCGTCGGCGTGGCGCCGGCGGCCGGCAGGATCGAAATTCCGTTCGCGGTCTCGATGGCGCGCGCGGCCCTGGTGCCGATGCTGAGCCAGCCGAGACGGCCGGGCTCGCTCTTGCCGAGATGGCCGACCTTGTTCGACAGCGCGTGTGCCTTGTGGTCGGCGTCGATCATCAGCACCCTGGCGCCGTCGCGCGCCGCGGCGAGCGCGATGTTCAGCGCGGCGATGCTGCGGTCCTGGTCGAGTCGGCACCGATCACGGCCATGCACGGGCGCGGTGTCCGCCGGCCGCGCGCCGGCCCAGCGTCGCGCGCATCTCGCGCATGGCGTTGAGGAACGTCGTCAGCGGAAAGCCGGCGCGCAGCGTCGGCCAGCCCAGCCGCGTGACGTCGGCCGTGCCGCTCACGGCCAGGATGCCGCCGAGCGTGCGCATCACGTCGGATTCCTGCAGCCGTGCGATCAGCGGCTTTTCGATCGGGCCGGCCATCGGCTCCGGTTGCGGCTGAGCGGCGGGCGGCAAGCTCCGCGCTTCTCGGCTCGCATTGCGCTTCTGCCGGCGGCGTCGGAGGGCGTGACGCGATCCGCGCGGCTGAAGCGGGTTCGCGCGCGGCGCGTCAGCTGGTTGACGGCGACGAACCAGCCGGAGGCCGCGAGCCCGCCGAAGAATGAAGCCGATCATCGCGATCAGGCTCATGGCCGGCGGGAAGGTGCGCCGCTGCGGCACGGTGGCCTCGCCGATGATGCGGGCGCTCGATGTGTTCAGGCTTTCCTGCTCCTCGGTCTCGCGCGAGCGCTTGAGGAACGACTGGTAGACGTCGCGGCTCGCCTCGACGTCGCGCTCGAGTTCGCGCAGCCGTACCGAGGCCTGGCTCATCTGGACGCTCTGGCGCTTCTGGGTTTCCAGCGCCTTGTTGAGCGAGGCTTCGTAGTCGCGGGCGCGGGTCAGGTCGTTCCTGGCGGACTGCGCGAAGCGCTCGACCTCCTCGTTGATGGTGCGGCGCAGATCCTGCACCTGCTGCTCGATCTGGCGCAGCGCCGGATGCCGCGGGCCGAGTTCGCTCTGCAGTTCCGCCTGGCGCTTGCGCGCATCGGCATACTGCGCGCGCAGATTGGCAATGGTCGGCGACTGCAGCGCCTCGGGGATGGCGCCGGCGTCGGTCGAGGCCTTGCGGCTGGCCTCGATCTGGTCGTACTTGGCCTGCGCGTCGAGCGTCAGCGCGCGGGCGGCGGCGAGCCGCTGGTTGCTGGTGGAAAGCTGCTGGTCGCTGATCAGCGTGTCCTGGGTGCCGACGAAATTGTTCTGCGCCTTGTAGACCGCGAGCGTGTTCTCGGCGTTGCGGAGCCGTTCCTGCAGTTCCTTCAGCCGGCCGGACAGGTCGCTGGTGGCACGCCGGGCGGCAGCAGCCTGCGACTGCTTGGATTCGGCGAGATAGGCCTTCGAGATCGCGTTGGCGAGCATCGCGGCCTTGGCCGGCTCGTACGACCAGACGTCGATGTCGACGATGAAGGTGCGATCGGTCTTCTTGACGTTGATGTGGCGGTTGAGCGCTTCCAGCGCGCCCATCTGGACCAGCTTCTGCTGCTCGGCGGTCGGGCGCGGTTCGATCCCGAACAGGCCGAGCAGCGATCCGACGAGGCCCCTGGCATCGCCGCCGCCGAATTCCGGATCCTTCTCCAGGTTGGTGTCGCGGATCACCTGCAGCAGCACGTTGTTCGAGGTGATCAGGCGCGCCTGGCTTTCGACCACCATGGCGAGGCCGGAAGTGTCCTGGGCGCGGGGCGTCAGTTCGCGGTCGACGAGCTGCAGTTCGCGCGGGTCGACATAGAGCTGGGCGGTCGCGGTGTATTTCGGCGTCAGGCTCTTGCCGATCGCGACCGCGACGCAGGCGCAGATCAGCGCGGCCGAGACGATCGCGACCTTTCGCTGCCACAGCAGCTGTACCAGATCGAGCACGTTGAAGCCGCCCGCGCCGTTGCTGCGGCGGCCTGACGTCGGGCTTGGCCCGGTCTATCGGCTGGTCATAGATCAAGCATCGACCCCAGCTTCCATTCGAACCGCCGCACGCGTCGGCTGAGGGGTTACTCTTCGGGTCACGCCACGCGCGCCGAGCGATCCGCGCAGAACATACGCAACAGGAAAAATTAACCATACTCATTGAGGGACTATTCACCGAAATGGCAAACAAAGCGTTTAAGCGCATGCTCGCCTCCGCCGTGAGGGTCACTCGTGCCGCCGTGGCCGCTGAATAACCGACGTTCAGGATTGCCATTGCCTGCGGCGAAGCTGCACGTGGCCGCGAGCCGCGCGCTCGCCGCAGCACGGGCCGGTCCGCGTCTGTGCCGTCAGCGCTTCCGCAGGATCACGTGATAGTCGCCGTGCCGCACGTCGGTCCCGGGCAGGAAGAAGTTAGACCCTGGCGGCGGATCGATCAGGGCGGCGAAGGCCGGCTTGCGCCGCCGCATCTCCGGATAGCGCGGGCTCTCGTACTGCTTGCGGTAGATCATCTGCAGGCCGTGGGCTTCTCGCGAACGCTCCAGCGCTGGGCAGCGTGACCAGCGGATGGAAATGGGTCGGGAACGGCGCGCAGCCGGGCTGGCCGGCGTTCGCGTCGCCGCGAATGTGCCGATAGAACCAGACGTGGAACCAGTGCGGCGAGTATTTGGTGACGACGCCGGACAGCGATCTCGGATTGGGCGCGCCGATCAGGATCATCCCGTTCGGCTTCAGCGCCTCGCAGAAGCCGAGCAGCGCGGCTTCGACATCGGGCACATGTTCGATCACGTTGTAGCAGATCACGAGATCGAAGCTGTTCGGCGGAAATCGGTAGGTCTGGATGTCGCCGAGGATCGCTTCCTGCGCGTAGTCGTTGTTGCGGATCTGGTCTTCGTCGATATCGACCACGGTGACGTGGGCGCGCCGCAGCACATCGAGCGGCAGGAAGCTGGTCGAGCCGCCGCCGGCCTCGTAGATCGCAGGTCGGTCGAAGGCAGCTCGCCGTCGAGGATGCCGTGGACGGTCAGCAGGCTCTGCCGCGCCTCGCCGGGCGGCAGATCGAGCAGCGACTGCGGATGCTGTGAGGGCGCAGGCTTTGCTGCGGCTGTCGGCGAGCACCGGATGGTGAGGGTCGAGGGCAAATGTCTTGGCTCATTTGTTCTTATCCGATGTTGAGTGTTTGCGAATTTGGTCCGGAACATCGCGATGCCGGTTTTCAGCCGTCCGCGGATCCGCGAGATATCGAACAGCCAGCACATCGCCGCGTAGCTGGCGAAGCCCGCGCAGGCGAGCACGGCGCAGGCGGTGAGGTCGCCGACGTGCAGGCTATCGGTCGAGGGCCGCGACGGTCAGCGTCATCGCCAGACCCGCGATCACGATCAGCGCCAGGCGGCCGAGCGGAAGCGGGACCCTGAACGCAAAGCGGCTCAGCACCAGCGCGCAGACGAAGCCGATGACGTCGGCGCCGAGCCGCGCCCACGCGGCGCCAATCGTGCCGTAGCGGCTGACCAGGACATAGGACAGGATCACGTTGGCCGCGATGATCGCGGCGGTGTTGATCAGGTAGAAGGAATTGCGTCCCGACAGCAGGAAGCTCGCATGCAGGTATTGCTGCGTCAGGGTCTGGAAGATGACGGCGACCGCGATGATCGGCATGACCTGCGCCGCCAGTTTCGCGGAAGTCCGCGCCGAGAACGACGTTGGCGACATGGGCCGAGATCACGGCGAAGCCGAGGCAGGCCGGCAGCGTGATGCTGAACAGCAGCTCGGCGCATTCGGCCAGATGCGTCCTTGTCGCCGCATCGCCCCTGGCGGCATGGATCTGCACCGCGAGCGGGAAGAACGCCGCGGCGGCGCTCATCGCCGGCATCATCAGCGTCTGCCTGACGAGGTCGAGGCTCGCGACATATTTTCCGGCGTCAGCAGCCCCGACCAGATTGGCGATCATGAAGCGATCGGTGACGCTCGAGATTGCCAGCAGCGTCAGCGACACCGTCAGCGGCAGGCCGGTCTTCGCCACGGCCGCAAGCCCGGCGCCGTCGAATTTGAGGATCGTGCCGCGCCAGGCCGTGCGCGACTGCACCAGCACCGCGAGCAGATAGGCCAGCGCCGACGACAGCAGCAGCAGGACGCCGCTCGGAGCTGACTAGCGCGACAACGGCGCCGAGCACGAGCACCGCAAGCGCGCGCACCAGCGTGGCCTTCATGACCGAGAGCGCGAGCATTCGGGCGCGGACCAGGTCTTGTGTCAGTTCGAACAGGCCGATCGCGACCGCGAGCGCGACGGCGGCGAGCGCCTCTCCCGGATCCAGTCCGACCAGCCGGCCGACGCCATAGGCGATCGGCGCGGAGAGACAGCCAGATCAGGTAACCCGAGATCACGATGCCACGGACATCGGTGCCGTCGTTGCGGGCGTGCCCGCTCAGGATCAGGTTGCGGAACCAGCCGACGAGAAACACGCTGATCACAGAGGCAAAGCCGACGCCCAGCAGATAGACGCCATAATCATGCGGCGAGAACAGCCGCGTGAACAGGAACACGCTCAGCAGCCCCAGCGCGGCCGAGAGGATGTTGGCGGTCAGGTTGATGCTGGCTTGCCCGATCAGCATAGCGCGGCAAGCCCTTGCGGTTCGACGACGGACGCGCGCGGCGACGAGGTGGTGCCGCTCTCGGCAATGGCGGCGCGGATGGTTTCGACCGGCGTGCCGGAGAACGAGGTGACCGAGAACGCGACGTCATGTGCGTTGGCACTGCGAAGCAACTGCTTCAACTCGCGCTTGGAGAGCGCCGGATCGTCCCAATAGCTCACGCAGGGGGTGGTGGGCACGGTGGCGTGGATGGCAGCGGACGCCATGTCGTTCTGCACGAAATAGCCGTACAGCATGTATTCGGAGAACTCGCGGGTCCGGCACAGCGCCTCGATCCAGCCGAGTCCCGTTGACGCCTCGATCCGCGCCGCAAGATCGCGGGTCGTCTGCTGGTTCCAGAAGATGATGTGCCCGATGAAGTCGAGGGCCGGGAATGCCGGCGTCTTCAGGCCGAGCAATTGATGGCTGGTCTGCAGCCAGCGCGCGTGCTGCGGCTGGTCCGCCGTCACCGCGCTCGCCATGGTCAGGAGCGGAATGGCGTTCGGATGATTCGAAGCGCGACAGGTCGAAGTTCCGGAAGAACACGATGTCGGAATCCAGGATGCAGAAGCGCTCATGAGGCAGCGCGATGGTCGCTGCGATCTTCAGGATCTGCTGGACGTGCCAGCCGCTCACCGGCTTGGCGCGCAGCGACCACCAGAACTGCCGCCGCTTGCGCTGGATGACGCGCGGCAGCGGCCGCAGCCAGTCGGGCAGGAAAGCGGACGCCGGAATGATGACGCGGCGGTCGCTCGCCAGCGGGGCGAACAGCGGCAGGTCGCAGTCGGGCACCAGCAGGTAATGCTTCGAGAATGAAGTGACGTGGCGATCCACGCTCTCGCAAAGCAGCGTGCAGATCTCCAGGTCGCGTCCGTAAGTCGGGGTTAACAACGCTACCGGCTTCATCTCGTAAGTCTCTCTGGCGACGACATTCAGACGATGGCGCTCTGCACGCAGAGTCCACCCGTACCAGCCAGTGAGCAAGATCGGTGCCGGGCCGGGCGTTCACGGGCGCCGCTGGCCTCGGGTGGTTAATTTGGTGCGACGTCTGATCGGTAACGGGCAGGCTGGCGGCCTGCGCTAACCATGACGAACGCGCGTTACCGCACCGGAAGCCCCGTTGAACGCGCGTTGCCCGGATATTGCAGACGTTGATCGAGCCGCCCCAACGAATGGGGAGTGCATGACGGTTTGGTGGCCTTTCGCGGGGAGGTTTGTCTCGCCGTCGACGCGCGCGCCTGACGTCAGTTCGTTTTGGCACAGCCGGCCTGTCCGGGTGTCCGTTTTTGCAACGCTACGGGCCGCAAAGATTAACGCGCCCGCATTTGGGATCGATGACGACATGGAAGCGACCACGGCCCTGAAGTATCGCGCCGACATCGATGGCCTGCGGGCGCTCGCCGTCGTTCCGGTGGTGCTCTACCATATCGGCGTCCCCGGATTCGCCGGCGGCTTCGTCGGCGTCGACATCTTCTTCGTCATCTCGGGCTATCTGATCTGCGGCATGATCGATGCGGAGCTGCGCAGCGGAACCTTCTCGCTCGGGGATTTCTACAAGCGGCGGATGCTGCGGATCCTGCCGGCGCTGTTCGTGATGTTCCTCGCCACCACCGTGCTGGCCTATGTCTTCTTCCTGCCGGTCGAGTTGCAGGATTATTCGAAGAGCCTCGCCAGCGCGATCGGCTCGGTATCGAACGTCTACTTCGCCGCTACGTCAGGGTATTTCGACGCGCCGGCCGAAACCAAGCCGTTGCTGCATACATGGTCGCTCGGCGTCGAGGAGCAGTTCTACCTGATCACGCCATTGTTCATGCTGTTCGCCTGGCGCTTTATGCCGAGGCACGCCAGAGGGCTGTTTGCGCTCGTTGCCGCGCTCTCCTTTGCTGCGGCCTATGTCGTCAGCCATCGCAACCCGACTTTCGTTTTCTATCTGACGCCGTTCCGTGCCTGGGAACTGGCGCTGGGTGCGCTGCTCGCCATCAAGTTCATTCCGTCGCCAGGGACGGAAGCTGGCAGAACGATCTGCGGCATTGCCGGACTGGTGTTGCTGTTCGTCGTGATCGTTCTCGGATCGCCATCGACGCCGCTGTTGCTGATGACCTCGCTCGCCAGCATCGGCGCGGTGATGGTGATTGCGTCCAGCGAGCGCGGGTTGTCGCTTGCCGGACGACTGCTCTCGATCCGTCCGTTGGTGTTCATCGGCCTGATCTCCTATTCGCTCTATCTGTGGCACTGGCCACTGATCGTGTTCCAGCGCACCGATGCGCTGTTCTTCAACGAACTGTCCGGCCTGACACGCGCTGCATTGATGGTGGCGATGATCACGATGGCCTGGCTGTCGTGGCGGTTTGTCGAAATGCCGTTCCGTGCCAGGGGCAGGGTGGTCTCCCGGTACACCGTGTTCGCCGCAACCGGCAGTGCGACCGCGTCGGCGCTGGCGCTCTGCGGCTTGATCCTGCTGGTCGGCGGCGCGCCGTTCCGCTTTCCGGAACGGGTGGTGGCGATCGGGTCCTACCTTGCCTATGACCCCGCCGCCGCGTTCCGATCCGGCCAATGCTATCTCGGCACCAATCGGCAGCAGCTCGATGTCGAAAATTGCCTGAAGCGCGATCCGGCGCGGCCGAACTATCTTTTGGTAGGCGACAGCCATGCGGCGCATCTCTGGTTCGGACTTGCCCAGGCGATGCCTGATGTGAACGTCATGCAGGCGACAGCGAGCGCCTGTCGCCCCGCCGTCATGCCGGTTTCGCGGCTCGACACGCGCGCCTGTCCGAAGCTGATGCAGTTCGTGTTCAACGACTTCCTCGTCAACAACAAGGTCGACAAGATACTGCTGTCCGCCTCCTGGAAGGACGAGGACATGCCTGGCCTGATCGATACGCTCGAAGCGCTGAAGGCGAGGGGATTCGACGTCGCCGTGCTGGGGCCGATCGTCGAGTATGACGGGGCGCTGCCGCGCCTGCTGGTGGACGGCATCCTGCGCAACAGGCCGGTGGCTCAGGGCATGCGCACGTCGGGTATATCTGAACGCGACCAGGCCATGCGGCAAGCCGTGATGGCCAAGGGTGCGACCTATCTTTCAGTGTACGATTCGGTCTGCCGCGAAGGTCATTGTGACGAATTCGCTGGTGGCGACGTTCCCTTGCAGTTCGATGCCGGCCATCTCACCGCGCAGGGATCGTTGCAAGTGGCGCGAAGATTGTCGGCCGCGGTCCGCACATCAGGCGGAACCAGGCATGCGTCGAACTGAATCCCCGCGCAGCAGATTGAAGGTCGTGACGACGGCGCTTGCCGTCGTGGCGCTGCTGATCGCGGGCGTCGCGGTGAAGGCGCAAGGCACGGCCGCGCCGCGCTTCTCCGATCCTGCCAAATTCACCGGCGCCTTCGTCAATTGGGGCCCGGTCGGTCGCGAGGATACGCTTGAAGCCTGGGAAAAATGGCTCGGCCAAAAGCCGTCGTCGGTGCTCGGTGTCGACTTTTACGCCGGAACCTCTTGGGAGGATTTCTCCAAACTGGGCTGGCTCCCGGGCTTCTGGAAGAAGCTGAACCCGGATCGCAACGTGGTCTGGTCGATGCTGCTGACGGCGGAAGGCACGCCGCTTTCCGACGTGGCGGCTGGGCTGCACGACGAGGCATTCGAGGCTGCGGCAAGGGCGATTGCCGAGGCGCAGCCGAAGGCGATCATCCGCCTCGGCTGGGAAATGAACCTGAACTCGACGGCGTGGTTCGCCAAGGGCCGGGAGGCCGACTACATCGCGGCGTATCGCCGTGTCGTCGGCATCTTCCGGCGTCACTCGCGCGATTTCAGGTTCGACTGGTGCCCGGGATGGGGACCGCAGGAGATGCCTGCCGATCTCGCCTATCCCGGCGACGATGTCGTCGACTACATCGGCCTCGACGTCTACGACTTCAAGTACGAGGGCTCGCCCGAGGAACGCTGGGAAAAGTTCTATTTGAAAGCCCCGTTCGGACTGGAGTGGCATCGCGACTTCGCAGCGGCGCATGGCAAGCCGATGACGTATCCGGAGTGGGGCGTCGGCAATTTCGGCGACAACCCGTATTTCATCCGGCAGATGCATAAATGGTTCGTGCAGAACCAGGACAACATCGCCTACGCGGCCTATTTCAACGTCGATGGGCTGTGGCCGACGCAGATCGACAAAGACCGTTTCCCGAAGTCCCGGGACCTGTTTCGCAAGCTGTTCAGCAGGTGAAATTCAGTTCGGATTAACCGCGCCGGTTAACCGTCCGGCGAACTCCGCCTCGCAGCCGCCCATCGCCGGAACCGATATTGCAATGAGGTCGCCGTATCGTGCCGGTGGCCGGGAATTTCCCGGAACCGAACGATCATTTCGAAACGGTTTTGTCCTGAAGCTACGGGCGCGGTCCCGGTTCGGGACGATGACACACAACAATACCTGCGCCCGAGTTGCACGCCGATGGAATATGCCAACCCGTTCCCGAAAGCTCCCCGCGTCCTGGCGGCGATCTCGCGCGCGCTCGATACGTCGATCGATACCGTGGTCTGCATTCCCTGCTTTCGCCGGCCGCGGCATCTGCGGCAAACGCTGGAGTCGCTGGCGCAGCAGCGCACCAGCAGGCGCTTTGCGGTGGTCATGGTCGAGAATGACGCCGCGAAAGGCGAGAGTGTCGCCGTCGCGGCGGAATTCCTGACGTGCGGGCAGCTTCCCCGGCATCTGCGTGATCGAACCGCGCCAGGGCAATTGCCACGCCATCAACGCCGCGTTCGAAACGGCGCTGGCGGCGTTTCCGGCCGCGATCAATTTCCTGATGATCGACGATGACGAGATCGCCTCGCGGGGCTGGATCGAGCGCATGGTCGTAGCCGCCGAGACGACCGGCGCCGACATCGTCGGCGGGCCGGTGCTTCCCGAATTCGACGACGAAGGAAAGCGCGGGCTGCACGCGCCATCCGGCGTTCGCGCCGGCCTACAGACGCCTCGGGCCCGGTGCCGGTGATCTATGGCTGCGGCAACTGCCTGATCCGGCGGCCGGTGTTTGCGCGGCTTGCCGATCCGGCGTTCGACCTGCGCTTCAATTTCCTCGGCGGTGGCGATACCGATTTCTTCTGGCGCTGCCGGCTCGCGGGCATCAGGTTCCACTGGGTCGAGGAAGCCTTCATCACCGAAACCGTGCCGGAAGGCCGCACCAATTTGCGCTGGATTGCCCTGCGCGGGCTGCGCATCGGCGCGATCAACTATCACGTTCAGCGCAAGGCGGCGCAGACGACGTGGCGGCGGCTCAGACTGGCCGCCAAGATGCTGCTGTCGTTGCCGTTGTCGCTGCTCCATGCCGGCACGCCTCGCTCTCACCGAACAGGAAAGCGCTGATCGCGATGCATCCGGTGACGGTCGCGGTTGGCAGCGCGCTGGCGGCGTTCGGCATCGAACCGCAACCCTACAAGGCATCGAAGGTCACGTGAGCGAGCTTGCCGTCACATCCGGGTTTCATGCCGTCGTCCGGTGGCATCCGGCGACAGCAGGTGCTGGATGTCGTTCGCAGTGCGGCTTTCATCGGAGCATTGCTGCTGGCGTGGATTTCGCTGCGGCCGTTCGCCGACCTCGGCGAACTGGAGATCGGCGATGTCTCCACCGGCAATGAAGCGCCGACCTACCTGGCGTTTGGCTGCTCTCGCCCTGCTGATGGTCGCGCTGGCGATGCGCAACGATCTGCGCGGGCTGAAGTCGTTGCTGACGCCGTCGTTCATGCTGTTCGGCGCATGGATCGGCGTGACGGTCGTCCTGTCGTTCGATCCCGGCACCTCGATTCGCCGCCTCGCGCTGACCGCGTGCGTCGTCGCGGTGACGGCGTCGATGCTGCTGTTGCCGAAATCTCAAAATGAGTTGATGCGCTGGTTCAGCATCGCGGTGCTGATCCTGCTCGGGGTGTGCTACCTCGGAATTCTGCTGGCCCCGCAATTTTCGGTGCATCAGGCCAGCGACCTGCGCGAGCCGCTGCTTGCCGGCGACTGGCGCGGCGCGTTCGGCCACAAGAACGTGGCGGCGGGCGTGGTGGCGATGCTGCTGTTTCTGGGCATCTACATCGCCCGCTCCGGCGCCTGGCTTTCCGGAGCAACGATCATCGCGCTGGCGTCGCTGTTCCTGCTCAACGCCGCCGGCAAGAGCTCGCTGACGCTGTGCATCTCGGTGCTGCTGCTCACGTCGCTCACGTCGGTGTTTCGCTCGCTCTGGGTGCGGGCCATCCTGTTGCTGACGCCACTGCTGCTGCTCAACCTGCTCAGCATCGGCACGGTCATGAGTGACGGCCTCGCCGGGCTTGCAAGGCTGCTGCCGCTGGACTCCGACCTTCACCGGCCGCACCGACATCTGGACCTTTGCCCTGCAGTCGCTGCAGCAGCGGCTGGCCACCGGTTATGGCTTCGTGGCCTTCTGGGGCAGTAGCGCCATCCAGGAATTGCCGGAAGGCAAGGAGTGGGCGGCGCTCGCGTCGCACAGCCACAACGGCTATCTCGATACTGCGCTCGGCATGGGCCTGCCGGGGCTGGTCCTGCTGGTCGTCGTGCTGGTGATCGTGCCGCTGCGGAATTTCCAGGCGGCCGAGCGCGTCGGCAACAATGGCCCGCTGGCGATGGCGCTGCTGCGGATCTGGCTGTTCGGGCTCTATCTGTCGTCGATGGAAAGCTTCTTCCTCGACCGCGCCGATCCGACCTGGTTCACCTTCCTGCTCGCGGTGTTCGGCCTGCACTATCTCGCGCGATTCCGCGTCCAGGCGTGACGCGCTCAGAGCTGTGCACGCACGGCGTCGGCGACGTCCTGCCACCAGCCATCGAAATCGAACGCGAGTTGCATCGGCGGCCGCTTCAGCGCCGAGGCGATGCGGTCGGCATAGGCGTCCGCGGCCGCGTCCGCGCGGCACCAGCAGGATGGCGCCGCGATCGATCAGTTCCCTGAACCGCGCATGATGGTCGAATTCATCCGGCAGGGCAGGCCCGGTGACGATCAGCGGCCGGCCGGATTGCACGCAGGCGAGAATGCTGGAGCGCCGCGCGGTCAGTCCCTCGTCGAGCGGATAGCAGAAGGCGTCGACCTCGCCGAGCAGGCCGAACACTTCGTGATCCGAGGCGACGTAGCCGCTGACGATGACATCGCCGGACAGACCGAGTTCGGCGACGCGGGCATGGAACTCCTGCTCGACATTGTCGATGCCGCGGATGAAGGAGCCGATATAGACGATCAGCGGCTTGAGCCCGCGCTGCTTCAGGATCGCTGCCGATCTCCAGCAGCGCTTCCGGCTGCTTGCCCGGATAGATCGATCCGAAGTGGCCGATGATCAGCCGCTTGTCGCTCGCGCGGCGGCCAGCCGACGGCGCAGTTTCGAATCGAAGTGCCCGCCGGCGCCGCGATGTTCGGCGGCAGCGGCGCCAGCACGGTCTTCTTCGCGGTCCAGCCGAGCAGGGGATCGCTCCGCGAGTTCGCGCCGCACCAGCGGCGAGAACATGACGATGGTATCGGCCAGCAGCAGTGCCGGGATATAGGTGAGCCGGCGCAGCCAGTGCAGCCCGCCCCATTCGTGCTGAATCAGGACAATCCTGCGTCGTCGCAGCCGCGCCATCGCGAGCGCCAGCAGGGGCGCGAAGATCACGCGCTTCCAGGCGACGATCGGAAAGTTGCAGACCACGCTCTGTGCCGAGCCCGACCGCGCGCCAGATTTCGCCGAGCGAGCCTTCCTCGCGCGTCAGGGTTAACGTGGCGGTGGTGCCGGGTTCGAGCTTTTCGATGGTTTCGTGCAGGTGCCGGGTGAACTGCCCGACGCCGCACTGCATTTGCGGCCCCGCGCCGAGAAACAGCGCGCGATATAGGGGATCTGAAGCCATCGTGAGGGCGCCGGTGCCGTTGTCGGAATGCCAGCGTTAGCCATACAGCCCAGACATTATCGTCCGGTAAGCGGGTGCGACACCCCTGCGGCATCCTTCTTGCCAATTGGAGACGCGAAGGTCGTCCGGCCGTCTCATAACGGGACATCGGACGCCGCGGCGTGAGCCGCGAATTTCGGGCAGCGGGACGCGCGCCGGATGGTCGTCACCAGGAAGCAGCGCAGGAGTGCGACGATGACGACGGACAGGATCTTCAGCAGATGGGACGACACGCATTCTGTGCTGTGGGGCAATGCGCCGATCCGGCTTGCGCACGACATGCACAAGTCGCCGCTGTTCTCGATGGATCATCTTGCCGAACTGATCGAGCGCTATCCGCGCGAGCACTACAGCCTGATGCAGACCGGCGCGAAGGACGGCAAGCGGATCTGGCGTCACGGCGATATCGGCAATTTCAGCGGCCGCCAGGTCATCGACGCGATTTCGAAGGGCGGCCTCTGGCTCAACCTGCGCATGGTTTCCGAGATCGACACGCGGTACCACGACATGCTGGGCCGGATGTTCGCCGAGATCGGCGAGAACGTCCCGGGATTTGCACAGCCGTACAAATACGACGCCGGCATTCTCATTTCGGCGCCGGAGGCGCGGGTTCCCTATCACGCCGATCTTCCGGGCCAGAGCCTGATCCAGATCGCCGGCCGCAAGCGCGTCCATGTCTACCCGTCGAACCCGCCCTTCGTGACCAAGCAGAACATCGAAGACATCCAGCTCTTCGAGCACGAACTCGATCTGCCCTATCACGACTGGTACGACCGCCATGCGGTGGTGCTCGATCTCGAGCCGGGGCAGATGCTGAACTGGCCGCTCAATGCGCCGCACCGCGTCGACAATCTCGGCACCGTCAACATCTCCATGACGGTGATGTACGAGGACGAGGAAATCCGTCGGGCGCGCATCGTCAACCTTGCCAACGGACTGCTGCGCCATCGCTTCGGCTACACGCCGCGGAGCCGCGCACTCAAGGGGCCGTCGTTCTGGGCCAAGGCGGTGATGCAGAAGGCGTTGCGCAACTCCTCGTGGGTCAAGAGCGAACGCAAGGCGCGCAACGTGATCGAATTCCGGCTCGACCACGACCATCCCGAGCAGGTGATCGACCTTCCCAGGGCCGCCTGAGGGTAATCCCATCGTGACGACGCTGACGAACGATACAGCACGGCACGCGGCGCGGAGCCGCGCGTCGAACGCTGCCACGTTCTCCGTGACGTTCAGCGATTGGGATGGCGTGGCCAACGAATGGGGCATCGCCTGTCGGCACGGACCGGCAACGGTCTTCCAGAATGAACAATGGCTCGGCGCATGGTATGCCGCGTTCGCGGGGCGTTCCGATGTCGAGCCGCTGGTCGCAACGATCAGGGACGGGGTGACGGGGGAAGTCGCGCTGCTGCTGCCGCTGATCAGACGCAAGCTGAATCGTCTGCGGGTCGTGGAGTTCGCCGACCTCGAACTGACGGATTACAATGCGCCGCTGCTCGGCCCCGCGGCGCCGCGCGACGCGAAGGCGGCTTCTGTCCTTTGGCGTGAGCTGCAGCGTGCACTGTGCAGGCTGCCCGGTGGCGCCGACCTCATCCGTTTCAAGAAGATGCCGCCTGTTCTGGGCCCGCGGCCCAATCCGCTGGCGCTGCTCGATGGCGCAGGGCCTTGCTCGCTGAACGGCAATCTGGTCACGACAGGCGCCGATTTCGACCAATACCGGCGCTCGCTGAAGCGCGACATCCGCAAGGGGCTTGATCGGGGCTGGCGCGCGTTCACCGCACATCCAGGCGCCGCGTTCCGCATCGTTGAAGACGCGAGCGAGGCACTGGGCTTGCTTGCGACACTGGATGCGCAGCAGCGCGCGCGCATGCAGCACCTCGGGGCGAATTTCATTCTCGACGACGAGGCCTGCGGCGCTTTCTATCGCAACCTCGTGCGGGACGGCGTCGGCAGCGGCTACGCAGTGGTGTCGGCGCTCACGGTCGGTGACGAAGTGGTCGCAACCCTGCTCGGCATGCGCTTCGGTTCGCGCTACGTGATGATCCGCTTCAGCAATGCCGGCGACAGATGGTCGAACTGTTCGCCCGGCCGGCTCGTGATCGAACGCACGATGGCGGCTCTGCACAAGGACGGCGTGCGCGAGTTCGATTTCAGTATCGGCAACTACGCCTACAAGCGCCGCTTCGGCGTGACGCCGTTGCCGCTGGTCGACATCAGCGCGGCCTTGAGCTGGCGGGGATGGCCTCACGCCCTGCGCGACCGCGCCGCGCGCGAACTGCGCAACCATCCGCGGCTGGATGCGTACCTGAAGCGTGCCCTGGGCAAGTCGTCGTCGCGCGGAGGCGATTGACGGATTGCGGCCGGATCGTGACAGCAGTGCAAATCTGTCACACTTGCCAGGATAATGCAGTCGTTCCTGCTGTGTTCGCGAGAGTTGATGATGGTAGCCGCGGCGCAGTCCTATGATCCGGCCGGGTCGAGGGCCACCGGTGAACGCTTCGCAGGGAGTGCCGACATGCCAGCCTATATCCATCCCCACGACGAGATCGAACCCGCCTTCATCATCTGTCCGAGTTGCGTTGGACTTCCGATGTATGTGCGCGAGATCGAGCCGCACTGGACCATGGAGAAGATCGACTTCACCTATGAATGCGCCGATTGCGGTACTGAAGTTCGCGAGACCGTGGTGAAGCCGGAGTTGCAGCACTAGGTCTCTTATACCTGTCGCACCACGCCTGGCTGGCCGGGAGCGCATTCGAGCGCTTCCCGGTCCCACTTCGCCGAAATCGCCGCGGCCTCGTAGGTGCTGTTCAGAAAATCCAGCAGAGCCTTGTCCGGATCGGCGGCCGTGCGCACCGCATCATAGGGCAGGACGAATTCTCCGAGCGCTTCGCTGAAGAACGCCGCGTCCGGGCGTACTCTCGCCGTTCGGAAGCCCGGCGGTTCGGGATAGGCGTAGCAATAGAAGGCGGGATAATCGATCGCGCCGCTACCCGGCCAAAAGCCGGCGCTGCTCACCTCGTGCGAATAGGCTTCGCTGGCAACCGCGTCGGGCAGGTAGGGCACTCCGCCTGGATGGCGCGGCGCGCGACGGCCGGAGAAGCGCGTCACGGCCAGATCGAAACTGCCCCAGAAGAAATGCACCGGGCTGGCCTTGCCGAGAAATCCGGTGCGGAATTGCTTGAAGACGCGGTCGCAGTTGACGAGGATCTGCAGGAAACGCCCGACCGCATCCGGGTCGTAGGAGGCGTGCGCCGTGTCCAGCGAGAACCGAACCGGATCAGGCAACTCGTTCGGCATCTCGTCGATGGCTACCGCAATGCCGAGCTCAGCAAGCGCTGCCATGATGGCGCTGTGGAAGCTGGCGACGGAGTGACCGGGCAGCGCGAAATGCCGATGTGCGCCGTCGCTGGTCGAGATGCGCAGGCGATGATCGATGAAATCGAAGTCGATCTGGAAGGTTCGCGTGCCGTCCGGCACCGGCGATGTCGTCAATCCGCGCGGCGTCACATAGAGCGTCACGTGCCAGGAGTGATTCAGCCACGGGGACTTCGTCAGCCGGATCTTGCCGACGATCTGGGTCCAGAGCTGGACCGTCGCGCAGGTTTCGCGCCACGCCGCGGTCGGTAATTCCGGCCATGGCGGCTGCAAGGGATTGCTCATGAGGAAACCTCGTACGCGGCCGCTATGAAGGCGAAAGCCCTATCATGGATTCACGAGGCCCCGAAAAATCGGCCCTCACGATTTCGTGCATCCCTCGCAGCGCCGCTGTCCACGTGATGCGCGGTACAGGCTTATGCACCACCAGCGCCGCGCCATGGCCTGCAGCGGCCGGCGCGCCAGTTGCGCGATAAAGAGAAGTTCGACCATGCCGTATCCATCTTGCCCCGCAAGGCGAGATAGGGCGGCACGCTCCGAAGAGAATGCCGCCCTGGTCGCATCAGCCATGCAGTTTCTTCGCGGTCTCCGCGATCACGCGTCCTTGATAGCGCGCGCCGGCGAGTTCGTTCTCGCTCGGCTGGCGGCTGCCGTCACCGCCGGTGATGGTGGTGGCGCCATAGGGCGCGCCGCCGGTCACTTCGTCGAGCTTCATCTGGCCGGCGAAACCGTAGTTCAGCCCGACGATCGTCATGCCGAAATGCAGGAGGTTGGTGATAACAGAGAACAGCGTGGTTTCCTGGCCGCCGTGCTGGGTCGCGGTTGCGGTGAAGGCGCCGCCGACCTTGCCGTGCAGCGCGCCCTTGGCCCACAGGCCGCCGGCCTGATCGAGGAAGTTCGCCATCTGCGAGGCCATGCGGCCGAAGCGAGTGCCGGTGCCGACGATGATGGCGTCGTAATTGGCGAGGTCTTCGACCTTGGCGACCGGGGCGGTCTGATCGAGCTTGTAGTGCGAAGCCTTGGCGATGGCTTCGGGCACCAGCTCCGGCACGCGCTTGATATCGACGGTGGCGCCGGCGTCGCGTGCACCTTCGGCAATGGCGTTCGCCATCGTCTCGATGTGACCGTAGGCGGAGTAATAGAGCACGAGTACTTTGGTCATGATGGTGTTCCTTTGGGTTTTGAAGTGGGCTGTTGTTGATTGTTCGAGGCGTCATTGCCGGGCTTGACCCGGCAATCCATCGCCTTCCCGCGAGTCTTGCGAAGAGGATGGATGCCCGGGTCAAGCCCGGGCATGACGATCGTGGGTGGGTCGTGTTCCCGCGTGAGCGCTACGCCGCGTCAACCAGCACCAGTTCGGCGTCTTCCAGCGCGGTGATGGTCAGCTTCGCCTCGTTACGGATCGCGGCGCCGTCGCGGGCGTTGACGCGCACGCCGTTGACCTCGACGCTGCCGGCCGCCGGCACCAGATAGAGGTGACGGGCCTTCTGCGCCTCGTATTCCGCGCTCTCGCCGGCCTTCAGCGTGGTGGCGAGCACGCGCGCATTGGCGCGGATCGGCAGCGCGTCATTGTCGCCGGCAATGCCGCTGGCGATGGTCACGAGCTTGCCGGAGCGGTCCGACTTCGGAAACGGCTTGGCGCCCCAGGTCGGCTGGCCGCCCGTCGTGTCGGGCATGATCCAGATCTGGAAGATCCTGGTCCTGGTCGGTTCGAGGTTGTACTCGGAATGACGAATACCGCTTCCGGCGCTCATCACCTGCACGTCGCCGGCTTCGGTGCGGCCCTTGTTGCCGAGCGAGTCCTGATGCGTGATCGCGCCTTCGCGAACATAGGTGATGATCTCCATGTTGGCATGCGGATGGGCGGGGAAGCCGGTGTTGGGCGCGATCTCGTCGTCGTTCCAGACCCGCAGCGCACCGTGACCCATATTTTCAGGATCGTAGTGGCTGCCGAACGAGAAGTGGTGCTTGGCCTTCAGCCAGCCGTGATCGGCGCTGCCGAGTTGATTGAATGGCCTGAGTTCGATCATGGGATATTCCTTTTCGCTTGAATGATGGTTTGAGGTGGTGGCCGGGCTATGCACCGAAGCCGCCATCGACGTTGAGCACGGTGCCAGTCACGAACGAGGCCTGCGGGCTGGTGAGGAACACCACGCCGGCCGCGATTTCCTCAGCGGTGCCGAAGCGCTGCAGCGCATGCTGGGTGCGCTGGGCTTCGGCGAAGTCGCCGCCGTCCTTCGGGTTCATGTCGGTGTCGATCGAACCCGGCTGCAACACGTTCACGGTGATGCCGCGCGGGCCGAGGTCGCGCGATGCGCCCTTGGAGTAGCCTACGATCGCAGCCTTGGTGGCGGCGTAGTCGGCAAGCCCGGGGAACGAGGCGCGGGTGGCGATGCCGGAACCGATGGTGACGATGCGTCCGCCTTCGCCCATCAGCCTGGCTGCAGTGCGGATCGCGGTGATGACGCCGTGGACGTTGATCGCGTCCTGTCGGGCCAGCGCTGCGGTATCGGCGCTCGGATCACCGACGGCGCCGCTGACCGCGACCGCAGCATTGTTGACGAGGATGTCGAGCCGGCCGAACGCCTTGGCGACATCGTTGACCAGTTGCTCGACCTCGGCAGGCGAGGCCTGATCGGCCTTGAAGGCGCGGGCTTCGACGCCCCTGGCCTTGAGTTCGGCAACCACCGCCTCGGCCTTGTCGGGCGAGGCAACATAGCTGATGGCGACATTGGCGCCTTCGTCGGCGAGCGCACGGGCAGAGGCTGCACCGATACCGCGTGAACCGCCGGTGACGAGGGCGACCTTGCCTGAAAGTTTCCGGGTCATTGGATTTCTCCGTTTGCGTGAATTTCGATGGGCATTGGATATGCCCGACGCCGTGGTATAGAAATAGAAACTATTGAAACTCATTGTTTCCAAAATGGAGCCTGGGCGGCCAATGGCGAAACTCCCGGATTTCGAGGCGCTCGCGATCTTCGCCAAAGTCGTGGAATTGCGGTCGTTTGCGGCGGCGGCGGCCGAACTGGCGCTGTCCAAGGCGACAGTGTCGAAGGCGGTCAGCCGGCTGGAACAGCGGCTCGGCGCCCGGCTGTTCAATCGCACCTCGCGCCGGCTGGCGCTCACCGATGCCGGGCAAAGGCTGGCCGAGCGCGCCGCGCGTCTGCTGGCCGATGGCGAGACTGCCGAGAACGAAGCCCTGTCGCAGTCGATGGCGCCGCGCGGGCTGGTGCGGCTCGCGGTGCCGATGACGTTCGGCGTGAAAACGGTGGCGCCGATCCTGCCGGAGTTTCTCGCCACCTACCCGGAAGTCTCGATCGATCTTCATTTGAGCGATGCGACGGTGGACCTGATCGGCGAAGGCTTCGACGCAGGGCTTCGCATTGCGCGATTGCCTGATTCATCGCTGATCGCGCGGCGGCTGTGTGCGATGCCGCGCTTCACGGTGGCCGCGCCGTCCTATCTCAAGCGATATGGCAGGCCGACGCATCCCATGCACCTCGCGCAACACAAATGCTTCGGCTACGCCTATCTCTCGACGCCCGGCGTCTGGCACTACACCAACGCCGCGGGCGAGCAGGCGAGCGTCCGTCCGGCGGGTCAGTTGCGCGTCAACAACGGCGAGGCGCTGTTGCCGTCGGTGATCGCCGGGCTTGGCATCGCCGATTTGCCGAACTTCATCGTCGGCGACGCGATTGCATCCGGCGAGGTCGAGGTGATCCTGAAAGGCTGGCACCAGCCCGAAGGCGCGGTGCACCTGGTGACGCCGCCCGGCGGTCCGCGCCCCGCCCGCGTCGAAGTGCTGGCGGAGTTTCTGGCAAAGCATTTTGCGAAGGCGAGAAAGCAGAAGCCGTGAAGCGCTGGCGGAACCCGCTTCACATTTTTTTGTCCGCGCGAACGTCGGCTGGCCGCATTCGTTGGGCAGGGTGACGGCTATCGCCGCGCGGATGTTTCCGCGCTGTCTGCAAATCGAACGAAAGGACGTAATCCATGCCAACGCAGCGGATTGTCCTCGGCCTTGCGATCGCAATCGGTGGCGCGACAGGCTTCATCGCTCCCGCATCATCGCAGGAATATCGCGGCACCTGGGAACAGCAGATGGCCTGCACGCCGGACGTCTGGCGGTTGTGCAGCGATCAGGTTCCGGATGTCGGCCGCATCGTGGCATGTTTGCGGCAGAACACGCCGCAGCTCTCCAGTAATTGCCGTGCGGTGTTCGACACCAATGCCGAGCAACAGCAGGCCAATCGCATGCCGTCGCCGCGCGCGCCACAGCCGCCGCCGCGCGCTCGCGGCCCACAACCGATGCAGCCGCAGGCAGTGCCGTCCCAGCCGAGGCCTTATGACGAGGAAGAAGAATAGGCCGGCGCCTCGGGCGCCGGCTTGAGTTCGCAGACGTCGACCCATTCGGCCGCGGTCAATTCCGCCATCCGATCGGGGGTGATCTTCACGGCGCTGTGGGTCGAGCCCGCGGCGGGCACCACGATGTCGAATGCCTTCAGCGACACGTCGCAATAAACAGGCAGCGGAATCTTCAAGCCGAACGGGCAGACGCCGCCGACTTCATGGCCTGTGATCTCGGCGACCTCGTGGACGCCGAGCATCTTCGGCTTCACGCCGAACTGCGCCTTCACCTTCTTGTTGTCCATCCGCGCGGTGCCGGCCGCCACGATCAGCACAACGCGGTCGCCGACCCGCAAAGACAGCGTCTTGGCGATCCGCGCCGGTTCGACGCCATAGGCCTCCGCTGCGAGCGCGACGGTGGCGGAACTCATCGATGATTCAATCACCGCAATATCGGGCGCCTTCTCGGCGAAGAAGGCGCGAACGGACTCAAGACTCATCTTTTCAGGATCCCTGGGCAGACACCAATGCGGGAAGTTCGGCGAGGCTGCGGATGCGATGATCGGGTGCAGCGCCGAGTTCATCCATCTGGGTGCGCAGGATCTTGAACATTGTCAACGGCGGCAGCGTCTCGCTTTCGATGCAGGCCAGCGCCATCGCCTCCGGGCTCACCCGCTCGATCCATGCGACGTTGAGCCCGAACGCCTTGGCGCCGCAGGCGTCCCAGGGATTGGAGGAGATGAACAGCACCTCTGCCGGCGGCACGTGAAGTACCTCCTCGATCAGCTCGTAGGCTTCGGGGCTTGGCTTGAATATCTTCCTCGCGTCGACGCTGATGGTGGCGTCGAGCAGGCGGTCGAGCCCGCTGTTGCGCACCAGCGCGCCCAGCATGTCAGGGGCGCCGTTCGACAGGATGGCGAGCTTGCGGTCCTTCATCGCCGCAAGCGCAGCGAGCGCGTCCGGGTAGAGATCGAGATGCAGATATTTGTCGATGATGCGCGCGAAAGTATCCTCGTCATATTCCAGCCCAAGGCTGCGCAGCGTATAGGCCAGCGAGTCGCGCGTGACGTGCGAGAAATCCTGGTAACGCCTCATCAACGAGCGCAGCCAGCTATATTCGAGCTGCTTGATGCGCCACACCTGCGTGATGATCCCGCCGTAGCCCGGAAACTCATCCTCGGTGACGTCAGCTACTGATTGGACATCGTAAAGCGTGCCATAGGCATCGAACACAACGGCTTTGATGGTCACGGTGGTTTCTCGTTTTTGCCGGTGGTCGCATACAGGAATTTGCGCAGCGCAGACTGCGGTCGGGACTGTCCTTATTATATACCCAAAATCCTGCGCGCGTTGGCTTTCATCACCTTCGGCCGGATCTCCTCGCGGATCTCGAGCTTGGCGAAGTCCGCCAGCCAGCGGTCGGGCGTGATGACGGGCCAGTCCGAGCCGAACAGCATCTTGTCCTGCAGAATCGAGTTGATGTAGCGGACGAGAATCGGCGGGAAATATTTCGGCGACCAGCCGGAGAGGTCGATATAGACGTTCGGCTTGTGGGTCGCGACCGACAGCGCCTCTTCCTGCCAGGGAAACGACGGGTGCGCGAGGATGATCTTGAGGTCGGGAAAATCCGCCGCGACGTCGTCCATGTACATCGGGTTGGAATATTTCAGCCGCATCCCCATGCCGCCGGGCATGCCGGAACCTACGCCGGTCTGCCCGGTGTGGAACAGCGCGATCGCGCCGCCGTCATTGATCGCTTCATAGAGCGGATAGGCCATGCGGTCGTTGGCGTAGAAGCCCTGCATGGTCGGATGGAATTTGAAGCCGCGGACGCCGTATTCCTCGATCAGCTTCCTCGCCTCGCGCACGCCGAGCTTGCCCTTGTGCGGATCGATCGAGACGAACGGGATCAGCACGTCGAGATGGTCGGAGGCGATTTCCAGCATTTCGTAATTGTTGTAGCGGCGGAAGCCGGTCTCGCGCTCGGCGTCGACCGGAAAGATCACGGCCGCGATGTTCTTGGCGCGGTAGTAGGCCGCGGTCTCCGGCACCGTCGGCGGATGCTTGTGCGGCGACTTGAAGTATTCGGCCATCTGCGCCTGGAAATCGTCATAGCCGTCGTCGCCATGCATGCCGCAAGGTTCTTCGGCATGGGTGTGGATGTCGATCGCTGTGACCTTGTCGATGTCGGGCAGTTTGAGCTTGGGCATGGGGTTTCCGCCGGCTTGATTTTTGGATCTGGAAAATTGATTATACTATATAACAAATTCCGCAAGGCGGCAGAAGCAAAACGCGGCAACAGGGAGGGATGGCATGGCGCAGGCCGAGGCGTTCGAGACCGATTTCTGGAAAGACGCCAATGTGCGCAAATCGTGGGACGACATCGTCCCCGGCGAGCCGCGCAAGACCATTCCCTACACGCTGACACGGGAAGCGATTGAACTGTACTGCAAGTCGGTCGGCGAGGATCACCCGATCTATTTCGACGAGGCCTACGCCAAAGCCACCCGCTATGGCGGGCTGATCGCGCCGCCCTCGATCCATATCCTGCTGATGTTCTCCTGCACGCCGGCGGATGACTGGATGCGTTCGCCCGGCACCGTCAACGCCGGACAGTCCTGGAGCTACAACATCCCCGCGCGCCCGGGAGACGTCATCACCCTGCAGGCCCGCGCGCTCGACAAGTTCATCAAGCGCGAGCGGCTGTTCGTGGTGCACGACAACGTCTTCTTCAACCAGAAGGGCGAAGTGATCTGTTCCGGCCGCGGCTGGACCATCCGGCCGATGTGAAGGGAGCGAGTACGATGACCACGACGTTCGAAAACCTCAATGCCGGCGATGCCATCAATGGTCCGACCTTCGCGGTCAGCCGCGAATCCATCCGCCTGTTTTGCGACGCCTCGCTCGACTACAACCCGCTGCATCTCGACGACGACTACATGAAGGGCAATTTCGGCAAGACCAATTTCGGCGGCATCATCATGCACGGCATGAACAATTTCGGGCTGATCTCGCGCATGATCACCGACTGGGCCTATCCGGCCGGCGCCATCCACCGCCGGCTCGAGACCCGCTGGGTCAAGCCGGTCCGGCCCGGCGACACCATCCAGCCGGTTGGAATCGTCAAATCCAAGCAGGTGACGAAAAGCTCCCGCTGGGTGCTGATCGACGTCATGGTACGGAACCAGGCCGGCGAAAAAGTCGCCACCGGCGAGGCCATGGTCGAGTTCCCGCTGAACTGAATTGCCGGCGATTTCAAACCGAAGCGGGCTGGATACCCGGCCCGCGGATCGAGCCAGATGGCCCCATTCGGATTGACATTCGGGGCCGCGATGGCTTAAGAACCGCCCCGTCCCGGGCGGTTGCCGCTGGCGGGATTGATCCCATTTTGCCACTTTTGGGTAGCGCTCAGGTTCGGCCTTCAACACGGCCTTTCGAAGCATCAGGATTGTCCCATGAAGGTCCGTAACTCGTTGAAATCGCTGCGTGGTCGTCATCGCAACAACCGTCTGGTCCGCCGCAAGGGCCGGGTTTACGTGATCAACAAGGTGCAGCGCCGCTTCAAGGCCCGTCAGGGCTGAGCCGCCGGTTCCGCAGGCCTCGGGCCGCCTCGCGCCCCACACTTTCACGGGTCTTTGACGATCTGCTGCTTTGCAGCGCGATTTTCCGCGTCTAGACTTGGCTCATGGCATTGAGATTCCAGGGCACCCGTATCGGCCGGATCGCGATCCTCATCGCGGTCATGATGGCTGCGCCTGCCGTGGCATTGGCCCAGGCCCCGAACGACCCCCGGATCGTCCCCCCACCGAAAGCCCAGAAGAAATTGCCGGAAGCGCCGAGCAAGCTTCCCAAGGTCGGCGCCGATCGCACGCGCGGACTGGATTTCCTGTTCGGCGCGCTGAAGGCCGCTCCCGACGAGGCCAGCGCCAAGCATGTCGAGGCGCGGATCTGGGCGCTGTGGTTGCATACGCCGAGCGACACTGCCGCGCTGCTGATGCTGCGCGCCAAGGCCGCGGTGGACGCGCAGAAGGTGGATGTCGCGCTGAAACTGCTCGATGCCGTGGTCAAGCTGCGCCCCGATTACGTCGAGGCATGGAATCGGCGGGCGACGCTCTATTATCTCAAGAACGACTACGCCCGCTCGTTGCAGGACATCCGCGAGGTGCTGGTCCGCGAACCCCGCCATTTCGGCGCGCTCGCGGGGCTCGGCATGATCATGCAGGACATCGGCGACGAAAAGCGTGCGCTCGAAGCGTTCCGCAAGGCGCTTGCCGTCAATCCGCACCTCGAGAAGGTGCCGGACCTGGTGAAGACGCTCACCGAAAAGGTCGAGGGCCGCGATATCTGACGCGGGCCGATCGGGAGATGCGCGATCCGGTTTTCCGCTAAGATCGGGCTCAATCACATAGGTTGCGGTTAACCGTGATTCCTCACTTCGCACAGCGGCAAGGAAACGTTGTGCCGTGACGCGCTATTGTTCGCTGGCTGTGTGACAGGAGCGAGCGAGCCATGAAATCATTGCTGCTGGCCGGCGCGATGATCATCGCGACCGGAACCTTGGCTTCCGCACAAGGTGGATATTGGGTGGTCGGCGACCACGCGACCAAGAAATGCGAGATTGTGACGAACAATCCCGTCATCGACGGTCAGGTCGGCGGAAATATCTGGTTTGGCACCGGACCATACCAGTCGCTCGACGACGCCAAGCAGGCCCGTTCGACCATCCCTCAATGCCCGGTGGTGGAAGAACCGCCGCCCGCCCCAGCGCCTGAGGCTGGCAAATCGGACTAATGCACCGCGGTGCTGCCGCGTGCCATTCCGTCGAGACCTACTGCCGCGTAGAACTGGGCCAATTCGGCCTCGAGGTGCTCGTTGACGCGCAGAAGGGCCTTGAGTGCGCTGCGGATGTCGCCATTGCAACTCGCTACGATCTGATCGATGGCGGCTTCGCTTGCGTCGGAAATCATGGGTACTCCTCCGAGGGTACGCTGGAACAACTTGTCGTCGGCGCCCACGTTCCTGTGGATGTTGGGCAAATGCAGGCGCCGGCCACGTCCCCATCAGGCACGTCCACAGATGGCGAAAGTGTCGACGCGAATCTATAAAATTGCCGATGACGCCCGTATGACCCCGCTATCCACAGATTTGAGCGCCTGTGGACAACTCTCGAAACCCGCGCCCGCCAGCGCCGTAGCTCGCAGGTGCACAAAATTATCCGGACAATTTCCATGCTGACAGTGATGGTGGTGGCGGCGCTGGGGGTGCTGGCGCTGGTCACGCAGGCCGGCGTCATGCTCGTACAGCGCAACCATCCCGCCCGGGGCACGATGGTCGAGGTTGCAGGCGGCAGCCTTCACGTCGTCGATCTCGGTCGGCGCGATGCGGCCGGTCCGCCGATCGTGATGCTGCACGGCGCGAGTTCCAACCTCGAAGTGATGCGGCGGCCGGTGGGCGAGCGGCTGGCGCAAAATCGCCGGGTGATCCTGATCGACCGGCCCGGGCATGGCTGGAGCACCCGCGACCGTCTTGAAGATTCGACGCCGGAACTCCAGGGCCGGATGATCGCCGAGGCGCTGGCAAAGCTTGGTGTCGCCAGGGCGATTTTCGTGGTGCATTCCTGGGCCGGGGCGCTCGGCGCGCGGATGGCGCTTGACCATCCGCAATCGGTGGCGGGTCTCGTGATGCTGGCGCCGGTGGCCTATCCGTGGCCGGGCGGCGTCGGGCGATACAACAGGATCGTTGCCATGCCGGTGATCGGCCCGCTGCTCGCCTACACCATCACCCTGCCGCTCGGCGCGCTGCTGGCCGAGCCCGGCGCCCGCGGCGTATTCCTGCCGCAGGCGATGCCACAGGACTTCGTCAGGGACACCGCGACACAGCTATTGCTGCGCCCGCGCGAGTTCCTTGCCAACGCCCGTGACCTGGTGACGCTGAAGGCGGCCGTAGCCGAGCAGGCGCCGCGCTATGCCGGGATCAAGGCGCCGATCACGATCATCTCGGGTGACGAGTCCGACAAGACGGTATCTACCAGTATCCATTCGCGGCCGCTTGCGGCCGTCGCGCCCAACACCAGGCTGATCGTGCTGCCCGGTATCGGCCACATGATCCCGAACGTGGTCCCCGATCTCGTGATCGCGGAGGTGGAGGCGATGGCCGGCGCGATGACGCCGGGCGCCGCTGCAGCGGCCAGCGGGAAGTAGGGCTCTCGCTTCGGATCGACATGGGATACGATGGTGTGCGTGCGGGATCCCGCTGCTCGTCCCGTGCGGAGTAGGTGAGAGTTGCGCTGACGGGCAGCTTACCTTCGAGGGAGAGCGCCATGTACGCCGCCATTCGTCAGGGCAAGGCCAAGGCCGGCAAGGCCGAAGAACTGACACGCCGGATCAAGGAGGGCGCCGTTCCCGTGATCAGCGGCGTCGAAGGCTTCATGGGCTATTACGTGGTCTATGCGCCAGACGACACCGTGATCGCGATCAGCCTGTTCAACAATTTCGCGGCCGCCGAGGAATCCAACAAGCGCGCGCTGGCCTGGATCGAGCACGATCTGGCGCCGCTCCTGACGGGGCCGGCCACCGCGATGGCCGGACCGGTGATCGTGCATACGCTGGCTTGATTAAGCGGGCGCAGGGAAGGGCCGCGCCCGGTGCTGCGTGCCGTGCAGGACCGCGGACGGATTTACTTGGTCTTCCCGTCCTTGTCGTATTGCGCGATGAACGCCCACAGGTCGTTGGCTTCACGCTCGCCCTTGATGCCGGCGAACACCATCTTGGTGCCGGGAATCTTGGCCTTCGGATCCTTGATGTATTCGAGGAAGACTTGCTTGTTCCAGGTGATGCCGGAATTCTTGTTGGCTTCCGAGTAGGAGTATCCCTCAGTGGTGCCGGACTTTCGGCCGTCCAGACCGTTCAATTGCGGGCCGACCTTGTTCTTGGCGCCTTCACCGATGGCGTGGCAGGCCAGGCATTTGTTGAAGGAGGTCTTGCCGGCGGCGAGGTCGGCGTCCTGCGCCAACGCTCCCGATGCAACGGCCGTGGAAGCAAGGATGGCCAGCGCGGCTGAGGTCAGTTTCGTCATGGATTGCTCTTCTTTCCCGGACTGTGGTGCGGTTGCTTTTGGCATGACCCGCGCGGAATGGACAAGCCACGAAAGCTTGACGGATTTCATCGCGGGGTTGCGCATCCGTGATGATCGGCCTGCATCCCCGTGGCGTCCATTCGCCATAGGTGGCCTACCCAAGCCGGCCCAGACGTGCTTGATTTAGCGCTACAAATCGACCATTCGCGAGGCCTGGAGGAAACGCATGGCCATCATGATGCCGGCTTCCGATCAGGCGGTGCTCGATCGCCGTGACGCGATCGTTGCGGACCTGCGCGCGATCGTGCCGGGCGAGGGCGTGATCGACAGTGCGGCCGAAATGCTGCCCTACGAGTCCGACGGCCTGATGGCCTATCGGCAGCCGCCGATGGTGGTGGTGCTGCCTGACACCACCGAGCAGGTCTCGAAGGTCCTGAAATACTGCTTCGAGCAGGGCATCAAGGTGGTGCCGCGCGGCTCCGGCACCTCGCTGTCCGGCGGTGCGCTGCCGCTGGCCGACGGTGTGCTGCTGGGGCTTGGCAAGTTCAAGCGCATCCGCGAAATCGATTTCGACAACCGCGTGGTGGTGACCGAGCCGGGCGTCACCAACCTCGCCATCAGCCAGGCAGTGGCGCATGCCGGCTTCTACTACGCGCCCGATCCGTCGTCGCAGATCGCCTGCTCGATCGGCGGCAATGTCGCGGAGAATTCCGGCGGCGTGCATTGCCTGAAATACGGCATGACCACCAACAACGTGCTGGGCTGCGAGATCGTGCTGATCTCGGGCGAGGTGCTGCGCATCGGCGGCAAGGCGGCCGAAAATGCCGGTTACGACCTGATGGGCATCATCACCGGCTCCGAAGGCCTGCTCGGCGTCATCACCGAGATCACCGTGCGCATCCTGCAGAAGCCGGAAACGGCCCGCGCGCTGATGGTGGGTTTCGCCGAGGTCGAGGCCGCCGGCGAATGCGTGGCGCGGATCATCGGCGCCGGCATCATCCCGGGCGGCATGGAGATGATGGACAAGCCGGCGATCCACGCCGCCGAAGCCTTCGTCCATGCCGGCTATCCGCTCGACGTCGAGGCGCTCCTGATCATCGAACTCGACGGCCCGGGCGTGGAGGTCGACGAACTGATCACGCGTGTCGAGGCGATCGCGCAGGGCTGCGGTTCGACGACCTGCCAGATCTCCACCTCCGAGACCGAGCGCAATCTGTTCTGGGCCGGACGCAAGGCGGCATTTCCGGCGGTGGGCCGGATTTCGCCCGACTATCTCTGCATGGACGGCACCATTCCGCGCGGCGCGCTGCCGAAGGCTTTGGCGCGGATTCGCGACCTCTCCGACAAATATGGTCTGCGCGTCGCCAACGTGTTCCACGCCGGCGACGGCAATCTGCATCCCCTGATCCTCTACGACGCCAACCAGCCCGGCGAGATGGAACGGGCCGAGGCGTTCGGCGCCGACATCCTGCGTGCCTGCGTCGAATTCGGCGGCGTGCTGACCGGCGAGCATGGCGTCGGCATCGAGAAGCGCGACCTGATGCCGGAGATGTTTTCCGAAATCGACCTCAACCAGCAGCAGCGCCTGAAATGCGCGTTCGACGCGCAGGGCCTGCTCAATCCGGGAAAAGTGTTTCCGACACTGCACCGCTGCGCCGAACTCGGCCGCATGCACGTGCATGGCGGCAAGCTGGCGTTTCCGGATCTTCCGCGGTTTTGAGCATGGTCCTCGTCAATATTTCAATCGTCGTACCCCGCGAAGGCGGGGTATCCAGTACGCCGCGCCGCCGATTTTCATCCTCGGCTCCGGCGATTACTGGATCGTTCGCCTTCGCGGACGATGACACCGAGCAAGAAATCTAGCGCCGTGGACACTCTGAAAGTACGTGACGCCAACGATGTCGAGCAGGTGGTGCGGGCGGCGATCGCCAGCGAGCAGCCGCTGGAGATCATCGGCCATGGCTCGAAGCGGCTGATCGGTCAGCCGATGGCCACCAACGCCCTGCTCGATGTGTCGGCGCTGAATGCGGTCACTTCCTACGAGCCGAACGAGTTGATCATCACCGTGCAATCCGGTGCGCCGCTGGCCGACGTGCAGTCGCTGATCGATTCGAAGAACCAGCAATTCGCCTTCGAGCCGATGGATACGTCGGTGCTGCTGGGTGTATCCGGCAGCGGCACCATCGGCGGCATGATCGGCGCGGGTCTCGCCGGGCCGCGGCGGATCAGGGCGGGCGGAGCCCGCGATCATTTGCTCGGCGCCCATGCGGTGTCCGGCTTTGGCGACAGTTTCAAGACCGGCGGGCGGGTGGTGAAGAACGTCACCGGCTACGACCTCTGCAAGCTCCTGACGGGCTCCTGGGGCACGCTGGCGGTGATGACCGAGGTGACGCTGAAAGTGATGCCGAAGCCCGAGAGCGAGCGCACGCTGCTGCTCGCCGGGCTGGATGACGTGGCTGCCAACCGGGCGATGACCGCGGCGCTGGGGTCGCCCTACGACGTATCGGGCGCGGCGCATCTGCCGCATCAGGTGTTCGGCTCTTCAACCGGCGCGCTGGCCCGCCTCGGGGCCGCGGGGCGGGCGGTGACCCTGCTGCGGCTGGAAGGCATCGCAGCCTCGGTGGCAGACCGCGCCGGTTCCCTCGGCAAGGCGCTGGCTTCGTTCGGCGCGGTGGAGATGCTGCAGGATGACGCCTCGGCGGCGGTCTGGGCCGGGATCCGCGATGTCGAGCCGTTCTCCGCCGGCGGTGCGCGCGGGCTGTGGCCGGTATGGCGGATCGTCTGCCCGCCGGCCTCGGGCGGCGCGCTGGAAAGGCTTTGGCCCGCGAGTCCCAGGGCGACGTGATCTATGATTGGGGCGGTGGCCTGATCTGGGTGGCGCTGCCGCCAAAGCCCGACGCGCACGCCGCCCTGGTGCGTGCGCGGGTTGACGCCGCGGGCGGCCATGCCGCGCTGATCCGCGCTTCCGACGAAGTCCGACGCAGCGTCGACGTGTTTCATCCGCAGCCTGCAGGGCTCGCGGCCCTGAGCGAACGCGTCCGCAACAGCTTCGATCCCAGAACCATCTTCAACCGAGGCCGCATGCTGCGGGGGCCCGTGACATGAAGACCGAATTCTCGCTCGCCCAACTGGCCGATCCCGACATCGCCGAAGCCGACAAGATCCTGCGCGCCTGCGTGCATTGCGGGTTCTGCACCGCGACCTGTCCGACCTACGTGCTGCTCGGCGACGAACTCGATAGCCCGCGCGGGCGCATCTATCTCATCAAGGAGATGCTGGAAAAGGACCGTCCGCCGACGGCGGAGGTGGTCAAGCATATCGACCGCTGTCTCTCGTGCCTTGCCTGCATGACCACCTGTCCGTCGGGCGTGCACTACATGCACCTGGTCGATCAGGCCCGGGTCCGGATCGAGCGGGACTATTCGCGGCCACTGCCGGAGCGGGCGTTGCGCGCGATCCTGGCCTTTCGTGCTGCCGCGGCCGGCGCTGTTTCGCGCCAGCATGATCATGGCGCGGCTCGGCCAGCCGCTGGCGGGCCTGTTGCCGACGCCGAAGCCGGCGGCGGTGCCCGGCCTGCTGCGGCGGATCCAGGCGATGCTGGCGCTGGCGCCGAGAGCAGTTGCCGGCGCCGGGGCCGGCCGCTGGAGCCGTGTTTCCAGCCGTGGGCGAACGGCGTGGGCGGGTGGCGCTGCTGCAGGGCTGCGCCCAGCAGGTACTGGCGCCCCGCATCAACCAGGCCGCCATCAGTCTTTTGACGCGGCATGGCATCGAGGTCGTCCTCGTCAGGGACGAGCAGTGCTGCGGCGCGCTGACCCATCATCTCGGGCAGGACGGCGATGCGCTGGCGCGGGCCCGCGCCAACATCACCGTGTGGCAGCGGGAGGCGGAACAGGGCGGTCTGGACGCCATCCTGATCACCGCCTCGGGCTGCGGCACCGTCATCAAGGACTACGGTTTCATGCTGCGCGAGGACCGCGATTACGCGCCGGCGGCATCGCGGATTTCCGCGCTGGCAAAGGACATCACCGAGTATCTCGGCGGCATTGCGCTCAATCCGTCGAGCCAGAAAGGCGATGTCACCGTCGCCTATCACTCCGCCTGTTCGCTGCAGCACGGCCAGAAAATCACAGCCCTTCCGAAAGAATTGCTTTCCAAGAATGGATTCGTGGTGAAAGATGTGCCCGAAAGCCATTTGTGTTGCGGTTCGGCGGGGACCTACAACATTCTCCAGCCCGACATTGCGAGCAGATTGCGCGATCGAAAGGTCGCCAATATTGCGACGGTCAAACCGGACATGATCGCCGCGGGCAATATTGGGTGCATGGTTCAGATCGCCGGCGGTACGTCAGTTCCCGTGGTGCACACGATTGAGCTTCTCGATTGGGCGACAGGAGGTGCCCGGCCAGGATTGAACTGATCGATCAGCCCTCGGGCACCGGAATGTAAGCGGAAGCCACTTCGCGAAGGTGTTGCCCGGGGCATGAACCAGCAGACGAGCGCACGACTTGGCTCGCAACTTGGACGATTTGGACCAACAGACTGGGACACCGGCAACAGGAGGGTCACGATGGCGAAGGCGAAGAAGAGCAAGAAAGGCAAGAAGGCTAAGAAAGCCAAGAAGGCCGTAACAGCAAAGAAGAAGTCGGCGAAGAAATCATCGAAGAAGGCCGCAAAGAAGTCGGCGAAGAAAGCTGGCAAAGCTCCGAAGAAGGCCGCCAAGGGCGCAAAGAAATCAGCGAAAAAGTCGGCGAAGAAATCGGCCAAAAAAGCCAGCGCGGCGCCAAAGAAGAAAGCTGCCAGGAAGCGCCCGGCGAAGCGCAAGGCTGCCGCGCCCATGGCTGAACCCGCGCCGGTCGCGATGGCAGCTCCCGAGCCGGAGCCCGCGTCGAGTTGGGCTACCCCGAGCTCCGAGCCATCGACTTCGTCATGGGGATCCGGTTCATCGGGCGACGGCGACCAGCCCTAGGCCGGTATCACCGCAAGCCAGTTTCGAAAGGCCGCAGCGTCTATCGCCTGCGGCCTTTTTCGTGGCACCGAGATTTCCCGGGAGCGGGGAAGGGCGACCGAATCCGTGTTTTCACGGAGTGGTTGATTCGCAGAGGAAGCCGTTTCCAGAGCCGCTTTTTCCGGAGTTTTAGGTTCCATATGTGGATCGATCGTCGCGAAAGCCTCCAAAATTGTGGTGCGAATGCAACACCTGTCTAGAACATTTCTTGAAAAGGCCCGAACGCCTAAAAAGGCGGCACATGCCGGACTTTTTTGCTTCTCGATTGTGACAGCGCGGATCACTGTGCAAGCACGTTAAGTCAATTGGTCGCAGTCGGTTATCGTTGGCCCTTGGGGGGCGCCGGAGCAGGACTGTTAAAAAGGGTGATGGGGATCGTTATGAAGAAACTGGCTTTGTTGGCAACGGCGCTGGCAATGGTATCGGGTTCGGCCCTCGCAGCGGACATGGCCGTCAAGGCCGTGAAGGCTCCGCCGCCGGCTCCGTTCGATCCCTGGGACATCGCGTTCGGCGGTGGCATCACCAACGACTACATCTTCCGCGGCATCACCCAGTCCAACCACAAGCCGTCGGTCAACGTCTATTTCGAGCCGCGCTACAACGTCACCAAGGACTTCCAGCTCTATGTCGGCGTGGGTGGTGCGAGCATCTCCTTCCCGAACCGTGCCGCGGCTGAAATCGACGCCTACGGCGGCGCCCGCCTGACCGTCGGCCAGTTCGCCTTCGACGTCGGCGCCTGGGGCTACATGTATCCGGGTGGAACCTGCCAATATGGTGCAGCCGCCGACGCCGCCGGCAACCCGCTCAGCGCCGAATGCGCAACCAATTTCCTGATCAACGGCAACGTTCTCAAGAAAGACGTCAGCTTCTTCGAAGTCTACGGCAAGGTGAACTACACCTTTAACGACAACTTCTCGATGGGCGGCAACGTCTATTATACGCCGAGCTTCCTCAACAGCGGCGCCGAAGGCACCTACGCTTCGATCGTCGGCAAGGTGATCGCGCCAGGCACCTGGTTCGGTGCCAGCGGCATCGGCATGTACGTGTCGGGTGAGTTCGGCCGTCAGTGGCTGGGCACGTCGGACTCGTTCTACGGCACCGGCTTTACCAACCCGGGCTTCGCCGGACCGTTCCCGAACGGCATCAACTACGCCGACTACAACACCTGGAACATCGGTATCGGCTTCACCTACAAGGTGTTCACGCTGGATCTGCGCTACTCCGACACCAACCTGTCGAAGGGTGATTGCAACGCCTTCACCAGCGACTACAGCACTCGCGGCAATATCACAGCAGCATCGGGCACCTCGATCACCGCCATCAATCCGACCGGTGTTGGTTCGAACTGGTGCGGTGCGGCCGGCATCGTCAAGCTTTCGGCTGACCTGACCGCGATGACCAACCTGAAGTAAGACAATTCTGTCGAAGACGAAGGGGCGGCAGAGCGATCTGCCGCCCCTTTTTTCTGTTGGATGGCGATGCCCGATGAAACGGGATTGGCGAAGTGCCGTGCGGGAGGCGATCACCCGCAACGATCACCGCAACGTGCTGGCGGGGGCGGTGGCGGGGCTCGGCGGCGCGCTCGCCATTGGCGTCATGGAATGGTTCTCCTTTGCCGCGCAGTATCCGCTCGCGGTAATCCCGTTTGCGACCTCGATCGTACTGGTGATCGGATCGCCGAGCGTCGAGCCGGCGCAGCCGCGGGCGCTGATTGGCGGGCATGTGGTGTCCGCGCTGGTTGGCCTTGCCGTGCTGAAACTCGCCGGGCCGCACGCCTGGGCCGCGGCTGCCGCCGTTGGTCTGTCTATCCTGGCGATGTACATCACCGGGACCTTTCACCCGCCGGCGGGCATCAATCCGCTGCTGGTGGTATCAGGCAATCTGCCGTGGACATTCCTGCTCGCGCCGGTGCTGGCCGGCGCGCTGATCCTGACCGCGTTCTGCTATGTCTGGCATCGCGGCGTCTGCCGTCAGCCATGGCCGCGGCGCTGGCTATGACGCGAGAATGGACAGAGCCCGGGCTATGACGCGGCTGCGCTCTTGCCGTCCTGCAGCGCAAATCCATCACCGTTGCGGATGAGTGCGACGTTGCGCTGGTGGAAGGCATCGAGCGTCGAGCGGTGACCGATCGAGACGATGGTGGTCGCCGGCAGTTTCTGCTCGAGCAGGTGGTAAAGGGCCTTCTCCGAAGGTTCGTCGAGCGACGCGGTGGCTTCATCCAGGAACAGGTATTGCGGCGCATGCAACAGCGCGCGCGCGAGTCCCAGCCGCTGCTGCTCGCCGAGCGACAGCGTTCGATTCCAGTGTCCGTGCACTTCGGGCTGCGATGCCAGCCTGGGCAATCCGACCGCGCGAAGCGTGTCAGCGACTTGTTCGGCCGTGAACGTGCCCTCCCGTGCCGGGTATTCGACCGCTCCCTGCAGCGATCCGGTCGGGAAATATGGCCGCTGCGGCAGCATCATCAACGTTGCTCCTGGCCGGAACGGCGATCGATCCGGACCCGAACGGCCAGATGCCGGCAATGGCGCGGAACAGCGTCGACTTGCCCGAGCCGGAAGGCCCGGTCATCAGCGTGCGCTCGCCCTTCCGGAAGCTGAACTTGTCCGCGTTCACCAGCGGCGTTCCGTTCGGCAGTTGCAGCGCCAGATCCCTGAGGTCGATCGCGCCATCACCGGTTGGCGCGACGTGAATTCGCTCGCGTCGGGTTGCGAGTTCGCGTGCCGCTGCAATCCCGGCCTCGAACCCGTCGAGACGGTTGACCACGGCCTGCCATTCCGCCAGTTGACGATAGATGGTGATGAAGAACGAAAGCGCGCCCTGAACGCTCGAAAACGCCGATGCGGTCTGCATCATGCCGCCGAGCTGGATCTTGCTGGCGAAGTAGGCCGGCGCCACCAGGACGTAGGGAAAGATCACCGAGGCCTGACTGTAGCTGGCCGTGAACGCCGTCACCTTCTTGGTCCGGCTCATGATCGCAAGCCAGTTGTCAACGACGCGTCCGAAGCGCACGAGAAGACGCTCGCGCTCGGCATCCTCACCGTTCAGCAGCGCGATCTGCTCGGAGTTTTCCCGCACGCGCACCAGGTTGAAGCGAAAATCCGCTTCATACTGTTGCTGTCGGTAATCGATGCCGACCAGCGGCCAGCCGATCATGTGCGTCAGGATGGTGCCGAGTACCGAATAGATCAGCGCGCCCCAGACGAGGTAGCCGGGAATCGCAAATTCCTGACCGAACAGGTGCAGCGGCGCCTCGTTCGACAGGCCCCACAGGATCACGACAAAGGACGCCAGCGTGACGATCGAGCTCAGGAGGCCGACGCCGATATTGAGCGTGCGATCGACGAACAGCTTGACGTCGTCGGTCATGCGCTGGTCGGGGTTGTCGGCCGCATCGCCCTGAAGCTGCATCCGGTAATGGTTGGCGTCGTGCAGCCACTCACCGAGATAATGCGAGGTCATCCAGCGCCGCCAGCGGATCTGCAGCCATTGATTGAGATAGAGCTGGTAGACCGCCAGTACGATGAAGATCGCGGCGAGGACGCTGAAATAGATGATCTCGCTGACGAAGGCGTCCCAGTTGCGCTCCTGCAGCGCATTGTAGAAGCGGCTGTTCCACTGGTTGATCAGGACCGTGATGCCGACGATGGCAAGCTCTATGGCGATGACGGCGGCCAGAAGGCCGCGGCCGGCCCATCTGTCCTCGGAGCGAAAGTACGGGGCGGCGATGCGCCACACGGTGGCGAGCGTCGAGCGGATATTGTTCAAGATTGCCGTCTCCGGAAGGAAGCCAATAAGGCTTTGAAATCACGTTATAATCAAGTTCGTACGATCAGGTGCGAATCGCCTGCGGCAGCTTGCTGCCGTCGAAGCCCGGAGCCTAGCATGCCTTGAACGGCGAGGGGCAGCGGCCATCCAACTTCGCGAGGTTGTGAGCGGGTTGCTGGCAAGGCGGACGAGCCCAATACCCGATCTCTCTGATCAAGGTTTCAACGGCGCTCACCACAACGCGAATATTTTGCCTTATAGTTCAGCCGTTGAATCAAGAGAGAAGCCGGTTCGAGGAATAACGTCATGCGCAAGGCACCTGGGTCACTGTTGCTCGTCACCGTTGCTGTTGTTCTCGGCTCCCCGGCGTGGGCGCAACCGGCGGCGATGGAAACGCCGCAGCAAATGCTGTCGGCCCAGATTCGCACGCAAGGCTTCACCTGCGACAAGTCGATCAGCGCAAGGCTGGACAAGAAGCGTTCGCGGCCGGACCGCGACGTCTGGGTGCTCGAATGCAGCAACGCGAACTACCGCATCACGCGCACGCCCGACATGGCGGCAAAGGTCGAGCCGCTGCCCTGAGCGGTTGTCGACACACTGTACAAATCGATCATTTCAGCCAGGCCGAACGAGGCACGGGCCGGATTGTCTGCGCCGTTTTCGAAGGCCGCCCCGCACATCTCTGGAGATACTGATGACGCTGCAAACCCTTGCCTGGCTATCGATGGCTGCCTACGCGATCCATATCATGGAAGAGTTCAGCTTCGACTGGCGCAACTGGGCGAGGGCGGTCATCAAGCTGCCGGTGGAATGGAGTGATTTTTACGTCACCAACGCCGTCGTCGTCGCGCTCGGCATCGCCCAGGCGCAGTTGGCGCCTGCATTGCCGTTGGCGCCACTGATCTTCGCCTCGCTGATGCTGATCAACGCGGTGTTCTTCCATATCCTGCCCGTCGTGCGGACGGGAGGACGATTCTCGCCGGGCGTGGTGACGGCGGTCGTGCTGTTCTTCCCCGCCGGAATTGCTGTGTGGCGGCGTGCCATGGATGACGGTGTGCTTGACTGGAGTACGGCGGTGCTTGCGATCGCCGGTGGTGCTGCGTTGATGGCTTATCCGATCGTCATGCTCAATCTCAGAGGCAGGCGTTACTTTCGCCAGGATTGAAGTTCCCGCCTGTTGTACGCGCGTCCCCCTGCTGGCCAATCGCGTCATTGTTGAATAGAACGGCGCGGTGTCGGGGTCTTGATGTTTCGAGAGGTTGCATGATGTCGCTTGCGCGCATGTTTCGGGCCGGTGTCGGATCGCTGTTGCTGGCGGTCACCGCCCTGCATTTCGGCCCGGCATTCGCCGACGATGGCTTTCCGTTTGGGTCCGAGATGACGCTCGATGCGGACCGTCAGCCCGGCTCCAAGCGAATTCCGAACCTCGAGATCGGCGACAATGGCGAGGTGATCCTCGAACTCTGGTGCAAGGGCGGCAAGGGCCAGTTTTCGGTGGCGGGAAACACCGTGGTATTCGTTGCCGGAGCGATGGAGAACCGGACCTGTCCGCCGGACCGCGCGCAGCAGGATGACGAACTGATCGCCGCGCTCACCGAGGCGGGCTCATGGAAGCGACAGGGCGATTTCGTTTCCTTCGTCGGCGCGAAAACGCTGCGCTTCCGCATCAACACCAACTAGAACCGGATACCGGCTCGAACGCTACTCGCGTCCTCCCTCGACGCCGAATCCCCGATAGACGGAGAACGGGTCCTTGTCGGGAAACAACCGGCAAGTGGCCTGCGCGAGATGCAGGTTCAGGCTGCCGGGCTGGCAACTCGCGACCAGCATCTTCTTGAGATCTTCCATGTGCGGTCTGGGCTGGATGTTCGCTGGAAGCTGCTCGAGGGCGACGAGCGCGGTGGCGAGAGCCTGCGTAATCACCCATTCGTCGTGGCCCGTGATTCCCTTCTTCGGCATGGGTCCATCCCGGCGTTGCAGATCAGCCCCCTGCAATGGTCGAGGATTATAGCGTTTTCGAGCTAAGTGGATACCGGTTCGCGTAAAGAAAACGCGTCAAACAGGAATCTGGAGTTCGGTCGTCAGAACCGAAGCTCCAGCACTTTCGGGTCGATTGGCGAGTTGGAAATCGCTGCGGGTCGATGGATAGGTCTTCCCGGCCTATTTCCAGATCGACCGGTCGGCGTCCCAGCGCTGGGCCTTGAACTCCCTGGCTAGCGCTTCCAGCGAACCATTGTCGTCCCTGGGTTCGCCGCCTTCTTCCTCACCGGTCGATTCCTCCGACAGGTTCAGCTTGGGCCCATTGCCCTCGTCGGAGGTCGTGATCACCGGGCTCGATACCCACAGCATCAGCCGGTCGGACGCGCCCGGCTGGTCCGGCGCCACCAGCGCGGTGATCGCGATATTCTCGGTGAGGGCGAGCGGCGGATAGACCGGGCTCGGCCGCTTGAACGTCAGCCTCAGTTTCCCGGTATTGGCATTCCAGTCGGCGCCCGCCGGCTTGGCGGAAAGCGTCTTCGCAAGCACGCCCGATATCGCCGACGCGATCTTGGCCCGGCTGATCCTGTCGCCGTCGCGCCACTCGCCCGCCGCAAAGCGGATCGTGCGGTCCATCTCGACGCTGCCGCTGGTCCATCCCGCGGCGACCACGCCCGGCATCGCCTTGGCCTTGGCAACCAGCGAGGCGGCGCGCTCCGGATCGACGGTGAGGTTGATGGTCTGCTCGCCGGCGCGCAGCGCGTCGCAGGAGACCGCAAGGCTGCTCAGTCCGATCTCGACGGGTTCGCCCTTCAGGCTCTTGAGGAAATCCAGCGCGGCGTCGAGCTTGACCCGGACGCCGATCGATTCCGGCGAGACTTCGGTGAAGTCCTTCGGCGCCGGCGTAATGCCGTCGTCGCTGGTCTGGTTATCCAGGAATTCCTTTTCGCTGAGATCGGAATTGTCCGTGGAGGTCACCTCGGTCACGTTCGGACCGATGGTGATCTGGCCACGGAATTCAAAACTGTCGCCGGTCGGCTTGCGCAGCAGCTTGACCGTGACCGGCAGCTTGTCACCGAGGCTCTGCGTGGTGCCCGACAGGTTCTGGCCGCTGACGGTGAGGTTGGCGACGAAACGGTCCTTGCGGTCGGAGCCTTTGGCCGCGGGATAGCAGACGTCGAGCACCGCCGCGGTGACGTTCTTGCCCTGGCGGGTTTCCTTCAGCACGACGTCGGCATTGCCGTCCATCAGGCCGTCGAGCGTGGTGAAATAGCGCGTCTCGCTTGCGCCCGGCGCCGTCCTGCTCGGCAGTTTCGTTTGCGCGAAGGCGAGGTCCGGCAATACCGCGATCAGACCGAGCAGGCAGAGCAGAGGCGCGCGCATGTAGAAGTTCCTGAAACGATGGAATCGGCCCGTCGTAAGTAGCAAACCTGCGTCTCATTGGCGAAAAAAGAAGGCCGCCCGGAGGCGGCCTTCGATCTGATTGGCAGGGAGGTTGGCGCTTAGAAGCCCATGCCGCCCATTCCACCCATGCCGCCGCCACCGCCGCCGGGCATCGGAGGCGCCGGCTCCTTCGGCAGTTCGGCGACCATGGCTTCGGTGGTCACCAGCAGGCCGGCGACCGAAGAGGCGTCCTGCAGCGCGGTACGCACCACCTTGGCCGGATCGATGATGCCCTTGTCGACCATGTCGACATATTCCTCGGTCTGGGCGTCGAAGCCGAAGGTCTCGGACTTGTTCTCGAGGATCTTGCCGACCACGATCGATCCCTCGACACCGGCGTTCTCCGAGATCTGGCGAACCGGAGCTTCCAGCGCCTTCAGCACGATGTTGATACCGGCCTGGACGTCGGAATTGTCGTTGTGGATGCGGCCGACGGCCTTCTTGGCGCGCAACAGCGCCACGCCGCCGCCCGGCACGATGCCTTCCTGCACGGCCGCACGGGTCGCGTTGAGCGCGTCCTCGACGCGATCCTTCTTTTCCTTGACCTCGATCTCGGTCGCACCGCCGACGCGGATCACCGCGACGCCGCCGGCGAGCTTGGCCAGACGTTCCTGCAGCTTCTCGCGGTCGTAGTCCGAGGTGGTTTCCTCGATCTGCGCCTTGATCTGCGCTGACGCGGGCTTCGATGTCCTTCTTCTTGCCGGCGCCCTTGACGATCGTGGTGTTCTCCTTGTCGATCACCACCTTGCCGGCGCGGCCGAGCATGTTGACGGTGACGCTTTCGAGCTTCATGCCGAGTTCATCGGAGATCAGCTGACCGCCGGTCAGGATCGCGATGTCTTCCAGCATCGCCTTGCGGCGATCGCCGAAGCCCGGCGCCTTGACGGCGGCGACCTTCAGGCCGCCGCGCAGGCGGTTGACGACCAGCGTCGCCAGCGCCTCGCCCTCGACGTCCTCGGCGATGATCAGCAGCGGGCGGCCGGACTGCACCACGGCTTCCAGCACCGGCAGCATCGACTGCAGGCCGGAGAGCTTCTTCTCGTGCAGCAGCACGTAGACGTCCTCGAGTTCGGCCGTCATCTTCTCGGCGTTGGTGATGAAGTAGGGCGACAGGTAGCCGCGGTCGAACTTCATGCCCTCGACGATGTCGACTTCGGTTTCGAGCGACTTGTTCTCCTCGACCGTGATCACGCCTTCATTGCCGACCTTCTGCATCGCCTGGGCGATCATCTTGCCGATGGCGCTGTCGCCATTGGCCGAGATGGTGCCGACCTGGGCGACTTCGGACGAGGACGCGACCGGCTTGGCGCGCTTCTCGATGTCCTTGATGACGGCGTGCACGGCGATGTCGATGCCGCGCTTGAGGTCCATCGGGTTCATGCCGGCGGCGACCGACTTGGCGCCTTCGCGCACGATCGCCTGCGCCAGCACGGTCGCGGTGGTGGTGCCGTCACCGGCGGTGTCGTTGGTCTTGGAGGCGACTTCGCGCAGCATCTGCGCGCCCATGTTCTCGAACTTGTCCTCGAGCTCGATCTCCTTGGCGACGGTGACGCCGTCCTTGGTGATGCGCGGAGCGCCGAAGCTCTTGTCGATCACGACGTTGCGGCCTTTCGGACCGAGCGTGACCTTCACCGCGTTGGCGAGCACGTCGACGCCGCGCAGCATGCGATCGCGGGCGTCTCCGGAGAATTTAACGTCTTTGGCAGCCATTTGAGTTGCTCCTTGGGATGCGCCTCATCCTGAGGAGCGGGCCTTGGCCGCGTCTCGAAGGATGAGCTTGTGCGAGATGCGCCCTTCGAGACGGCAGCTTCGCTGCCTCCTCAGGGTGAGGGAGAGCGGGCTCTTAAACCAGAACGCCCATGATGTCGGACTCCTTCATGATCAGGAGTTCCTCGCCGTCGAGCTTGACCTCGGTGCCCGACCATTTGCCGAACAGCACGCGGTCGCCGACCTTGAGGTCGATCGGGATCAGCTTGCCGGCTTCGTCGCGGCCGCCCGGGCCGACGGCGGTCACCTCGCCCTGCGAGGGCTTTTCCTTGGCGGTATCGGGAATGATGATGCCGCCCTTGGTCTTCTCTTCTGCATCGATGCGCTTGACCACGACGCGGTCGTGCAGCGGACGGAATTTGGATTTGGCCATGACGTGTCCTCTCGAAGTTCCTCTGGGAGGCTTGGTTTCAGCTCTGTCGCCATCTAGAATGGCTGGGAATGCCGGATATTCGCCACCGTCCCGGGCGGGACGGTCACGCCCTTAGCAATCGTCGTAAATGAGTGCTAATTGTGGGCCGGGAAATATGGCTTGGCGCCGATCCTGTCAAGCAACAGGTGGTTAAGGCCTTGGTGAGGCCAATATAGGATGCTGCCTGAGAAACCAAATCGGAGCTGCGGCGTAATTTTAGCGGACGTCATTGCTCCGGCAGGCGTTTTGCGCTTGGCTGCTTGACGGGAGCGGCCAAGGATTGCTCGGGGGAATGCGATGATCAGGTCACGTAATGCGCGTCCGGTTGCCAATCTGGCGATCGCCTCGGCGCTGGCGATATTCCTGGGGGCGTGCAGCAGCACGTTGCCTTCGATTGTCACCCAGTTCGGCGCCTGAGCCCGAGTCGGCGCCGGAGATGCCCGCGACCATTCGCGCCGACGAGATCGTCGGCCGCTGGGGCCTGGCCTCGTTCCAGAATCCGAACGACCGCGCCCGCACCGAGGCTGCCGCGCGCGGCCAGTGCAAGCAGCCCTACGTGATCAGCGCCGGTGCCAACGGCGGCGTGGTCATGCATCTGGCCGATCAGGCCACCCCGCAGGAGCTGCGCCTGAAGGGCAGCCCGAGCGGCAAGAACTATATCGGTCCGCCCGGCCCCGCCGGCGGCGACCAGGACCGCGAGATCGTGTCGTTCGATGGCCGCATCCTGGTGACGCGCTTCATCGACAAGGACGCCGCGGTCCGTTACGGCAACATGGTCTACGTGCGCTGCGCGCCGCGGGCCTGAGCGGCGGCACCCTCGCTCGTCATGCCCGCGAAGGCGGGCATCCAGTACGCCGCGGCCCCTCCGTTGAATTGCTGACGCCTCTGCGGACGATGACAGCAGAGGGCGGACGCCCAACAAAAAACGCCGGCATCTAGCCGGCGTTTTGTTTAGTCTGCGTTAACCAGTCCGATCAGTCGAACAGGGCGTCGATGTCGTCCTGCGAGGCGTGGCCGACGTCGCCGTCCAGCTTCGGGCCGTTGAGCAGCTTGGCGTCGCCTTCGCGGGTGTCGACGATCGGCGTCGCATGGGCCTTGATCGCATCGACGCCGCCCCAGATTTCCATCATTTCGTTGATGTGCTGCTCGATGAACTTCATCGTGGTCATCACCTTGCTGATGCGCTGGCCGGTGAGATCCTGGAAGTTGCAGGCTTCGAAGATCGAGACGACGCGTTCCTGGATTTCCTCGCTGAGCAGCCTTTGCTGGTCCGGCGAAACGTTCTTGGCCAGCGCGGTCGCCGCCTGGTCGATCGCCTCGGTGGCCTCGAGGATCTGCTGGGTGGCCTGTTCGGTACCGCCGACGACGGCGCCGAGCTCGCCATTGACCTTGGCCATCTCCTGGCCTTCGAAGCTCTTGCCGTGCAGCGTGGCGATTTCGCGCTTGGTGCGGTTGATTGCGTCGTGAATGAGATCGAGCTCGACCTTCAGCTTCTCGCACTGCTCGATCTGGGCCCGATAGGTTTCCAGCAGTGCCTGGGCGTCGGCAACCTCACGGTTGACTTCGGCGACCACGATCGCGGTCGTCGCATCGGCACTGGCTGCGGCCGGGCGGACGTCGCCGCCGGTTGCCATCTGCGCCCGGATCGCGCGCAGTTCGGCCATGATCTCGCGATGCATCGGGCCGATCTCGCCGCCTTCGACCGCGGGCATGACGATTGGCGCTTCGCCCAGAATGGCTTGTTCGATACGAAAACGTTTGCGATTTACCGACATGAGTTTTTTCCCAACCCCTTCACTTCGCATGTTTTAGACCAGCGCGATTTAACGTGAGGTTCACGCGGAACATTGCGTTTGGGAGAAAAGTTGGCCGCCGCACACCAGCGGTTAACCATGCGGGAGCCGCGTTCACCCAAAATAAACGCTAACCGGGAAATCCGATCGCAGTTGACGACGTGGTGAATTGAAACGCCGTTTCTGTTTACCAAACCGATCAGGTTTTCATTTGTATTGATCGCATGCAACGGCGCCGCTCGGTCGCGGTTGCGGACCCACAGTGACGAAACAGTACAGAGTACGTCGATGTTCGGAAAAATCTCTTTGGCGCTCCTCGCGAGCGTTTCCTGCCTTTGCTTCGCCGGTGATGCCGCCGCATTCGATGCCCGGCGATCGGGTGCTGAACGAACAGTTTATTCCTACGAGCCGCCGCAGCCCGCGCCGCGCATGGCCTATGCCGGGCGCTCGCAGATGGGCGGCGGCTTCATCGAGTTCCTGTTCGGTGACGGGCCGCAAGGCGGGCGCTATCAGCAACAGCCTTCCTATGAACAGCAGCCCGGCTATGACGGCAGGCGAATGCTGCTGCCGCCGGCAGACCCGCAGGACGCGATGTACCGGCGGGAGGAGCCCGATCCGGCGCAGCGTCCGCTCGATCCGAAATACGAGAAGCAGGTGGTCGAGTATTCCGGCAAGGAAAGCCCGGGCACGATCGTGATCGACACGCCGAACAAGTTCCTGTTCCTGGTGCAGGGCGACGGCAAGGCGCTGCGCTACGGTGTCGGCGTCGGCCGCCCCGGCTTCACCTGGTCCGGCGTCAAGACGGTTTCCGCCAAGAAGGAATGGCCGGCCTGGACGCCGCCGCCGGAAATGCTGGCGCGCCGCCCCGATCTGCCGCGGCACATGGAGGGCGGTCCGCAAAATCCGCTCGGCGCGCGCGCGATGTATCTGGGATCGTCGCTCTATCGCATCCACGGCTCCAACGAGCCATGGACCATCGGCACCAACGTCTCGTCGGGCTGCATCCGGATGCGCAACGAGGACGTGATCGATCTCTACGGCCGCGTCAATGTCGGCGCCAGGGTGATCGTGATCTGATCACCGCACGGCTGGTCGAAACGAATACGGCCGCCCGATCGGGCGGCCGTTTTTCTTTTCTGAAGTCTGCACATCGCTCAGGCGTAGTCGCTGTCGCCATCGCCGTCGAAGCCGTCGGAATCATGATCCATGTCGGAATCTTCGTCCTCCTCGTGCGAGGCCTGGTCGAAGAATCCCTGGCGCGAGCCGGAATCGTTGTCGGCGCGCTGGCCGGACGAGCCGATGTCGTTGACCCCGGCATCGCGCGCCAGGCTGCCGCCGGACTGATCGCCCCACGGCCTGCGATCTTCGACGCCGCCGTTATGGCCCGACGTGTCGCCGAACGCCTGCTGGTTGCCGCCGCCGCCCATCATGCCGCGGATGCTGCTCAGCAGCAGCGAGCCGCCGACCACGCCGGCTGCGGCCGCCGCCGCCGTTCCGAGGAAAGAGCCGCCGCCACCGCCGCCGAGCGGAGGCGGTTGCTGCTGTCCGCCATAGGGTTGTGCGTAGGCCGGCTGGTTGTACTGGCCGGGCGCCTGCGTCTGCTGCAGCACCTGTCCGCTGTTCCAGGCCGGACGGCCGCCGCCGCCGATCTCGGGCGCGCGCACGTTCGGCACCGAGCCGTGTGACGACGACCCCTGCGGCTGGTTCTGCCCGAAGATCGCATCGCGCATCGAATCGAGGAAGCCGCCGGATTGATTCGGCTGGCCCGCCGAATTCCAGTTCCTGGATGCGGTCGTTGGCGCGCTTCAACGCTTCGTCCTGCACCAGTGCGGTTTGCACCAGCGCATAGACCGCGTTGGGCGCCGTGCGCAGGCCCTGCATGATCGCCGACATCGCCTCGGGATCGCGCGGAGCGCCCTCGAGTCTGCCGAGCCGGTCGAAAAGATCGTCAATCAGTTGGCGTTCTTGCGGTGTCATGGCCTTCTCCCTCGCGTCGAACAGGTCTCGGCGCGCCGGGGAGATGTAGGCGGATTTTGTGTCGCAAGTAGTAGGTGGCCAAATTAAATTTCCTTATGCGACAATACGACCGGCCGGTTTTCGTGAACCTTGTCAGCTCAATGTAACTTTATTCGCCGCCAACAGCGGCGGGAAACGATCGCCGGCGAGAAAGGCGTGTTCGGCTTCGCGCTGGGTGGTCAGTGGATCGAGGCCGAGCAGAGTTTCGTCGACAAAGCCGGGATGGCACATCACAAGTCCGCCATCGGGCAGCCCGTCGAGGAACTGCCGCATCAGCGCGCCGAAGTCAGGCGCTTTCGAAAAATCATAGGCGCCGGCGAATGCCGGGTTGAACGCGATCCCGGCCTGTGCGGCGCGCTTGCGGAACTGCGCGCTCAGCGTGTCGAGCACCAGCGCCTTGGGCGCGCCGAGCCGTTTGCCAAGCGGCAGCAAGCGTCCGCCCTGACGGACCCAGGCGTCGGGGGCAGCTTGCTTCACCGCGCGCAGAAACGCGTCGCGCACCTGCGGGAACAATTGCGCGTGCTGGTGGCCGTCGACGAAATCGGGTGCGCGGCCGAACAGGTCCTTGAACGCCACGAGTTGCGCCGCGAGTTCATCCTCAATCAGTCCGGCATCGAGCCGCCGCAACAATCCTGAGCGCAGCATGTTCGGAAACGGCAGGAACAGGCCGCCATCGAGCGGCCTGAAATGCATCGTCAACGGGCGGAACGGCGCCGTCAGCGTCGCGTGCAGTCCGATCGCGCAGCGCGGGCTCGCGGCGGCGATGTCCTGCAGCGCGGCGACCTCGGTGCGGCCGATCGAAGGCCCGACCACCATGACCGAGGTGGCGTTGAGACGGCCGCGGCCGATCAGGTCGCGAATGGCGCGATTGACGCCGTCGGCCAGCCCGTAATCGTCGGCGCACAGCCAGATGCGGCGCAGCGGCGCGGCGTCGTTCATTCCGCGGCGGTCCGTTCGCTGGCGGAAGGCTGCGCCTCCGCTTCCGCGCGCTTCACGGAATGCTCGGCGACGAAATAGATCGGCCGCGCCTTCAGTTCCGAGAGTATCTTGCCGATATACTCGCCGACGATGCCGATCATGATGAGCTGCACGCCGCCGATCGTCATCAGGCCGACCACCAGCGAGGGATAGCCGGGGACGGACTTACCCGTCGTCCAGGTTTCCCAGACGATGGTGAGGCCGAACAGGAAGGCGCCGACGGCCAGCAGCACGCCGAACAGGCTGGCAAAGCGCAGCGGCGCCACCGAGAACGAGGTCAATCCTTCGATCGACAGGCCGATCAGCCGTCCCGGGCTGAAGGTCGTGACGCCATGCGCACGCGCCGCCGGTTCATAGTCGACCCGGATCTGGCGGAAACCGATCCAGTTCGACAGTCCCTTGAAGAAACGGTTGCGCTCGGGAAGCTGCCGCAGCGCGGCCGCCGCGCGCGGCGACAGCAGGCGGAAATCGCCGGCGTCCTCCGGGATCTTCTGCCGCGCGCCCCAGTTGATCAGCGCGTAGAACCCGCGCACCGACTGGCGGCGCAGGAACGTTTCGTTGTCGCGGTGCGCCTTGGCGGTGTAGACGACGTCGTAGCCGTCGTCGATCCAGTGTGCGACCAGTTTCTCGACCAGGTCAGGCGGATGCTGGCCGTCGCCGTCCATGAACAGCACCGCGCCGCGGCGCGCATGGTCGAGCCCCGCCATCAGCGCGGCTTCCTTGCCGAAATTGCGCGACAGCGACACCACCTGGACGTCCAGCGCCTCAGCGGTGAGCGCGCGTGCGATCGCCAGCGTGTTGTCGGCGCTGCCGTCATCGATATAGACCACCTCGCAGGCAAGGCTGTAACGCGCCCGAAGCGTCCGCGCGAGGCCGATCAGCCGCTCGTGCAGCAAGGCGAGGCCGGCCGCCTCGTTGTAGAGCGGCACGACAATCGAGAGGCCCTGCGCCGCCGCCGCGCTTGCCGCGGTGGTGGTCAGGCCGGAAACGTCAGAGCCCAGCGTCATCGATCAGGTCCCAGATAATCCCTCGGCGCGAGCATGATCCCGATCGGAAAACCGGTAGCCATTTTTCCCGATCATGCTCAAGGCAGCATATGCTATCTGCCGCTGGCTGTCGCAATGCTGAACGAAACGACAGCCTTATTGCCGCAGGAACGCCTCGAGCCTGGCGAACAGCGGGTTTTCGCGGTCCAGCACATAGTCGAGCGAGGCGATCGAAACCGTATCGGCGCCATGCTCGCGCAGGAAGCTGCCCAGCGCGTAAAGCTGCATCGGTGGGCAGTGCAGCGTGAGCATGCCGGAGGAAGTCGGCCCGCCGAACGGGGCCACCACGCCGAAGCGGTTATGCGCCTCCGTCAGCAGCGCCTCGTTGCAGCCGGCGAAACGCGTTCGGACTTCGCGATACTTGCTGGCGCGGGCGCGGGCGGCGATGTGATCGAGGATGACGCGCGCGGTCTCGCGGGCATCGGCCGACCAGTCGGCGTCCCTTGACGCCACGAGGTTGGCCTGGCTGCGCAGGATCACGCCGTCGTCCAGCACCTTGAGACCATTGGCGGCAAGGGTGGCCCCCGTGGTGGTGATGTCGACGATCAGTTCGGCGGTGCCGACGGCGGGGGCGCCTTCGGTGGCGCCGGCGCTCTCGACGATGCGGTAGTCGACCACGCCGTGGGATGCGAAGAAGGTGCGGGTCAGGTTGATGTACTTGGTCGCGACCCGCATCCGCCGGTTATGCTGGGCGCGGAAGCCGGTGGTGACGTCGTCGAGATCGGCCATGGTGCGGACGTCGATCCAGGCCTGCGGCACCGCGACCACGACATTGGCGCTGCCGAAGCCGAGACTGTCGATCAGCAGCACGCGCCTGTCGGCGTCCGCGATGCTCTCGCGCAACAGGTCTTCGCCGGTGACGCCGAGATGCACCATGCCGCGGGCGAGCTGCGCGGCGATTTCGCTCGCCGAGAGATAGGCGATCTCGACATTGTCGAGGCCGGCGATGGTGCCGCGATAGTCGCGCGCGCCGCGCGGCTTGGCGAGCGCAAGCCCCGCGCGCGTGAAGAACGCTTCGGCGTTTTCCTGCAGCCGGCCCTTGGACGGAACGGCGAGAACGAAGGGGGCGCTCATGCGACGCTCCCTTGCGCGGCGGGCTTGCCGTATTGCGTCAGCGCCTCGATCCAGACCGAGAAGCCGACCGCCGGGATCGGCGTCGCCGCGCCGAGCTGCGTCATCAGGCCATCATAGCGCCCGCCCGCCACCAGCGGCTCGACGCCATTGCCCCTGGCATGCAGCTCGAACTCGAAGCCGGTGTAGTAGTCGAGGCCGCGTCCGAACGAGGTGGCGAACCGCATCTGGCCCGCCTTGATGCCGCGCACGGCCATGAAGCCGACGCGGCTTTCGAGCTGGTCGATCGCGGCCGTGAGATCGAGCTTGGCGTCTGATGCCAGCGCGCGCAGTTGCGCCGACCGACTGATCGGGATCGCCCGCGATCGCAAGAAAACGCTTGATGATCGCCAGCGCGTCGCGCGGCAGCGCGCCACCCTTCAGGGTCGACTGTTCGAGAAAGCGATCGGCGATTTCGGCAACCGTGCGACCGCCGACATTGGTGGTGCCTGCGATCGACATCAGGTCGGTCACCAGCGCCAGCGCCGCCTTGCGGTCGGAGCCGGCCAGCGCCGCCAGCACGCCCTCATATTCGTTGCGGCCGGGTGCGGTCGAAAGCGTCAGCCGCTCGATGTCCTGCTCGAGGCTGACCTTGCGGTTGAAATCCTTGATCAGCCGGCGCCGCCACACCGGATAGAGATCGAGCGCCTCGATCAAGGCGTTGAAAAGGGCGACGTCGCCGGTACGGATCTCGACGTTCTTCACGCCGAACGCGGCGGTCGCTTCCAGTGCCAGCGCCAGCATTTCCGCGTCCGCGGCGGCGCGGTCCTGCCGGCCAAAGGATTCGATGCCGGCCTGCAGAATCTCGCTCGCCCGCCCGCCGCGATAGCGGAACACCGGCCCGAGATAGCTGAAGCCCGCGGGCTGTCCGGCGCGATCGGAGGCGAGATAATCGCGTGCCACCGGAATGGTCAGGTCCGGGCGCAGGCAGAGTTCCTCGCCCGAGGGGTCGGTGGTCAAATACAGGCTCTTGCGGATGTCCTCGCCGGAGAGATCGAGGAACGGGTCGGCCGGCTGCAGGATCGCGGGCTCGGCCCTGACATAGCCCCGTTGCGCAAACGACAAGAGCAGGGCGTCCGCCCATGCGGCGGAGCCGTTTGCCCGGGGTGCAGTAGGTCCAGCCATCTCGCGTCCAGATCGTCCAGAATTGGGTTTCTTAAGAGGGTTTGAAAGTCGGTCGGCGCAGCCTTTACCATGGCCGAACCGGTGTTTCGATTGGGTTTGGCGAAGTGGCTTAATGATTGGGAGCGTTAACGATTTCAGCGCGGCTTGGCTAGCCGGGACGCGACCCCGGCGCCGATCGATGCTGGTTTGATGGCAAAGATTGCTAAAGTTTGTGGTCGGGCCTATAATGTATCGATAAGGTTCCCGCCATGAACATGAATGTCTCGCTGACCGACGAACTGAGCGAATTCGTCAAAGCCAAGGTTTCGAGCGGCCGCTACACCTCGGCAAGTGAGGTCGTGCGCGAGGCGCTGCGGATCATGGAGCAAACGGAAGAAGCGCGGTCGGCTTTCCTGCGGAATGCCTGGGCGGCAGGTCAGGCCAGCGGCGACGCAGGTCCGGCCGATTTTGCGGATATCAAGGCGCAGGGCCGGGCGCTGTTGAAGGCGGCAGGCAAGTAAATTGGGAGAGGTTCGCCTTTCCCGTTTGGCGCAACGCGATCTCCTGGAAATCTGGTTTCACATCGCGACGGACAAGGGTGCGGCGACGGCCGACCATTGGATCGATCGATTGAAGCGCGGTGCCGCCAACTGGCCGAATTTCCGGAGTCGGGACCGTCTCGTCAGACATTGCCGACCAGGCGCGGACGCTGGTGATTGCACGATGGCTCGCACTTTACGAGATAGCGAAGGACGGGGTGCGCATCATGCGCGTGGTCGATGCCGCGCGCGATCTTGGCGAACTCGACTTGTCCGGCGACTGAGAGCGTGGCGAGGTCGGTCGGGGTTAGCCTGAACTCCGCCAGTCGCCCAGCGCCGCCTGGACCAGCGCCAGCGCGGCGACGCCAGCGGTATCTGCGCGCAGGATCCGGGGCCCGAGCGAGAGCCGCAGCGTATGCGGCTGACGCAGCAGCAGCGCGCGCTCCTCGTCCGCAAACCCGCCCTCGGGGCCAATCAGGATGTCGACCCCGCCAGTGGCTGTCGCCGCTTGCAACGCCTGCAACGGGTCAGCGACATCGCTCGCCTCGTCGCAGAACACCAGCAGGCGTGTCGGTGCGCGTGAACCGAGATAGCGGTCGAGCGCCACCGGTTCGGCCACCGCAGCCAGGCTGAGGATACCGCATTGCTCGGCGGCCTCGATCACATTGGCGCGCATCCGCTCGGTGTTGACGCGCGAGACCTGGGTGTGGCGCGTCAGCACCGGCTGCAGTTTCGAGGCGCCCATTTCGACCGCCTTCTGCACCATGTAATCGAGCCTTGCATGTTTCAGCGGCGCGAAGACGTAGGCGATGTCGGGCAGGTGATCCTGCGGTCGGGTCGATGCGGCGACGACAAGGCTGTCGGGCCGCTTGCGGCCTTCGATCTCGGCCCGCCATTCGCCGTCGCGGCCGTTGAACACCAGCAGCGATTCACCGGCGGAAAGCCGCATCACATTCCCGAGATAATTGCTCTGGCTGCGCTCGAGCTCGATCCGCGCGCCTCCCTTCAAGGGGGCGTCGACGAACAGGCGGGGAGCACGAAAATCCAGTTCAGGCATCGGAATGTTCCATTTTGTGCCGACTCTTAGCCGAAAGGATGCGGTTTCGGGGCAAATATTGCGGCGCTGCGCCGCGCTGTTGCCCAATTCGACGGGTTGTTAAGGGCCGCCAGCAATCGTAAAAGTGCCGTCTGAAATCGTGCTTCGATCGGAACACGTAGGGCCCGCTGGACCTTTGCCGGAGAAACACATTTGATGATCCGCCGCCTGATCGTGCCGCTGACTGCCGTCGTGATGACCGTTCACGCCGGCCAAGCTTTCGCGCAGGGTTCGTTCCCGGCGCCGTTGCCCAATCAAAGCGCCGCGCCGTCAGGCGCCTCACCGTTTCCGCCCGTGAACGGGGCTGCGCCGGCGGCTTCGCCGTTCCCGAGCCAGGGTGCTGCGCCGGTCTCCGGCGGTTCGGTGTTCGATCGTGGAGCCGCGCCAACGGGCGGAATGCCGCAGGCAGGAGGTCCGCCGCAAGCCGGCGGTGCGGCCGACGCCTGCATGAAGGCTTTCCTTCCCCTGCGCGAAGAGGCGGAGAAGCGCGGCAAGATGATCAAGGCCGCGAGCGATCGCAAGGCGCCGCCCGACGAGGCCTGCAAGCTGATCGGCAATTTCGGCCAGGCCGAGCTGAAGATGATCAAGTATGTCGAGACCAATGCGGCGAAGTGCGGAATTCCGTCGCAGATCGCCGACCAGCTCAAGAACGGTCACAAGAACACCGAGAAGATGCAGAAGCAGGTTTGCGCCGTGGCGGCGCAGGGACAGGGGCGCGGTCCGGCCGGTCCGAGCCTGAGCGAAGTGCTGGGCTCCTCGGCGGCGCTGCCCGAAGCGCAGCCCACGAAGAGGGGCGGCAGCACCTTCGATACGCTGAACGGCAACGTTCTCTCGCGATGACCGACGCCAGATGAGCGACGCAACCGCCCGTGTTGCCGACGCGACCGGCAACTGGGTCGATACGCGTGCGCCGTCCTGGTCGCGGCCCTATTTGCGCCTTGCACGTTTTGACCGGCCGATCGGGTCGTGGCTGCTGTTGATGCCGTGCTGGTGGTCGGCGGCGCTCGCGTCCGGCGTGGCGCGCGATAGCTCGCAATTGCCGCTCGTGATCGCGCTGTTCTTCGTTGGCGCCTTCGTCATGCGCGGAGCCGGGTGCACCTGGAACGACATCACCGATCGCGACCTCGATGGGAAGGTCGAGCGGACGCGGTCGCGGCCGATCCCGGCCGGGCAGGTGAGCGTGCCGCAGGCCCTTGCATTCCTGATCGCGCAGGCGCTGATCGGGCTGCTCGTGCTGGTTCAGTTCAACCGCTTCGCGATTCTGACCGGCATCGCCTCGCTCGCCATCGTCGCCGTCTATCCCTTCATGAAGCGCATCACCTGGTGGCCGCAGGTGGTGCTGGGTCTCGCGTTCTCCTGGGGCGCGCTGATGGGATTTGCGGTCATGCTCGGGCGGATCGATCCGGCCGCGCTCGTGCTCTATGCCGGCTCGATCGCCTGGGTGATCGGCTATGACACCATCTACGCGCATCAGGACGCCGAGGACGACGCGCTGATCGGCGTCAAGTCCACCGCACGCCTGTTCGGGGCGCGGACGCATCTGGCGCTGTGGGTGTTCTATTCGCTCGCGGTAGTCCTGATCGGCATGGCGCTGGCGCTTTCGGCCGCGCGATGGCCGGCCTGGATCGGTCTCGTCGCCTTCGCCGCGCATCTGGTCTGGCAGATCAGGCGATTGGATATCTCCGATCCCGCGCTGTGCCTGCGAATTTTCAAATCCAACCGCGATGCGGGCCTGTTGCTGTTTGCGGGCTTGCTCGTAGATGCGCTGACGCGCTGAATTCGTAGGGTGGGCTCGCTGCGCTTTGCCCATCCTGCAAACCGTCGTCGTCATTGCGGGCGCAGCGAAGCAATCCATCTCTCCGCAAGCGTGCTGTTGATTGCTTTGCCGCGCTCGCAATGATGAACTGCATTGCAGCCTGCGACAAATCAACCCGACGGGCAAATCAACCAAAAGTATGTCCATCCCTTCGCGCAAAAATATTCCGCTTAACCCGTCGGGCAAATCAGTGGCTTAGTTTCGCGCGTCTCACGGCAGATGAGGGGCGTTGGCCATCGTCACGAACGTGCGGTGAGATGCGATGGACGCGGATGCCATGACTGACGAGCGTGGTGGATGCGTACGGCGAAGTCGTGTGGTCCTGACGCCCGAAGCTGGCGTCAAGTCCGCAGCAGCAAAGCTGTTGCGGGCGACGGTGGCAACAGAGCCCGTCTCACCGGGGAGAGCACGCTATAAGTCGTAAAGCCATTGCGCAGGGAAGGCCGGGATGCTCCCGCTGAACCTGTATGCTCGTGTGCGCTTTCTCTAGTGCGCAATTGCACACGAGACCGCGGGTGCAGCGCGCACCCGGTCTTCCTTGCGCCCTCTCTGTGTTCAAGAGGGCAAACGAAAATGCAAAGCTCGGGCGGAATGCGTCGCGAGAACGTAGCCTCATATGCAATCGTCATCCCCGCGAAGGCGGGGATCCAGTATTCCAGAGACGTCGATGAATGAAACGATAGGCTGCAGCTTACTGGATGCCCCGCCTGCGCGGGGCATGACAGTTATTGTATGGCGCCTTTGAAGAAATCTAATTCCGCGCGATGATCTCGCGTTCGCCCTGGTGCATATTCGCCGGGTTGAGCAGATCGCCCGCGCGCCGGCGCACCAAGAATCTCGGGCGGCGGCCACGGATCGCGTTGTGACGGCGGCGGCGTGCGGCCGGTTCGTGCGGAAGGTCTTCCATCAGTTGCGGAAGCGCGAAGATGTCGCTCCACTTCAGCCATGCGGACACGATCTCGTCGCGGTCGGCGCTCACGCCCAGCGGAATGTTCAACGAGGGGTCGCGATGCACCAGCACCAGCATCTGCGTGTCGTCGAGACCGCGCAGCGCCACGCCGAGAAAGTCGCTGACGCGAACCTTGATGGCCATCCGCATGCCCTTGACGGCACGGTGCAGCACGACGCGTTCGCGATGAAGTTCGATGTTGCGCACGCCGCCGTCGGCACGGGTGTCGTGCGCCTGGAAGCTGAGCGGCAGAGAAAGAGGGTCGAGCCGCAGTGCGCGGCTCGACCCGGCGGGATTGCTCCCGCTTGTTGATGTTTGACGCCTCACGGCTTTGTCTCCCCGCCGGGATTATGCTCCCGGTCGATACGCAAGACCCTAGCCGAGCCGTTTCCGTTTCGCCTTAAAAAGGCTGGTTAATCCGAAGTCACCGGCCGTGCATCTATCCGCATGATTGACAAGACCTTGGCTCACATGATTGACGAGACCTTGCGCCAATGCCGAAAATGTTTGGCTTTTGGGGCCGCAAAGTGCTTGAAATCGCTGTGAATCGGGCACATCTGATGGTTCGCTGATACGTGTCCCGGGCTCTCCGGAATTTCAGGGATTTTGTTTGTGAACTCTTCACTATCCGCCGCTTCGAAGCCTTCCAAAGCCACTGAGACTTCCGACCTGTTCGATCAATCGGCGTTGTCGACGCTGGCGCAGCGCCTGGTCGAGGCGGCAAAGCGTGCCGGCGCGGACGCAGCCGATGCGGTCGCCGTGCGCGGCGTCTCGCAGGGCGTCGAGGTGCGCGACGGTCGTGTCGAGGAATCCGAGCGTTCCGAAGGCGACGATGTCGGATTGCGCGTGCTGGTCGGGCAGCGTCAGGCCGTGGTCTCGACCAACGACGTCTCCGGCGACGGCATTGCGAAGCTTGCCGAGCGCGCGGTCGCCATGGCGCGCGTCGCGCCCGATGACAAATATGTCGGTCTCGCCGATCCGTCGCTGCTGGCGCGCGAGTTCGCCGACCTCGACCTGCTCGATCGCACGGTTCCCTCGACCGCCGAACTCGAGCGTCGCGCCTGCGAGGCGGAAGCTGCGGGCCTCGCGGTCAAGGGCGTGACCAAATCGGGCAGTGCATCCGCCTCGAGCGGTATCGGCGGCATGGTGCTGGTGACCTCGACCGGTTTCCATGGCTCCTACCTGCGTTCCAGTCACGGCATCTCGATGACCGCGATATCGGGCGAAGGCACCGCCATGGAGCGCGACTATGATTTCACCTCGGCGCCGCACGCCTCCGATCTGGCGTCGCCCGAAAGCGTCGGCCGCAGGGCGGGCGAACGCACCGTGGCGCGCGCCAATCCGCGCAAGGTCGAGACCTGCAAGGTACCTGTCGTCTACGACCCGCGCGTTTCGGGATCGCTGGTCGGCCATCTCGTCGGCGCCATCAACGGCGCCTCGATCGCGCGCAAGACCAGCTTTCTGAAAGACCGGATGGGCGAGCAATTGTTCGCCGGCGATATCCGCATCGTCGACGATCCGCTTCGGGTGCGCGGCCTGCGCTCGCAGTCCTTCGACGCCGAGGGCGTCAAGGTGAAGAAGCTCGCGCTCATCGACGAGGGCGTGCTGACCACCTGGTTGCTCGATTGCGCGACCGCGCGTGAACTCGGATTGGTCACGACAGGACATGCGCATCGCGGCGTGTCGTCGTCACCGTCGCCGGGCGCGTATAATCTGCATCTCGAAGCCGGCAAGGTGACGCCGAAGGAACTGATCTCCGACATCAAGCAGGGCTTTTACGTCACCGACCTGATCGGTTCCGGCGTCAACGGTGTCACCGGCGATTACAGCCGCGGTGCGTCGGGCTTCTGGATCGAGAACGGCGAGATCACCTATCCGGTCAGCGAAGTGACGATCGCCGGACATCTGTTGCCGATCTTCAAGTCGCTGGTCGCGGCCAACGATCTGGAGTTCCGCTACGGCGTCAATGCGCCGACGCTGCGTGTCGAGGGCCTGACGCTTGGCGGGCGCTGACACGGCCGACAGGATCTGGGCGCGCGACGCCGCGCTGCTGACGGATACGGTGCGCGAGGCCGGCGTGCTGGCCTTGTCGCTGTTCCGCACCGAACTGAAGAACTGGACCAAGGGGGCCTCGTCGCCGGTCTCGGAGGCCGACATCGCCGTCAACGACCTGGTGGAGCGGCGGCTGCGCACGGCAACGCCGGAGTACGGCTGGCTGTCGGAGGAAAGCGTCGACGATGATTCGCGCCTGGGCAAGCCGCTGGTCTGGATCGTCGATCCGATCGACGGCACGCGCGCCTATCTCGCCGGCCGCGAAGACTGGTGCGTCAGCGTGGCGCTGGTCTCGGGATCGACGCCGGTGCTGGCGGCGGTATTCGCCCCGGCCACCGACGAATTCTTCTTCGCCGCGCGCGGCCACGGCGCCACGCGCAACCAAAATCCGGTGCAGGCCGCCGCAGGCGACGAACTCGATTTTTCCCGCATGGCCGGTCCAAAACCGCTGGTGCAGCGACTGAGCCCGCTGTCGGATGACATCACGCTGTATCCGCGCATCGGGTCGCTGGCGCTGCGGCTGTGCCGGGTCGCGGACGGCAGTCTCGATGCCGCTTTTGCAGGCGGCCAGAGCAGAGATTGGGATCTTGCCGCGGCGAATTTGATCGTGCAGGAAGCGAATGGTAGGATGACCGCGCTTTCGGGGGACGCGATTGAGTATAATCGCCGGGAAGTGGTGCACGGGGTGCTGGTGGCAGCGGGACACGATCGTCATGCGCGCATCGTCGAGCATTTTCGAAGCCGTCCGCTGCCCTGAACAGGCCATATCCCGCGTCATGGACCGTTCCCCTCATCCTGCGATATACGGTACCAATCTTGCTTGCCATCCTGTTTGCCGGGCACCTCTTTAGGAAAGACCACCATGCCAGATAGTGCCCAACCGCAATTGCTTCACCTCGTCATCGGCGGCGAACTGACCGACCTGGAACACACCACGTTCAAGGACCTCGACCAGGTCGAGATCGTCGGCGTGTATCCCAATTACGCGTCCGCTCACGCGGCCTGGAAGGCCAAGGCGCAGCAGACCGTGGACAACGCCCACATGCGCTACTTCGTGGTTCACCTCCACCGGCTGCTCGACCCAGGTCAAGACGCGAAGTCCGCCAGTTGAAGCGTTACTTTCGCGATTTGCTGCGCAGCACCTGGGTTCAGCGCGCACTCGGTGTGCTTGCGGCCGAGTATCTGCGGCTGGTCTGGCTGACCAACCGCTTCAGCTACGATCCGGCCGACATCTACGAGATCGTCGAGCCGCAGATGCCGGCGATCTTCGCGTTCTGGCACGGCCAGCATTTCATGACGCCGTTCATCAAGACCAAGGAGAGCCATCGCGCCAAGGTGCTGATCTCGCGGCATCGCGACGGCGAGTTCAACGCCATCGCGGCCGAGCGGCTCGGCATCGGCACGATCAGGGGCTCGGGCGATCATGGCGGCGCGTTTCATCGCAAGGGCGGTGTTGGCGCTTTCAGGGAAATGTTGCAGGCGCTGGAAGACACCTGGAACGTCGCGACCACCGCCGACGTGCCGAAGCGCGCGCGGGTGGTGGGGCTCGGCATCATCATGCTGGCGCGGAAGTCGGGCCGGCCGATCATGCCGTTCGCGATGGTGACCAGCCGCTTTATCAGGTTGAAAAATTGGGATTCGACCACCATCAATCTGCCATTCGGTCGCGGTGCCGTGGTAGGTATCGAATCGGTATACGTGCCGCCGGACGCCGACGCCGAGACTATGGAAAAGCTGCGCCTTCAGGTAGAAGCTTTGCTGAACGAAGCGACGCGCCGCGCCTACGCGGCGGTCGGGCGTCCGGAGGCCGCTCTTGGCTGACACACTGCCGATGACGCTGCGCGTCTACCGGAGCCTGTCGTCCGCGATGGTTCCGCTGTCGCCGGCGTTGATCAACCAGAGGTTGAGGTTGGGCAAGGAAGACCCGGCGCGGGTCGGCGAGCGCCGCGGCATGAGTGCCGGCGTGCGTCCGGCCGGACCGCTGGTATGGATCCACGGCGCCAGCGTCGGCGAGGTGCTGGCGGCGGCCGCGCTGATCGAGCGGTTGCGGGCGCTGAACCTGCGTATCCTCGTGACCTCGGGTACGGTGACGTCTGCGGCAATCGTGGCCAAGCGGTTTCCGCCCGACGTGATCCATCAATATGTACCCTACGACTCGCCGCGCTATGTGGCGCGGTTCCTCGACCACTGGCGGCCCTCGCTGGCGCTGTTCATCGAGTCCGACCTGTGGCCCAATCTGATCCTGTCGAGCGCTGCGCGGCGGGTGCCGATGGTGCTGATCAACGGACGGATGTCGCAGCGTTCGTTTCCGCGCTGGCGCCGCGTCGTGGGGACCATCTCGGCGCTGCTCGGCAAGTTCGAGGTCTGCCTGGCGCAGTCGAAGCTGGATGCGGAGCGCTTCGCCGCGCTCGGCAGCCGCAACGTCGTGGTGACGGGGAACCTCAAGCTCGACGTTCCGGCCCCGCCCGCCGATGCGAACAAGCTGGAGCGGCTGATGGCGATGACGCGCGGCCGTCCGGTTCTGGTCGCGGCCTCCACCCATCCCGGCGAAGAAGAGATGCTGACCGAGGCGCACCGCACGCTTGCCGGATACTTTCCAAAGCTGCTGACCGTGATCGTGCCGCGGCATCCCGCTCGCGGCGAGGCGATCGCTGGCATGATCGCCGCGTCCGGCCTCAATGCTACGCTGCGCTCGCACGAAGACCTGCCGACGGCAACGACCGACATCTATGTCGCGGATACCATGGGCGAACTCGGACTGTTCTACCGGCTGGCGCCGATCGTATTCATGGGCGGATCGCTGGTCGAGCATGGCGGACAGAATCCGATCGAGGCGATCAAGCTCGGCGCCTCGATCGTCCATGGGCCTCACGTCTTCAACTTCACCGATGTGTATGAGGCGCTCGATGCCGCCGGTGGCGCGCGTCGCGCCGACACGCAGGAAGCGCTGGTGAAGCAGCTCGGGCAATTGCTGGCCGATCCGAAGGCGCGCGAGACCGTTCTCGCCGCATCCGAACGCGTCGTCGAGCAACTCGGCGGCGCGCTGGAGCGCACGCTGGCGTCGCTCGAGCCGTATCTCCTGCAATTGCGGCTCGAGATGGGAGCCGCCAATGCGTGAGCCGGGCTTCTGGCACGGCCCGTCCTCGCTGAACTCGCATCTGTTGAAGCCACTCGCCGCGCTCTATGGCGCCGTCGCCGCGAAGCGCCTGCGGCGCAAGGGACTGAATGCCGGCGTTCCCGTGCTCTGCGTCGGCAACTACCATGTCGGCGGCGCGGGCAAGACACCGGCCGTGCTGGCGCTGGCGAAGCTGCTGCACGAACTCGGCGAGAGGCCGGTCGTGCTCAGCCGCGGCTATGGTGGCAAATTGCGCGGACCCGTCAGGGTCGATCCCGGGCGTCATTCAGCCGCCGATGTCGGCGACGAACCGCTGATGCTGGCAGGCGCGCTGCCGGTCGTGGTGTCGCGCAAGCGCGCGGAAGGCGTGCCGCTGGCGCGCGCGCTGAACGCGACCGTGATCCTGATGGATGACGGCTTCCAGAAGTCCGGCGATCGTCAAGGACGCGTCGCTGATCGTGATCGACGGCGACCGCGGGATCGGCAACGGCCAGGTGTTTCCGGCCGGTCCGCTGCGCGCGCCGCTACAGCCGCAACTGGCCCGCACCGACGCGCTGATTATTGTCGGCAACGGCCGGGCCGCAGAGACGGTCGCGGCCGAGATCGCCGCGCAGGGCAAGCCGGTGCTGCGTGCGCACCTGAAGCCGGACGCGGCCCAGACCGCTTCGCTGCGCGGCCGGCGCGTGCTGGCGTTCGCCGGCATCGGCGACCCCACGCGATTCTTCAACACGTTGCGGGCAAATGAGATCGAAGTGGTTCGGCAGCGCGCCTTCGCCGACCATCATCCGTATTCGCAAGGCGAGATCGAAGGGCTGATCGCCGAGGCAGAACCGGACGCGCTGACGCTGGTGACGACGGAAAAGGATCTCGCCCGGCTGCGGCGTGGCGGCAGCCTGCCCGGCTGGGCGCAGCCGATTCAGCCGTTCGCGGTGACGCTCGAATTCGACGATGCGGCGTTGCTGCGGAAGTTCGTGTCGGCGCGCCTGTCGAAGGCGCGCGAGCGGAAGGCCTAGCCCTGCGCCTTCAGCGCACCCGGGAAGTGGCGTTGCAGCACGGCGGTCGGGACCGAATACGCCTCCTGCAGATCGACGCTCCAGTATTTCAGCTCGTCGAGCGGGATCCGCACGTCGGTGACGGCGCAGCGCACATAGGTTCCAGGCGAGATCACGCGGAAATCGCCGTCCAGATATTGCACCTGCGCTTCGCCACTCCCCGAGGGGCCGAACTTGTTGAGCACCGTCAAATTCTCCGATGGGCCGGTCGTCCGACCAAAGGCCTAAGTGTCAATTTTCGGATTCGATCTATCATAGATAGGTCGCGCTGTCCGCAACCGAAACCACTGACTTGTGATGATTTCGCCGTCGACCCGCATGATACCGTTGCATTCACGCCTTGCTGCCCTGCAGCGCCATAACGATCCGGCCGAACCCCGATGCGCCTGTTGTCAGCAACGCTCTCCCTGACGCTCCTGGCAGCAGCCTGCACGGCTGAAGCGGCGGCGCTGCCTGATCCGCGCCAGGTGGATATCCCGGCGGCCGGGCTGACCCTGCATGCGCAGCTCTACAAGCCGGACGGGGAAGGCCCGTTTCCCACTGTGATCGCGCTCCATGGCTGCGGCGGATTGGGCGGACAGTCGGAACCGGTGCTGCCACGCTATCGCGACTGGGCCGAACAGTTGCTGAAGACCGGGCATGCGGTGCTGCTCCCGGACAGCTACGGCTCGCGCGAACTCGGTCCGCAATGCCGCGTCAGCGAGCGCCGCGTGCTCGCCCGCCGCGAGCGGGTCGCCGACGTCACGGCGTCGCGGCAATGGCTGTTGCGGCAACCCTGGGCCGCGCGCGACCGCATCAGCCTGATGGGATGGGCGAACGGCGCCAGCGCGCTGCTGTGGGCGGTGCGGCCTCAGTTGGCGTCGCGCGGCGCCGAACCGGATTTCCGTTCGGCGGTCGCATTCTATCCGGATTGCCGGACCTCCTCCGGCCTCGGCTGGAGCACGCGCGTGCCGACGCTGCTGCTGATCGGTGCCAGGGACGACGTCAGTTCACCGCAGGCCTGCCGCCAGATGGTGGATGGCGCTCGCGGCCGCAGCGCGTTGACGCGGATCGTGCTTTATCCCGCCGCGTCGCATGATTTCGATCGCGCCAATCTTCCGCTCCGTGCCATTGCAGGCACCGACGCAGAACTCCCCGAGCGCGGGCATATCGGCACCGATGCCGTGGCACGATCGGACGCACAGCAGCGCGTCGCGGAGTGGCTGGCCCGCTAGAACAGGCTTCCCTGATCGATCGGCTTGGTGACGCGCTTGGCGGCGATGGTCCGGGTCTCCCGAGGGGCCGGCTTCGCCGCGCTGGTGGGTGCGACCGTTGCCGGCGGCCGGTCGGCGTCGGCGACAGCGGCGACATGGCCGTCGGCGAATTCGATCGACAGATGCGCGCCGGGTCCGACCGCGGCGGCGGCGTGCACGGCGTGACCGTCCGCATCGCGTACCAGGGCAAAGCCGCGCGCCAGCACGCCGCGATAGGACAGTGCCGACAATAATTGGCCGCTATGAGCGACCCGCGCGTCGAGACGCTGCATCGCGGTCAGGAGCGCGCGGCGGGCGCGATCGGCGAGCCGCTGCGTGCGTTCGCGGTCGCGCGCCAGCGCGTTGCGCTGCGCCTGGGCGTTGGCGAGCCGGGAGGCCTTGAGCCTGACCTCCAGCCCGGCGAAACGATCGCGGCGGTTGCGCAGCAGCGCGCGGGCGGAAAGCCTGATGCGTTCGCCCGACACGATGAGACGCTGGCGGGCATGGGCGACCTGTCCGCGCAGCACCTTCAGCGTCAGGCCGGCGCTCAGATGCGAGAAGCGGCGGTGATGCGCATGCGTGTTGGCCTTCAATCCGCGGGGCAGGGCGGCGCCGAGGTGATCGAGTCGCTGGCGCGGGATCGCGAGCAGTTCACCGGCGGCCGGCAGCGCCCGGGCCGCGGCGCGCAATTCATTGCGGCGGCTCTCCTGGCCACGCTGCCAGCACACCATGGTACGGCGCGCCAGGCTTGCGACCTCGACGAACAATTCGCTCCGGACCGGGACCGCCATTTCGGCGGCGGCGGTGGGCGTCGGCGCACGCTTGTCGGCGGCGAAATCGATCAGCGTGATATCGGTCTCGTGGCCGACGGCCGAGATCAGCGGGATCATGCTGTCGGAGGCCGCACGAACCACGATCTCCTCGTTGAATGACCACAGGTCCTCCAGCGAGCCGCCGCCGCGGGCCACGATCAGAAGATCGGGTCGCGGAATCCGCCCGGCCTCGGGCAGCGCGTTGAAGCCGCGAATGGCGGCGGCAACCTGTTCGGCCGAGCCTTCGCCCTGCACCTTGACCGGCCACACCAGCACGCGACGGGGAAAGCGATCCTGCAGCCGGTGCAGGATGTCGCGAATGACCGCGCCGGTCGGCGAGGTGACGACGCCGATCACTTCCGGCAGCCAGGGCAATAACTGCTTGCGCGCCTCGTCGAACAGGCCTTCGGCCGCGAGCTTCCGCTTGCGCTCCTCCAGCAGCGCCATCAGCGCGCCGACGCCGGCGGGCTCGAGCGCCTCGATGACGATCTGGTATTTCGACGAGCCCGGATAGGTCGTGAGCTTGCCGGTGGCGATGACCTCGAGCCCTTCCTGCGGCTTGAAGCGCATCCGGCCGTGGGCGCCCTTCCAGATCACCGCCTCGATCTTGGCGCTCTCGTCCTTCAGCGCGAAATAGCAATGGCCCGAGGAATGCGGCCGCGAAAGCCGGAGATCTCGCCGCGCACGCGGACATGCCCGTAGGCGTCCTCCACCGTCCGCTTCAGCGCGGAGGACAGCTCCGAGACGGTGAATTCAGGCGCGTTGATCAGGTTCTCAGCAGGCTCAGGGCTAGAGATCGGCCATTTCCGGCGCATCCGCAAGGTCTGGCGCTGCGGCGACGTGCCGTGGCACATATCCACACGGAATGGACACGCTGTTGCGGCCAGCCCCTCCGTGCTAAACCTCGCGCAATTGCCGGCAACCCCGACTTGGCTGCATTCCCATGAACATCCTCCTGCTCGGTTCCGGTGGCCGCGAACACGCGCTCGCGTGGAAGATCGCCGCGTCCCCGCTGCTGACGAAACTCTGGTGCGCACCGGGCAATGCGGGGATCGCCGAAGATGCCGAATGCGTGGCGCTCGATATCACCGACCATGCCGCGGTGATCGAATTCTGCCGGCGCAACGCGGTCGATTTCGTCGTGGTCGGTCCGGATGCGCCGATTGCGGCCGGGCATCGTCGATGATCTCAATGCCGCCGGCTTCAAGGCGTTCGGCCCGACCAAGGCCGCCGGGCAGCTCGAGAGTTCGAAGAATTTCACCAAGGCGCTGTGCCGCGCCAACAGGATTCCGACCGCGGCTTACGAGCACTTCACCGACGCCGAAGCCGCGAGAGCCTATGTTCGCGCGCAGGGCGCGCCGATCGTGGTCAAGGCCGACGGGCTCGCCGCCGGCAAGGGCGTCGTGGTGGCGATGACGGAACAGGAAGCGCTCGCCGCGGTCGACATGATGTTCGGCGGCGGCTTCGGCGCTTCAGGCGCCGAGGTGGTGATCGAGGAATTCATGGAGGGCGAGGAAGCCTCGTTCTTCGCGCTGTGCGACGGCGAGCATGCGCTGCCGCTGGCAACCGCGCAGGATCACAAGCGCGCCTTCGATGGCGACAAGGGGCCGAACACCGGCGGCATGGGCGCCTATTCGCCGGCGCCTGTCATGACGGACGAAATGTGCGCGCGGGTAATGGACGAGATGATCCGGCCGACGCTGCGCGCATTGGCCGCGCATGGGATCGCCCTACAAGGGCGTGCTGTATGCCGGCGTCATGGTGACGAAGGACGGACCGAAGCTCGTCGAATACAATGCGCGCTTCGGCGATCCCGAATGCCAGGTGCTGATGTTGCGGATGATGTCGGACATCGTGCCGGCGCTGATTGCCAGCGCCGATGGACAACTGAAGAACTTCAGCCTGCGCTGGTACGACGATGCCGCGCTGACCGTGATCATGGCGACCCGCGGCTATCCCGGCGACTACGGCAAGGGGTCGGTGATCGAAGGCCTGGACGAAGCCGCCAGGGTCGAAGGCGTCGAGATCTTTCACGCCGGGACTGCTGCGCGGGACGGGCGCATCGTCGCCAATGGCGGGCGTGTGCTGAACGTCTGCGCGCTGGGCAGGACGGTGACGGAAGCGCAGCACCGTGCCTATCAGGCGGTTGATCGTATCCAATGGCCGGAAGGCTTCTGCCGCCGCGACATCGGCTGGCAGGCGGTGGCAAGGGAGAAGGGCGGCTAGCCTCGAGGGTCATTCCGGACGACGCGCTGTGCGCGTCGATCCGGAATCTCGATGTGATGGAAGCCGCTCATCTCCAGATTCCGGATTCGGCGCTTTCGCGCCGCCCCGGAATGACAGTGTGTGGCTTACAACAAATCCCCGCCCGCGGCGCTTGCCGTGGTGCCGTGCTCGCGGAACGCCTTGATGACGTTCTTGCCGATCTTCCACTTGTGCACCTCGTCCGGACCATCGACCAGCCGTTGCGAGCGCACCTGCGTGTACCATTTGGCGAGCGGCGTATCCTGGCTGAAGCCGAGCGCGCCGTGGAGCTGGATCGCGATGTCGATCACCTTGTGCACCATGTGTGCATGGAAGATTTTGGCGATCGAGTTCTCCTGCCGGATATCGAGGCCCTTCTCGGCCTTGTAGGCGATGTGCAGCAGCATCAGCCGGCCGATGTAGAGTTCGCTGGCGCAGTCGGCGAGCATGAACTGCACGGACTGGCGGTCGGCGAGCAATTGGCCGAAGGTCGAGCGCTTGGTGACGTGGGCGGCAGCCATATCGAGCGCGCGCTGCGCCTTGGCGACGTTGTGCATGCCATGGCGCAGGCGGCCATAGGCGAGGCGGTGCTGGCCCATGGCGAAGCCATTGCCTTCGCCGCCGACCAGATTGTCGGCGGGCACCTTCAGATCCCTGATCTCGATCTCGGAGTGGCCGCCATGGATCACGTCGTCATGCGGGCCCTCGATCGCCATGTTGGCGACGTTGCGCTTGATCTTGTAGCCGGGGTTCGGCAGTTCGACGAGAAAGGTCGAATACTGCTTGTGACGTGGTGCGTTCGGATCGGTCTTGGCCATCACCAGCGCCATGTCGGCGACGCTGGCGGAGGAGGAGAACCACTTCTCGCCGTTCAGGATGTAGTTCTCGTTGCCGTCCTTCACCGCCGTGGTCTGCATGCCGGTCGCGTCGGCGCCGGCGGCCTTCTCGGTCATCGAGAAGCAGATGCGCTTGTCGCCATTGAGCAGCGGCTTGAGGAACTTCTCCTTCTGATATTCCGTGCCGTGGGCGAGGATCGTCATCATCGAGGCGTCGTCGGGCCCCTGCGTGTTCATCGACAGCGCGCCGAGCATGCTCTCGCCGAGTTCCATCTGCACCAGCGCGTTTGCGAGCGGGCCGAGACCCATGCCGCCGTACTCCTTCGGCACCCATGGGCACCACAGCCCCTGTGCGCGGGCCTTCTTCCGCAGCGGGCCGAGCACTTCGGCGAGCGGCTTGGTGTCGAGTTCCTTCTCGGCGGGGATGCATTCGTCATGCACCCATTTGCGGACCTTTTCGCGGATCGCCTTGGCTTCGGCCGGGATTTCGAAATCGATCGACATCTGGTTTCCTCGCTTTTTGTTGCTGTTGGTCGGGCTTGGGGAATGGCATAAACCTGCGAACTGTCAGCGGCAACGACAAACAAAGTTTGAAGCAGCAATGACTGTCATACCCCGCGAAGGCGGGGTATCCAGTACGCTGCGGCTTCCGTTGTTGAATCGCGACGCCGGTGTTTACTGGATCATCCGCCCTCGCGGATGATGACAGGAGAGTAGGACGATGCCCGATCTTGCCGATCTGTTTCCCGGATATGCCTCCGAATGGATCAACACCTCGTCGGGCCGCATTTTCGCCCGCGTTGGCGGCAAGGGACCGCCGCTGTTGCTGCTGCACGGATTTTCATCGACGCACGTGATGTGGCATCCGGTCGCGCCGCAACTGGCGGACAAATTCACGCTGATCATCGCCGACCTGCCGGGCTATGGCTGGTCTGACATGCCCGACAGCGATGCGAACCACACGCCCTACACCAAGCGCGCGATGGCGAATGCGATGGTGGAGGCGATGGAGCAACTGGGTCATGTGCACTTCGCGCTCGCCGGTCACGATCGCGGTGGGCGGGTATCGTACCGGCTGGCGCTCGATCATCCCGGCCGGCTGTCGAGGCTCGCCGTGCTCGACATCGCGCCGACCTATGATTACTGGGAGAAACTGAACCGGCTCTCCGCGCTGAAGATCTACCATTGGGCATTTCTGGCGCAGCCATACCCGCTGCCGGAGACGCTGGTCGCGAGCAACGGTGAATTCTTCCTCAGGCAGAAGATGGCGAGCCAGACGAAAAGCGGAACGCTCGATGCGATCGATCCGCGTGCGCTGGAGCACTACCTCGCGCCGTTCCGTGATCCCTCCCGCATTCACGCCATGTGCGAGGACTACCGGGCCGGCGCCTATGCCGATTACGAGATCGACAAGGGCGATTTCGATGCCGGCAACAAGATCACGATCCCGCTGCTGGCGCTGTGGGGCGATGCCGGTGTTGCCAGTGCTGCCACCACGCCGCTCGATACCTGGAAGAAATGGGCGACGAATGTGTCGGGTGCTCCGGTGGATTCGGGGCATTTTCTCACCGAGGAGAATCCGGAAGCGACAGCGAACTTGCTGCGGGAGTTTTTTCTGAAGGCCTGACCCCAACTTGTCATGCCCGCGAAGGCGGGCATCCGGTACGCCGCGGCCTCTCGATTGATCACGGCCGTCTCTGGAATACTGGATCATCCGCTTTCGCGGATGATGACGTCACGGGGTTTGGCGGGATCGTGCCTACCGCCGCACCTTGAAAAAATCCTTGAGCAACGTCGCGGCCTCGGTCTCTCCCACCGCCGAATAGACCTCCGGCACGTGGTGACAGGTCGGTTGGGCAAAGAACCGCACGCCTGAATCCACCGCGCCGCCCTTCGGGTCGGCGGCGCCGTAATAGAGCCGCCGGATCCGGGCAAACGAGATCGCGCCCGCGCACATCGTGCAGGGCTCCAGGGTGACGTAGAGGTCGCAATCGACCAGCCGCTCGGTGCCGATGGCATCGGCCGCCTGCCGGATCGCCAGGATTTCGGCATGCGCGGTCGGATCGCGGTCGGTCAGGGTCCGGTTGCCGGCGGTGGCGATCACCTCGTAGCCCCTGACGATGACGCATCCGATCGGAACTTCGCCGGCTTTTCCGGCATTTTCGGCCGTTTTCAGAGCCAAATCCATGAAAGAAGGGGCAGTCATGCCTCGTATCATCGGAAGAAACCTGCTAAGAGAGCCGCCTTCAGCAAACGCGGATACCGGTTTTGCGTGAGAATGCGCCTTGAGCAAAGTGCGCGCGCGTTATCGCTATGACAGCCCATCCGCTTCTGATTGCCCAATTCATTCGTACCCGAGAGACCATTCATGCCCCGCGATAGCGACAAAAACAACGATTCCCGCGGCCGGCGCGACCGGCCCGGCGGCGGCAAGGCCGCTGGCAAGGGCCGCTCCGGGGCGGCGAGGGGCCCTGAGAAGAAGTTCGCCAAGCGCGGGTTTGCCGGCAAGGGTGACGGCGACGGCGAGCGGCGTCCCTATGCCGGGAAGTCCGACGGCGCCAAGTCGTTTGGCAAGAAGCCTTATGCGGGTGCTGGAAAGCCCTATGCCGGAAAGCGAGACCGCGACGGCGATGATCGTCCGCCGCGCCGTGACTTTGGCGACGCGCCCCGCCCGCGCGGCGATAGGCCCTTTGCTGGCCGTCCATCACGTGGTGGCGACGGTGAAAAGCGGTCGTTCAAGCCGCGCGAGGACCGTGGCGGTGGCGACAAGCGCCCGTACACGCCACGCGGCGATCGGCCGAATTTTAGTCGAGACGACCGTCCGCCACGCAGGGATCGCAAGGGCGCCCCTGGGGATCGCGACGATGCGCGCCCGGCGGGACGTTCATCCGACAGGAAATTCAGCGACAGGAAGCCCTATACCCCGCGCGAAGGTGGCGGCGAGAAGCGGCCTTATACGCCGCGTGGCGAAGGTTTCCGCAAGGACGGCGACCGTCCGCGTGGCGATCGGCCCTTTAGCGCCCGGCCGTCGCGCGACGGTGATCGCCCCCGTGGTGATCGGCCTGAGAGAAAATTCGGCGGCGACAAGAAGTTCTCGCGCGGCGCACCTGACCGGGGCCCGCGCAAGGATTTTGGTGATCGTCCCGACCGTGGCCGGGATCGCGGCGATTTAAAGCCGTGGCAGAAGCGCGAGGATCGCGGCGAGCGCGATGCCCGTCCCGCCCGTGACGGCGCCCGCAATTTCGACAAGCCGCGATTTGACCGGTCCCGCGACGATCGCGGCGGCGGCGAGGAACGTCCCCGGTTTTCGCGTTCGCGGGAGGATCGGCCGAAGTTTGATCGTCCTCGCCAGCGCCCGGAGGGCCGCACCGAGTGGCAAGAGCATCCGCGCAGTGAAGCCGGTGACGATCGGCCGCGCCGCGAGAACGAGGACGACAGCAAGATTTTTGCCAAGCGCCCGGCTTTCGGCGGCCGTGGCGCTTACCGTGAGCGCGCACCTGAATTCGACAAGCGCGCGCCGCAGCCGCCGCGGGTCAAGAAAGCCGGCGAGCGCATTGCAAAAGTGGTGTCGCGGGCAGGCCTTGCTTCGCGGCGCGACGCCGAGGAATGGATCACCCAAGGCCGCGTTACCGTCAACGGCCGCGTCATCAATTCGCCGGCGCTCGACGTCACCGCCAATGATGTGATCGTCGTCGACGGCAAGCCATTGCCGCCGCGCGAGCGCACGCGGTTGTTCATGTTTCACAAGCCGCGCGGTCTGATGACCACGCATGCCGACCCCGAGGGGAGGCCGACGGTGTTCGACAATCTGCCGGAAGGGCTACCGCGACTGATCTCGATCGGCCGGCTCGACTTCAACACCGAGGGGCTGCTGCTGCTGACCAATGACGGCGGGCTGGCGCGTGCGCTCGAACTGCCGGACACCGGCTGGCTGCGGCGCTATCGTGTCCGCGCCCATGGCGAGGTCACCCAGGCGCAGCTCGATGAACTGAAGAAGGGCGTCGAGGTCGACGGCGTCAAATACGGTTCGATCGACGCGACGCTGGAGCGCGACCAGGGCGCCAATGTCTGGCTGGTGTTTGCGATCCGCGAAGGCAAGAACCGCGAAGTGCGCAACGTCATGGCCCATCTCGGGCTCGAGGTGAACCGGCTGATCCGCGTGTCCTACGGGCCGTTTCAGCTTGGCGAACTCGCCGAGGGCGAGGTCGAGGAGGTCAAGACACGGGTGCTGCGCGAGCAGCTCGGCGAGAAGATCGCAGCGCTCGCCGGCGCCGACTTCAATCGGCCGATGCCGGGCGAAAAATCGCCCGACGAGGACGAGGCGCCGCGCGGCAAGAAGCCGTTCAAGCCGGCAGGCAAAAGCGCGCTGATCGCCGACCGCAAGGGCCGCCGCGTGCTGGTGCAACGCACCGGCAGCGAAGAGGCCCGCGCGCGCAACGAGGAAGAGGCCAACGGCTACGGCCCGCCGCGCCGCCCCCAGCGCGGCTATCACGGCAAGCGCGACCTGAAGCCGCGGGACGAGTAGTTCGGCAATGCGTGTCGTCGGCGGACGATTGAAGGGCCGCAATCTGGCCTCGCCTTCCTCGCGGGAGATCCGTCCGACGGCGGATCGGTTGCGCGAGTCCGTGTTCAACATTCTGATCCACGCCTATGACAACCCGATCGAAGGCGCGCGGGTGCTCGACCTGTTCGCCGGCACCGGCGCGCTCGGCATCGAGGCGGTTTCGCGCGGCGCGGCGTTCACGCTGTTCGTCGACAATGGCGCCGAAGCCCGCGCGCTGCTGCGCAACAATGTCGAGGCGCTTGGGCTCGGTGGCGTGACGAAGGTCTATCGCCGCGATGCCACCAATCTCGGCCCGGCACATCCGGTCGAGCCGTTCTCGCTGGTGTTTCTCGATCCGCCCTACGGCAAGGGGCTTGCGGAAAAGGCGCTGGCCTCGCTGCGTGATGGCGGCTGGCTGACGCCAGGTGCGCTGGTGGTGGTGGAGGAGGCAAAGGCCGCGTCGTTCGCTGCGCCCGATGGTTTCGCGGAACTGGAGCGGCGGGCGTATGATGATACGGAGTTCGTGTTTTTGAGATTTTCGTAGGGCGGATTAGCGAAGCGTAATCCGCCGCTCTTCGCGCGAGCATCGGCGGGTTACGCCTTCGGCTAACCCACCCTACAAGTTTTTCAACGCCTTCCGAACAGCTTCTCGATATCGCTCAGCTTCAGTTCCACATAGGTCGGGCGGCCGTGGTTGCACTGGCCGGAGTTCGGCGTGTCTTCCATTTCGCGCAGCAGCGCGTTCATCTCTTCCGGCTTGAGACGGCGGCCAGCGCGGACCGAGCCGTGGCAGGCCATGGTGGCCGCGACATGCATCAGACGGCGTTCCAGCGGCAGCGCCTCGTCCCATTCGGCCATGTGTTCGGCGAGATCGCGCAGCAATCCTGAGGCATTGGTCTTGCCGAGCAGCGACGGTGTCTCGCGTACGGCGACGGCGCCGGGGCCAAAGGATTCGACCGCCAAACCGAATGACGCGAGTTCGTCGGCGCGTGCGAGCAGCTTCTCGACGGTGGCTTCGTCCAGTTCGACGATCTCGGGGATCAGCAGGATCTGCCGTTGCACGCCATTTTTCGCCAGCGTCGCCTTCAGCTTTTCATAGACGATACGCTCATGGGCGGCGTGCTGGTCCACCACGATGAGGCCGTCGCGGGTCTGCGACACGATATAGGTCTCGTGGATCTGCGTTCGCGCGGCGCCCAGCGGGCGGTCGATCAAATCGGCAGATGGTTGCACCTCGAAGCGCACGTCCGCGGTCGGCGTGCCGACATCGAAGGTGGCCTGGCCCGCTTCCGCGAGCGCAGATGCGGCCGAGCCTCCGAATGAGGGCGCGGAGTTGACTGGATAGGATGGCGAACTCCGCCAGTCCCAATTGGTCGGCCGCGGTGCAAACGACGGGCGGAACGCCGACAGAGCAGCGCCATCGGTATTGGCGGCGGTGCGCCTGCCTTCACGCGCGAGTCCGTCCTTCAGCGCATGCACGATCAGCGCGCGGACGAGGCCGGCGTTGCGAAACCGCACTTCGGTCTTGGCCGGATGCACATTGGCATCGACCTCCTGCGGCTCCAGCGTGACGAACAGTGCGACCACCGGGTGGCGGTCGCGCGGCAGATAATCCGAATAGGCCGCGCGCACCGCACCGAGAATCAGCTTGTCGCGTACCGGGCGGCCGTTGACGAACAAATATTGCCCGAGTGCGTTGGCGCGCGTCAGCGAGGGTGCGGCGGCAAACCCTTCGACCCCGACGCCTTCGCGCTCGGCGCGCACTTCGATCGCGCTCGAACGAAAATCGCTACCCAGGATATCGCCGAGCCGGGTCAGTCTGCCGGCGGCACCAGGCAGCGCCGCGGCCCAAGTCACCGGCGCGCGTTCTTCGCCGGCGAGCGTGAAGGCGATATCGGGCCGCGCCATCGCCAGCCGCCGCACCACTTCGCGGATCGCTTCGGCCTCGGTGCGGTCGGTCTTGAGAAATTTCAATCGGGCCGGTGTTGCATAGAAGAGATCGCTGACTTCGACGCGGGTGCCTTGCGACAGTGCGGCCGGCATGATGTCGGATTTCGTGCCGCCTTCGACCGACAGCGACCAGGCGTGCGGCTCGCTCGCATGACGCGTGGTGATGCCGAGCTTAGCTACCGCGCCGATCGAGGGCAGGGCTTCGCCGCGAAACCCGAGCGTGCGAATGCGCAGCAAATCCTCGTCGTCGAGCTTGGAGGTGGCGTGGCGGTCGACCGCGAGCGCCAGATCGCCATGGGTCATGCCGCTGCCGTCGTCGGTGATGCCGATCCGCCGCCTGCCGCCGCCATCGGTGAAGATGTCGATACGGCTGGCGCCGGCGTCGATGGCGTTTTCGACCAGCTCCTTGACCACGCTCGCGGGACGTTCGACCACCTCGCCGGCGGCGATGCGGTTGACGACCTGTTCGGGAAGCTGGCGGACGGGCATGGAGGCCTGGGTGCAGATTCGACGCTGGATGGCGATTTTATGCGGCTGTGACGGCAAATGCATGTGTCGTCAGGTGGTTTTACGGAGTTTTTGTGAGGCAGATGCGCGGAGTTCCGGATGCCGCATATGCGGTTGGTCCGTGGCCAAGGATTCGCGAAATGACCCTGAAATCCCTGCACGATCACCACACCGCGAGGCTTGCATGGCGACCGCGCCGTTTGCGACACGACTGATCCGGCGACGAACGGGGTTCTACCAGCGGCGCGCGACGTAACCGAACCCTTCGTCACCGACCAAATTTGGGAGAATTGGATGAAGCTAGTGAAAACCTCGGCGATCGCCCTTGCCATGTCGGCTCTGCTCGTTGGTCCCGTACTGGCGCAGGGGGCCGCATCCGACACGCAGACCCGCGGCGGCAAAACGCACATGCAAAGAGGGACCTCGGGGGCCGTTGACGAGGACACCGATGCGCAGGCGGGCGCCACTGGCCAGAGAGCTGGCGCCAATGCAAAAACCGGGATGAAGGGTACCGTCGGCGCCGGCGGCGGCGCGCCCAAAGGTGCTGGAGGCGCAGCCACGCCGCCGGTAACCAGCCGCTAGCGACAATCGTCGCCATGTTGCGAGCAGAGACTCCGGCCGCGTTGCGGCCGGAGTGCTTGAGACTCAATCGTCGAAGCGTGCGGTGTTGCGCTTCGCCTTGACGTCGCTGCGTCGCTTCTTGCCTTCCAGCCGGCGCTGCTTCGATCCGAAGGTCGGCTTGGTTGCTCGCCGCGGTATCGGCCTCACCATGGCCTCGCGCAACAGCTCGAGCAGGCGGTCGATCGCATCGGCGCGGTTGCGCTCCTGGGTGCGAAAGCGTTGGGCGTGGATCACGATCACGCCTTCCTTGGTCATGCGCTGGCCGGCCAGCCGGTTCAGCCGCGCGGCGGCATCCTCGGGCAGCGTGACCTTGCGCGTGTCGAAACGGAGCTGAGCCGCTGTGGCCAGCTTGTTGACGTTCTGGCCGCCCGGTCCGGAGGCGCGAACGAATCCGATCTCGATGTCGTCCTCGTCGATCGCGAGGTCGCGGGAAATCCGCAGCATGGCAGCCCCAGAAGTCGTCATGCCTGGGCTTGTCCCGGCATCCACGCTTTAAGTATACCATCATGAAAGACGTGGATGGCCGGGACAAGCCCGGCCATGACGGTGGAGGCGACCTATCAGTTCGCCTTCGGCGGCGCCACGGCGGGTTGGGCGGCGGCTTGCGGGGCGCGGCCGACGATCACGGTCAGCAGGCCCTGGCCCCACAGCTTCTGCGCGGCCTTTTTGGCGTCGTCGAGCGTCACCGCGTCGACGATGGCGTTGCGCTTTTCGATGTAATCGATCGGGAGCTTGTCGAGCTGATACTGCAGCAGCGCCTGCGCGAGCTTCGAGGAGGTGTCGAGCGCCAGCATCTGCGAGCCCTTCAGGTACGACTTCGCCTCGTCGAGCTCCTTTTGAGTCGGGCCTTCCTCGGCCATCCGGCGGATTTCCGTCTCGATCGCATCGACGGTTTCGCCGGCGCGGTCGGCGCGGGTGCCGGTATTGCCGACGAACACCGCGGAGCGATCCATCCACAACAGGGATTGGTAGACTGAATAGGCAAGACCGCGCTTTTCGCGCACTTCCCGGTAGAGCCGCGACGACAGGCCGCCGCCGCCCAGGATGTGGTTCACGACATAGGCCGCCATGAAATTCGGATCGTGGCGGCGAATGCCGGGACCGCCGAACGTCACCACTGTCTGCGGCACGTCGAGGGGTACGAAAGCGCGCTGCGGCGGCCTTGAGGCTTCGACATCGGCCACCGGTGTCAGGCTGGCCTTGGCGGGCAGCCCGCCGAACGTCTGGTCCAGCAGCTTGCCGAGCGTTTCGGCATCGACGTCGCCGACCACGGCAATCCGCAGCGTATCCTTTGCGACCACCCGGCGGACGTAGTCCTTCAGGTCGGCGATATCGATCTTCGGCACGGTGTCGAGCGTGCCGTTGGCCTGCCGGCCATAGGGATGATCGCCAAAAGCGACTTCGAGGAACTTGCGGCTCGCCAGCGCGCTCGGGTTGGTGGAGTCGCGGCGCAGTCCCGAGGTCACCTGCGAACGAATGCGCTCGACGTCGGCCGGATTGAAATGCGGCGAGGCCAGCGCAAGCTGCAGGAGGTGGAAAGCCTCGTCCTTGTTGTCCTTGAGCATGCGCAGCGAGCCGCGGAAATAATCCCTTGTCGAGGAGAAGCTCAGTTCGATGGCGCGCCGTTCGAGGCGTTCGTGAAAGGTCTTCGAATCGAGGTCGCCGGATCCCTCGTCGAGCAGGCCGGCGACCATGTTGCCGACACCGGACTTGCCGGCCGGGTCCTGGCTGGCGCCGCCGCTAAAGGCATATTCCATCGCGATCAGGGGCACGGTGGCGTCCTGCACGAACCACGCCTCGATGCCTCCAGGCGAAACCAGACGCTGGATCTTTGCCGCGGCGTGGGAAGGTGTTGCCGCCAGTGATACCAACACGGCGCAGGCGAGCAGGACGGTTGCGAAGCGCTGTGCGCCAATCGAAAAACGGTTCACGAGCGCTTCTCCTCGCGTTTCGGCGTGGGATCCTTGATGAGATAGCCGGTCACCGAACGCTTCTTGTCGAGCCATTTCTGCGCGGCGTCGCGAACCTGCTCGGCAGTGACGGCGCGGATGCGGTCAGGCCAGCTACGGATATCGTCGATGCTGAGGCCGGTGGTGAGCGCGCCGCCATACCAGCGCGCCAGCGTGGCCTGGTTGTCCTGGGCGTAGATCGCTTCCGCGATCAATTGCGTCTTCACCCGTTCGAGGTCCTCGGCGCGTGCGGGATTCTGGATCACGTCCGCAATCACGCCGTCGATGACCTGCTCGATCTGCGAGAACTCGACGCCCGGCTTCGGCGAAACCGAGAGCGAGAACTGCGTCGGGTCGAGCGCGGTGCCCTGATAGCCGGCGCCGGCGCTGGTCGCGAGCTGGCGATCGACCACGAGCGCGCGGTAGAGATAGGAGTTCGATCCGCCGCCCATCAGTTGCGCAAGTACGTCGAGCGCAGGACCTTCGCCGGCGGCTGCGGTCGCGGAGGAGGGAACGAGATAATAGCGGCGCAGGTTGGTCTGTTCGACACGCGGGTCAGACAGCGTCACGGTGCGCGGGGCAGCAGGTACCGGCTCCTGCGGACGGACGCGGTGTGCGGCGATGGCCGGCTGCGCCGGAATGCCGCCATAGGCCTTTTCCACCATCGGCCGGATTTCCTTGGCATCGACGTCGCCCGCGATCACCAGGATCGCGTTGTTCGGGGCATAGAAGCGCTTGTAGAACGCAAGCGCATCCTCGCGGTCGAGCTTCTCGATTTCCTGGCGCCAGCCGATGATCGGGCGGCCGTAGGGATGGTTGAGGTAGAGCGCCGCCATCATCTGCTCGGTCAGCCGGGCATCCGGATTGTTGGCGACGCGCATGTTGAATTCCTCGAGCACGACGTCGCGTTCGGGCAGCACGTTCTCGTCCTTGAGGATCAGGCCGGTCATCCGGTCGGCCTCGAATTCCATCATGGAAGCGAGCTGCTCGCGGGGTACACGCTGGAAGTAACCGGTGTAGTCGAGCGAAGTGAAGGCGTTCTCGTTGCCGCCGATGCGGAGCACGGTCTGGGAGAACTCGCCGGCGGGATGCCTGGCGGTTCCCTTGAACATCAGATGTTCGAGAAAGTGCGCCAATCCCGATTTGCCCGGCGTCTCGTCGGCGGAGCCGACCTTGTACCAGATCATCTGCGTGACCACGGGAGTGCGGCGATCGGGGATCACCACCACTTGCAGGCCGTTGCCGAGCGTGAAGCTGGCCGGACGTTCCGAGGTGACGGTCGTCTGGGCGAGTGCGCTGCTGCCGGCGGTGATGGCAAATGTGGAGATTAAGGCTGCAACGAGCGAAGCAGCAAAGCGGTGCGATGACATCATGACCTATCTGGCGCGTATTCCGCGAAAAGAGGTGCCGGACCTGCAACAAGAATTCGCGCAAAACTTTAGAAGCGAAATCCAAACAGGATTATTCGGAATGAAGCCGCGGCATCGTACACCGCGACCGCGCCGGCGATCGTCACGAAGGCGAGAGAAAAGCTTAACTATTCGCCATACTTAACTATTCGCCATACTTGCCGGCGGCCGGATTGTATTCCTTGTTGAGCGATTCCTTCGGCCCGGTGCCGTAGGCGAAGTTCGATGACGGTGTCTGGTAGCCGACCGGCGGCTGCGTCAACGAATCCCGCGTCGGCTCGCCCTTGAACGGGGCCGTCTCGGTCTTGTTGCCGCCGAACATGCCGCTCAAGCCGCCGGTATAGCCGAGTTGCGACGGGCTCAGGATCGGGTTGTTGGTGACGCCGGGCTGCACCGGATCATTGTTGGTCCGCGCAGTGCCTGCGGTCCTGCCCTTCGCGAGCTCTGCCGGCGTCAGGGCACGGGCCGCTTCAATCGGATCCTTGTTATCCTTCTTGCGGGCGGTGGCTGCCGCCTTGCGGCGCTGCTCGTCGGGATCCTTCGGCCAGTTCGGCGCCTTCACCTCGGCTGCGGTACCGGCCGGAGGCGGCAGGTCGAGCTTGGGCGGCACCACCAGCGGCGACCGTTCGCGGTATTCGATACCCCGGTTTTCCATGTTGGTGCCGCCGATGCCGGTCATGATGCCTTCGATGATCTTTTCCTCGAAGGTCTTGTCGTCCTCGTCCTCGTCGCCTGCCGCGTGCACGGGGCCTGAGGCCATCACGAGGCCGATGCCAAGCGCAATGGTGGCGAGCCGCAACGCTCGGCTCAGCGAGGTATTCTGCAGCATCCAGAAGCGGATTTCGGTTTCGCGCATCGCGCTGTTCCCATTCACTATTTCCGCAAGACGCGGGGCCGGTTCAAGGGCGCAACAACCCTTCCGCCGAAGGGTCCGTATCGGCCGGGATCAGGGCGCTTTTGCGGCGGGTACCCCCAGGAAGGAATCATACAATAGGCCTGCTACCCCGGCAACAATGGCCACGTCCGCGAGGTTGAAGACGTACCAATTGAAGGTTTTTCCCCCGATATCGAGGTGGAACAGGGCGAAATCGACCACGGCGCCATGGAGGAATCGGTCGACGCCATTGCCGATCGCGCCGCCGATGATCAGGCCGAGCGCCACGGTGGCGAGCAGGGTACTCGACCGCGCCATCCAGATCCCCAGTACGATCACGGCCAGTGCCTTGATCGCTATCAGCACGAGCTGGGCAAGCTGGTTGTCGGTCTGGAACCAGCCGAAGCTGATCCCGACATTCCATGCCAGAACCAGATCGAAGAATGGCGTGACGCGGACCGCGCCGCGATGGGCGATGTCGAACACATAGAGCAGCCACAGCTTCGAGGCCTGATCGATCACAAGCGTGACGACCGCGGCGATGACGCCGGCGCGGAGATGGGGCGTGGTCGAGCGCTCGATGCCAGACACTTACCTGGCCTTCTTTGTCTTCTTTTTCGGCCTGCTCGCCGGCGACTTTCTTCCGGCTTTCTTTGCGGCCTTCTTCTTCGCAGCCTTTTTTGCCGTCACCTTTTTGGCAGCTTTCTTCACCCCCTTCGTTGCGGAAGAAGTTTTCCCGGATTTGGCGGCCTTCCTGGACTTGGACTTTGCGGGCTTGGCTTTCCTGGCCGCGACCTTTTTGGTTTTTGGCTTCCCGGCTTTGGCCTTGGCTTTGGCCTTGGGGGCAGCAGCCTTCCTGGTCTTGGCAGGCTTTCTGGGCGTTGCGACGGCTTCGGCGGCCTTGCTGGTTTCCGCCTTCGCCTTCCGGGCTCTGGCCTTCGTGCCGGTCATGATAGCTGCCACTGTTTCTGTGCCGGCCTGTTCAGGGACGGCTTCCGATCGCTGCTCCTGTTTGACCGGGGACGTTTCGACCAATGCGACCGGCCTGGCAGGCTCCTCGACGGCGGCAACGGGGGCATGGCCATCGGCAAGCGCCTTCCATTCCCGCAACGCCTGCGCGTCGCGTGGCGAGACGTCGGGATACTCGGCGTCTTCGCCGACGGTGGGCAGGATCTTCCAAGACCGCGCGCATTTGGTGCCGACGGCCTTTTCGACCACGACGGCGACACCAGCAACGTCGGCGAGCTTGAATGCGCTGGCAGGCGCATCGCCGTTGGTCACCATCGCATTCGACGTGATGCAGACTTCGGCCAGATCGATATCGAACAGCGTGTTGAAGATGGTCTCGTCCGACACGTAGACCAGGGGTGAAGCCTCCAGCGATGAGCCGATGTTCTTGGCCGCGCGTTCCAGTTCGAGCGCGCCGGTGACGACGCGTCTGACATCGCGGATGGTCTCCCACTTCGCAGCGAGGGCATCGTCGCGGAAATGGTCGAAGCCATCCGGGAACAGCGTCAGGTGTACCGACGGCTCGGCGTTCGGCTTGTACATCCGCCACGCTTCCTCGGTCGTGAAGCTCAGGACCGGGGCCAGCCAGCGCAGGATCGCATCGCAGATGATGTCGATCGTGGTCAGCGCCGCCTTGCGCGCCACCGAGGACGGCGGGTCGCAATAGAGCGTGTCCTTGCGGATGTCGAAATAGAACGCCGACAGTTCGGTGTTCATGAACGCCGACAGCGTCGCGACCACCGTCTTGTAGTCGAACTCGGCATAGGCCTGGCGCACGATGCCGGCGCGGCTGGCGAGTTCGTGCAGCATCAGCCGTTCCAGCTCGGGCATGTCGGCAGGCGCGACGGCATCGGCCGGATCGAAATGATGCAGCGTGCCGAGCATCCAGCGGATCGAGTTGCGCAGCTTGCGGTAGGTCTCGATCGTGTTCTTGAGGATCTCGGGGCCGATGCGCTGGTCGTCGGCATAGTCGGTGGCGCAGACCCAGAGCCGCAGGATATCGGCGCCGGAGTCCTTCATCACCTTTTGCGGCTCGACGGTGTTGCCGAGCGACTTCGACATCTTGCGGCCGTTCTCGTCCAGCGTGAAGCCGTGGGTCAGCACGACGTCGTAAGGCGCGCGGCCGCGGGTGCCGCAGCTTTCCAGCAGCGACGAATGGAACCAGCCGCGATGCTGGTCGGAGCCTTCGAGATACATCACGGTGTCGCGGCCGCCATCGACCTTGCGCTTGATACCGGCAAGGCCCGGGAAGTGCACGGGGTCTTCCAGCACGAACGCGTGCGTCGAGCCGGAATCGAACCATACGTCGCAGATGTCGTCGACCTTCTTCCAGGCCTCGTTGGCAAGCGACCCGAGGAAGCGCTCGCGCGCGCCGTCCATGTACCAGGCGTCGGCGCCTTCCTTTTCAAAGGCATCCGCGATGCGCTCGTTGACGGCCTCGTCCTGCAGGATCTCGGCGGAGCCGTCACCTTTCTCGCGCACGAACACCGCGATCGGCACGCCCCAGGCGCGCTGGCGCGAGATCACCCAGTCGGGACGGCCCGAGATCATGCCGTTGATGCGGTTCTGGCCGGCCGGCGGCACCCATTGCGTCACCGAGATCGCGTGCAGCGCGCGGGCACGCAGCGTGTCGCCCGGCTTGGCATCGCCGTGGTCCGCGATGTCCTTGTCCATCGCGATGAACCATTGCGGCGTGTTGCGGAAGATCACCGGCTTCTTCGAGCGCCAGGAATGCGGATACTGATGCTTGAGCCGGCCGCGCGCCAGTAGCTTGCCGGCCTCGACCAGCGCCTTGATCACGGCTTCGTTGGCGTCGCCCTTCTCGCCCTTGTCGTTGATCACGCGCTTTCCGGTGAAGCCGGGGGCGTGGTCGGTATAGGCGCCGTTCTCGTCGACGGTGTAGGGGATAGTGGTGTTGATGCCGCGTTGTTCGAGTTCGCGTGCGTTCGCGGTCCAGACGTCGAAGTCTTCGCGGCCGTGGCCGGGCGCGGTATGCACGAAGCCGGTACCGGTGTCGTCGGTGACGTGGTCGCCGGGGAGCAGCGGGACGGTGAATTCATATCCGCCGCCGACGCCCTTCAATGGATGGGCGCACTCCACGGCGTCGAGGGTTTCGCCGGGCAGATCGCGCAGCCTGTTGTAGGCGGTGACGCGCGCCTGCTTGAACACGCTTTCGGCGAGCGCGTCCGCAAGGATCAGCAAGTCGCCGTTCTTCGCCCAGTTGTCAGCGGGCGCGTCGGTGACCTCGAACAAGCCGTAGCTGATCTTCGGCGAGAACGAGATGGCCCGATTGCCGGGCAGCGTCCATGGCGTCGTGGTCCAGATCACGACCGATGCATTGGCAAGCGCGCCATGCGCCGGCGAGGTGACCGGAAACTTCACCCACACCATGTCGGAGGTGTAGTCCTCGTATTCCACCTCGGCTTCGGCAAGCGCGGTCTTCTCCACCACGCTCCACATCACCGGCTTGGAGCCGCGATAGAGCGTGCCGTTGGCGGCGAACTTCATTAGCTCACGCGCGATTTGCGCCTCGGCGGCGTAGTCCATCGTTGCATAGGGATGATCCCAGTCGCCGATGATGCCGAGCCGCTTGAATTCCTCGCGCTGAACGTTGAGCCAGTGCGTCGCATAGGCGCGGCACTCCCTGCGGAACGCCACCATGGCGGTGGAGTCACGGAAGTCCGGCTTCTGCTTGCCCTTGGAGCGGTAGTTCTCTTCCTCGATCTTCCATTCGATCGGCAGGCCGTGACAGTCCCAGCCGGGCACGTAATTGGAATCGAAGCCCAGCATCTGCTGGCTCTTGGTCACGACGTCCTTGAGGATCTTGTTCAGGGCGTGACCGATATGGATGTTGCCGTTGGCGTAGGGCGGGCCGTCATGCAGCACGAATTTGGCGCGACCGGCGGCGTCCTTCCGCAGCTTTTCGTAGAGGTCGATCTCGTTCCAGTAATTGAGGATTTCCGGCTCGCGCTGCGGCAGGCCGGCGCGCATCGGAAATTCCGTCTGCGGCAGGAACAGGGTCTTGGAATAGTCGGTCGCTTCGGATTTTTGCGGATTTTGGGACATGAATGCTCTGGTTTGGCTCGGAAACGGCGCTGAAACGCGAGGAGATCGCGGATTAACTGGAAAATCCCGGTCTTGCGCCGAGCAGAACGCTCAGGCGGAAGCCGGGCTGCTAATGCTGATGGTGCGCCGCGCAAACATGGGGCTTTCCATAGCAGCCGGAAGGGGGAAGCGCAAAGGCGCCCGCGGGCGCTCAAGCGGCTTACCGAGGGCGCGCCCGGGCCGGATTTCCGGCAACGGTGACGCCCGGGCCGACATCCCGGGTCACCACGCTGCCGGCGCCGATAACGGCGCCGTCGCCTATCGTGACGCCGGGCAGCAGAATGGCGCCGCCGCCAATCCAGACGTCGCTTCCGATCCGCACCGGTCGGCCGAATTCCAGCCCGGTGCGGCGCGTTTCGGCGTCGCGCGGATGATCGGCGGCATAGATCTGCGTCGCCGGTCCGATCTGGGTGCGGTCGCCGATCGTGACCTCGACCACGTCGAGGATGACGCAGTTGAAGTTGAGGAAGACACCGTCGCCGAGACTGATGTTGTAGCCATAGTCACAGTGGAATGGCGGACGGATCACGGCGCCCTTGCCGACATGGCCGAGCCGTTCGCAGAGCAGGGCGTGTCGTTCGGAGACCGGCGATGCCAGCGCTGCGTTGTAGCGCACCATCCAGGCCTTTGCCGCAGCCTGGTCGGCGCCGAGTTCATCATCAGGGCGATAGAGTTCGCCCGCCAGCATTTTCTGCTTTTCCGTCTTGTTCAACCGATCGCTCCGAGCCGCGGAAACGCGTCCGGCGCCGCGGCCAGCGCCGCGCGCGCCCTGGCGCTGTCGTCATCCATCCGGCGTATCAACGCCTCGACGGTGTCGAATTTCAGCTCGTCGCGGATGAAACTGATGAAGGCAACATCAAGCATGCTGCCATAGAGGTCGCCCTTGAAGTCGAACAGGAACACTTCGAGCAGCGGCGCGCCGTTGTCGAAGGTCGGACGGCGGCCGAAGTTCGCGACGCCGTCGATCCGCTCGGATCCGCGGCCGACGCGCACCGCGTAGATGCCGTGCTTGAGGCTGCAATTCTTGTCGAGGCGGATGTTGGCGGTGGGATAGCCGAGATCGCGGCCGCGCTTCTCGCCGTGAATCACCTCGCCGCTGACGAACCACGGGCTGCCCAGCATCGCGGTGGCGTCGTCGATCTGGCCTTCCGCCAGCGCCATGCGGATCGCGCTGGAGGAAACCGGCCGCTCCTCGATATCGACATGGGCCTGGACGTCGACCTCGATTCCGAGCCGGGGCGCTTCGCTGACCAGGAGCCCCGGCGAACCAGCGCGCCCCTTGCCGAAATGAAAGTCATAGCCGACGGCAATTCCGCTGATGCCGAGCCGTTCGATGAGGTCATGGTGAATGAAATCTTGCGCCGAGGTGCCGGCGCGGGCCTTGTCGAACGTCATCACCACGGCCCCGGCCAGCCCCGTGCCGGCCAGCAGCCGCAGCTTGTTGGTCTCGTCGGAAAGGCGAAACTGCGGGCTGTTCGGGCTGAAAAAGCTGCGCGGATGCGGCTCGAAGGTGACCGCAAACGCTGGCTTTCCATGAGCGCGGCCCATCCGCAGGGCGGCGGCGATCACGGCGCGATGGCCGAGATGGACCCCGTCGAAATTGCCCATCGCGACCACGGCCCCCCGAGGGATCCCGGACGCCGGGGTGGAGTCCCGGATAACGTTAAAACCAGGTGTCATTTCAAGGATTCTTCTGGACTTCGTCAGGCTTCTTGGGTCGAGGAACGCGGCCGGACCGTGACGCGGTGCCGCCGTGGAAGTCAAGCGGGCGTGATCGGAGCAAAACGGATGCAATCCGGCGGCGCCCGGTTAACTGGCTGTTTAACGCCTGATGCTAGAGGTTGGGGGAGGACTGCGGATCGCGCAGGCCTGCCGATAACTAGTGGCGTAAGCGTTGAGTGGGGGAAGAGATGGCGGTTGATTTGTCCATGCCGGTTTTGGTGGTTGATGACTACAGCACCATGATCCGAATCATCCGGAATCTTCTGAAGCAACTGGGTTTCGACAATATCGACGATGCCAGCGACGGTTCGATGGCGCTGGACAAGATGCGCGGCAAGAAATACGGGCTCGTGATCTCCGACTGGAACATGGAGCCGATGACCGGCTACGACCTGCTCAAGGAAGTCCGCGCCGATCCCAACCTCGCCACCACCCCCTTCATCATGATCACGGCGGAATCCAAGACCGAGAACGTGATCGCCGCCAAGAAGGCCGGCGTGAACAATTACATCGTCAAGCCGTTCAACGCAGCCACGCTGAAGACCAAGATCGAGGCGGTGTTCCCGGACATGGCGACGGCGTAAAATTCTTAATCTTCGTAAGCAAAATGCCCGGGTCGAGCCCGGGCATTTTTCGTTGGGCTACCAGCGCAGTTCGCGCATCAACGCGCGGGGCGGATGGCCGAATAATTCCCGCACTGAGGCCGGATCGAGTTGGTCGATGCCTTCGAACTCGTCGGAATGAATGCCGCGGGTCACGAACAGGCAGTCGATGCCGAAGCCGAGCGCGCCCGTGAGGTCGGTCCGCACCGAATCTCCGATTGCCAGCACGCGGTCGAGCGGCGGCGGATGACCGCGGCGCTCGGCGGCCAGCGCCATCGCCCGTTCATAGATCGGCCGGTGCGGCTTGCCGTAGAAGATCACCTCGCCGCCGAGCTCGCGATACAGTTCGGCAATCGCACCGGCGCAGTAGATCAGGCGATCGCCGCGCTCGACGACGATATCAGGATTGGCGCAAACCAGCGGCAGCTTGCGCTCGCGCGCCAGCAGCAGCATTGCACGGTAGTCTTCCGCGGTTTCGGTTTCGTCGTCGAACAGCCCGGTGCAGACGATGTAGTCGGACTGTTCCAGCGGCGCTGTCACGGCATTGAGCCCGCGATGAATCGATGAGTTCGCGCTCTGGTCCGACCCAGAACATCTTCTTGCCGGGGTGGTCGGCGACGAAGTGCCGGGTCAGGTCGCCGGAACTGACGATCGCATCGTAGGTTTCGTCGGCGACGCCGAGCTTGCGCAACTGGCGCTGCACGGAGTCGGCAGGCCGCGGCGCGTTGGTGATGAGGATGACGGTGCCGCCGCGCTGGCGGTAGGTGTGCAGCGCCTCGCAGGCTTCGGGAAAGGCTTCGAGCCCGTTATGCACCACGCCCCAGATGTCGGAGAGGATCACCTCCACGCCGTCAACGAGGTCGCGCAGCCGCTCGACGAATCGTAACGTGGTCATGATACGGAGCGCCGGTTAGCCCGGTCCGGCGGCGCGGCGCGCCAGCGCGGCATTGCCGGTCGCGCGCACCGCAGGCTCTGCGGCCGGGCCAGCCAGGGGAACGGTGTTGTTGGAACCATTGGTGCTACCGGTCTCGGGAATCTTGTTCGGGGTAGTCCCGCCGGTAGCAGATGCCCCCTCGGGCCGCAACGGGCGCGGGGGCGCAAACAGGAAGCCTTGCCCAAACCGCACGTCGTAGTCGAGCAGATCAACAACCGCGCGCTCGCCCTCGATCCTTTCAGCGATCAGGTCGATGCCGAAGCGGCCTAGCAGGTCGGACAGGTCCGAGGGGTGGATGTCCGAAGTCGAACTCTGCTTGGGATCGAGCAGCAGCGCCGCCGGCACCTTGATGAAGCGGACGCCGCGGTCGGCGAGTTCACGCGGTTCGACGCGCAAGTCGGTCACGTGATCGATGGAGAACCGGTAACCGCGCTGTGACAGCGCGGCCAGATGCTCGATTTCGGTCGGGCCGAGGCGACGGAACGTCGCCTGCTTGAATTCGAGCACGAAGGATGGCGCCAGCGCACGATTGGCTTCGAGGAAATCCAGACACTGGGCGAAACTCGCCGCGCTGCCGAGCGTCGCCGCGGAAACGTTGCAGAAGACGCCGACATCTTTGTTGCGCACCATCAGGCGCCGCAGCACCTGGATACAGCGCAGCATCACCATGTGGTCGATCTTTCCGATCAGCCCACCGGCTTCGGCGATGCTGATGAAATCGTCGGCGGCGAGAATCTGGTCCTTTTCGTCGCGCAGCCGCGTCACCGCCTCGTAGAATCGCACCTTGCGCTGCGGCAGCGTCACCATCGGCTGCAGGTAGATATCGAGCCGGTTTTCCTCGATCGCATTCTTCACCGCGGCCAGCAGTTGCGGCTGGTTGCGCCCGGGGGCTGCGGCTTCGACGAGAACGGCTGCCGGCGCCGCGGCCGCGACCGGTGCGGGCCGCGCGGCGGGCGGTGCTTCGTCTGTGCTCAACGGCAATTCGTTCAGCGGCTCCGGGACAGGCGTGGCCACCGGAGCGGGAACCGCAGGCGCCGCCCCTGCGGCCAGCAGATCGTCATGGCCGGCGACGGAGACCGCCAATTGCTTGACCAGCACGCCGAGTTCATTGATCTCGCCGACCACGGCCTGGATGCGGTCGGAACTTGCGGAGTTCGCCGACATCAGCCGGCCCTCGACCGCGGCGAGCCGGCGGCCGAACTCGGCGACCTGCCGGGCAAGGTCGGCGGTGCCGCGCGACAGGTCGGCGATTTGCCCGCCGACATCGGAGCGGTCGCGCAGCCGCATCGAGACGGCGTTGTAGAGGATCAGGAAGGTGAGCACGGTGAGCGCCACGATCGCGGATTCCGACACGCTGAAATCCCGCCACCGAATGCAGGACGAGGCCGAGCGACGCTGCGACCAGCACCATGCAGATGGCGATGAAAATCGTCGAAATGCAAATCATGTCGCGCGCTACGCCCTCAGGTCCGACCGTCCTCACCCGGGAAAACACGGGATTGCTCTGGCATCGTCCGATTTGCGCCCCCAAAGCCGCGCGACATTACCACCAATGTTAATTCGCAGAGCTAGTGTTCTTTAGACACGGTCGGAACTGGGAGTACCAGCGCCGGTCACGCGTCCCGGCCTTGAGCCGGGACCCAGGTGGATCAGCGTGTGCAAGGATGGGCCCCGGCTCGAGGCCGGGGCATGAGAGCGATGGCTAAGCCGTCGTGCGGATCACCTTGGTGACCTTCTCGATAATCTCGCCGATCTGGTTCTCGGTGATGATCAGTGGCGGGGTCAGCACCAGCGTGTCGCCGGCGACCCGCAGCATCAGGTCGTTGTCATGGAAGGCGCTGTTGAGCCCGGCAAAGCCGCGCTTTCCGGCTGCATCGGCAATCGGCGCGAGATCGATGCCGGCGGTCAGGCCGACGGTGCGGATATCCAGCACGCCTGGTTCCTTGCGCAGCGCCATCACGGCGTCGGCGAATTTCGGCTCCAGCTTGTTGGCGCGCTCGAACAGTTTTTCGTCGCGGTAGATATCGAGCGTGGCAAGACCCGCCGCGCAGGCCAGCGGATGAGCCGAGTAGGTGTAGCCGTGGGCCAACTCGACCGCGTAGTCCGGGCCGCTCATGAAGGCGTCGTGGATGGTGTCGCGGACCAGCACGCCACCCATCGGCGCCGCGCCATTGGTGATGCCCTTGGCGAAGGTCAGCATGTCAGGCACCACGCCGTATCGCTCGGCGGCAAAGGCAAAGCCGAGCCGGCCATAGCCGGTGATGACCTCGTCGAAGATCAGGAGAATGCCGTGCTTCTGGGTGATCTCGCGCAGCCGCTTGAGGTAACCCTTCGGCGCCGGCAGCACGCCGGTCGATCCCGCCATCGGCTCGACGATCACGGCCGCAATGGTGTTGGCGCCGTGCAGATTGACGAGGCGTTCCAGTTCGTCGGCGAAATGCGCGCCATATTCCGGCTCGCCCTTGGTGAATGCCTGCTTGTCGCGATCGTAGGTCGCCGGCAGGTGGTCGACGCCGGTGAGCAGCGAGCCGAATAGCTTGCGGTTGCCGACGATGCCGCCCACTGAAGTTCCGCCGAAACCGACGCCATGGTAGCCGCGCTCGCGGCCGATCAGGCGGATGCGGCTGCCTTGGCCGGCGATCTGGTGGTAGGCGAGCGCGATTTTCAGCGCCGTATCAGCCGCTTCCGAGCCGGAGTTGCAGAAGAACACGTGGTTGAGGCCATCGGGGGCGAGCTCGGCAATTCGGCTGGCGAGTTCGAACGCCTGCGGAATGCCGAACTGGAACGGCGGCGCGTAATCCAGCGCCTCCGCCTGTTTGGCGATCGCCGACGAAATCTGGGTGCGGCCGTGGCCGGCATTGGTGCACCACATGCCCGAGGCGCCATCGATGATCTTGCGGCCGTCGACGGTGAAATAGTGCATATCTTTCGCGCCGGCGAGCAGCCGCGGATTTTTCTTGAACGCACGGTTGGCCGTGAACGGCATCCAGTGCGCTGCGAGATCGTTCGGAACGTTGACGGCGGCGGGGCGAGAGCTCTTGTCCAGCATGGCAGGCCTCTTTGCGGTTCGGGAGCTTGCGGCAAGCTATCAGTTTCGCCGCGCAACGGGAACGACAATACGCCGTGATATTTCCACGCAAGCGCGGCCTGCGGTTTGCTCGAGCCAGGTGGAACCGAGGCTCTACAGATCGCTGGCGGCGATCCAGAACACTTCGCCCTCGGAATCCTCGGTATCGAGCCAGAGCAGCGGCAATTGCGGGTAGGCTTCCTCGAGTTGCGGACGGCAGCGCCCGATCTCGCACAACAGCCCGCCCTGCGGCGTCAGGTGTGCGCCCGCCTCGTCGAGGATGCGCCTGATGATGTCGAGCCCGTCGGCGCCGCCATCAAAGGCGAGCTTCGGTTCGCTACGGCACTCGCGCGGCAGATTGGCCATGCCTTCCGCATCGACATAGGGCGGATTGGAAATGATGAGGTCGTAGCGGTTGTCGCCGAGCGGCTTGAACAGATCGCCACGGTGCAGCGTGACGCGATCCTGCAGGCCGTAATCGCCGACATTGCGTGCGGCGACTTCGAGCGCATCCTTTGAAATATCCACCGCATCGACCCGCGCATTCGGAAACTGCAGGCTTGCCAGGATGGCGAGGCAGCCCGATCCGGTGCAGAGGTCGAGCACGCTTTCCACCGCGAACGGGTCCGCGATCAGCGAGCCGCCCTGATCGTCGTCGTCCTCGCCAAAGTGCCGTTCCAGCAATTCACCGATGAAGGAGCGCGGCACGATGGTGCGCTCGTCGACATAGAACGGCAGGCCGCGCATGTAGATCTTGTTGACCAGGTAGGCAGATGGCTTTCGCGTCGTGACGCGGCGCGCGATCAGGTCGAGGATCTTCTTGGCCTCGGCCGCAGTGACGCGGGCGGTTGCGAAGGCCTCGAACTGGTCGGGGTGCAGATGCAGCGCCTCGCCAACCAGGAAGGCGGCTTCCGCCAGCGGGTCGGTGGTGCCGTGGGCGAACACCAGTTCGGCTTCGGTGAAGCGGCTGACGGCATAGCGGACGAAATCGAGCAACGTCAGCAGTTCGCCAGCGCCGACTTTTGGAAGCTTCGCTGCCGCGCTGCGCGGCTTGGCCGCTTTTTTCGCACGCCTGGCCATCAGGATTTGGTCCAGCGGGCGGCTGCGGCATCGTCATGGTCGCGCGCTTCGACCCAGCTCGTGCCCTGGCCGCTTTCCTCGCGCTTCCAGAACGGCGCATTCGTCTTGAGGTAGTCCATCAGGAATTCCGCTGCTTCGAAGGCCGCTTGCCGGTGCGCCGACGCGGTGACCACCAGGACGATGTTTTCTCCCGGCGCGATCCGGCCGAACCGGTGGATGATTGTAAGTCCCTGCAGCGGCCAGCGCGACAACGCTTCATTGGCATGCCGTCCGATCTCGGCTTCCGCCATTCCGGGATAATGTTCGAGCGTCAGCGCGGCGATCGCCTCGCCGTTCTCGCTGCCACGGCAGATGCCGCTAAAGGAGACGACGGCGCCCACGTCCGTGCGGCCACTGCTAAGTTCCGCGATCTCGTGGGCGACGTCGAAATCGGCTTGCTGGATGCGGATGGTCGCGGTGACGGGCATGACGGACGTCAGCCGCCGGTCATCGGCGGGAAAAAGGCGATCTCGCGCGCGCCGGAAATCACGGCGTCCGGCTTGACGTGGGTATGGTCGATCGCGGCGCGGATCACCTTTGGCTTCTCGAACGCGTAGGCGTAGGTCTCGCCGCGGCTGGAGAGCCAGCCGATCAGATCGTTCACGGTGCGAACATTGGCTGGCGGCTCGACGGTTTCCTCCGCGAGGCCGACCCGTTCGCGCACCCAGGCGAAATATTTCACCTTCATCCCTCATCCTCCTTGATGAGGTGATGGATGCCGGCGCGGAAATAGTCCCAGCCGGTGTAGATCGTGAACAGCGCCGACATCCATAGCAGCGCGATTCCGATCAGCGTGGTAGCCGGCAGGATCTGTTCGCCGGCTTCGCCCGCGATCAGAAAGCCGATCGCGACCAACTGGATGGTGGTCTTCCACTTCGCCAGCCGCGTCACCGGCACGCTGACCCGGAGCGCGGCGAGATACTCCCGCAGGCCCGAGACCAGAATCTCGCGGCACAGGATCACGATGGCGGCCCACAGCGTCCAGCCATGGATGGAGTTGTCGGCCGCCAGCATCAGCAGGCAGGACGCCACCAGAAGCTTGTCAGCGATCGGGTCGAGCATCCGGCCAAAGGCTGACTGCTGATCCCACATCCGTGCATAGTAGCCGTCGAGGTAGTCCGTGACCCCCGCGGCGATGAAGACCGCCAGCGCCACCCAGCGCAGCCACAACGGCCCGTCCAGGATCGATTGGGCAAAAACGCAGCCCACCACCACCGGAATGGCGGCAATGCGGGCGTAGGTCAGGATATTCGGCAGCGACAGGCGCTTGGCCTGTCCCCTGGTCGTTGCGATGTTCATCCGTCTTACCAATACCGCTGGAGCGTGAAGGTCAACCGTGCGGGTCCTAGATCATCTGTCGCAGGCGACGTTCATGTGAAACACCCTTGTGGGACGGGTCCCCTTTAACCCGGCTGTGCATGGAAAAACTCGAAAATCTTGCGGGCGCTTTCGGCGCTGACGCCGGGAACCTTGCCCAGATCGGCGATCGAGGCCCGCTCGATCTCCTTCAGCGTACCAAAGTGATGCAGCAAGGCACGTTTGCGTGACGGGCCGATGCCCGGAATCTCCTGCAGGCCGGCCTCCCGGATGTCCTTTTTGCGCAGCTTGCGGTGCGAACCGATCACGAACCGGTGCGCCTCGTCGCGCAGCCGCTGAATGAAATACAGCACGGGGTCGCGCGGCTCGAGCTTGATGGCCTCGCGGTCGGGCATGAACAGGGTCTCGCGCCCGGCGTCGCGGTCCGGGCCCTTGGCGACCGCCATCAGCGACACCTGGGTCAGGCCAAGGTTCGCGAAGATCTCCCGCACCGCATTGAGCTGGCCGCGGCCGCCGTCGATGATGACGAGATCGGGCCATTGCGGAAACGAATCATCGTCCGCCTTTGCCGCTGCTTTGGCGGCGTCGCCTTCCGGCGGTTTCAGGAGCCGCTTGAAGCGCCGCTCCAGCACCTCGCGCATCATTGCGTAGTCGTCGCCGGGCGTTAGTCCCTCGGACTTGATGTTGAACTTGCGGTACTGGTTCTTGATGAAGCCGTCCGGCCCCGCCACGATCATCGCGCCGACCGCGTTGGTGCCCTGGATGTGGCTGTTGTCATAGACCTCGATCCGCTTTGGCGTCTGCGGCAATGCGAGCGTCGCCGCCATGCCCTGCAGCAGCCGGCTCTGGGTCGCGGTGTCGCTCAGCTTGCGGCCGAGCGCCTCGCGCGCATTGGTGAGCGCGTGCGTGATCAGTTCTTTCTTTTCGCCGCGCTTGGGGGTGGAGACCTCCACCTTGAAGCCGGCCTTGACGGCGAGCGCGTCGGCCAGCAACGCACTTTCCTCGATCTCGTGCGACAGCAGGATCAGTTTCGGCGGCGGCTTGTCGTCGTAGAATTGCGCGAGGAACGAGCCCAGCACCTCCTCCGGCGTGAACGATTTCTCCGCGCGCGGGAAGTAGGCGCGGTTGCCCCAGTTCTGGCCGGTGCGGAAGAAGAACACCTCGACGCAGGAATAGCCGCCTTCCTGGTGGATGGCGAACACGTCGGCCTCTTCCACGGTGCGCGGATTGATGCCCTGCTGCGACTGGATCGCCGACAGCGCGGCGAGGCGGTCGCGATAGAGTGCGGCGGTCTCGAACTCGAGTTCGGCGGATGCCTTCTCCATCTCTCCGGCCAGTTCCTGCTTCACCAGATGGCTGCGGCCGGACAGGAAATCTTTCGCCTCGCGAACCAGCTCGGTATAGCCGGGAAAGTCCATCTCGCCGGTGCAGGGGCCGGAGCAGCGGCGAATCTGGTAGAGCAGGCAGGGCCGGGTGCGGCTTTCGAAGAAGCCGTCGGTGCAGGAACGGATCAGGAAGGCGCGCTGCAGCGCCGTGATGGTGCGGTTGACGGCGCCGGCGGATGCGAACGGTCCGAAATAGCGGCCGGGCCGGGTCTGCGCGCCGCGATGCTTCAGGATCTGCGGCGCCCAGTGATCGCCGGTGATGAGGATATAGGGAAACGATTTGTCGTCGCGCAGTTGCACGTTGAAGCGCGGCCGCAACTGCTTGATCAGATTGGCTTCCAGCAGCAGCGCTTCGGTTTCGGTCGTGGTGGAGACGATCTCGACTGTGACGGTCGCCGCGATCATGCGCAGGATGCGCGCCGGCAGTGGCGCGTTGACGCGCGCATAGGACGAAAGCCGCTTGCGCACGTTTTTCGCCTTGCCGACATACAGCACGTCATGGGCGGCGTTGAGCATGCGGTAGACGCCCGGAGAGGTCGGCGCCAGCCGCACCGCGTTTTCGATGGCGGCATGGCCGACCGCGAGCGGACCTTCGGCGACCGCCTCGACCGGTTCTTCCGGAGCTTCCGGCAGGCGCGCCTCATCGTCCTCCTCGGCGACCGGCGTCGCGGGATCGACATCGGCGGCGGCCAGATCCTGGGGAGCCAGGTCCTGGGGAGCGAGGTCCGGCGGCGGCAAATCCGGCCGGGAACCCCGCCGCGCCTTCCGCGGGCCCTTCGGATGATCGGTAGAATCGTGATCCATGAGCCTAAATTAGGCGCTGCGCGGCGGCATCGCCAGCGCTTGCGGAGGTACCAGCCGGGCGCTGGTTACGCATTCTTAACAATGATGAGCGGGCAGTAACCCCAGCTTAACAACCCTTTAACTTAAAACTCTCGATAAATCGTGCGTGAAAGAGTTGGAATTCCGTAACCAGACTGGCCTTTGAGCCGACGGGTCGCGGCAGTTGCGTGGAGTTGCGTATGAGCAGGTTTGTATTGCGCGCGCTGGCGCTGATCGCCGCGGGCTCGACCGTGTCGGCGCAGGCCGCCGACCTCAGTTACGGACGCACCTACACCAGCAACCAGCGGTTCGACCCCTATAGCTGGGCCGGCCCCTATCTCGGCGGCAACCTCGGCTATGCCTGGGGTTCGGTCGCCAACAACCCGACCAAGCCGTCGGGAGTAGCGGGCGGCATTCAGGCCGGGTTCAACTGGCAGCAACCCGGCAGCCCGTGGGTGTTCGGCGTCGAGGGCGACATCCAGGCGACGGGCGCCGAAGAAACCTTCGCACCGTGGAAGTTTTCCAACCCGTGGTTCGGCACGGTGCGCGGCCGCGTCGGCTATGCGTTCGACAATGTGATGTTCTTCGGCACCGGCGGCCTTGCCTTCGGTGAACTGCGCGCTGCCACCTTCGGCCTGTCGGAATCACACACCAACGCCGGCTGGACGCTCGGCGCCGGCGCCGAAATGGGCTTCAGCAAGAACTGGAGCGCCAAGATCGAGTACCTCTATGTCGATCTGGCCAACAGCAACTTCGTCATTACAGGTGCGTCGAACGGTTACCGGTTCGGCATCATCCGGGCCGGCGTGAACTATCGCTTCTGAGAACAAGAAAACTATCGCCTTCAACCTCCCGGCGGCAGTAAGCCGCCGGGATTTTTTTTGTCCCGGCGATGAACGTGCGAATGCCCGACGACCCCGCGTCATCCGGATGTTCGCAGGCAAGACTCGGTTCGCTTCAAACGCGAGACATCAACTCACGATGAAATCACCAGGTTGACCGCCTTGGGGCCTTTACCCTTCTTGTCCGGTTCGACCTCGAACGTGATGCGCTGTCCTTCTGCCAAATCCTTCAACCCAGCCCGCTCGACGGCGGTGATGTGAACGAACACATCGCGGCCGCCATCATCAGGCTTGATGAAGCCGTAGCCGCGTTCGCCATTGAAGAACTTGACCGTTCCAGTCATGGCCATCGGGAACTCCTCCCCCGTACTGCTCCGCCGCTACGCGCATCTCGCGTATCGGCCGACCGGACATTCGCTGCCGGAAGCTTGGCCACCTGAGCCCACCGGTTCACGCCCGGTCGACCTGGATTTTTATTCGGCCTTGATCACTCCGCCGCAACCATTCGCGGAAGCGGAACGTAAAGCCAGTCCCAACGGACTGAGCATAAACCTGTTTTGCGCGAATTGCCTACGGCCCAAACGCACTTTTCGCGGATGCGCGGCCACCGGGAGCTCCCGAGAGGGGAGTTCAGGGCTTGGGCGTCTCGAGCCTGAAACGGGCAGCGCCGCCCTGGCCGAGCGGCTTTTCAAGTTCGGGTAGAATGGTCTTCAACTCACCCGCCAGCGTCCATGGCGGGTTGACGATCAGAAGGCCGGTGGAGGTGAGAGGGCCGCCCGCGGCCTGCGGCGCGACGCTGAATTCGAGCCGCAGTGATTTTCCTGCGGGCTTGCTGGCGGCGATGATTTCGGCGACGTGGCGGGCCAGCGTGTCGGTGGCGCGCCGGCTCTTGACCGGATACCAGATCAGATAGCTGCCGGTCGGCCACTTCGCGTAGGCTTCGGCGAATCGAGCGGCGAGCGTTTCGAATTCGTCCTTCTGCTCGAACGATGGATCGATCAGCACCAGGCCGCGTCGTTCGTTCGGCGGCACGAAGGCCGGCAATGCCGTCCAGCCGTCGAGATCGACCACCCGCGCCTGGGTGTCGCGCCGCAGCGCGTCGATCAATTGCTTGCGGGCGTTCGGCTCGATTTCGCAGGCCGTGAGACGGTCCTGTGGCCGCAGCAGTGCCCGGGCGATCAACGGCGATCCGGGATAGGCAGTCAGCTCGCCCGGCGGATTGAATGCCCTGACGATGTCGAGATAGGGCGCAACCACGGGAAGCGCCGCATCCGAAAACCGCGCCTGCATCACACGCGCGATGCCGGTGAGCCATTCGCCACCGCGGCGTGCCTCGTCGCCGGCGAGATCGTAGCGTCCGGCGCCGGCATGGGTGTCGATGACGCGAAACGCCGCCGGTTTCTCCTGCAGATAGGTGAGCATGCGCACCAGCACGATGTGCTTGATGACGTCGGCAAAGCCGCCGGCGTGAAAGGCGTGTCGGTAGTTCATGGGGCAGAACTAGCACGTCATGGCGAACGCAGCGAAGCAATCCATGCAACCTCCCGGAAAGAATGGATTTTGTCGCCGCTCTGCCTTGCGCAATGACGCGACAGGCGACCCTTCAGCCGCCCCGAACCGGCGGCATCACCACTTCGTCGCGCCGGCAGGTGCGGCGGTCGATTTCCTCGCAGGCCCGGAATTGCAGGTCCTTGCTCATGCAGATCCGTACCTCGCTCAGCCGCCGGCTGGTGCAGATCACCGAGATCGCCGAACTGCTCAGGCCCGGATTGACCTTGATGAAGGCCTGTTCGAGGTCGGCAGGCGCAATCGTCTTCGGCTCCGACAATTGGAGGAATTCCTCCGGGATCTTCACCGCTGCACGGGCCTTGCGGATGCTCTCGAAGTAGGAACGTGCGCCGAGGCCGGAGCAGGTGCCGTGCTTGTCCCACTCATTGAAGATCAGGCCCGGCGCCGGCATCAAGTCCAGCATCGCGTTCATGACGTTGCGGTCGAGCCGCGGCGACGGCCGCTGGCAGTATTCGGGAAAGCCGCGCTCATATTGCGGCCACAGGCCGTGCACCACGAAGGAATAGGGCCGGCCGCACTGGATATGCGAGCGTCCGCTGTTGCCGCGTTCGGCGGCCGCCTCGCAGAACGATGGCGACCAGGACAGGGCGAGGACGTAGAAGTCGAACTCGCCGGCCGCGTTCTGCCGACGGTCCTGGGCGTCGGCCACGCCCCCTGAGAATGCCAGAAACGCCAGCAGCAAGATCACAAACCGGCAAATGCGGGCCGTTCGAGACATCAGACACTCCCCTTACTCGACTGCGGCAAGGTAGCAGGGAGTCGGAACATTTCAAGAACAAAGATCGCAAACAGGCCCTGCGCCCACGTCGGCGCGCGTCGTTCGTCAAAGCTCGGGCAGGGATCAGGGGCCGCCAATCAGGGCCGCGCGGCCTTGCAGCCAGGGGCGTAGGCCCAGTTGCGGTCGAGGCCAGTGACGCACCATTCGACGCCCTGGCCGAAGCCGGCAAAGCCGCCGTCCTCAATGATCGAGTAGTGCACGCTGCGTTTCTTGCCGTCGCTCAGCATCACGTCGCCCGAGCAGTAGCGGCGGGGGATATTGTCGGATTGCCAGGGCCGGAAGGCGGTTTCGTGAATGCGGCCATAGGCGGTGATGGTCAGCGCCGAATTCCAGAAGGTGCTTTCCTTCTCCTGGAATTGCGAGGTGATGGTCGGCAGCGCGGCTTCGCAAGGAGCAACCCGGCCGTCATAGCGCGGTCCGGACAGCCAGAAATTCAGTTCGAACGGATTGGCGGCCTGGGCCACCGGCGCGGAGGCCAGCAGCGCAAGCGTTATCCCTGGGATCAATCCAAGACCGATAGTTTTCAGGGATGTGAACAGGTTGCGCATCGGAATCCATCCGTATTCGAACAATGGGGACGGTGCCGCGAAGCCTCCGCTAGGTCAAGTGCAACGCGGCAACACCTTGCAGGTAAGTCCTTCTGTTGCCGTGACCATTCTTTTCACGGCCGCCCGCAGGCTCTATGCTGTGCTTCGGGCGAAATGAGAGTCTGCGATGCGAAGAATTGGGGCCGTGTGCCTGGTTGCCATATGCGGAGTGCTGGCGGGCGCGTCGGCGCGGGCCGATTCAGTGCCGCCGTTCAAGGGCAACGATACCGGCGGAATCATAGCCTATTCGCTCGCGACCCAGGCCGATGCCCGCCAACTGGCGGTCGATCACTGCGCCTCCTACGGCAAGGTGGTGAAATTCCTCGCAGTCCAGGCCAATTACGGCGGCTACATTTCATTCGCGTGCCGCTGGGTGCCCTATGGGGCCGCTGAACGACCCTTGCGCACGCTCTACTGAGCGCCAGCTGCCCTCCATCCACATCTGCGGGAGCGCGAGATGATGCGACGGCTTTTGTCATTTGGCTGGGCGCTCAGTCTGTTGTCCCTGCTGCCGACGGGCGGCGCGAGCGCGGTTGATCTGCCGGTGCGCAAGGCCGGCCTGTGGGAAATGAAGGTAGTGCGCGCAGGTGCGCCTTCGCCTGACATGACCATGCAGCAATGCACCGACGCCACCACCGACAAGGATATGAGCACGGCGTTGTCGCCGATGGGCAAGGAATTGTGCCCGAAGCAGGACATCCAGAAGACGGCGACCGGCTACGTCACTGATTCGGTCTGCAGTATCGCCGGCGTGTCGATCACCTCGCGGGCTGAAATCACGGGGGACTTCAATGCGGCCTATACCGTGAAATCCACCTCGCAATCCGACCGCGCCCCCGCCGGCATGCCGCGCGACACCACCACGACGATCGAGGCGAAGTGGCTGGGCGCCTGCAAGCCCGACCAGAAGCCCGGTGACATCGTGATGCCCGGCGGCATCAAGATGAACATCAAGGACATGGAAAAGCTGAAGGGGCTGATCCCGAAGTCGGCCAAGTAGTCGCCTTGCCGCGCTAAATCGACGTATCCGGTACACCTCGCCCCGCCTGCGGGAGAGGGAGTTGCTACACGGGCACCCGGATCGTGGCGCGCAAGCCGCCCATCGGGCTGTCGCCCAAGGTGATATCGCCGCCATGCGAGCGGGCGATGTCTCGGGCGATGGCAAGTCCCAGCCCGGTGCCGCCCTCGTCCTGGTTTCTGGCATCGTCGAGCCGCAGGAACGGCTTGAACACTTCTTCACGCATTCCGGCGGGAATTCCCGGGCCGTTGTCGTCGACCGTCACCGTCAGATAGCGATGGTCGCGATGGCCGGTGATCGAAACCGTCTCGGCATGTCGCGCCGCGTTGGAGACGAGGTTGGCGATGCAGCGCTTGAACGCGGCCGGCTTCACCGTCACCACCGGCAGGCCGTGGAATGTCACGGTCGCGGTATGGCCGTTGCGCTCGGCGTCGCTGCGCAGTTCCTCCAACGCCATCGCCATGTCGGTTGGCTGCGCGATCTCGCCGCTGTCGCCGCGTGCAAAGGCGAGATAGGCCTCCAGCATGGCGGACATTTCGTCGACATCCTTGCGCATGCCGTCGACTTCCGGGCTATCTCCGATCAGCACCAGTTCGAGCTTGAAGCGGGTCAGGATGGTGCGCAGATCGTGCGACACGCCGGCCAGCATCGCGGTGCGCTGCTCGAGCGAGCGCTCGACGCGGGCTTTCATCTCCAGGAACGCCTGCGCCGCGCGCCGCACTTCCCGCGCGCCGCGGGGACGGAAATTCGGCACCTCGCGGCCCTTGCCGAAGCTTTCGGCGGCATCCGCCAGCCGCAGGATCGGTCTGATCTGGTTGCGCAGGAACAGCACCGCCACGATCAGCAGGATCGAGGACGTGCCCAGCATCCAGAAAATGAAGATCTCCGAATTGGAAGCATAGGCGGCGCTGCGCTGCGCGAACACGCGCATCACCACGTCGTCAAGCTGGATCCGTATCTCCACCTGGTTGGACTTGCCGACGGTGTCGATCCAGAACGGCCGCCCGATCTGGCGACCGAGCTGCACCGAGAGCGTCTGGTCGAGCAGCGAGAAGAAGGGCTTCGGCCCGGGCTGCGGCATGTCGCCGACGGGAAGAAAATCGACGACGAGCTGCAGCCGCTGCCCTATTCGGCGAAGTTGCGCGCGGTCCTTGTCCTGCGGATAGGCCTTGTAGACGTCGATCAGTGCGGCGATGTCCTGCACCACCGCGGCCGACAGGCGCCGCGTCACCGTGTTCCAGTGCCGCTCCATGAACACGAATGCGACCACGGTCTGCAGGATTACCATCGGCACGATCATGATCAGCAACGCACGGGCGTAGAGGCCGGTCGGCATCCAGCTCTTGAACGCGTTGCCCATCCAGCCATTGGCCCTGGAGACGCGTTGCGACGCGTTGCGGATCAGGCTCAGGCCGGTGTCGAGCGTGCTCATGGTGGTGATCGGTTCAGGGCGAGGCGACCAGGCGATAGCCGATGCCGCGCACCGCCTGCAGGAACAGCGGATTGGCGGGATCGCGCTCGATCTTGCGCCGAAGCCGGTTGATCTGCACGTCGACGGCGCGCTCGTTCACCGTGCCGCCGCCGGTGAGCGCCGCGCGCGGCACGGTATCGCCTGGCGCAGCCGCCAGGATGCGCAACATTTCGCGTTCGCGATCGGTCAGGTGAATGATCTCCTCGCCCTGGCGCAGTTCGCCGCGGTCGATGTGGAAAACGTAAGGCCCGAACGCGATCTGCTCCAGCGTCTCCACCGGCGGCGGCGCGGTGCGCTTGAGGATGTTGCCGATGCGCAGGATCAGCTCGCGCGGCTCGAACGGTTTGGCGACGTAGTCGTCCGCGCCGATCTGCAGGCCCTCGATCCGGGCCTCCGCTTCATGGCGCGCCGTCAGCATGATGATCGGCACCGAGGAGGAGGTGCGGATGAAGCGCGCCAGGTCGAACCCGGTTTCGCCGGGCATCATGACGTCGAGAATCAGCAGATCGAAATGCAGGCCGAGCAGTTTGGCGCGCGCGTCGGTCGCGCTCGATGCGGTGGTGACGCGATAACCTTCGCCGCAAAGAAAACGCGACAGCAGGTCACGGATCCGGCGGTCATCGTCGACCAGCAGGAGATGCGGGGCGTCGTCGGCGGGTTGCGCCGGCGTGCGCGCGGTAGCGGCGACGATGGTTGCTCCTTGCGCCACGATCACTCCCTTGGCTTCTTGCTGCCGGTTCCGAAAATCGCTTCCAGCACCTTGTCGGGGTCATCGCGATCGATCATCGCGCGCAGGAACTGGTTGATCGCCGCGACGCCCTCGGGATTGATGTCCGCGAGCGCGCGGGTGATGCGATCGGTCTGCAGCCCTGCGAGCTTTGCCACCAACGCTTCACCTTTGGGGGTGGCGTAAAGAAGGCGCTGCCGGCGGTCGTTGTTGCCGGTCTTCTGGATGATGTAGCCCTCGTCGAGCAACTGCTTGAGCACGCGGCCGAGCGACTGCTTGGTGATTCGCAGGACGTCCAGCAGGTCGGCGACCTTGAGGCCGGGATAGCGGTAGACGAAGTGCATCACGCGGTGGTGGGCGCGGCCGAAGCCGAAAACCTCCAGCTCGTGATCGGCGTCGCCGACGAAGTCGCGATACGCAAAGAACAGCAGCTCGATGATGTCCCAGCGCATTTCGCCCGGCCGCAGGGCGGCAGACGTGCCTTCGTTGCCCTTCGAATCGGGGTCGGTGTTGGACTGCGAGAAATTTATGTCAGTCATGTTGACATATCTTGGGTTCAATGTTACAAAACTGCCAGTCACGACGAAACTTTAAGTCGTTTCGGGGTGGCGACGTGTCAGGCAGCCGGAAAAAGCCAGCAATGGCGGCAACGGCCGCTATTTGGACTACCGTGTGATTGTCGAGCGGCATTTCGGCAAACATACTGGACTTCGGCATTCCGCAAAAGCATGTCCTCAACCGACATGACGGCGATGGAAGCCGGCCGCAAGGCCGGTGGTGGCGAAGTCCAGACCGATTAACCCAGCAGGCCCGGAGAGGCAGGCCGGCGTGACCTATCGCGCCGATTCCGACAGCGGGAAGCAAAGGGATGAGCTTGAAATTCGATATCCAGCCTACGGCCAATCCGACCTCCGAGAACGAGCGTGCGGCAAAGCTCGCGGATCCCGGCTTTGGCCGGGTTTTCACCGATCACATGGCGCTGGTCCGCTACAGCCAGCCGAAGGGCTGGCATGGCGCGCGGGTCGAAGCCCGGGCGAATTTTCCGCTCGATCCGGCGGTCGCCGTGCTGCACTACGCGCAGGAGATTTTCGAAGGCCTCAAGGCCTACAAGCGCGACAACGGCGTCAACCTGTTCCGCCCCGATGCCAACGCCCGGCGTTTCCGGAATTCGGCCGAGCGGATGGCCATGGCGCCGCTGCCCGAGTCCGTGTTCATCGAAGCCGTCGAGCAGCTCGTGCGCATCGACCGCGCCTGGATTCCGGGCGGCGAGGGCAGTCTCTATTTGCGGCCCTTCATGATCGCGAGCGAGGTGTTCCTCGGCGTGAAGCCGTCGTCCGAATATATCTTCGCCGTCATCGCCTCGCCGGTCGGCTCCTATTTCAAGGGCGGACCAGCGCCGGTGTCGATCTGGGTGTCGGAGCATTACACGCGCGCTGCGATCGGCGGCACCGGTGCCGTCAAGTGCGGCGGCAATTACGCCGCCAGCCTGCGCGCGCAGGCCGAGGCCATCGAACACGGTTGCGATCAGGTTGTCTTCCTCGATGCCATCGAGCGCCGCTATATCGAGGAACTCGGCGGCATGAACGTGTTCTTCGTGTTCGAAGACGGTTCGCTCTCGACGCCGCCGCTCGGCACGATCCTGCCGGGCATCACCCGCGATTCGATCATCGCGCTCGCCAGGGACGCCGGCACGCCGGTGCGCGAGGAGGCCTACACCATCGACCAGTGGCGCGCAGATGCCGCCAGCGGAAAGCTGAAGGAAGCGTTCGCCTGCGGCACCGCGGCCGTCATCTCGCCGATCGGCAAGGTGTGTTCGGCGAGCGGCGATTTCCTCATCAGCGGTGGCGCCGCCGGCGCCGTCGCGATGGGGATGCGCAAGAAACTGGTCGACATCCAGTACGGTCGCGCGGCCGATCCGCACGACTGGATCAGAAAGGTGCTGTGAACGGTGTAATCGTCATTCCGGGATGGTCCGCAGGACCAGACCCGGAATCTCGAGATTCCGTGTTCGATGCTTCGCATCGCTCCGGAATGACGCCCCATCCGACAGAAGCACCGGTTGCCGCATCGCGCCTTGGCTGGTACCAACGCCGCCCAAGCGTTGTGAACCAAAATGGCTGAAAAACCCAAAAAACCCCAGAAACTGAAGGCGCGGCTGCCGCGCGGACTGGAAGATCGCGGCCCGGCGGCGATTGCCGCCACGCGCCAGATGGTCGAGAAAATCCGCGAGGTCTATGAGCGCTACGGCTTCGAGCCGGTGGAAACGCCGGCGATCGAGTACACCGACGCGCTCGGCAAGTTCCTGCCCGACCAGGACCGGCCGAACGAGGGCGTGTTCTCGTTCCAGGACGACGACGAGCAGTGGATGTCGCTGCGCTACGATCTGACCGCGCCGCTGGCCCGCTATGTCGCGGAGAATTTCGAGGCATTGCCGAAGCCCTATCGCAGCTATCGCGCCGGCTACGTCTACCGCAACGAAAAGCCCGGCCCCGGCCGCTTCCGCCAGTTCATGCAGTTCGACGCCGATACGGTGGGCTCGGCGTCGCCGGCGGCGGATGCCGAGATGTGCATGATGATGGCGGACACGATGGAAGCGCTCGGCATTCCCGCGCGGCAGCTACGTGGTGAAGGTGAACAACCGCAAGGTGCTCGATGGCGTGCTGCGATCGCGCTCGGCGATCGCCGATGACGGCCAGTGGCTCACTGTCCTGCGCGCGATCGACAAGCTCGATCGTTTCGGCATCTGCCGGCGTTCAGCAATTGCTGGGTGACGGCCGCAAGGACGAGTCGGCGACTTCACCAAGGGCGCGGGCCTGAAGCCCGATGACATTGCGCTCGTCGTTGGCGCAATCGAACCAGGCGCGCCGATCGCATGCACGGCTGCGCGACAGCAAGATTGGGCAGGAAGGCCGCGACGAGCTCGACGCGATCAGCCAAGCTCGTTACGGCATCCGGCTATGGGCGGGATCAAATCGTCATCGATCCGTCCGTCGTCCGCGGCCTCGAATACTACACCGGCCCCGTCTACGAGGTCGAACTGACCTTCGAAACCAGGACGAAAAGGGCCGCCCCGTGCGCTTCGGCTCGGTCGGCGGCGGTGGCCGCTATGACGGGCTCGTCTCGCGCTTCCGCGGCGAGCCGGTGCCGGCGACGGGCTTCTCCATCGGCGTCTCGCGCCTGCAGGCGGCGCTGACGATGCTCGGCAAGCTCGATACGCGGCCCGATCTCGGGCCCGGTCGTCGTCACCGTGTTCGATCGCGACCGCGTCGCCGACTACCAGAAGATGGTCGCGCAGCTTGCGCCAGCCGGCATCCGCGCCGAGCTCTATCTGGGCAATCCCAAGAACATCGGCAACCAGCTCAAATATGCCGACCGCCGCAACTCGCCCTGCGTGATCATCCAGGGATCGGATGAAAAGGCGCGGCGGTGAGATCCAGATCAAGGATCTGATCGAGGGCGCCAAAGCAGCTGCCGCAATTGCTTCCAACCAGGAATGGCGCGAAACGCGCCCGGCGCAGTTTTCCTGTGCCGAAAGCGAGATCGTCGCCAAGGTGCGCGAAGTGCTGGCGCGCCATGACGTGAAGTGGGGATAGCTATTCATTCCAGGCGTCATGCCCGGCCTTGTGCCGGGCATCCACGTCTTGTTTGATGCAGGGGATTGAATGGCCGGGATGCGCCCGGACTGTCACGAAAAGAAAAGCAACGAGGAGACCACAATGCCTGAGATCACCGTGAGCATGGCCTTCGGCCGCACCGACGAACAGAAGGCCGGCATGATGCGTGACATCACCCAGGCGCTGGTGAAGAATCTCGGCGTCGATGCCGACGCGGTCGTGATCCAGATCAACGAAGCGCCGCTCGCCCACAAGATGAAGGGCGGCAAGACGTTCGTCGAGCGTGCGGCGGCGGCGAAGAAGTAGCACGCGCCTCTTTCTTCTCCCCTTGTGGGAGAAGGTGGCGCGGACATAGTCCGCGACGGATGAGGGGTCTCCATCCGCGGAGAAAGACCCCTCACCCGTCTTCGCTCCGCGAAGCCACCCTCTCCCACAAGGGGAGAGGGCAAGAAAGTCTCTCCATGGACGCACGCGACTTTATCAAGATCGGCATGAGCGCCGAGCGAACGCTGGTCGTGCCGGCGGAGCGCACGGTCGGGCATTTCGTGCCCGGCATGCCGATGGTCTACGCGACGCCGATGATGATCCTGGAAATGGAGATGGCGTCCGGTGACGCCATCCGCGGTGCGTTGCAGCCCGGCTGGGTCACGGTCGGCACCGAAGTCGATATCCGCCATCTGGCGGCCGCGCTGGTCGGCGCGACGGTTCGGACGACCGCAAGCGTGGTCGCGGTCGAGCGCCGCGTGATCCGCTTCGAGGTCGCGGCGTTCGAAGGCACGCGCAAGCTCGGCGAGGGCCGCCACGCCCGCGGGCTGATCAATGTCGAGAATTTCAACAAGCGGTTGGCGGGGAAGTAGCTGACAGCCGTTGTTCCCGGTCGTCATGCGCGGGCTTGACGCGCGCATCCATCGTGAAAATCTTCTGGTTTGATGGATTGCCGGGTCGAGCCCGGCAATGACAGGTCGATGGACCGAACTACTTCGCCAGTTCCTTCGATCGCTTCGTCGCCGCGGCGATGGCGCGGACCATCAGCGGCTGCAGGCCGTCCTTGGCCATCAGCACTTCCAGTGCGGCGGCCGTGGTGCCGCCGGGCGAGGTGACGTTCTGTCGCAGCGTGGCGGAGGCAAGATCGGAGCGATGCAGCAGTTCGCCGGAGCCGGCAACGGTCTCGCGCGCGAGCCGGGTGGCGAGTTCGGCGGGCAGGCCCGCCTCGACGCCGGCGCGGGCGAGTTCTTCGGCGAGCAGGAAGACATAAGCCGGGCCGGAACCCGAGACAGCGGTCACCGCGTCCATCAAGCCTTCATCATCGACCCATTCGACCGCGCCGGTAGCGCGCAACAGCACGTCCGCGGTGGCGCGCTGCGCGGCGCTGACATTCGTCGCCGGCGCTGCAACCGTGATGCCGCGGCCGATCGCGGCCGGGGTGTTCGGCATGGCGCGAACCACCATGCCGCCGCAGACCTGCTCCAGCGCCGCAATTGTCGTTCCCGCCATGATCGAGACCACGAGCGTATTCGGTCCGACCAGCTTTTTCAGTGCCGGCCCTGCTTCGCGGAACATCTGCGGCTTCACCGCCACCACCAGCGTGTCGGCCGTGCCGGCGTCTTTCGGATTGAGCTGGACGCCCTTGACGGCAAGCGCCTTGATGTCATCGGAGGGGTGTGGCTCGACCACCACCACGCGGTTGGCGTCGAGGCCCCCGGCCAGCCATCCGGTCAGCATCGCGCCGCCCATCTTGCCCGCGCCGGCAAGCACGATGGTGCCACTGACGTCCTTGAGGGTGTTGGTGGTGTTTGCAGCCATCGAAACAAATCCCGCGTCGTCCCCGCGAAAGCGGGGACCCATAGCCACAGGCGTTTCTAGTGAAGCGAGAGTGCGACCACAAGCCGTTTGCTTGAAGCCGGGGGCACCGCGTATGGGTTCCTGCGTTCGCAGGAACGACATCGAATGTGTGAAGGCGACCGGGACGACGGCGAGAAGCTACGCCTCGCCCTCTGTGTCGAACATCGCGGCGCTCATCGCTTCCGCCGCGGTCTTCCCGGCCCAGACCACGAACTGAAATGCGGGATAGTAGCGCTCGCAGGCGTGGATGGCGCCGACCAGCATGGCCTCGCATTGCGCGGTCGAGGCGGTCAGGCCGCCCGGCAACACCAGCGCCTGCCGGTACATGATCATGCCGGTGTGGGTCCAGATGTCGAAATGGCCGACCCATAATTGCTCGTTGACCGCGGCGATCAGCCGCTGCACTTCAGCGCGACGTGCATGGGGAATCTTCATGTCGAAGGCGCAGGCCAGATGCAGCGCCTCGATCTCCCCCATCCAGGTGAAGGAAAGTTGATAGTCGGTCCAGTCGCCCTTGGAGACGATGGTGACCTCGTCCTCGCCGGACCGCTCGAACGCCCAGTTGTTATCGGCGGCGATATCCTCGACCACCGCGAGCGGGTTAATCCTGGAATCGATGTTGCTCTCGAGGAGGGACATGCCGTCTCGGACCTTGTTCTTGGATTCTTCTGATACGCATGCGGGAAACGGCACGCCCCAAACTCATGCGGCGCCCGGCTGCATTCCCCTGATCGCTTCGTGATCGTCCCGGGGCCTGCCGGGCTCAAGTGATGTGATTTGCGGAATCCGCGCAACTCACCCCTGAGTCCGTCCACAGGGCAAAGCGTCGTCGTCCACAGTTGATCTCGGCGCCGATCGTCAAATTTGAGAACAAATCGGAATCGGATTCTGTGGACGGGAACAACTTCCGCCACAATGGTTAACGGCTGGTTAATTCTTGAGTCTTGCGCAGGCGCGGTGCGCGTCAAAGCTGGGCGAGGCGGGTAGACGCCCGCAGTCGTGCAGCGTCCCGAAAGGACCAAACCACGAAACGCCTCATGGTCCTCAACGGCCCCAATCTCATCTGCTGGAGTACGCGAGCGACATCACGGCATCGGCACGCCCGCGCAGTTCAAGGATCACTGCGAGGCAGCAGGCTGCCAAGCTCGATCGGAAGATTGCCTTCCATCAATCCGGCGATGAAGGCGTCATCATGGACCTGGTGAAGGCTATCGGTCCGGTGCTCGAAGCAATACCTCCATCATCCACGCCCACCACGAATAATCGCCGTCACATCTTTGGTGGCGGCTGGCGTGATCTCTGGACTCGGAACCGTGTGGCGTCATTGCGGTCGTGCCCGCCATCGCCCAGATGGAATGAAGTCATACCAAAATGATATCAAATATATGTTATGTCATAACGCGTTTTATGGTGCGAATATCATATGACTATCCCTTTTCACTGGAGGCGAAGACAATGACTGAAATCACTCAAGAACCGGTACAGGCAGAGCAAGAGCTGGCGGCGAAAACAACCGTCGCCCGCCGCTCGTTTTTGAAGAACAACCTGAAGGCAATTTGCGTCATGGCTGCCGTCCCGGCCGTAGTGCAGACCATGACGACCACGTCGGCATCGGCTCACGATGGCAACCGGCACGGTGGTGGCCGTCACGGCGGCCATTACGGCGGTCATCATGGTGGTCATCATGGCGGACATCACGGCAGCCACCATGGCGGACATCACGGCGGTCATCATGGCGGCCACGGCGGCGGCAAATGTTTCCTGAGGGGCACCCGCATTTCGACGGCGACAGGTGAGCGCAGGGTCGAAGATCTTGCCATCGGGGACATGGTGCAGACCGTCTTCGGAGGCACGCGCCCCATCCAGTGGATCGGACGGTTTCGCCGCATCAGGAGCGACGCGAGCAGGCCCTGGGCGAAGATGGCGCGACCTGTTCGTATTGCCCGCTCGGCTCTCGCCCCCAATGTCCCGTCCGCCGATCTCTATGTGACGCAGGCGCACGCCTTGCTGCTCGACGGCCTGCTCGTTCCGGCTCGGAGCCTGATCAACGGTACGACGATTTCGCTCTATGCGGCGGAGGAGCATGCCGAACTGGAATTCTTTCACATCAAGCTCGAGACCCATGACGCCATTTACGCCGAAGGGGCGCCGTGCGAGACGCTGCTGCGAGTCGACGAGACGATGAGCAACTTCGCTGACTACGTCCGCAAGTACGGAGCGGCCGAAGCGCCGGACCGGCATTGCGCGCCGATTGTCTGCAATGGCCTGCGTAGCGAACTGATGACCATGGTCCGTAGCCGGGTGTCGCGATGGCGGGGTCCGCAAAAGCTCGACACGATCCGCGCCCGCCTGGAACGGCGCGCGACGGCCTTGATGTAAGGTGCGCAAGGCCGCGTGCTTCGAAGCATCGGAGCGCGCCACGGCACGCGTTCCCGGGATGATGAAGGATCGGTTTGCCCGGGCCTCACCGGTCCGGGCTGCGCTGCCACGTCATTTCTCGCGCGCGACCAGCGGGCAGGCCTCGATCGCGGTCGAGAGCTGTGCACCCTCGATTTCGACGCAGGGCCGCGACGGGTCGAGCCGAAGGCCGTATCGCTCCAGCAACGTTTCGCGGACCGGCTTGCCGCGCATGTGCATTTCCCACACGCCGCCCGGCAGCGGATTGTTTAGCCCGGCGCGGATACGGCGATCGAACTCGCCGCCGGGGATGACGGGCATTGCGATGTCGGCGAGCTGATAGAACCGCGACTGCGGCGGCAGCAGCGTTGCGACATAGGCGATCGGTTTGTCGAGGATGAAGAAGTTCGCCGGCTGTTGCAGCGGCCTTGCAATGACCGGGTTGTATGCATTCGACCAGGGGCGGCGGAACCAGTCGCCGGGTTGCGACCACAGTGCTATGGCGAGCGCCGTCGCGACCATCACCGGATTTGCCGCGGTAGCAGGCGCTGCGGCCGCGGAGGATCCTGGGGCGGCGGACATGCAGCGCGCGATCAGCAGCACGATCAGCGGCGCACACAAGAGTTCCAGTACGATGGCGTAGCGCTGGATCGAAAACAGCACGAGCCACATTGCGTAGGAGACGATGAAGAACGCCGTGAACTGAATGTCGCGGCGGGTGAAGATCGCGCTGCGCGTCATCAGCGCCCTGCCGGCGCCGAGCACGATCAACACGGTGGCGATCGCAAATCGCGCGTCGCGGAACGGATATTCCGAGCTCCTGTTGTCGCCGACCAGCCAGTAAAAAGGATAGGCCAGCCCATCCAGCCAGCCGCGCGGCAGGAACTGCCAGTCCATGATGTTCATGGGCATCAGCTCGGGAGACTGGAAGACGGCGTTGAAGAGCGGGAAGATCGGATTGCCCGTTTCGCGCCAGAGCATCAGTCCCCAGGCGCCGCCCGTCAGAATCGCGCCAACAGCGCCGCCGATTCCGAGGCAGGTCGTCGCCAGCAGCGGACGTGGCGCCATGAGAACCGCAGCGGCGGCCCCCAGTGCGTAAACGACATTGGTCAGCTTCAGTCCGACGGCAGCACCAATCAGGAGCCCGGCGAGGACGTAACGTCCGTAGCGGGCTTCATTCGCCGACAGGATCAGGATGCAGCCCGCGAGGATCGGCAGCGCGGTGAGAATGTCGGAGAAGCTCGTTCCCACCTCCGACAGCGTCATCGGGCCGACCGCGGCAATCAGGATGGCGGCTGCGATCGCGCTCGCCGTCGCTGCCTCGCTGAGGAGGACGCGGACAAGAAAATAGATCAGCAGCAGATTGAGGCCATGCACCGCGCCGATGATCATCAGGCCGTAGGGCAGCGGCAGCAGATGGCGCAGATAGTAGACCGGGAAATAGACGGTCGGGTTGAAATAGGTTTGAAAGCCGGCGGGCAGGGCATCGATGACGTAGCGGCCGTTGATCAGGGCCCAGACATTGTACTCGTGGTAGTTCTGCCAATCCCAGTTGACGTCTTCGCCGACGAGCCAGGTGTAGATCGCGCCGGCCAGCATCGCGCCGAGTGCGATCGCAATCGGCGTCAGCGTCCTGGCCTGGAAAATCGATCGCTGCCGCGCCCCGAGCGCGGGCGTCGCAGCAGCGCTGCCGGCGTATTCAGCGGCGTGTGTCACGCTTGTCCCATGTGCGTTGTCCGGCGCGCCGGAGTTGCGGGCCATGCACGTCTAGGGCGCCGGCTTTAAGGATTCGTGAACATTTCACTGGGTGTATCGATACGTCGCAACGGATCGCAAATCGCGCGTTAACGCCCATTCGCTAGCGTGGCGCCGTCTCGCAGGTTGGGCCCATGACCACAGAATTCGACGCCGTTTCCGGCCCTTCGCCGTCAGGCCTGGCGATGCGGGAAGGGTTGACGCCGATGCCGCTGCTGCTGGCCGGCCTGGTATTTCTCGCAGCCATCCTGCTGAGGCAGGTGGTTCCGCTCAACACCGATGTGAGTTGGCTGATCGTCGTCTGCGAACGCATGCTGGACGGGCAGCATCTCTACCGCGACATCATCGAGATCAACCCGCCGATGGCGGCCTTTGCCTATCTGCCTGCTGTCGCGCTGGCGCGGTTGCTCGGCGTGGATCCGCGGCATGTGATCGACACCCAGCTCCTGGTGCTGGCGGCGGCCTCGCTGTTTGCCGCGTCGCGCATCCTGCTTCTGTCACCACAGCTCGCCCGGATGAAGTGGGGGCCGTTTGTGATTTGGGCGGCGGCGCTCGTCACGATCCTGCCGATGCATGTCTTTGCCCAACGCGAACACATCGCGACGCTCACCTTCCTGCCGGCGCTCGCGGCTTATGCGCTGCGGGGAAATCGTGAAGTGCTGCCGTTGTGGGCGATCCTAATCGCCGGCTTCGGTGCCGGCATCACGCTCGCGTTCAAGCCGTTCTTCGTGGTGCCTGCGGCCCTGTGCATCGCCGCGGCGGCGATGTCCTCGCGGTCCTGGCGGGTGCTGCTTGCGCCGGAGAATTTCATTGCGGCGGTCATCGTGTCGGCCGTCAGCGCCTCGACCTTCGTGTTCTACTCCGAATATTTCACGGTCACCTATCCGCTGGTTCGCGACACCTATCTGTCGTGGTCGATGCCGCTGTCGGTCATCTTCCTGAACGATGCAACATTGCTGTTCGCGGTCGCGATGGTGTCGGTGCTGCTGATGCGCCAGAAGATGGCAGCCGATCCGGTGCTGCCCATGGCGGTTCTGGCGTCGATCGGATTTGCGGTCTCGTTCTTCCTGCAGCGGCGGGGCTGGGCCTATCATTCCTATCCGATGGTCACGCTGGCGTTGCTTGCGATGGGGTACGTGCTGACCGGCGTGGCCGATACGGCCTTGCGTTCGCGCCGCGCCGAGATCGCATCGGCCGTGGTGCTGGCTGTGACCTTCGTCGCCGGGATGCTGTGGTTCAACGGCAATGTCCATGTCGGGCCGATCCGTGAAGCGGTTGCCGGGCTCAAGCCCCATCCGCGGATACTGATGCTGAGCGGCGAGGCGGCGATCGGACATCCGCTGGTGCGCGATGTCGGCGGCGTCTGGGTCTCGCGCCAGGAAAACCTCTGGATCCGCGAATTCGTGCGGCTGACGCGGGAGAAGACGTCCGTCGATGCCGCCGCCGACGCAAAGCTTACCGGCTACCTGGCGCTCGAACGGAAGTGGCTGATCGAGGATTTCAGGAAGCTGCCGCCAGATATCGTGCTGGTCGACAATGTGCGCAACGATTGGGGCGCATGGGTCCGCGCCGACGCTGAATTGTCAGAATTGCTCAAGCCCTATTCGCTGGTTCGCTCGGTTGATGGTGTCGACGTCCTGCTGCGGAAACCGTAACGCCAGCACCTCCGCGGGTCGCCGGCTATTTCTGCGAAACGCCGATGATGAACGTATAGGGCAGGCGCGAATAGTCGTCGCGGATGGCGAGGTTCACCTTTCCGAACGCGCGGCGTAGCACCTGGTCGTAACCGTCGCGGTCGCGAACGAATTCGCCGCGGTCATTGTCGAGCAGCCATTTGGCGACGCGCGATTGTCCCTCGCGGTAGCAGCCATCGAGCGTGAACAGCACGCCGTCTTCCTTGAGCACATCGCGGATATCGGCGAGCGTCGTCTGCAGGCCGTCATCGGCGATATGATGCAGCACGCCGTTCATCATGACGACGTCGGCGCCGGCGAATTCCCGGGCCGCCTCGGCATCGAAGTGGCGGCAGTGAAATTTGCCGAGATGGCCGAACGATCGCCTTGCATAGGCAATGTAGGCCTGGTCGATGTCAAAGCCGGTATAGTCGATGCCGTCAGGCAGATGGCGGAGGATGTGCCCGGGGCCGCAGCCGATGTCGATCACCCGCATGCCCGGACGCAGCGTCAGGTAGTCCGCGATTGCCTTGATGCGCGCGCCGAAGAAGCCGCCGGCGTTCTGGTAGGCCTGGTACAGCGCGGGATGATTCAGGATCGCCTTCATCAGGACGCCTCGTCATAGACAGGGCTACGCGCCTTCGGTCCGGATTGTGCCAGCAAGGTCCTGAGCGGCGCCTGCTCGATGTCATCCTGGCCATCCGCCGCGCCGTGCGGCAGCCGTCCGCGCCGGTGAATATGCGAGATCATGAACAGCGGACGGTTCTTCGACTGGATATAGATGCGGCCGACATATTCGCCGATCAGGCCGAGCACCAGAAGCTGGACCGAGGAGATCATCACCACCAGCAGCGTCAGGCTGGTCCAGCCGGGGACGGTGCCGGAGAATATCCAGCTGATGGCGGCGCCGATGCCGACGAAGGTGAGGACGGTGGTCAGCAGCGCGCCGACATAGGTGGCGATCCGCAACGGCACCATCGAGAAGCTGATCAGAGCGTCCGCGGCAAAGCCGATCATCTTCGCCAGCGGATATTTCGTGGACCCCGCATAGCGCGGATTGCGGTCGTATTCGTAGGCGACCTGCTTGTAGCCGAGCCAGGCCACCATGCCGCGGATGAAGCGGTCGTGCTCGGGCATCTGGACGAGCTGGTCGGAGATGCGGCGGCTCATCAGGCGGAAGTCGCCGGTATCGACCGGGATCTGGACGCGCGTGATCCGGGCGAGCAGTCGATAGAAGGCTTCGGCCGATTTCTTCTTGAAGCGGGTTTCACCGGCGCGGCTGCGGCGAAGGCCGTAGACGACGTCGGCGCCTTCGCGCACCATCATCTCGTACATCGGCGTCAGCAGTTCGGGTGGATCCTGCAGGTCGGCATCGATCACCAGCACGAGGTCGCCGCGCACGGTGGAAAGGCCGGCGGTCAATGCCAGTTGATGGCCGTGATTGCGCGCCAGCCGGACCGCAACGACGTTGCGGTCTTCCGCCGAGAGTTCGTTGATCAGCTTCCAGGTGTTGTCGGTCGAACCGTCGTCGACGAGGATCAGTTCGAACCTCTGGCCGCACAGGGCGCGTGCAGCGGCTGTCGTCTGGCGGTGGAATTCGCGCAAGCCTTCTTCTTCGTTGCAGCAGGGTACAACGATGGACAGAAACATTCTGCCGGGCCGCGGCATCCCGTCCTGAATTTCCATGGGTAACAGCCTGTCCGGCGATAAAATGGTTTGATGAGCTGGCTGCGATAATCGGTGAAGCCCGGTTAATTGTTCATCAATTTTTAGATCGCGACCTCTACAATTCGAGTTGTTCGGGAACGGCGTCCAAAGTCGGCGCGGCCAAGATTAATCAAATGTTAGGCGTCATCGAACGGATGCGTCAGAAGCCAGCAGCGGCCCTTGTGCGCAGCCATGCGTCGGGCCACCGTCTTGCGGGAACCGGGAATCGGGATCTGGAAAATGGACAGGGCCGAATTCGATCGCTTTGCCGATGCCTATTACGAACAGCATCGAGAGAACGTTGCGGTCACCGGCGAGGGTCCGGAATATTTCGCCGAGTACAAGATCAAACAGCTCAGGCAGATCGTCGAGCGCGAGCGGATCGACGTGTCGCGGATTTGCGACTTCGGTTCCGGCATCGGCAATTCAATTCCATTCTTCCGGCAGTACTTTCCGGCCGCGTCGCTGACATCGTCAGATGTATCCGAACGCAGCCTGGCGCTGAGCCGACAGCGTTATCCCGGGGCCGGGGATTGCGTCCTGATCGAGGACAGCCGCATTCCCTGCGAGGCGGACAGCTTCGATGTCGTGTTCTCCGCCTGCGTGTTCCATCACATCCCGCATGATGAGCACGTCATGTGGCTGGAGGAATTGCACCGGGTGACGCGGCCGGGCGGCCTGATTGCGGTCTTCGAGCATAATCCGCTGAACCCGCTGACGGTCCATGCGGTGAATACCTGTCCGTTCGACGAGAACGCCAGATTGATCTTCGCACGCAGCCTGGCGAAGCGATTGAGCGCCGGCGGATGGATGTCGCCCCGCATCCAGTACAATCTGTTCTTCCCGCGCGGGTTGGCCCGGCTGCGGCCGCTCGAAGCGAGCCTCGGCTGGCTTCCGCTGGGTGCGCAATACGTGGCATTTGCGCGCAAGGCCTAGCCGCGGCCTTGCGCGGGTTCCGGCTTGCGGCCACGCCCTGTTCCGGCGGCATGGGGACATGCCGTTTCCCCATGCCAAAGCCGCTTGCTGACGCCACGGCGTTTGGTCATATTCCCTGGCAGGTCGTCCATTCCGGGCGGCCGATGTTCTCAGGGCGGGGTGAAAATCCCCACCGGCGGTAAGGGTGAAGCAGCCCAAGCCCGCGAGCGCCTTCTTCTCTGCCGAGAAGAAGGGTCAGCAGATTCGGTGTGATTCCGAAGCCGACGGTTACAGTCCGGATGAAAGAGAACGGTTTGCGGCGGCTCGCGCCTTTGCGCGTGGGCCGGCGTCGTTCCGTATGCCCTGATTCTGGTCCTGAAAGAGGAAAGCCATGAATCAGATGTTGCAAGAGCCTGAAGTCCAATCCCACGCTACCGAAGCAAGTCACGTTCCTGACGTGCCCGAACTGCCGCCGGCGCCGTCGTATCCGCGTTTCGTCAAGCCGCAGCGGATTGCCTTCGTGCAATCGGCGTGGCACCGCGACGTGGTCGAGGAATGCCGGATCGCCTTCCTCGAAGAGATCGAGGCGCGCCACATCACGCGCGCACAGGTCGACCTGTTCGAGGTGCCGGGTTCGTTCGAGATCCCCCTGCATGCGCAACTGCTTGCCAAGACGCGGCGCTACACCGCGATCGTGGCTGCCGGCCTCGTGGTCGATGGCGGGATCTACCGCCACGAATTCGTCGCCGACACCGTGATCAAGGCGCTGATGGACGTGCAGCTCAAGACCGAGGTGCCGATATTCTCGGCGGTGCTGACGCCGCAGCAATTCCACGACAGCGCGGTGCATCACGATTTCTTCCGCAAGCATTTCGTCATCAAGGGCATCGAAGTCGCGGAAGCCTGCGCCAACACGCTGCACAGCCTTGAGCGGCTGCGTGGCCAGGTCGCGGCCGGAATCGTGTAACACGCTCGCGTTTTCGGACGAAACCGCGTCGAACGCGCGGTCGCGGTCTGGCTTGGCCGAACCGCCGGCCGAAGTCACGATCGGCTGATTGTCAATTCCGCCGCCGCGTCTATAAACTCGGCGGCGGGAGGAGGCACGCCCGTGGAGACGGGCGGCCGAGACGATCATGTTCGAAGGACACGATCCCTACCTCGTGGCGCTCTCGGTGGCGATCGCGATTCTGGGAGGTTACACCGGCTTCGGCCTCGCCGCGCGCATCCGCGGCAGGCCGGACGCGAGTCATCGCCTGTTACTGGCCGGCGCGGCATTCTTCCTCGCCGTCGGTATCTGGACTATGCATTTCGTCGGCATGCTGGCGGCACCCCTGCCAGCCGGCACCGTCTATCTGGTGCTGCCGACCATCGCCTCTTTCCTGATCTGCGCGCTGGTGGTGGGGGTTTCCCTGTTCTTCGTCAGCATCGGCGAACCGTCGATGCTGCGCGTGGTGTCTTCGGCGATCCTGCTCGGGGTAGGTATCGCCAGCATGCATTATGTCGGCATGCACGGCCTGTCCGGCGGCTTCGGGATCAGCCACGAACCGGTCATGGTCGTGTTGTCGGTCGTCATCGCCATCGCCGCCGCCTGTGGCGGGTTGCGGGCGTTCCTGGCGCGGCAGGGCGGCGTGCAGCTCGCATTGAGCGCCACCGCGTTCGGCATCGCGGTATCGGGCATGCACTACACGGCAATGGCCGGCATGAATCTGGTTCCGTTGTCGGACGGGTCACATCATCACCTCGACGGGCTGGCGGCGTCGGCGCAAATGCTGTCGCTGGTCGTGGCCTTGCTGTGCTTCGTGATCGCTGCGGGCTTTCTGCTGTCGCTGGTGCCTGATGCGCGGACCAGGGCCGTAGCGCCCGCCATGGCATTGGCTGCGGTTCCGGAAGCCGCTGGCGTCGGGGCGGAAATCCCGGCAGCCGATGCCGGCGCGGCATCTGCCGGCCCACGCCTGCGGCCGACGCCGCTCGGCGGCATCGGCCAGCCGCGCCGCGCCGCGCCAGCGCCCCGACTGCCGGTCGAGGGCGCCGACGGCACCCATTTCATCGATACGGCCGACATCCGCAGCGTCCGCGCCGATGCCCACTACACCAAGGTCCATGACGGCACCCGGGAGCGGATGTGCCCGTGGTCGATCTCTGAAGCCGAAGCCCAGCTCGATCCCGGATTGTTCGTCAGGGTGCACCGCAGCCATATCGTGGCGATGGCCCACGTCAGTTTCGTCCGCAAGGAAGGCGACGGGGCGATCATCGAACTCGACGGTCCGTCGCCGCATCGGGTGCCGGTCAGCCGGGCCAAGATCGCCGAGGTGAAGGCCCGGCTCGGCCTGATACGGCGCCACGCCTGACGGCTGATCATCCGTTAGGTCGCAGAACCTGACGCATTTCGTGCGTGGCTATCCGCATTTCGTGCGAATTTCCCGCGCTTGTGCCCATGCGATTGCGTTTTAGAACCACTCAAATCAGCCTCCCGCCAACGTCCGCGCCCATGAGCGCCAAGGGACGAGTTGGAGGAGGAGACGATGATCCCTGGTCCATTCAGTTACCACCGGCCGGCGACCGTGGCCGATGCGGTAAAACTGCTCTCGACCCTCGGTGACGAGGCCCGTCCGCTGGCCGGCGGCCACAGCCTGGTTCCGATGATGAAGCTCAGGCTCGCCACGCCGGAGCATTTGGTCGATCTGCATGGTATCGCCGGCCTCAAGGGCATCCGCCGCGACGGCAATCGAATTGTGATCGGTGCGATGACCACCCAGCACGAATTGCTGGCGTCGGAGGACATCGCAAAATCGGTCCCGATTCTGCACGAAACGGCGCTTCTGATCGCCGATCCGCAGGTCCGCTACCGCGGCACCATCGGCGGCAATGTCGCCAATGGCGATCCGGGCAACGATTTGCCGGCGCTGATGATCACCCTGGGCGCGAGCTACCGGCTCGAGGGCAAATCCGGCAGCCGCGACGTCGCGGCATCGGAATTCTATCAGGGCGCCTATTTCACCGCGCTTGAACCCGGCGAACTGCTGACCGCGATCGCGATGCCGGTCCCCGCCGCAGGTCACGGCTACGCTTACGAGAAACTCAAGCGCAAGGTGGGGGATTACGCCACCGCGGCCGCCGCGGTCGTGCTGACGATGACGGGCGGCAAGGTCGCCACCTGCCAGATCGGGCTCACCAATCTCGCCGAAACGCCGCTGTTTGCCGAGGACGCTGCGAAAGCGGTGATCGGCACCAACCTCGATCCGGCCACGCTGAAGAAGGCTGCCGCCGCTGCGGTGGCGATCATGTCGCCGGCCGCGGACGCCCGCGGCCCTGTCGAATACCGCAAGCATGTCGGCGGCATCATGGTGATGCGCGCGCTGCAGCGCGCCGCCGGCCGCGCAAGTTAGGGGAGAGGCAAAATGGCAAAGACCCACGTCACCATGAAGCTGAACGGCGCCGAGGTCGAAGGCCTCGTCGAACCGCGCACGCTGCTGGTGCATTTCATCCGCGAAAACCTGCAGATGACCGGCACCCATATCGGCTGCGAAACCACCCATTGCGGCGCCTGCACCGTCGATATCGACGGCATGTCGGTGAAGTCCTGCACCATGTTTGCGGTGCAGGCAGAGGGTTCCGAAATCACCACCGTCGAAGGCATGGCCAATGCCGACGGCTCGCTGTCGGCGCTGCAGGAAGGTTTTCGGATGATGCACGGGCTGCAATGCGGTTTCTGCACGCCCGGCATGATCATGCGCGCCCATCGCCTGCTCAAGGAAAATCCGTCGCCGAGCGAACAGGAAATCCGGATGGGTATATCCGGCAATTTCTGCCGCTGCACCGGCTATCAGAACATCGTCAAGGCCATTCAATATGCCGCTGCCAAGATCAATGGCGTTGAATTCCAGGAGGCTGCGGAATGAACGACATGACTCCCACGCGGGAACAACGTGAAGCCAGGCTCGAAGGCATGGGCTGCAAGCGCAAGCGGGTGGAGGACATCCGCTTCACGCAGGGCAGGGGTAACTACGTCGACGACGTGAAGCTGCCGGGTATGCTGCACGGCGATTTCGTCCGTTCGCCGCATGCGCATGCGCGCGTCAAGAAGATCGACGACACCGAGGCGCTGAAAGTGCCGGGCGTGCTGGCGGTCATCACCGCCGAGACGCTGAAGACCGTCAATCTCGCCTGGATGCCGACGCTGGCCGGCGACGTGCAGATGGTGCTGGCCGACGGCAAGGTGCTGTTCCAGAATCAGGAAGTCGCCTTCGTGGTCGCGACCGACCGCTACGCGGCCGATGACGGCATCAACAAGGTCGTGGTCGAATACGAGCCGCTCCCGGTCGTGATCGATCCGTTCAAGGCGATGGACGCCGACGCGCCCGTGCTGCGCGAGGATCTCGCCGGCAAGACGACGGGCGCCCATGGCCCGCGCAAGCACCACAACCACGTCTTCGAGTGGACGGTCGGCGACAAGGATCTGACCGAGGCTGCCTTCCGCAAGGCGGAGGTGACGATCAAGGAGATGATTTCCTACCATCGCACCCATCCGTCGCCGCTGGAGACCTGCCAGTGCGTCTGCTCGTTCGACAAGATCAAGGGCGAACTGACGATCTGGGGCACGTTCCAGGCCCCGCATGTGATCCGCACGGTGGTGGCGCTGATCGCCAAGATTCCCGAGCACAAGATCCACGTGATCGCGCCTGATATCGGCGGCGGCTTCGGCAACAAGGTCGGCGCCTATCCCGGCTACATCTGCGCGGCGGTGGCGTCGATCGTCACCGGCAAGCCGGTGAAATGGGTCGAGGACCGCATCGAGAACCTGACCGCGACCTCGTTCGCGCGCGATTATCACATGACGACCGAGATTGCCGCCACCAGGGAGGGCAAGGTCACCGGTCTGCGCGTGCACGTGCTGGCCGATCATGGCGCGTTCGATGCCTGCGCCGATCCGTCGAAATGGCCGGCCGGCTTCTTCAACATCGTCACAGGATCGTATGATTTCCCGACCGCGCATCTTTCGGTGGACGGCATCTACACCAACAAGGCGCCGGGCGGCGTCGCCTATCGGTGCTCGTTCCGCGTCACCGAGGCGGCCTACTGCATCGAGCGCGCCATGGATATTCTGGCGCAGAAACTCAAAATGGATCCGGCCGAACTGCGACTGAAGAATTTCATCAAGGCGGAGCAGTTCCCGTATCACTCGGCGCTGGGCTGGGAGTACGATTCCGGCGACTATCATACCGCCATGCGCAAGATGATGGAGTTGGTCGACTATGCCGGTCTGCGCAAGGAGCAGGCGGCGCAACGCGAGGCGTTCAAGCGCGGCGAGACTCGGGAGATCATGGGTCTCGGCGTGTCGTTCTTCACCGAGATCGTCGGCGCCGGACCTTCGAAGAATTGCGACATCCTCGGTATCGCGATGTTCGACTCCTGCGAGATCCGGCTGCATCCCACCGGCGCTGGCATTGCCCGCGTCGGCTCCAAGAGCCAGGGCCAGGGTCATGAGACGACCTGGGCGCAGATCATCGCCACCGAGATCGGCATTCCCGCCGACGACATCATGGTCGAGGAAGGCAATACCGATACCGCGCCCTACGGGCTCGGCACCTACGGTTCGCGCTCGACGCCGGTGGCGGGCGCCGCGATTGCCATGGCCGCGCGCAAAATCAAGGCCAAGGCGCAGATGATCGCGGCCTACAAGCTCGAGGTTCACGAGGACGATCTCGAATGGGATATCGACGGCTTCCGCGTCAAGGGCCTGCCGGAGAAGACGATGTCGATGAAGGACATCTGCTGGGCGGCCTACAATTCGGTGCCGCCGGGCATGGAGCCCGGGCTGGAAGCGGTCGAGCTATTACGATCCGCCCAACATGACCTACCCGTTCGGCGCCTATATCTGCGTGATGAACATCGACGTCGATACCGGCGTCTACAAGGTCAGGCGCTTCTATGCGCTCGACGATTGCGGCACCCGCATCAATCCGATGATCATCGAGGGCCAGGTGCATGGCGGATTGACCGAAGCCTTCGCGATCGCGATGGGCCAGGAGATCCGTTACGACGACGAAGGCAATGTCGTCACCGGCTCGTTCATGGATTTCTTCATGCCGACCGCCGTCGAGACGCCGCATTGGGAAACCGACTTCACCGTCACGCCGTCGCCGCATCACCCGATCGGCGCCAAGGGTGTCGGCGAGAGCCCGAATGTCGGCGGCGTGCCGGCGTTCTCCAACGCCGTCAACGACGCCTTCTCGTTCCTCGGTTCAACCCATATCCAGATGCCGCATGACTACTGGCGCAACTGGAAGGCGGCCAAGGATCTGGGAGTGGCTTGTGGTTGAACTCCTCGTCATTGCGAGCGCAGCGAAGCAATCCATGTCGCCGCGAAAGAGCGGATTGCTCGTCGCTTCGCTCCTCGCAATGACGGTAGATGCAGTCTTGGACCCTGGTGGTGAGGAGCGCCTTCGCGCGTCTCGGCCATGAGGCCACGGAGAAGCAATGAAAAACCGTGACGAGATCGCGCAAGCGTTGGCGGCGTCGGGCTACATCGCCGACGGCGAACTCGCGACCGCGATCTCGCTGATGCTGCTGCTGAAGCGTCCGCTGTTGCTGGAAGGCGAGGCCGGCGTCGGCAAGACCGAAGTCGCCAAGGCGCTGGCTGCCGTGCACGCGACCGAACTGATCCGCCTGCAATGCTACGAGGGGCTGGATCAATCGGCGGCGCTGTACGAGTGGAACTATCAGCGGCAATTGCTGTCGATCCAGGCGCATCGCGGGGAAAATCCCGATGATGTCGAACACCAGATCTTTTCGGAGAAGTACCTGCTGGAGCGGCCATTGCTCGCCGCGATCCGACGCGCAAAACCGCCGGTGCTGCTGATCGACGAGATCGATCGCGCCGACGACGAGTTCGAGGCGTTTCTGCTCGAACTGCTGTCCGACTTCCAGGTTTCGATCCCGGAACTCGGCACCATCAAGGCGACCGCGATCCCGCTTGTGGTCCTGACCTCGAACGGGACGCGTGAACTCTCTGACGCGCTGCGGCGGCGTTGCCTCTATCACTACGTCGACTATCCCGATGTCGATCGCGAGGCGCGCATCATCATGACGCGGATCGAATTCCGCCGGCGCCTCGCTCGCGTTGCAGATCGCGCGGATGGTCGAGGGCATTCGCAAGGAGGAATTGCGCAAGGTGCCGGGTGTTGCGGAGACGCTGGATTGGGCGGCGGCGCTGGTCGGCCTCGACGTCCGCGATCTCCACGATGCGCCCGAGACGGTGCACGAGACCCTGATGTGTTTGCTGAAGACGCAGGAGGACACGCAGCGGGTGACGCGCGAAGTGACCGAGCGCCTGCTGGGGAGGGTCGCATGAGCTGCTGCGGCGCCAGTCCCGGTTACGAAGAACTCGGCGAGGTCTCGCGACTGGTCTCGTCCAGGCTCGCCGCGTTTCTCAAAACCCTGCGCGACAGCGGATTCGCTATCGGCCTCGCCGAAGGCCAGGACGCCGCGGAGTTGATGACGGCCGGTTACGCGGCCAAACCCGGCCTGTTGCGCTCCGCGTTCAAGCACCTGTTCTCGGCGCGCAAATCCGACTGGGAAAAATTCGACGGCCTGTTCGACGCGTTCTGGCTCGGCAAGCGTGCGCGGTCGCGGTCAATGACCGCGGGTTCGTCGAAGGCAGCGAACAATCCGTCGCTCAAGAATTTGGCCGATAGCCAGCGGCTTGGTGGCGCGACGGCGATGGATCAGGTTCCGTCTGCTGACGATGCCGGGGTCGATCGCAGCGGCGAAGGACGCATGGAAGGCGCGTCGCGCGCGGACAATCTGGCCGAAGTCGATTTTCGAAAGATCGCCGATCCCGCGCAGATCGAGCAAGCCCACGCGGCTGCAGCCCGGCTGGCGCGGGCCATGCGCACGCGGCTCACCCGGCGCGACCTGGCGCGGCGACGGGGTTACCGGCTCGATCTGCGCCGGACCATTCACGGCAATATCAGCCATGGCGGCGTGCCGATCGATCTCGTCAGGCGGCAGCGCAAGGAGAAGCCGTTGCGGCTCGTCATCCTGCTCGATGCCTCCGGCTCGATGAGCATGTACACCGGTGTGTTCCTGCGTTTCATCCACGGCATCCTCGATGAGTTCCGCGAGGCCGAGGCGTTCCTGTTCCATACCCGGCTGGCGCATGTCTCCGACGCGATGAAGGAAAAGGACGCCGCGCGTGCGCTCGATCGCCTCTCGATCATGGCGCAGGGCGCGGGCGGCGGCACCCGGATCGGCGAGAGCCTGCAGACCTTCAACCGCTGGCACGCCGCGCGCGTGATCCATTCGCGCACCGTCGTGATGATCGTGTCCGACGGCTACGAGACTGGCGATGCCGCGCTGCTCGGCCGCGAGATGGCGGCGCTCGGCCGCCGCTGCCGCCGCATCGTCTGGCTCAACCCGATGATGGCATGGGAGGGCTACGCGCCCGAGGCCGCGGGCATCAAGGCGGCGCTGCCGCATGTCGATCTCTACGCGCCGGCCAATACGCTGAGCAGCCTGACCGCGCTCGAACCCTATCTGGCAAAGCTCTGATGGAGCGACCGATGAGCGCACATGTCGAAGTGATGGATCTGGTGGCGCAGATGAAATCGGCCGAGCAGGCATTCGTGCTGGCGACGGTGGTTCGCACGGTGTCGGTGACGGCGGCGAAAGCCGGCGCCAAGGCGATCATCCGCCCCGACGGCACGATCGTGGCGGGATGGATCGGCGGCGGCTGCGCCCGCGGCGCGGTGCTGAAGGCGGCGCGCGAGGCGCTGGCCGATGGCGAGCCGCGCATGGTTTCGGTGCAGCCGGAAGACCTGCTCGCCGAACTCGGCGTCAAGCCAGGCGACAGCCGCGACGGCATTCGCTTTGCCAGCAACATGTGTCCCAGCAAGGGAACCATGGATATCTTCGTCGAGCCGGTGCTGCCGCATCCCTCGCTGGTGATCTTCGGCGCCAGCCCGGTCGCGATGTCGCTGGCCGCGCAGGCCCGCCAGCTCGGCTATCACGTCACGCTGGCTGCGCCGTCTGCGGATCTCGCCGCCGAGCCCGACGCCGACGTCATCATCGACGGGTTCGCGCCCGGATACCTCAGCGACAGCAGGCGTTTCGTCGTGGTCTCGACCCAAGGCAAGGGCGATGAGGCGGCCTTGCGCGCGGCGCTCGCCATCAAGGCGGAGTATCACGCCTTTGTTGGCAGCCGCCGCAAGATGACGGCGCTCCGCGAAAAGCTGCTGGCGGGCGGGGCGGAAGCCTTCGCGATCGATTGCGTCAAGGCGCCGGCCGGACTCGATCTCGGCGCCATCACGCCGGAGGAGATCGCGATGTCGATCCTCGCCGAAATCACCGTCGAGCGCCGGCGCGGCCAGCGCACAGCCAATCCCGCAAGCAGCAAGGACTGACCATGCAGATGAACGACAGCCAGCGTATCCCGGCCTCGAAGCAGGAGGTGTGGGCGGCGCTCAACAATCCCGAGATGCTGAAGCAGTGTATCCCCGGCTGTCAGTCCCTCGACATGACCTCACCGACCGAGATGACCGCGACCGTCGTATTCAGGGTCGGCCCGGTGAAGGCGACCTTCGGCGGCAAGGTGACGCTGTCCGATCTCGATCCGCCCAACAGCTACCGCATCTCGGGCGAGGGCTCCGGCGGGGTCGCCGGTTTCGCCAAGGGCAGTGCCCTCGTGCGCCTTGAATCGGAAGCGCCCGACGTGACGGTACTGCACTACGAGGTCGACGCGCAGATCGGCGGCAAGCTCGCCCAGCTCGGCGCGCGCCTGATCGATTCTACCGCAAAGAAACTTGCGGGCGAATTCTTCAAGTCGTTCGGTGAGGCTGTCGGAAAGACCGTCGGCGCCGGCGCATAACGCTTCTTCCCGCTCCCGGCCGGCCTCGGCTATGCTGTCCGAAAATCGCAAAGGGAGCAGATGTGATGGCGGGAGTGGAGTTCTTCTGACTGGCTCGGCCTGTCGGGCCGGGTTTGCGTGGTGACAGGCGGAGGCGGCGGCATCGGCCGCGCCACCGCGCTGAGTTTCGCCCGGGCCGGCGCCCGGGTTGCCGCCGTCGATCTCGATGAGCGCGGCCTTGATAGTACGCATGCGGAGTTGCGCCAGCTAGGCGACGGCCACGTCGTCGCACGCTGCGACACATCGAGCGTCGATAGCGTCACGGCTGCCGCCGCGACGATCGAGAAGTCGCTCGGACCATGCGATATCCTGGTCAACACCGCGGCGGTGTTGCGTCCCGGCGGGCTCGATAGTCTGTCGCTGGCGGAATGGAACGCGGTTCTTGCCGTCAACCTGACCGGCTATTTCCTCTGCGCGCAGGTCTTCGGCCGCCAGATGCGTGCGCGTCGTCGCGGCAGTCTTGTTCATGTCTCGTCGATTGCCGGCAGCAACGCGCAGGGGCAGAGCGGCGCCTACAGCGTCAGCAAGGCCGGCGTGATCATGCTCTCGCAGCAGCTCGCGAATGAATGGGGTCCGCATGGCATCCGCAGCAATGTCGTCAGCCCCGGCATGGTGATCACGCCGATGAGCCAGGCATTCTACGATACGCCGGGTGTCACCGAGCGCCGCTCCGCCGTGGTGCCGCTGCGCCGGGTCGGCATGCCGCAGGACATGGCCGACGTGATCCTGTTCCTCGCGAGCGACCGGTCGTCCTATGTCAACGGCGACGAGATCATGGTCGACGGCGGCTACGCCAATATGCTGATGAACCTGGTGCCGCGGCCGGGATTCGAATGACTGGCGCAGCTGTTAAACCCTCATGGTGAGGAGGCGCGTAGCGCCGTCTCGAACCACGAGGCCCCGCTGGTGCCATTCATCCTTCGAGACGCCGCTACGCGGCTCCTCAGGATGAGGTCTGACACCTAGTCGAACAGGCTCGATACCGACTCTTCCGACGCCGTGCGGCTGATGGCTTCGGCGATCAGCGGCGCGATCGAGAGCGTGCGGATGTTGGCAGCCTTGTTGACCGCATCCGTCGGCAGGATCGAGTCGGTAATGACCAGCTCTTTCAGCTTCGATGAGACGATGCGCGCAGCGGCGCCGCCGGACAGCACGCCATGGGTGATGTAGGCGTAGACTTCCTTGGCGCCGTTGGCGATCAGCGCGTCGGCGGCATTCACCAGCGTGCCGCCGGAATCCACGATGTCGTCGATCAGGATGCAGGTGCTATCCCGCGACGTCGCCGATCATGTTCATGACTTCGGATTCACCGGCGCGTTCGCGGCGCTTGTCGATGATGGCGAGCGGCGTGTTGATGCGCTTGGCCAGGCCGCGGGCGCGAACCACGCCGCCGACGTCGGGCGATACGACCATGACGTTGCCGAGGTCGAAGCGCTCCTTGATGTCGCGCACCATCACCGGCGACGGCGTACAGATTGTCGGTCGGGATGTCGAAGAAACCCTGGATCTGGCCGGCGTGCAGGTCGAGCGTCATGACGCGGTCGACGCCGGCATGGGTGATCAGATTGGCGACGAGCTTTGCCGAAATCGGCGAGCGCGAGCCGACCTTGCGGTCCTGGCGGGCGTAGCCGAAATAGGGGACCACCGCCGTGATGCGGCGCGCGGAAGCCCGGCGCAGCGCATCGGTGATGATCAGCAGCTCCATCAGATGGTCGTTGGCCGGAAACGACGTCGACTGGATGATGAAGACGTCGGAGCCGCGGACGTTTTCCTGGATCTCGACGAAGATTTCCATGTCCGCGAAGCGGCGAACCACCGCCTTGGTCGGCGACAGATGCAGCCAGTTGGCGATTTCCTGGGCCAGCACGGGATTGGAATTGCCGGCGACCAGTTTGATCGAGCCATTCTTGGCCGACATTGACGCTTCTCCTCGCGCCTTGCTGGATACGACGTTCAGCATATCGAGAAATCCTCGGGAAACCGGCGCGTTTCGATGGGCGAGGAGATATCAGGCAGGGGGCTTGGCTGGCAACCCGTTGACGCCGTTTTCCCGATCAAAAATCGGCCGTTACGGGACTTTATGGGGCCGTTTATTGGGCGCTGTAGCCCAGCGCGACGACGGCTGGCTCACCCTGGACGGGAACGGCAGTTGCCGCACTCGCCACTGCGGGCCCGCGAAGGGCCGGGGCCGGTGCAGGCGCTACGTCCGGGGTTCCATTGATCATGCCGGAGAGGCCGCTGAGACCGGCCTGCACGATTTTTCGCAGCACGAGGTCGTCGGCCGCAGTCCAGGCGTCGCGCCCGGGCTTGCCGGCCGCCTCTTCGCCGGAAAGACGGAGCGCACGCTGCTGGTTGTTGTCATAGACGTCCCACACCCACGCGATCACGGTCTTGCCGCGCACGACCTGCGCCGAAAGATAGCTGCGCACGCGATAGGATGCGCCGCTTTCGCGCGATACGATCGAGAGGTTTCGCAGCTTGAATTCGCTGTCGAGCACGCTCACCATGCGATCGAACACCTGCGGCGGCGGACCGTCGATCAATTCGAATGCCACCGTGGGGCCACCACCGGTACCAGTCGAAGCCATCGCATAAGAGCCGCTCGCCGAACCGCTGCCGGCACAGCCGCCGAGCGCGCAGGCGGCAACCAACAACGCCGCGGCGACGATTGCGCGCGGGACCTGCAGGCATCGGGTGATCGGGGCATCGCTCATTGCTCCCTGCGATATCGTTAATTTGTGTTAAGGTCTAGGGCAGCCGGCGCACAGACGTGCCAAAATAGTTACCGCCGCCGGCGTCCCCGTTCACCTTGTTGCCAGAATTCTCCAACCTGCAGTGTGGTCCATGCGCGCCTTTGTTCTGGACGGTTACGGCGCGATCGCCGATCACGTCCGGCTCGCCGACATCGCCGATCCTGTTCCGGGTCCGGACGATGTCCTGATCGAGATTCACGCAGCCAGCCTCAATCCCATCGACTTCAAGCTGGTGCGTGGGGATCTGAAGCGCGTTTCGAAATACCGGTTGCCGCGGCCATTCGGGTTCGATGCCAGTGGCGTCGTGCTGTCGTCCGGTCCGCGCGCCAGCATGTTCAAGCCGGGCGATGCGGTCTATGCGCGCGCGTCGCGCGAAGCGATCGGCACCTTCGCGGAGCGGATCGCGATTCCGGAGCAATTCACGGCTCTCAAGCCGGCCGCCATCTCGCATGCCGAGTCCGCATCGCTGCCGCTGGTCGGGCTGACCACGCTGCAGGGCTTTGGCCGCGTCGGCGCCCGCGCCGGCCAGCGCATCCTGATCCACGCCGGCGCCGGCGGGATCGGCACCTTTGCAGTTCAGTATGCGAAGCATCTCGGCCTTCATGTCACCACGACCACGAGTTCTAAGAACGCCGGCTTCGTCACGTCGCTTGGTGCAGACCGCGTGATTGCCTATGACCGCGAAAACTATCTCGGGGCAGGCGGCGGCTACGACATCGTCTATGACACGCTCGGCGGCGCGTTCACAGTGGACGCCTTCAAACTGGTGAAGCGGGGCGGCGCCGTGATTTCGCTGAGTGGCCCGCCCGATCGCGATTTTGCCCGGCGCGAAGGCGCGGGTTGGCTGGTGCGCATCGCCGTCTGGCTGATGAGTCGGAAGGTCTATGCGGCCAGCGCCGAGGCCGGCGCGAGCTATTGCTGGTTCTTCACCGAGCCGAATGGCGATCAATTGCGCGAGATCGCAGGCCTCATCGATAACGGCGCCATCAAGCCGGTGATCGATCGTGAGTTCGCCTTTGATCAGTTGCCGGCCGCGCTCACCTATCTCGAGGCCGGCCATGCGCGGGGCAAGGTGGTGCTGAAGGTGAAGTAGGGATTACTCGCCCGTCAATGCGATCGCGTGCACGTGGCGGCCGTAATCCGGCTCGTTGCGATGCACCGAGCGGCGGTAGCTGTAGAAGCGCTCGTCGGAATAGGTATCGACGCCGATATCGTCGATCATGAGCACGCCGGCATTTTCAAGCCGCATCCGGATGAAGCCGGCAAGGTCGAACATCGAATGACCTGACCTGATCGAAGGCAGGAAGAACATGGCGTTGTTCGCATCGGCATCCAGGAAGCGCTCGACGAATTCGCCGCCGACTTCGTAGGAGTGCTGGCGGATCAGCGGGCCGATGGCGGCGACCATGCTGCGGCGGTCGGCGCCGAGTTTTTCCATGGCGTCGATGGTGGATTCCAGCACGCCGGTCAGCGCGCCCTTCCAGCCGGCATGGGCGGCGCCGATCACGCGCGCGCTCGCATCCGCAAACAGGATCGGACCGCAATCGGCGGCGGTGACGCCGATGGCGATGCCTTCCGTGCGCGTGACGATGGCGTCGGCGCGCGGGCGCGCTCAGCCTGCCACGGCCCGGTCGCCACGACCGCGTCGGGCGAGTGGATCTGGTGTGCGCTGAGGAAGTGCTGGGCACAACGCCCATCCGTTCGGCCATGCGGCGGCGATTTTCCGAGACGTTGGCGGGATCGTCGCTCGAGCCGATGCCGCCATTGAGGCCGTCGTAGATTCCGCTGGATATTCCGCCCTCGCGGCGTGAAGAAAGCGTGGCGCAGCCCGGGAATGGCTGCCAGCAGAGACAATTCAAACGTCATGTCGTTTCGCCTCCCGGCTCCGGCTGTTCGTCGCTGAGGCCCGCTACGACGGCAAGATCGGGGCCGGTGACGGCCATCACCTTGAACATCGAGCCCATGCCGCCGCGGCCGCTGTCGGTCAGTCGCTTCAGCGCCGCAGCAATATCGGCGGAAACTTCGGGCGTGGCTTTTGCCGTCAGCGTGGCGGCGCGCGTGTCGATACCGAGCCGCTTGAGGAATTCACCCTGCGTCACCGGACCGTGGACGCGTGCGCCGATATCCTCGGCCGCGCGCGCCAGCGCCTGGAAGTCGACATGGGCGGTCACGTCGGCCTGGCCGGGATTTTTCAGCGGATCGGTGAAGCTGTGGCGGGCGATGGCCTGGAAGGTATCGCCGGCATCGCTGCGCAAATGGCCGTAGTCGATGATCAGCGCCGCGCCGTTCTGCTCGCGTACCCGCGTGGCAATTTTCATCATCTCGGCGTCCGGCCGCCATTCGAACACCGCGCCGACGGGAGCTGCGCGGAGCAGCGGCGGCAGCAGCACCTCGAAACGCGGCAGCGGCTCGGGTGCGGCGCCGAACAGCAGCTTGCCACTGGCGTCGATGTCGACCACGCGCTCATGCCAGCCGGTCTCGCGCCTGACCACCTGATGGATCGGCAGCACGTCGAAATATTCGTTGGCGAGAATGACCGCGGGACCCTCGGGCACCTCGTCGATGCTCTGGTGCCAGAAGATGTTGCGGACGCCGGACAATGTCGCGCTCTGCTTCTCGCGCAGCACCGGATTGATTTCGACGAGATGGACGTGGAGCCCCTGATACATTGGCGGCAGCACCCGGACCGCCCGCAGCGCATCCGCCATCATGGTGCCGCGACCAGGGCCGAGTTCGACCAGCCGCAGCATCGGCGGTGAATCCAGCGCCCTCCACACCGAGGCAGCCCACAGGCCGAGCAGTTCACCGAACATCTGGCTGACTTCCGGCGCGGTGGTGAAGTCGCCCTCACGGCCGAGCGGATCACGTGACACGTAATAGCCGTGCTCGGGATGCGTCAGGCACAAGTTCCATGTATCGCCAGACCGGCATCGGTCCCGACGATTTGATCAGCTTCTGGATCTCCGAGTACAGCGGCGAAAGTTCGGTCACGGCCTGCCTTGAATTGACGTCTGTATGGGTCCGCGCGGCTCACGGCGCCATGCCCTTACAACGAGGATGGCTCCGGCAAGGATCATCGGCACCGACAGCAGCATGCCCATGGTCAGCCCGCCCCACAAGAATCCGAGTTGCGGGTCCGGTTCACGGAAAAATTCACCCGTGATGCGGGCGAGGGCATAGATGGCGATGAAGCTGCCCAGGATCAGGCCCGGCCGCTTCAGGGCTCCCATCCGGATCATCACGGCCAGGATCGCAAACAGCAGGATGCCCTCGAGCCCCGCCTCGTAGAGCTGGCTCGGATGCCGCGGCAACGGCCCGCCATTGGGAAACACCATCGCCCAGGGCACGCTGGAGTCCGCCGGCCGGCCCCACAATTCGCTGTTGATGAAGTTGGCGATGCGTCCGAGCAGTATCCCGATCGGAGCGACGCCGGTCGTGATGTCCCCGAGCGACAGGATCGAGATGCCGTTCTTGTGGGCGAACAGCATCACGGCGGCGACGCAGCCGAGGAAGCCGCCGTGAAAGGACATACCGCCATTCCACAATTGGAAGATTTCCGCCGGGTGCTGGACGAAGAAGGCGGGATTGTAGAACAGCACATAGCCGGTGCGCCCGCCGACGATGATGCCGATGGTGACCCAGAGGATGAAGTCGTCGAGTTGCACCAGCGTGATCGGCGCCGGCCCGCCCCACAGGCGCTCGTTCTTCACCAGCGAACGCGCATAGAGCCATCCGAGCACGATGCCGCCGATATAGGCCAGCGCATACCAGCGGATCGCGATCGGCCCGATCGAAATGGCGATCGGGTCGAACACCGGAAAGGCAATGGTGAGGAAGGGCATCGCGTGCGTTGTCTACGGCACGAGGTTACGGCGGTACAGCGTCAGCAGCCGCTCCCAGTGCCGCTCGGCCGCGTCGCGGTCGTACACCGGCCGCTTCGGGAAAGCGAAACCGTGATGGGTGCCGGGATAGATCTCGACCTCGTTCCTGGTTTCCTGCATCGCCTGCTTCAGCTTGTCGATGATTTCCTGCGGCGCGTAGATGTCGGTCTCGGCGCAGGCGAAATAGAGCTGGGCCTTGGTCTTCGGCGCCGCAAGATGCGGGCTGTCGGACTGGTCCGTCGCCAGATGGGTGCCGTAGATCGAAGCCGCCGCCTTCACCCGGTCCGGAAAATGCGTGGCTGCGTTGACTGCGTAGCGGCCGCTCATGCAGTAGCCGACGGTGCCGACGATTTTGGTGTTCGCCGCGCTCTGGGTCTCGGCATAGGCGAGCAGGGCCTTGGTGTCTTCCATCACCATGGGAATGTTGATGGAGTTCATGAACTCGAACATCCGCTTGCGTTCGGGCGCCTCCGGATCCGGCGGGATCGGTCCGATCTCCATGACGCCGGAGCGGTAGTACATGTTGGGCAGCATGACGTAATAGCCGGATGTGCCGAGCCGGCGCGCCATGTCGCGCAGTTCCTCGCGGATCGCGGGCGCATCCATGTAGAAGATGATGACCGGAAACGGACCCCCGCGTTCGGGGTGCGTGATGAAGGTCGTGGTCTTGCCGTCCTTGGTCTGGATATCGATCTGCTGGTCGATCATGGGCGTTTTCTTTTTTGTTGTGATTTCTGGTTTCTGGTTAAGCGCTTGATACGATTGCAAGGAAACCGGGGCATGACAAGGCGAACGGCCCTCAAGCTCGCCCGGGATGGCGCCCTTGAACCTTCCCCCCGGGATCGCCATTGTCATGTCCGTGACGATCAATTCGCAGCGACCGGAGCGTTCCAGATGACCCAGACCAACAATCGGTTTTTCGATGAGATCGGCCGTTTGATGAACGATGCCGCCGGCGCCGCCCAGGGCGTCAAGCGCGAGGTCGATGCGGTGGTTCGCAACCAGGCCGAACGGATCCTGCGCGACCTCGATCTCGTCAAGCGCGAGGAATTCGACGCGGTCAAGGACATGGCCCGTTTGGCGCGCGAGGAAAACGAGACCTTGAAGGCGCGCATCACAGCCCTGGAAGCGAAGATGGGCATCGCGCCGTCGGCGCCGGATGTTGGCAGCCAGAAGACGGACGGGTAGACACTCCTCGTCATGGCCGGCTTGTTCCGGCCATCCACCTCCTTCGTCGCGGCGGCAAGGACGTGGATGCCCGGCCCAGGGTGATCCGGAGGCCGGACATGACGGCTTGAGCGGCCATCGCCGCCAAAACCGCAGAAAAATCCCTTCATTTCCTTGTCATTCCGCCCCTTTGGAGCTAAAAGCCCGGCACGCCCGCAGCCCCCGCACCCCTGGAGGCTTGCTGTGGACGCCAACGGGCCGCGATGCGGCCTTTAACTTTTAGAAAACAAGGACTTAACACGATGGCGACCGTCAAGGAATTGAAGGCGACCGCGCGTCCGAAGAGCGGCAAGGGGGCCGCCCGGGCAGAGCGTCGCGCCGGGAGAGTGCCCGGAGTGATCTATGGCAACAACCTGCCCCCCGTGACCATCTCGGTCGACGACAAGGAACTGCGTCAGCGCATCCTGGCCGGCCGGTTCCTGACCACGCTTTTCGACGTCGATCTCGAGGGCAAGAAGCACCGCGTGATTCCGCGCGACTTCCACCTCGATCCGGTGCGCGACTTCCCGCTGCATGTCGATTTCCTGCGGCTCGGCGAAGGCGCGACCATCCGCGTCAGCGTGCCCCTGCATGTCGTGAACGGCGAAACCTCGCCCGGCGTGAAGCGCGGTGGCACCGTCAACATCGTGACCCACACCATCGAGGTCGAATGCTCGGTCGACAACATTCCGCAGTACGTCGAGGCGGACGCCGGCGCGCTGGAGATCAGCCACTCGCTGCATCTGTCCGACGTCAAGCTGCCGGCCGGGGTGAAGTCGCTGTCGCGCGAAGACGCGACTTCGTGACCATCGTGCCGCCGTCCGGCTACGCCGAAGAGCAGAAGGCGGCTGCGGCCGCTGCGGCTGCCGGTACTGCTGCTCCGGCGGCGGGCGCCGCTGCAGCTCCGGCTGCCGGCGCGCCGGCTGCGGCCGCCCCCGCGGGTGCGAAGGCGCCTGCCGGTGGTGGCGACAAGAAGAAGTAAGCCAGATGACGCGCCATGCGCCTGTTTGTCGGTCTCGGTAATCCCGGCGCGAAATACGCGAACAACCGGCACAACATCGGCTACATGGCCGTCGATGAAATTGCGCGGCGTCATGGTTTCGCACCATGGCGCCGCCGTTTTCAGGGCGAGACTTCCGAGGGCACGCTCGATCACCAGAAGGTCGTCCTGCACAAGCCGACCACCTACATGAACGAGTCCGGGCGCGCGGTTCAGGAAGCCGCGAACTTCTTCAAGCTCGGCGTCGGCGACGTCACCGTGTTCCAGGACGAACTCGAACTGCCGCCGGCGAAAATCCGCGTCAAGATCGGCGGCGGTATCGCCGGTCACAACGGGCTGCGTTCGATCTCCTCGCATATCGGCAATGACTATCGCCGGGTGCGGCTCGGGATCGGCCACCCCGGCATCAAGGAAATGGTTCACAGCCATGTGCTGTCGGATTTCGCCAAGAGCGATCGGCCTTGGGTCGAAGCCCTGTGCGAGGCGGTCGCCGACAATGCCGGGCTATTGGCGACGGGCAAGGATTCGACGTTCCAGAACAAGGTTCATCTGGTCCTGCAGGCCAGGGGATTTTTCGACAAGGGCGATGGTGACGCCAACGGCGGCAACTGACATCGCGAACGGACTTCAGGATAAATTATGGGATTCAAATGCGGTATCGTCGGATTGCCCAATGTCGGCAAATCGACGCTGTTCAATGCGCTGACCGAAACGGCGGCGGCGCAGGCGGCGAACTATCCGTTCTGCACCATCGAGCCGAATGTCGGCGAGGTCGCGGTGCCCGATCCGCGGCTGGACAAGCTGTCTGCCATCGCCGGATCGGCGCAGATCATCCCGACGCGACTGACCTTCGTCGATATCGCTGGCCTGGTGCGCGGCGCGTCGAAGGGCGAGGGCCTCGGCAACCAGTTTCTCGCCACCATCCGCGAGGTCGACGCGGTCGCGCACGTGGTGCGCTGCTTCGAGGATTCCGACATCACCCATGTCGAGGGCAAGATCGCACCGCTGGCCGACATCGAGACCATCGAAACCGAACTGATGCTTGCCGACCTCGACAGCCTGGAAAAGCGCGTCGACAATCTGGCGAAGAAGGCCAAGGGTAACGACAAGGACGCCAAGGAACAGCTCGACCTCGTCAATCGCGCGCTGGTGCTGCTGCGCGAGGGCAGGCCCGCGCGCTTCCTGGAGCGCAAACCGGAAGAGGAGCGCGCCTTCGGCATGCTGGGTCTCCTGACCTCCAAGCCGGTGCTCTACGTCTGCAACGTCGAGGAAGGCTCGGCCAGGGACGGCAACAGCTTCTCGAAGCAGGTATTCGAGCACGCCAAGAAGGAAGGCGCGGTCGCGGTGGTGATTTCGGCCAAGATCGAATCCGAGATCGCGACCCTGTCACGCGAGGAACGCGCCGAATTCCTCGAGACGCTCGGCCTGGAAGAGGCGGGGCTCGACCGCCTGATTCGCGCCGGCTACCAGTTGCTCGACCTCATCACCTATTTCACGGTGGGGCCGAAGGAAGCCCGCGCCTGGACCATCCACCGCGGCACCAAGGCGCCCGCCGCGGCCGGCGTGATCCATACCGATTTCGAGAAAGGCTTCATCCGGGCCGAGACCATCGCCTATGCCGACTATGTCGCGCTCGGCGGCGAAGCCGGCGCCCGCGATGCCGGCAAGCTGCGGCTGGAAGGCAAGGAGTATGTCGTCGCTGACGGCGACGTCATGCATTTCCGGTTCAATAACTGAGAATTCTCCGCGTCATTGCGAGGAGCAACGCGACGAAGCAATCCACACTTCCTGGAGGCGACATGGATTGCTTCGGCTCCGCTCGCAATGACAATGGAGAACCTACCGCATTCCGCCCTGATCGCGGATCGCGCCGAGATGCTCGTTGATGCGGAACACGATCAGGATGAATTCTGCCGCGATTCGTGAGAACACCACGCCGACCACGACGCTGGCGATCGAGGACAACAGCAGGATGAATCCGTAGAACGGGCTGATCGCCATCGCCGAGAGCGCCGACAGGATTCCGGCCATGCCGAACAGCACGATCACGCCGATGATCAGCCAGTAGAACGTCTTGATGATCGTGGGCGTGATGAAGCGGTCCCACTGAAACAGATCCTGAAAGTCGAACATCGGCGGTTCTCCCGGCGGGCCAAATCCTGATCCCATCAGGCACAGGGCTCTATCCCCGAAAGCTGCTTCGGGCAAGCCAAGGTCGAGCGCCGCGGACGGCGCTCGCTCCCGGCGAACGAGCCATGCGAGTGGGCGGGTTGTGATTGCTGCAAATAACGGCCACAATCGGGCTTCCCCACCACAATCCTCAAGCCATGACAACGCTGACCTTCGAAGACTTCAAGCCCGGCCATTTCGGTACGTTCGGACCACGCCACGTCACGCGCGACGAGATACTGGCGTTCGCCGCCGAATTCGATCCGCAACCGATGCATCTGGACGAGGCGGCTGCCAATGCCTCGATGCTGAAGGGGCTGTCCGGCTCGGGCTGGCACCTCTGCTCGATCCTGATGCGGATGATGTTCGACGGCTTCATCGGCCGCACCGCGTCGCTGGGCTCGCCCGGCGTCAACGAGTTGCGCTGGCTGTCGCCGCTGCGACCGGGCGATGATCTCACTTTGGATGTCGAGGTCGCGGAGGCGCGGGTGTCCAACAGCCGGCCCGAGACCGGCATCGTGACGTTCAAGGGCGTGGTGCGCAACGCCGCTGGTGTAGCGCTGTGCGAAATGCTCTCGCCGATCATCGTGCGGCGCGCCGATGCCGCGGCGGAATAGGTAGCTTCATGCGTTTTTTCGAGGATATGGCAATCGGCGCGCGGCGCGAGATTGGATCGTTCACGTTCACGGCCGAGAATATCAAGAAATTCGCGGCGCAGTTCGACCCGCAGACCTTTCACCTCGACGAGGAGGCGGGCCGAAAATCGCTGTTCGGCGGGCTTGCCGCGTCGGGCTGGCACGTCGGCTCGGTCTGCATGAAGCTGCTGGTGGCCGATGCGCAGCGCCTGATGAAGGAGGAGGCCGCGCGCGGCGAGGCGGTTGCGGTCTGGGGACCGTCGCCCGGCTTTCGCGAGTTGCGCTGGATCAGGCCGGTGCTGGCCGGCGACACGATCAGCTTCTCCAGCGTGGTCGAGGCCAAGCGGACCTCGGAAAAGCGCCCCGAATGGGGCATCCTGCAGGCCCGCAACTCCGGCATCAACCAGCGCGGCGAGGCGGTATACTCGATGCTGGCGACCGCCTTCGTGCCCCGGCGCAATCAGGGCGCCTGACCCCGCTTCCCATGACTAAGCGACTTAACCGCTGATTCATCGCAACCGACGAATCAGCGGAACGAATTTTTTGCTAACGCATTTTGAACTTTATCCCTGCCATAAGAGTCTCAGGGACGACAGATATCGAGGGGATGACGATGGCAGATCGCAGCGGTCTGAAATTTGTTGGCTTTATCTTCGCAACCGTCACCATGGCGGTGATGCTGACCGCGACCATGGTGGTGAGCACCTATGCCGACGGCGGCTATCCGATCGAGACCGCGGTGCTGATCAGCGAGTAAGTTTCCGAATTCGGTAACCATCAAAACCGAATCACATCATCGATATTTCATCGGCTCCAGAGCAGCGTCATCGCGATCACCGCGAACATCAGCAATCCGACAAACCGGATCATCAGCGTCCCCATGCTGTGGGAAGATTGCCGCATCGGCATCGAATCGGTGCTGTCTGGCTGAACGCTTTGCATCGGCGCGTGTCCCCAAAAAGGTGTTGGCCGCCATGTGACGGCATCCCTGATCGCAACCGTGCTTATAGAATTCGAGTCCGACACAGCCAAACAAAACCGCCGCGCTCCCGGACGGAACGCGGCGGAGTGTCAGATTTTTGCAACGGTCGGGAACACCACGTTTTCCTCGCGTGAAGAAAACGGAGCGCAGCCGCAAGCTTAGCTGTTGCGCAGCCCGTCGGCGGCGCGCTTCCACTGCGTGACGTTGTCGGCGATCATGCGCGTCGACTTCATCGCGGCCTGGCTGAGCTGCGCGTAGCCGGAGATCTCGCGCTGGACGCGCTGGCCTTCGGCATGCAGCAGGTCGCGGAGGCTTTCGAGCTCGGAGATCAGCTTCTCGATTTCCGCCAGCGAGGTGCCGGCGACGCGCTGGATCAGCGAGTTGACGTTATTGACGGTCGCTTCCGCGTTGGCGTCCAGCGGCGCGGTCTCGGCGGGTACCGCCGGCCGGCGCAGATAGGCAATGTCGTTGCGAACGAAATCGCGGATGCCCGCCTCCACTTCGGTCACGGCAGCGAGGTTGCTGTCGGCTTCCGTGGTCGCTTCAATTTCTTCGGAACGAATGGTAGCGTTCATCGGCTATTCCTCTGTTTCGCTTTCTAGCGAGCGCGGACGTCCCCCGCACGACGAAGTAGAACTGCTCCATCTGTTCTTCCGATTTTGACCGCATCTAGGCCAATGTGCGGCAATGCTCGATCATTCTCGTGAGCAACGGCCTTAGCCCACTGATAATACGTGGAATCACCAAGGCAGCGCACTACCAGCTCCGCTTGAAGCCGGCGCTGATGCTGGTGCTGGCGGCGCCGGAGGGCGTCTCGCCGATCGAGCCGGAGATGGTGACGCCGTCGAACAGCCTCTGCTCGGCGCCGACCCTGCGCAGCCATTTGTCGTCCGAGGTCGACAGCGTCTGGCCGGCCATGAAGCTGGTGCCGGTCTCGGCGATGCTCAGTTTTGCCGACTGGTCGGTCTCGTAGCTGCGCGACGGATGGCTGATGATGCCGGGGACCGGCACGATGCCCTGCTGGATCAGGTTATAGCCGTTCTGCAGGGTCAGCGAATATTGCTCGTCGAGCGGCAGCGACTTGGTCAGCGAGGTGCCGAGCCTGCTCTGCTCCTGGCCGGGGTCGACGCGGGCCTCGACCGAGGTCTTGTCCCAGATCGAGCCGATGCCCGGCGCCGAGATCGCCGCCCAGGCGGTGCCGGAGGATTGCGGCAGGCTGCCGCCATTGGCGAGCCTTTCCGACAGCAGTTCGGAGGTGGTCGCGGTGCCTTGCCGGGCGACCGTCATGTCGGCGCCGATCCGCGTATCCCAGAACGGCGAGATCGATTGCTTGACCGAAACGGCGGAACTGCCGTTCGGCGTCGTGGTGTTCGACCAGGACGCCTCGGCGCCGCCGGCCGGCTTTGCGGCGGAGCCTGGCTTCGGCTCCGGCGCCGCCAGGTTCGAGGCATCGACGTTGAGCTGGCTCCAGTCGAGCTTGCTGACGTCGATGTCCTTCATGATGTCGACTTCGCCGGCGTCGGGGGCCGCGGTCTCTTCCTCGGCCGCCGCTTCCGGATCGTCTTCCGTAGGCGGGGTCTGCGCCGTCGCCGAGAGAATGGCGCACAGCGTGAAGGCGGCCACCAGCATCGGCAGCCCCGCCCGGCCAAATCGCAGTATGGAAATCATGACCCGCCCGCATTCCAAGTCGCGCCCAGAATGCGTTCGTTCTGGTGCAAAATTATGACCGGACGCGTCGATGCTCCACACAGTGTCAGGCCGGGCCGGAGGCTAGCCCGCCATGCGCGGCAGGTGAATCGGATAGCCCACCGTCTGTTCGACCAGGTCGAACGTGTCGACCAGCACGCGGAAGTTGGTCAGCCGTCCGGCCTTGAACTGCGCGAAATGGGCGATCCGCAGGCTGATCGGCTTGTTCGAATCCAGCGCCGTCATCGAATAGCGCATCATCGAGGAAGCCGAATCGACTCCCAGCATGATCGATTCGCGGTCGAAGCGATGGATGCGGAAATTGTCCGCGATCTGGCGAATCACCTCCATCACCGCGGCCTTGCCGCGGCGCGAGCCGAAGAACGGAAACATGTCGATCGGTCCGAAGATCGCCCAATCGACGTCTTCGTCGAGCAGCTCTGCGAGGTCGGCGGGCTGGCGTTCATTGATCGCGCGATGCAACGCGCGCGAAAAACGCCAGAGACTATGCTCTGTCATTTTGATGTGGTCCTTGAACTTGATTTGTAAAACGGCAAACGCGCCCGAGGGACGTCTTCATCGACGCCGGGCCGAAATGCCGAACTGTTGCAGCCAGAAATAGAGTGCTTTGGCAAAAACACAATTGTCGTTTTTGCATTGCACAAATGCGGCGATTCCTGCCGAATCAGTGCTCGCGCTGGCTCACCGGCTCCCGCTCGATGGCGATCTCGGCGTCGCGAATCGCGATGACGGCGAACAGCACGGCGCCGCCGATGGCGCCGATCGCGGCGCCGAGCGGCATGAAGGTGAAGAACACCAGCATCCCGCTATAGCCTTCAAAACTCGTGGTTTTGAAGATTTGCACCCAGGCCAGTCCGGCCCCTATTCCCAATGCCGCGCCTCCCAGCGCCCCCAACGCCAAACCGAGCAAAGCCAGCAATGCGATCTTCATATGTTCTTCTTGTCCGGAAAATGCCTAGTGATGAGTCACGGCCGAAGCGATCAGGTTCAAGCGGCCCGGGAAAAACAGGAAATCGGACGCCCTGCTGCTTTGGCAGTCAGCTAGCGGCAGCGCCCAGGAACCGGGCATCGGTTAACGCGGCATCGACGTCCGCCAGCATGACGCGGCAGCAGCGGGCTATATCGCGCTCGGCTTCTTGCCGGTGAGCAGTGTTGCGATATCGCGCTCGAGCACCTGCTGAACCAGGTCGAAGGTGTCGATGATCTCGCGGATGTTGCAGACCAGCCCGTCGCGCAGCGTGTAGAAGCCGGCGGTGTCGAACTGCACCATGCGCTGGTTGGCGCTCTTGCGGAAGAACACCCGAATGACGACGGCGACCATGTCGCCCTCGGCGACGACGACCGGCACCTCGCAGCGCAGCTCGGAGTAGCGGGCGAGCACCGTCGTCCACATCTCCCGCAGCTCGGCCTTGCCGCGGCGATGGCCCATATGCGGCAGGATGTCGATCGGGGCGTTGGCGAGGAATTCGACGTCGTCGGTGCAGCGCGCCAGCGCGCCTTCGATGTCGCCGGAATAAAGGACATTGAGGTAATCCAGCACGAGCTGACGTGGAGATCCCCCGGTCATCGCACCCACACTCCGTCTGTCTTCGATGCGGTTCGCATGGCTTCTTCCATTGTCAACGGAACGGCGGCGGGATCAATCGGCAAAAGGAGTTGATGGTGTGACAGACTGGCTCACGAAAGGGCTTGCCGGTATCGGCATGCGGCGCGCCGGCCTGATGTCGCTGGCGAAGAGGGCGCGTCGCTCTCGTTGCGCGCACGGACAAACGGCGCCCGGTGGCGCGGCGTCCTCGATCATCGTTTTCTCTCCGCGGCGTCGTGCGCCGACTCATTTTGATTTGGCGCATTGTGGGCCGAACCGCGGCGGGATCAATTGGCAAAACTACCGAGTGACTGGAATGTGAGGTGCCGGCGCCGGTTTGCTGCAGCCGCGAGATGGGAACGATTCCGCCGCGGCCGGCGTTTTTATTCACCTGAACGACGGAGACCATGATGACCAGGAACGTCCCGCCCATCCCCGAGGATAACCAGAGCCACAAGGGCCCGGGCAGCGCGCCGAAGGTGCCGCTCGACACCACCAAGGGCCATCGCGACGACGAGAAGAACAACATCCGCGAACAGGGCGAGCACGGCAACATGACGCAGAACACGAGCAACCGCCGGTCCGGGTGAGGGCGCGCTTTCGGATTCGAATGTCAAACAGCCAGGTTGTGTCATCACCCGCGAATGCGGGTGATCCAGTATTCCAGAGTAGCCAGTTGCTTGAGCCGTGAGGCCGCGGCGTACTGGATGCCCCGCCTTCGCGGGGCATGACAGGCGTGAGCATACGACTCAGCATTCTCGCGGCGCGAAGCGCCCGAGGTGAGCATCGGTGAAGCCCTCTGAAATCGATGAGGGCGCAGGGAAAGCCGGATGCCCTAAGCACCCGCAGTCGTGCGCACATCGGTGCACACGGTTGACCGCAGGCGCGCCGGAACATCCGGCCTTCCCTGCGCAATGGTTTTAACGGCTTATAACGTGATCTCCCCGGAGACGAATTCGTCTTGCCTCCGTCGCTGATGGATTGACGATCGATCCAAACCCGGTCGGGTTCGACAAATCTCCACCAGCTTGACGCCAGCAACGGGCGCCAGGACCACACGGCTTTGCCGTCCGCAGCTTCCCCGGACCATCCGCTTCGACCGGCCCGTATGCTGCCGGAAGGAGTTTCGGCCGGGGCGTTTAAGCGCCGGTCGTCTGCGCGCCGTTCGATCGCTCACGGGTAACCCGCCCTGCGACCACGCACGCGCCCGACGCTGCTGCGTCCACCGCATCCCACCGCACGTTCGTGACGATCGCGACCCGCCCCTCATCAGCGCTGAGACGCGCATAGAAAGAGCATTGATTTGCCCGACGAGTTAAGTGGATTTTTTTTGCGGGAAGGGCTGGACAGGATTTTTCTGATTTGCCTGTCGGGTCGGTTTGTCGCAGCGAAGGGCGGCAATTGTCGTTGCGCTTGACGCGACGCAGCGCGTGGTCAGTCAGACCCTCATCGTCATGGCCGGCTTCACTCGCTGTAAGCTTGCAGGAATCAATCTTGATTTATGACTGCGCGCCCCGCGGCTGATCGCGATCTCCGGCGTCGCCATTGCACAGGCCAAGACCGAGTGCCCGCCCCGTTTGAACCTGGGAGCGCGTCGTGGCGACTACCGGTTTTGGCCCAAAGCGGACATCGTTTTGGGCTTGGGCTGATATCTGTTTTGACCCGAAGGACCGCACATCGTCATGCGGCGGCGCGATCCACGCCGTGACGACAAAATGCGCCGCGTCGCCTTCGCCCACGCGCTCTGGATGGGGATGAGATGTTCTGGCGTTGCCTTTTCCTGACTTTGGCGTTCCTGCCCGTGCTCGCGCCGCCGGCCCGCGCGGCGGACAAGGCGTGGGAGGACTGCGGTCACATCGGCGATGAGGATCGCAAGATCGCCGGATGCACGACCGTGTTGGCGCGCGGCGCGGCGGAAAGCGAGACAAATCGCGCCAACGCCTATGTCAATCGCGGCTATGCCTACAGCAGGCGCGATTACGACCGCGCCATCAGGGATTACGACGAGGCGATCCGCCTCGATCCGAAAGTCGTGCGCGCGTATAACGCGCGCGGCCGTGCGTACCACATGAAGGGCGACTACGACCGCGCTATCGCGGATCTCGACGAAGCGATCCGCCTCAATCCACGTTACCCGCTTGCGTATGAGGGGCGCGGCAAAGTCTACCACAGCAAGGGCGATCACGACCGCGCCATCAAGGATTTCGACGAAGCGATTCGCCTCGATCCGAAATTCGCGGACGCCTATAGCAATCGCGGCAATGCCTACGCCGGCAAGGGCGACAACGACCGCGCCATCAGGGATCTTGACGAAGCGATCCGCCTCGACCCGAATTTTGCGGAGGCCTATTTCAATCGCGGGCTTGCCTACACCAGCAAGCGCGATCACGACCGCGCCACCAGGGATTACAGCGAGGCGCTCCGCCTCGATCCGAAAAATGCGAGCACCTATTTGCATCGTGGGGGTGCCTTCTTCTTCAAAGGCGACAACGATCGCGCGATCAAGGATTACGACGAGGCGATTCGGCTCGATCCGCAATATGCGCTTGCCTATGAGATACGCGGGCGGGCTTATGAGACCAAGGGAGACTCCGCCCGGGCCAGGAAGGATTACGACGAGGCGGCGCGGCTGCGGCGGAATGCCGGACGAGCCGCGCCAGCGCCTTCTGACGATCGCGGCACTGCCGATCCCGAAAAGGTGGATTACGACCGCGTCATCAAGGATTTCGACGAGGCAATCCGCCTCGATCCGAAAGATGCGATGGCCTATTACAGCCGCGGCAGCGCCTACGCCCACAAGGGCGACAACGACCGCGCCATCAAGGATTTCGACAAGGCAATCCGCCTCGACCCGAAGATTGTGTTTGCCTATTTCGACCGCGGCAATGCCCACAAGGGCAAGGGCGACAACGACCGCGCGATCAGGGATTACAGCGAGGCGATCCGCCTCGACCCGAAATATGCGGCGGCCTATCACAACCGCGGCATTGCGTACTTCCACAAGGTCGATAAGGACCGCGCCATCAAGGATTTCGACGAGGCGATCCGCCTCGATCCGAAAGATGCGATGGCCTACTACAGTCGCGGCACCGCCTACGCCAACAAGGGCGATAATGACAGCGCCATCAAGGATTTCGACGAGGCCATCCGCCTCGATCCGAAATATGTGATTGCCTATTACAATCGCGGCAATGCCCGCAAGGACAAGGGCGACAACGACCGCGCCGTCGAGGATTACAGCGAGGCGATCCGCCTCGACCCGAAATACGTGGCCGCCTATTTCAATCGCGGGGCTGTTTACTCCTACAAGGGCGATAACGATCGCGCCATCAGGGAGTTCGACGCGGCGATACAACTCGATCCGAAAGATGCGAAGGCCTATTACAATCGCGGCAGCCTCTATTCCAGCAAGGGCGATAGCGACCGCGCCATCAAGGATTTCGACGAGGCCATCCGCCTCGACCCGAAATACGCGGTTGCCTATTACAATCGCGGCAAGGCCTACTCCCACAAGGGCGATCACGACCGCGCCATCAGGGATTACAGCGAGGCGATCCGCCTCGATCCGAAAAATGCGCGGGCATATGGCGTTCGCGGCGATGCCTACCGCGACAAGAACGATTTCGATCGCGCCGCCAGGGATTACGGCAAGGCGATCGAACTGGCCGGCAAGCCGGAGAAGGCGCACTGGACCTACTGGCTTTTTCGCGGCGTGAGTTACGAACGGCTCGGCAAATGGCCTCAGGCCGAAGCGGATTTTCTCAAGGCGATGGAACTCGATCCCGATCAGCCCTCTGTTCTCAATCAGCTCGGCTTCAACTGGGTCGATCGGAATCTCGAAGCTGAAGGAGGGCCTGGCGCTGCTCGAGAAGGCCGTCAGGCTCAAACCGGACGACGGGAATTTGCTCGACAGCCTCGGCTGGGCGCACTACCGCCTCGGCGACTATCAGGAGGCGATCAAGCTCATGGAGCGCGCGGCCACTCTTGAACCCAAGAGCAGCGAAACAAGAGACCATCTCGGCGATGCGTATTGGCGGGCGGGACGCCAGGACGAGGCGCGCAAATCCTGGGAGCAGGCGTTGTCGCTCAATCCCGACCCGGCCGACGCGGAGAAGATCAAGGGCAAGATTGCCCGAGGGTTGGAAAAATGAGGCGCCCGGCGGCGCAGTGGCGAGACGATGCCACGTCCGCTCCTTGGCCCTTATTGGACCTCACGCGATAATCCGACTTGAGTCCGGAATGCGCATCAAGCGGGCGTCCCCCGGCCAATCCGAGCTTATGGGCTCACTTCCTGGAACTGCCGGCAGCAACTACCGCTTCTTCCACCCACCCCGATGCCCCGGCGCACCCCCACTCGATCGCGGCGCAGGGCCGAACTCCGGTCCTGATTGCCGCGAGTTCGGTGGGCTGGAAGATTTTGCTGCCGCTGGCGAGTTCGGGCTTGCGGGGTTTGGCGGCGTCGGGGCGGTAGGGAGGGATTCCGGGCCGTGCATTTCGTCGAGGTGAGGTTTGTGGACTTTGGATAGGCCACGACTCGTGGACACCTCACCCCGACCTCGAGAGCGAACTTCGTTCGCCTCGGACCCCGCAAAGGGAGAGGGAGCAGGTCGAGCACCGCTGCGGCTGGATTTGAGGGCGGCTTGCACGCCTTTTTTCTTCATGGCGCTGACGGGGAGGTTGGCGGCGTCGCCGTATTTCTTCGTTCCGGCATAGGCGCCGGCCTGTTTCTGTACGTTGCGCTGTTTGGCGGTGGGGTCGTCGACCACGGCCAGTTCGGTGGCGCGGAGGCGTTTGACTTCGTCGCGCAGTCTCGCGGCTTCCTCGAAGTTCAGATCGGCGGCGGCTTCGCGCATGCGGGTTTCGAGGTCGGAGAGAACCGCTTCGAAATTGTGGCCGATCGAGATGACGTCGTCGGCCATGCCGCCGTCGCCGATCTCGACCAGCACGTGGTCGCGCTCGTAGACGGAGTTGAGGATGTCGCCGATCGATTTCTTCACGCTCTCCGGCGTGATGCCGTGTTCGGTGTTGTATTCGACCTGCTTCTCGCGGCGGCGGTTGGTCTCGGCGATGGCGCGCTCCATCGAGCCGGTCATCTGGTCGGCATAGAGGATCACCTTGCCGTCGACGTTGCGCGCGGCGCGGCCGATGGTCTGGATCAGCGAGGTCTCGCTGCGCAGAAAACCTTCCTTGTCGGCGTCGAGGATCGCGACCAGCGCGCATTCGGGAATGTCGAGGCCTTCGCGCAGCAGATTGATGCCGACCAGCGCGTCGAACGCGCCAAGCCGCAGGTCGCGGATGATCTCGATGCGCTCGATGGTGTCGATATCGCTGTGCATGTAGCGGACGCGAATGCCCTGCTCGTGCAGGTATTCGGTGAGGTCCTCCGCCATGCGCTTGGTCAGCACCGTGACCAGCGAGCGATAGCCGGCCTGCGCGCGTGGCGCGGACTTCGCCGACGAGGTCGTCGACCTGGGTGCGGGCGGGGCGGATATCGACAGGCGGATCGATCAGTCCGGTCGGGACGGATCACCTGCTCGACGAACACGCCGCCGCTTTCGTTCAGCTCCCAGCCGCTCGGCGTCGCCGACACCGCGACCGATTGCGGGCGCATCATGTCCCATTCCTCGAAGCGCAGCGGACGGTTGTCCATGCAGGAGGGCAGGCGGAAGCCGTATTCGGCCAGCGTCGCCTTGCGGCGGAAGTCGCCGCGGAACATGCCGCCGATCTGCGGCACGGTGACATGGCTTTCGTCGGCGAACACCAGCGCGTTGTCGGGCACGTATTCGAACAGCGTCGGCGGCGGCTCGCCGGGGCGGCGGCCGGTGAGATAGCGCGAATAGTTCTCGATGCCGGCGCAGCTGCCGGTCGCTTCCATCATTTCGAGGTCGAAGGTGGTGCGCTGCTCCAGCCGCTGCGCTTCCAGCAGGCGGCCATGGTTTTGCAGCTCGTCGAGCCGCAGCTTCAGCTCGCTCTTGATCGACTTGATCGCCTGCACCAGCGTCGGCCGCGGCGTCACATAGTGCGAATTGGCGTAGATCTTGATGAACTCGAGATCGTCCTGCCTGTGGCCGGTGAGCGGATCGAATTCCTCGATGTTTTCGACGGTGTCGCCGAACAGATTCACGCGCCAGGCGCGGTCCTCATAGTGCGCCGGGAAGATGTCGATGACGTCGCCGCGGACGCGGAAGGTGCCGCGGGTGAAATCGGCCTGCGTGCGCTTGTACTGCAGCGCGACGAGGTCGGCGATCAACTGCCGCTGGTCGATGCGCTCGCCCTTCTTCAGGGCAAAGGTCATCGCGGTGTAGGTCTCGACCGAGCCGATACCGTAGATGCAGGACACCGAGGCGACGATGATGACGTCGTCGCGCTCCGAGCAGCGCGCGCGTCGCCGAATGGCGCATGCGGTCGATCTGCTCGTTGATCGAGGAGTCCTTCTCGATATAGGTGTCGGTGCGCGGCACATAGGCTTCAGGCTGGTAGTAGTCGTAATAACGAGACGAAATACTCCACCGCGTTGTCGGGGAAGAAGCTCTTGAACTCGCCGTAGAGCTGGGCCGCCAGCGTCTTGTTCGGCGCCAGGATGATGGCGGGGCGCTGCGTCGCCTCGATCACCTTGGCCATGGTGTAGGTCTTGCCGGAGCCGGTGACGCCGAGCAGCACCTGGGTGCGGTCGTTGCGGTTGATGCCTTCGACCAGTTCCTTGATCGCGGTCGGCTGGTCGCCCTTCGGCTCGTATTCGGACTTGATGACGAAAGGCACGCCGCCTTCGGATTTCTCCGGGCGCGGCGGCCGGTGCGGCGTCCAGATTCGCACCTGGCCGTCATCGCCCTTGAATTCCGGGCGACCGTCGCGAATCAGGTTCTCCAGCGCGTCGGCGGTGGCCTTGACGCCGAGCGCTTCCATCTTGTTGCGCGGCGGCCGGGCGAGGGCCTCGTCGTCGTCCTCCGCGGTGGGCAAGCCGAGCTGCCGCGCCAGTTCCGGGATCGAGCGTCGGGATCGTGGCCGAGGTGCCGTAATTGGCCTGCGGGGCTTCTTCGAGGCCGCTCGCCTCGATCGGCGCTCCGTTGCCCGCCGCATCGCGCTTCGCAACGGTCTCATTCGTCCCCTTCGTCGAGGCGCGCGCACGGTGCGCGGCGGCCTCGCCGCCGGCGCGGCGGTCCCAGGAATTGTCCGGCGGCGGCTGCAGTCCGGTGCCCGAGCCCATGCCCGCATCGCCGCGGTTGATCGCGGGATTGAGCAGTTCCGCCAGCGCAGGCCCGATCGGCTGGACGTCGGGCCGGTGTGCCTTGGATTTCGGGGTTTTGCCGGGCTTTTTCGGGGTGTCTGGTTTCTTCGCCATCCGTCGAATATGGGGCGAGTCAGCCAGCGAGAAAAGGGCCAGCGCCGGCGTGCGATGCCGGCGTTGTCGCGGTGTCAGCAGTTGTCAGCACGCGGCTGATGGAACCGGCCGCGTTCACGCGTGGCGGTCGTCCGCCCGCGCGGCGTCCTTGACGATGTCGAGGTGAATCCCGCTGCAGCGGGTGCAGCGCAGGGTCCAGTATTCGGCGCCGGCGCGGCCGGGGATGATGCGAAGCACCGCGAGCGCGGCGCTGCAATCCGGGCAGTTCGACAGCACCGGCGTCGCCTGCAGGGTCTGTTCGGGCGCGGGAATGCTGCGGCTTGCTAGCGCAAGGTCGGGCGGCCCGCCTATGGCGTCGTTGCGAGCCCCGGCTTGAAGCGATCGATATGCGCCTTCGCGTCCGCGATCGCCGCTTCCGGATTCGACCAGGCGAAGCCGATCTCGACCGCCGGGAATGACATGCCATCGATGACCACCGGCTCCAGATCGGCCCGTTGAATCCTCGCGTGCCATAACCCTCTCCCCGCCTCGAACGACTGAATTTCAAAACCGCCATAGATCATGGCGCATCTCCCAGGATTTCACATGCCATGACAAAAACACGGCGCTGTGACGAATTATGTGAAGGGGCTCACATCTCGCCGTATTTTTCCGGGGAGCAGGCTGTCATCGCCCGCGCAGGCGGGCAATCCAGTATTCCAGAGCCGTCACGGTCCAATTACTGCGGTCGCGGCGTACTGGATACCCCGCATTCGCGGGGTATGACGACGGGTCTGGGTGATCGCAGAAGATCTCACCCGCGCGCGCGGATGTGGTCGGCGAGCACGGCGGCGTCGTCGCCGACGCCTGAGAGGAACGAGGAGTTCATCTTCGACAACCAGGGCAGGCCGAGGAAATACAATCCTGAAACGGCTGATATGCCGTTGCGGTGGATCGGCTCGCCGCCGGCATCCAGCACCGGGAGATCGATCCAGCCGAAATCGAGGCCGTAGCCGGTGGCCCAGATCACGGCGCTGACGCCAGCGGCGGCGAGGTCGAGGTGCGTCTGCGGTGCGGTGACGCAAGGCGGATCCGGCACCGCGATGCGGGCGCCGGGATCCTCGGGCATATCGAGGCCGCGGCGCTTCACATATTCGTCCACCATCCTGAGGAAGGTGATGTAGACGAGGTCGCCGTCGGCAAGGCTTTCGGCAAGTCCCGCCGCAATCTCGATCACGCCATGGCGCGCCGTCTCGATCCGTCCGAGCAGGATCATCCCGTCCGCGACGAAATTGCGGAAGTCGATGGTGTGGCCGCCATAGGCGCCCGTGATCACGGGACCGAGCCGCGCGGGCCCGCGCTGCTCCGGCGTGATCTGGTCCAGCCGCATCTCGGCGAGCCACCAGATCAGGTCGCGGCCGCGGTAGCGGCGCGGCAGGCGGCGGTGGGTGCCGACCGAGAGATAGACCCGGCGGCCGGCGCGCAGCAGTTCTTCCGCGATCTGGGCGCCGGATGCGCCGGCGCCCGCCACCAGCACCGCGCCGGGCGGAAGCTGTCCGGGGTTCTGATAGCGGCTGGCGTGAACCTGGAATACCTCGTGGTCGCGCAGCAGGTCAGGCATCAGCGCGCGCTGATAGGGGCCGGTCGCGACCACGACGTTTTTCGCCGCGATCGCGCCCGACGCCGTCTCCGCGACGAAGCCGGCTTCGCCGTCGGGTCGTGCGAGCCGCGTCACCTCGACGCCGCAGCGGATCGGTGGTGCGACGAACTCGGCGTAGGCCTCGATGTAGCGGATGATGTCTTCGGTGGCAGCGAAGCCGTCGGGATCGCGGTGCGGAAACGGAAAGTCCGGCAGCCGCACCGACCAGTTCGGAAACTGGAATTTCAGGCCGTCCCAGCGTTCGCTGCGCCAGCGCTCGGCGATCCGTTGCCGTTCCAGTACAAGGTGAGAAATACCGCGCTGCTTGAGCCGGTGGCTCATGACGAGGCCGGCCTGGCCGCCGCCGATCACCAGCGTGTCGATCGTCTCATCCGGCATGGCGTTGCCCCTTGCGGCGCGCGGCAGGCTCGGTCGCGGCGCGGATCATCCAGCGCCGGAACGCGGCGAAATCGCGTTGCCCGGTGCTGAACTCGCGATAGACCAGGTACCAGCGCATGCCCTTCGGCACGCTCAAGGCAAACGGCGCCACCAGCCGCCCGGCGGCGAGGTCGTCGTCGATATAGGGGCGGATGCCCATCGCGATGCCGAGCCCGTCGACGGCGGCCTGCAGCGCCTGGCCGTAGAACTCGAACTCCGGCCCGCGCGCGCCGATGCGCGCGACGCCGGCGGCCTTGAGCCAGGACGGCCAGTCGTCCGGCGAATGCGCGACGCGCAGCAGGTTCGGCCCCTTCAGATCAGCAGGGCGTTTCAGCGCGTTGGCTAGTCTCGGTGCGCAGACCGGCAGCAGATCGGCGGCGAACAGCGGCTCGGCGATCAGGCCCGGCCATTCGCCGTCCCCGAGCTTGATGCCGCAACTCCAGTCGTCGCCGAACGGCACCGCGGCGCCGCCGGTGGTGATGCGGACGTCGATGTCGGGCTCCTCTTTGCGGAAATCCGCCAGCCGCGGGATCAGCCATTTCATCGCAAAGGTCGGCCCGACGCCGATGGTCAGCACGCGGACGCTCGACGGCGCGGTGACCTGCGCGGTCAGGCTCGCCAGCGCGTCGAAGATCGGCGTCAGCCCGCTCTGGTAGGCGCGGCCGGCCGCGGTGGTGACGAGGCGGTTGGCCTTGCGCTCGAAAAGCGCGATGCCGAGCCGCTCCTCCAGTAGATGCACCATGCGGCTGACCGCGGCGGCGGAAACGTTGAGCTCGGCGCCGGCCGCCGCAAAGCTGCCGCTGCGGGCCGCGGCCTCGAACGCCTTGATGCCGTTGAGAAAGAGCAGTCGCCGCACGTAACCCTCAGGAAAACTGATGCCAGGGCAAGATATCTCAGTTTGCGCGCCACGTCCAAGCGCGGCAGATATGACAATGGAGGATCCCCATGACGCCGCTGATGATTGCAGCCCTCGGTGCCCTGATGGTCGCGACCGCGTTCCTGTCGGGCCTGTTCGGCATGGCCGGCGGGATGATCCTGATCGGCGTGCTGTTGATGCTGATGCCGCTGCCCGCCGCCATGGTGCTGCACGCGATCACGCAGATGGCTTCGAACGGCTGGCGCGCCTTCCTGTGGCGGGCGCATATCCGTTGGCGGCCGGTGTTCATCTATCTGATCGGCTGCGCACTGGCGCTCGGCGTCTGGTCGCTCGCCCGTTACGTGCCGGACAAGCCGATCGCGCTGTTGCTGCTCGGCGTCACGCCGTTCATGGCGCGGCTGATGCCGAGGAACCTGACGCCCAACCCCGACAGCATCTGGCAGGGAAGCGTCTACGGCTTCATCTGCATGGGGCTGATGCTGATGACCGGCGTCTCCGGTCCGCTGATGGACACCTTCTTTCTCGGCGGCAATTTCGGCCGCCGCGAGGTGGTGGCGACCAAGGCGACGTGCCAGGTCGCGAGCCACCTCACCAAGCTGATCTATTTCGGCGGCATCATCGACCAGGCCGCCACGCTCGATCCGGTGCTCGCAGGCGTGGCGATTGCCGCCTCGATGCTCGGGACCACGCTGGCGCGGCGAATTCTCGAAGCGATGAGCGACGCGCAGTTCCGCACCTGGGCCAACCGGCTGATCACGACGGTGGCCGGCTATTACATTCTCTATGGCGGCTGGCTGCTGTTGACGCGGAACAGCGCAATGGCGTTTTGAGATAGCCGTAAGGAGCTCAATGACCGGCACGGCCGGCGCGCGATTTCTCCGCGCATATGGCGCCGATCACATTCGCGCGTGCCGGGGCCTCGCCATTGACTTAGGCGCGCGATCTGCCCAAATTCATGCAATCGCATCTTTCTCGCGGGTGCACGGATTTCACATCAGCAGGATCGCCCCATGATCGACCTCCACTACTGGACCACGCCGAACGGCCACAAGATCACGATGTTCCTCGAAGAGACCGGGCTGAAATACAAGATCTTCCCGGTCAACATCGGCAAGGGCGACCAGTTCAAGCCGGAGTTCCTGGCGATCGCGCCGAACAACCGGATTCCGGCGATGGTCGATCATGAGCCGAAGGGTGGCGGCAAGCCGATCTCGATCTTCGAATCCGGCGCGATGCTTTTGTACCTTGCCGAGAAGACCGGAAAGTTCCTGCCATCCGACCTCTACGGCCGCTACGACGCGATCCAGTGGACGTTCTGGCAGATGGGCGGGCTCGGGCCGATGGCCGGACAGAACCACCACTTCCGGAACTACGCGCAGGAAAAGATCCCGTACGCGATCGACCGCTATGTGAACGAGACCAACCGTCTCTACGGCGTCCTCAACAAGCGGCTCGCCGATCGCGCCTTCGTCGCCGGCGACTATTCGATCGCCGACATGGCGAGCTATCCCTGGGTCGTCGGCCACCAGAACCAGGGACAGAACATCGACGATTTTCCGCATCTGAAGCGCTGGCTGGAGACCATCCGTGCGAGGCCGGCGACCGAGCGCGCCTACGCGCTGGCGAAAGAGATCAATCCGAATTTCGGCCAGCCCGCGATCCGCACCGAGGAAGAGCGCAAACTGCTGTTCGGGCAGACCGCGGCGGTGGTGCGGTAGGCCGCGCGCATCTCAATGGCGATTCCGCGAAGCCTGCGACTGCGTGACTTTGCAGTCGCCGTCCGGAAGCGGCAGCGATGGTGACGTTCCGCTTCCCGTCAGCGGTAACGCGTGCGGGGGGTTCGATGCCGTCGCAGCAAAATTAGTTCTACCCGATAACGATGTTAGCCGTGACGTAAAGTGAAGGCGTAACCTTGTTCTCTTGGTCGCCGTCAGGGGGTTACGCGTCATGACCGATCTTAATGCCAAGCTCGAAGGATTTCGAGAATCTCGCCGCCGAATGCGATCTCATCGGCAAATTGGCGACGGATCGCGCGAAGCGCGAACTTTACCTGCGCCTCGGCCTGCACTACCGCGAACTGGCCGACGCCATGCGCAAGGTGATCGCGCTCCAGGTTGCGGCCTAGCCCGCTGCGAAACCCGCAAACATGGGTTTGCCGGAGACAAATCCTGCGGCATCAGCGACCGTGATAGTGCGGCCGCCGGCGCTCGATCCAGGCATGAATGCCTTCGCCAAGATCGGCCGATGGCACCAGCGCGGCGAATTGTTCGCTCTCGATCTGCAAGCCCTCGCCGATCGCCATGTTCAGGCCGCGGCTGACCGCGGTGATGATGGCCCCGACCGCGAGCGGCGAATGCCTGGCGATGCGCTCCGCCAGTTCGCGCGCAGCCGGCAGCAGCGCATCATGCGGCACCACCTTGTTGACCAGCCCGATTTCCAGCGCGCGTTCTGGCGTAAAGGGGGCGCCGGTGAGCAGCAGTTCCAGCGCGGGCTTGCGCCCGGCGAGACGCGGCAGCCGCTGCGTTCCGCCGAAGGTCGGCGGCATGCCGAGATTGATTTCCGGCTTGGCGAAGCGGGCGCGGTCGCTGGCAATCGCGAGATGAACGGCTTCGGTGATCTCGCATCCGCCGCCGAAGGCGAGCCCGTTGACGGCGGCGATCACGGGCTTCCTGAACGCTTCGAGCCGCGCGGTCATCGCCTGTCCACGCCGGACGAAGTCGCGCACGGCGGTGTCGCGGCCGCGGCGAACGCTGCCCGAGAATTCGTGGATGTCGGCGCCGGCGGAAAAGGCCCTGTCGCCCGCGCCGGTCAGGATCACGGCGCTTACGCCAACATCGGTCTCGATCGCATCCAGCACCGCCATCAGGCGGTCGATCAGCGCGTAGTTCAGCGCATTGAGCTTGTCGGGCCGGTTCAGGGTGACCAGCGCGATTCCGTCGGTGATTTCGAGCAGGATTGGATCGGACATCAAGGGCTCCGCAAGTAGGCCAGTGCTGAATGGATCAAGGCTGCTCTCACCCTAAAAGGCCGGTGGCGTTGAGTATATTCACTGGCTGGTATACATCGGTGCCATGGCACGAACCGGCATTCCGACCCGTGAGCGCATCATCTCGGCGGCGAACACGTTGTTCTACAATGACGGCATTCGCGGCGTCAGCGTCGACGCGGTAGCGGCGAAAGCCGGCGTCACCAAGCGCACGCTGTACTATCATTTCCGCAGCAAGGACGATCTGGTGGCGGCGTATCTCGCTGCCCGCGACCAGCCCAATCTCGCGCTGTTCAGGCAATGGTTTGCCGAAGCCGACGACGGCCTTCCGGCGCAGGTCGAGCGCATCTTTCGCAATCTCGCGCGCTCGGCGCGGCACCCGAAGTGGAAAGGCTGCGGCTTCCTGCGCACCTCGGCCGAACTCGCCAACATGCCGGGCCATCCCGCCATGAAGATCGGCGCCGCCCACAAGAAAAAGTTCGAGGAGTGGCTGCGCGCCACTTTTGCCGGTGCGAGGATCAAGGAGGCGTCGCAACTCGCCCGCCAGATCCTGCTGTTGCTCGACGGCTCGTTCGCCGTCGTGCTGCTGCATCGCGATCCCAGCTATATGGAGACGGCGGGTCAGGCGGCGCGTGCGCTGATCGACGCGGCGCTGGCGAAGCCGAGGACGCGGCGGAAAAGATAGCTTTTCTGACCGTTATTGCGAGGAGCGAAGCGACGAAGCAATCCATCTATCCGCCGTGCCGCATCCATGGGTTGCGTCGCTTCGCTCGCAATGACGGTCTGGGTCAGCGGCGTTCCAGGCCGCCGCGCAGTCGAAGCATGTCGGTGACTTCATGCAGATCAGCCAGCACGGCGGCGCATCGGGCGCGCGACTCTTCGGTCGGCGTCACCATGTCGGGCACCATGATCGTGATGGCGCCGGCGGCGTAGGCGGATGTCACGCCGTGATTGGAATCTTCCACCGCCACGCAAACCTCCGGCTTCAGGCCGAAGCGTGATGCGGCCAGCAGATAGAGGTCGGGACTCGGCTTGCCGCGCACGACGTCGTCGCGGGTCAGGATCGTGTCAAACCGATGCCGGATGCCGGCCAGCGTCAAATGCGCCTCGGCGGTGCGCTGCGACGACGAGGTGACGATCGCCATCGGGCATTCCGCCGCCTGCAGCGCATCCAGCAATTCGATGGTGCCGCGCTTGAGCGGCAGGCCGGCGCTGAGAATTTCATCGCGGTTGACGATGAAGGCGCGGCTGATCTCCACAAGCGGAAAGCTCTCGCCGTAGCGCGCGTGCAGCATGGCTTCGCAATCGGGACCGGGAAGTCCGACCATCGCCTGGCACAGCGCCATAACGTCGTCAGTGTAGCCATGTGCGTTGAGCGCTGCGACCAGGCTGTCGAAATAGACCCGCTCGGTATCGAGCAGGGTGCCGTCCATGTCGAGCAGAACGGCGCCCACCTGCCATCGCCCGGTCATGTTGACGCCTTGGCAGCGGCCTGCGCTGCAGCCTTCCTCAGGCAATCGGGGCAGAGACAATCGCCGCCGTCCACCGGCATCGGCAGGCGGAACGACTCGTCGCTGCACCAGCACGGCCCCACAAGGTTGCAGCCGAACTCGACACCGCAGCCGGTGCAGGCAAGGCGTCGCGAACTCTGGTGTTCTGACCGACTTGTCATGAAACGGATGGCATTTCCTAAGCCGAATTAATCCAGGGTTCACGGCGAGGCGCGGTATGATTCAGACGGAATATACGCCCGCGAAGCATCCAAGGGAAATCCGATGGCCTGCGATTTGCAAGCCGCGCTCATTGCGCTCAATCGGTTCGGGCTGGGCGCGCGGGGCGGGGCGTCCGGTGATTTTCCTCAACGCGGCCTTTCCAGGCTCTTGTCACTTCGTGATCTGATCTATTTCAGCCATTTCTTCCGGGCTCAAATTCCAGTCGATCGCTTTCACGTTCTGCTCGACCTGCTCGACACGGGTGGCGCCGGCGATGACGCTTGATACCTGCGGGCGTGCGGCGAGCCAGGAGAAGGCGAGTTCGAGCAGGGTGTGGCCGCGCGCTTTCGCAAACGCCTGCAGCCTTTCGACGATGTCCTCGTTGCGCGCCGTGGCGTAGCGATCCTTCAACGCAGGCATCTTGCCGAAGCGGGTGTCGGCGGGGGCTGATGTGCCGCGCTGGTATTTGCCGGTAAGCAGGCCGCTCGCCAGCGGGAAGAACGGCAGCAGGCCGAGCCGGTATTCGGTCGCGGCCGGCAGCAGATCCTTTTCGATGTCGCGGACCACGAGGCTGTATTCGTCCTGGCAGGAGACGAAGCGATTGACGTTCATCTGCCGCGCCATCATTTCTGCTTCCGCAATGCGCCATGCGGGGAAGTTCGAATTGCCGATGTAGCGGACCTTGCCCTGGCGGACCAGATCGTCGAGCGCGCGCAGGGTCTCTTCCATCGGCGTCAGGGGATCGTAATCATGCTGCTGGTAGAGATCGATGTAATCGGTCTTCAGCCGCGCCAGGCTGGCCTCGACCGCGGACATGATGTAGCGGCGCGAAGCGCCTTGTTTGGTGCCGTCGGTCGCCATCGGTTTTGAGTACTTCGTCGCCAGCACGATGTCCTTGCGGCGGTCGCCAAGCACGGTTCCGAGCACGGTTTCGGAGCCGCCCATGCCGGCATAGATGTCGGCGGTGTCGAACAGGGTGATGCCGAGGTCGATCGCCTTGTGGATCACCTTGCGCGAGGTCTCGAGGTCGGTGCGCTGACCGAAATTGTTGCAGCCGAGGCCGACGGCGGAAACGCGCAGGCCGGAGCCGCCGAGATTGCGAATTTGCATGGAACGATCCTGTGGGAATAGGCCGCGTGAAAGGGGTCGTCATTGTGGCCCGCGCCATGTCGGCCCGCAAGGCAATCCCAGAGGCTTGGCAGCTATGCGTCGCCAAAAAAGATGCGGCCCCGGTCAGACGCGGCGACTGACGGGGACCGCTGGGGGCGCGTGATCACAGACGGGGGGCTGATCAGACGCAGGCGAAGGCTAGCGGTGCTTTGTTACGCGGACGTGACATCAGCATTTATCCACAGGCCGGTCGATGCCGGCGATGCGTCAGAGCTGCTTCCGATAGACGACGAAGCCGGAGCGCTCCGCGACCTTGTCGTAGAGTTGCATGGCGGTGTGGTTGGTTTCGTGCGTCAGCCAGTAGACGCGCGATGCGCCGGCGAGCTTCGCCTGTTCATACACGCCGTCGATCAGGGCGCGGCCGACGCCCTTGCCACGTGCCTCCGCAGCCGTGAACAGGTCCTGCAGATAGCAGTTCGGTTCGATCGTCGTCGTGCTGCGGTGAAACAGATAGTGCGTCAGCCCGAGCAGCTTTCCGTCGCCCTCCGCGACCAGCGCATGCACGGGCTCGTAGCCGTCGAAGAACCGCGACCATGTCATCGCGGTGATCTCGGGATTGAGCGCGGTCGGACCGGAGCGGCCATAGAAAGCATTATAGCCATCCCACAAGGGAAGCCATTGCGCGTGGTCGCGGCGGGTGACGAAGCGGATGGTGAGATCGCCGGACATGGGAGCTTCCGTCTGAGAGATGCAAGCGGCTCGCGGACGCGTTGGCGTGCGGAGGATGCCAGCCTTACTACAGGCGCGGGAGAGGCGGATCAATCGTGCTAAAGCCGGCGAGTCTATTCCGCGGCGCGCAGATGGCGGATGAGATTGCGGTGGCCGCCGCCACGCAGTGCGCGGTAATAGTCGGCGTTGCCGGGATCGTCGCTGTGGCGGACGAGATCGGTGACCGAGGTATAGCTCAGCATGCGGCCGCCGTCGGGCAGTGCCGTGCAACTGAAGCGGAGCACCTGTCCGTCGGCGAGGCTGATGTCGATTGGCCTGGAATCGCCGGCGCGCAGGGCTTCGGTGCGCCTGGCGATGAAGGCGCTCAGCTCGTCCTCGGGCAGTTCGTAGGCGCCGGTATCGCGGCCGTGATACATCAGCGCAATGAAGGGCGGCTTGCTGTCGGCCTGCGCGTCCGACAGCGCGAACGTGTCACGGAAGGCGCGGTTGATGAATTCGGCACGGGTATCGGGGCCGAGCAGCACGATGCCGAGATCGACCTGATCGAGCGCCGCCGCCAATCGGGTGGCGGTGGCATGATGCTTCTGTTCCCAGGCGAACGCGTCGACCCATTTTTTCCGCAATAGCCCGGTGATGATGGCGGTGCCGCCGGCGGTCGCGGCCAACAGCAGCATGCGCGACAAATCCGAGATGTCGTAACCGGGTGTCGCGCGATGGTTGAGGAAGAACAGCGCGGACGAGGCCACCGCGATCACCGCGCTGATCATGCCCGAGGTGATGCCGCTGACTGACGCGGCATAGGCGACGATGCAGACGAACAGCGGAGCCGGATTCGGAACGGTAACGACGAGACGGTCGATCAGGAAGGCGGTCAACGCCGTCGCTGTCGTGAGAGCCGGACCGGTAATCGCGCGCCAGTCTAACTGCATGCCGTTCTCGTTGTCCGCCGACAAGAAGAAGCCGCAGTCTGCCCGATCGGTGCGTTCCTGCACGGCTTTCTGCCGCCAGAGTTAAGGGGGCGTTGCGCGGATGCGCCGGGCTTTCGCAATTTTGGAATCAAATGCTATTCGAAAGCCAAGGGAACCGGGTTCCGCCCCTCGGGGTTAGTGCACCAACTTTGCAAGAGGACGTCGATGCCGACCATTTCGCCAACGCTGCTGCCGATCCTGATGCTGTTCGCATCCAACGTCTTCATGACCTTCGCCTGGTACGGCCACCTGAAATTCAAGGAAAGCTCGCTGCCGCTGGTCGTCATCGTGAGCTGGGGGATAGCCTTCTTCGAATACTGGCTGGCGGTGCCCGCCAATCGCTGGGGCAGCGCGGTGTATACGGCAGCCCAGCTCAAGACCATCCAGGAGGTGATCACGCTGGTGGTTTTCGCCGGCTTCTCGGTGCTGTACCTGAAGGAGCCGCTGGGCTGGAATCACTCGCTCGGCTTTGCCTGCATCGCGCTCGGCGCGTTCTTCATTTTCCACAAATGGACGTGAGCGCGTCGCCGCCGGCAGCGTTCATTTCGCTGACGGCGCGACCCGCAGAATTCGTCCCGAAGCGCTGTCGGTAAGCAGCCACAGCGCGCCGTCGGGACCTTGGCGCACGTCCCTGATCCGCTCGTTGAGGTTCTGCAGCAGCCGTTCCTCCGACGTCACGGTATTGCCGTTCAGCGTCAGCCGCACCAGCATGGTGCCGCGCAGCGCGCCGGTGAACAGATTGCCCGACCATTTCGGAAACAGCTTGCCGGAGTAGAAGGCCATGCCTGACGGTGCGATCGACGGCACCCAGTATTTGACCGGCTGCTCCATGCCGTCCTTGACCGTATTGTCGTGGATCTTCGCGCCGGAATAATCGACGCCATAGCCGATCACCGGCCAGCCGTAGTTCCTGCCCTTGGCAATGATGTTGACCTCGTCGCCGCCGCGCGGACCGTGCTCGGTTTCCCAGAGTTCGCCTGACGCGGGATGGATGGCCAGCCCCTGCGCATTGCGATGGCCGTAGCTCCAGATCTCAGGCCTGGCGTCGGCGCGGCCGGCGAACGGATTGCCCGGCGGCACCGATCCGTCGGGTGCGATGCGGATGATCTTGCCGAGATGGTCGCCGAGACTCTGCGCCTGATTGCGATGGGCGAAGTGCTCGCCCAGCGTGACGAACAGATTGCCGTCCTCGGCCTGCACGATGCGGCAGCCGTAATGATTTCCCGATGACAGCGGCCCCTGCTGCCGGAAGATCACCTTGACGTCACTGATGCTGCCGTTGCCGTCGTCGAGTTTCGCGCGGGCGACCGCGGTGCGCCCGCCGCCGTCGCTGCGCTCGGCGAAGCAGAAATAGATGGTCCTGTTGTCGGCAAAGGATCTGTCGGTGGTAACGTCGAGCAGGCCGCCCTGGCCCGACGCCCAGACCGTCGGGAACGCCCTTGAGCGGCGGCGAGACCTGTCCCTCCGGCGAGACGATCCGCAGGCGGCCCGGCCGCTCGGTCACCAGCATCGCGCCATCAGGCAGGAACGCCAGTGACCACGGATTGACGAGGCCGCCCGCGATGGTGCGAACTTCGAGTTCGCCGGCTGATGAACTGTAAGCCGGTGCCTGGCTGCGCGCGCCAGTGACGATGAGGAACGAGGCTGCAAGCGGCGTTGCCGCCGCCAGCGCGACGGTCACGAATCCGACAGGTGTCTTCATCCCGGTCCAGATGCGATGGCGACCATCGCGCGTTGTTTCTGCAAGCGATGCAAACGGAAACTAGCCCGCGAAAGGCATGGCCAGCGTGGCCCTGATCGACAACACTGTCAGCGTGACCACGAGGCACAGCGACAATGTGCCGATCGCCAGCGAGGTCACGATGGCGTGGGTCAATCGGGAAGACGCAACTGGCACAAGGCGGCTGTCGAAGCCCGCCGTGCCGGACGACCGGGTCATGGTCCAGATCCTTCAAGACGCGGGCGAATCACCCGCAGGCCCGGGGAATTTCGCTGGCGTCGTCGGCAACATTGCGGCGGGTTTTGCAGCGAAAACGGCGGAATCACGGCAAAGGTTAACGCTATGCCCGCTATTATTAACCTTTGGCGGCTTTCTCGCGCAAATGTGAGCCCGTAGTGCGCGACCGAAAGCTGCTCAGGTGCCCGCGGCGATGCGGGCCGCATCGTCGATCGAGTTTTCCGGCTGCCATTCCATGGAAACGAAACCCGGGGTCTGCTCGACCCGCCGCAGCCAGGCGCGGATGGCGGGGAAGGTTGCGAGATCGTAGTCGCAGCGGTCGGCGACATGGGTGTAGCCGTACAGCGCGATGTCGGCGACGGTGAGCTGGCCGGCGGCGAAATAGGCGCGGGTCTTGAGATGGTTCTCCATCACCTGCAGCGCCGCATAACCGCGCTCCATCCAGTCCTCCAGCGCGTGCGTTTGCAGGTCGCGGCCGCCCTTGACCAGTGACAGCCAGAAATAGGCGGCGCCGATATTGGGCTCCAGCGCATGCTGCTCGAAGAACATCCATTGCAGTGCTTCGGCGCGCTCGACACGCGATTCCGGCGCCAGCGAAGTGCCGCCGCAGACATACCAGAGGATGGCGTTTGATTCGGCGAGGTAGCGCCCTTCGGCGACTTCCAATAGCGGCACCTGGCCGCTGGGATTCTTCGCGAGAAAATCGGGCGTGCGGCTTTCGCCGCGCAGGATGTCGATCTCGATCGCCCGATACGGCGCATTGAGTAACGCCAGCGCAAGGCGGACCTTGTAGCTGTTGCCGGAGCGCTGCATCGAATAGAGTTTGTACATCGTCTTCAGATTTTCAGTCGGTCGAGGGCAGGCGGCGCACGCGGACCTGCAAGCACATCCCGCAGCACCGGGACGACAGGCTTTCGCGCCGCAACGCGGCTGAACAATGATGCCGATATCAATGCGTCGCAAGACCTGCAGAGTGGAAAAAGTCGAAAACCTCTACTGCACTGCACGCGTGCGGAATGCCATGCCATTGCGGTTGGATCACATGGAAGAGAGCGAATGGTCAGGCCGCTTCAAGCCTGCGCGACGCAGCCGCAATTTTTGTGACGTTCACGATGGCGATCGCGATGACACAGACTGTCATTCAGATCGCGGTACCGCCCCATGATTGCGAGGGCCCGCGCTTGTCCTGGCAGCCAGCCAGAGCGCGACGGTTGACGCGGCCGGGCCCTGCCAGGCAGGCCTGTCCGCGCCCGCCCGCCATTTGCCGGTTCGCAGTCCTTGCCAGATATGTTTCATTTCAACGCTGAAATTTACGAATATTGCGCCGATATTGCTCCGACCGTACCGAGCGCCCGGTAACGTTCCCTAAAGTTCGGGCGCTCCCGGCCAAGCTTCTTGCGATGCAGCGCGCACCGTCTTAGGGTGCGGCGTTCCCATCAAAAAGAGTCGTGAATTTCAGAGGTCACGACGTTTGCCAGGAGATCATGATGCCCTTCCTGTCCGCCTCGCTCGCCCGTGTGAAGCCGTCCGCGACGATCGCGGTCACGGATAAAGCGCGCGCGCTGAAAGCGGCGGGCCGCAACGTCATTGGTCTCGGCGCCGGCGAGCCGGATTTCGACACGCCGGCCAACATCAAGCTGGCGGCGATCCACGCCATCGAGGCGGGCAAGACCAAGTACACCGATGTCGGCGGCATTCCCGAGCTGAAGGAGGCGATCATCGCCAAGTTCCAGCGCGAGAACGGCCTGACCTACAAGCCGAACCAGATCATCGTCGGCACCGGCGGCAAGCAGGTGCTCTACAACGCGCTGATGGCGACCCTCAATCCCGGCGACGAGGTCATCATCCCGGCGCCATACTGGGTGAGCTATCCGGAAATGGTGGCGCTGGCCGGCGGCGAGTCGGTGCCGGTGGTGTGCCCGGCGTCGAACGGCTTCAAGCTGCAGGCAGCCGATCTGGAAAAGGCGATCACGCCGAAGACCAAGTGGATCATTCTGTGCTCGCCGTCGAACCCGACCGGCGCTGCCTATACTCGCGCCGAGTTGAAGGCGATCACCGACGTGCTGGTGAAGCATCCGCATGTCTGGGTGATGACCGACGATATGTACGAGCACCTGGTCTATGACGACTTCCAGTTCGCAACGCCCGCGCAGGTCGAGCCGAAACTGTACGACCGCACGCTGACCGTGAACGGCGTCTCGAAGGCCTATTGCATGACCGGCTGGCGCATCGGCTATGCCGGCGGTCCGGCCGAACTGATCAAGGCGATGGCGACGATCCAGTCGCAGTCGACGTCGAACCCGTCGTCGATCGCGCAATGGGCGTCCGTCGAGGCGCTGAACGGTCCGCAGGACTTCATCCCGGTTCACAACAAGGTGTTCAAGGAGCGCCGCGACCTCGTGGTGTCGATGCTGAACCAGGCCAAGGGCATCGAGTGTCCGCGGCCGGAAGGCGCGTTCTATGTCTACCCGTCCTGTGCCGGCACCATCGGCAAGACCGCGCCGTCAGGCAAGGTGATCGCCAATGACGAGGACTTCGTCACGGAACTGCTGGAGAGCGAAGGCGTCGCCGTCGTGCAGGGTTCCGCGTTCGGCCTCGGACCGGCGTTCCGGATCTCCTACGCGACCAAGACCTCCGATCTCGAAGAAGCCTGCAAGCGCATCCAGCGCTTCTGCGGCAATTTGAGATAGAGCGTTTCAAGCGCGGCCTGTCCCGCACGCGATGCGGATGACGCATTCACGAAGAGGCCCGCGCAAGCGGGCCTTTTTTGTTGGTACCCACCGTCATTCCGGGGCGCGCGGAGCGCCCCGGAATGACAGGCTAAAGCGTGGCGAATTCTGGCACAGCCCATGATGTTGTGGCATAGGAACCCGGAGCGCCGCGGGCACGGCGCTTTTCCCGTTTCTCTGCTCGCATCACATTTTTCAGCCGGAGATTACTTCATGCGTCGTTCCCTCGTCCTTGCCTCGGCCTGCCTTGCCATGCTGGCCTCATCCATCACCGCCGTGCCAGCGCAGCCCCGGTGCAGCGCGTGCAGGTCGGCGTGCTGGAGTGCCGCGGCGGCGCCAGCGTCGGCTTCATCGTCGGCTCCGTGACCCATCTCGGCTGCGTATTCCGCGCCGACGGCCTGCCCGAGGATCGCTATATCGCCACCATCCGCAAGGTCGGCCTCGATCTCGGCATCACCCAGGAATTGGCGCTGGCCTGGGGCGTGTTCGCGCCGGTGGCGCGGCTCGGGCCGGGCGACCTGTCCGGCGACTATGTCGGCGCGCAGGGCAGCGCCACGCTCGGCGTCGGCGTCGGCGGCAACGTGCTGGTCGGCGGCTCCGCGAATTCGATCGCGCTGCAGCCGCTGAGCGTGCAGGGCCAGGTCGGCGTCAGCATTGCTGCCGGATTGGAAAGCCTGGAACTGCGGCCGGGCCGGTAGTTCGCGCTGCTTCTCCGTCGTTGCGAGGCGGAGCGACCAAGCGATGACGGACTTATAAGTCCGTGCATCCCATCGCATCGCAGCGAATTTTTCCCGCTTGCCAAAATCCCGGGACAGGCGGAGCATCAGCGTTGCCGACCCAATCACGGGCCGAGCTCCAAACGAGGAGGCGGCAATGGGACAAGACGTCAGAAGTCCCCGCGGTCCACGGTGCATTGCGCTGGTGGGCCCTTTCCAAAGCGGTAAAACCACACTTCTGGAAGCGATACTGGCGCGAACGGGCGCCATCAAGAATGCCGGCAGCGTCGATGCCGGAACTTCCGTCGGCGATGCCAGCCCCGAGGCGCGCCACCACAAGATGGGCGTCGGCCTCTCCGCCGTCACCACCAGCTTCATGGGCGACAGCTACACCTTCATCGATTGTCCCGGCTCGATCGAGTTCGCGCACGACATGCGCGCCGCGTTGCCCGCGGTCGATGCCGCGGTCGTGGTCTGCGAGGCGGACGAGAAGAAGCTGCCGCAACTGCAGATCATCCTGCGCGAGCTCGAGGAACTCGGCATTCCGCGCTTTCTGTTTCTGAACAAGATCGATCGCGCCAGCAAGCGCATCCGCGAGACGCTGGCGACGCTGCAGCCGGCGTCGCGCGTGCCGCTGGTGCTGCGGCAGATTCCGATCTGGAACGGCGACCTGATCGAGGGCTTCGTCGATCTCGCGCTGGAACGCGCCTTCGTCTATCGCGAGCACAAGCCTTCCGAGGTCGTCGCGCTGGAGGGCGGCGATCTCGACCGCGAGAAGGAAGCGCGGTTCTCGATGCTGGAAAAGCTCGCCGACCACGACGACGCGCTGATGGAGCAGTTGCTGGAAGATATCCAGCCGCCGCGCGACGCGGTGTTCGACGATCTCGCCCGCGAATTGCGCGAGGGCCTGATCTGCCCGGTGCTGCTCGGCGCTGCCGCGCGCGAGAATGGCGTGCTGCGGCTGTTGAAGGCGCTGCGGCATGAATCGCCCGGCGTCGCCGAGACGGCGAAGCGGCTCGGCGTGGCGTCGCAAAAGGACGCGCTGGCCTATGTGTTCAAGACCCTGCATTTGCAGCACGGCGGCAAGCTGTCGCTGGCGCGGCTGCTCGCCGGCCACCTCGACGACGGCGCGACGCTGCAGGCCTCCTCCGGCGAAGCGGGGACGGGTTTCCGGCATCCTCGCGGTGAACGGCGCGCCACGACACCAAGCGGGCGGCGGCCGAGGCCGGCGACACCGTCGCGCTCGGCAAGCTCGATCCGGTCAAGACCGGCGACACGCTGTCGAGCGGCAAGACCGCGCCGGCGGCGCTGGCCAGCATCGAGCCGACGCCGCCGGTGCTGGCGATGTCGCTCGCGGCGACCGACCGCAAGGACGACGTCAAGCTCGGCCAGGCGCTGCTGCGGCTGAACGAGGAGGATGCCGTCGCTGACCATGATCCACAACCCGCAGACCCACGACATCGTGCTGTGGGGGCAGGGCGAGATGCATCTGCGCGTCGCGCTGGAGCGGCTCAAGGATCGCTTCGGCGTCAACGTCAAATCGCAGCCGCCCGCGATCGGCTACCAGGAGACCATCCGCAAATCGATCACCCAGCGCGGCCGTCACAAGAAGCAATCCGGCGGCCATGGCCAGTTCGGCGACGTGGTGCTGGAGATCAAGCCGATGCCGCGCGGCACCGGCTTCGAGTTCCACGAAAAGGTCGTCGGCGGCGCGGTGCCGCGCAACTATATCGGCGCGGTGGAGGAGGGCGTGGTCGACGGGCTGGCGCGCGGGCCGCTCGGCTTCCCCGTCATCGACGTTCAGGTGACGCTGACGGACGGCTCCTATCACAGCGTCGATTCCTCCGATCTCGCCTTCCGCACCGCGGCGCGGATCGGCATGAGCGAGGCGCTGCCGCAGTGCCAGCCGGTGCTGCTGGAGCCGATCCACATGGTGGAGATCGTCTGTCCGACCGACGCGACGGCGAAGATCAACGCCATCCTGTCGGCACGGCGCGGCCAGATCCTCGGCTTCGACACCCGCGAGGGCTGGCCGGGATGGGATTGCGTGCGCGCCACCATGCCGGAGGCCGAGATCGGCGACCTGATCGTGGAGTTGCGCTCGGCCACCGCCGGCGCCGGCGGCTTCACGCGGGCGTTCGACCGCATGGCCGAAGTCACCGGCCGCGCCGCCGACCAGATCATCGCCGCGCATCGCGTCGCGGCGTGAGCTGCGGCGTGATCGTCGCGGCCTGGCTGGCCGCGGGCCTGCGTTCGGCTTGACACACCTCCAGGGAAGTTAAATTGATCGTCGTGGCCGGGTCGATCCCGGCCACGACGTCTTTGACGAGCATGACATCGTCCAACCAGACCCCCGCCGCCTGCCTGATCGGATGGCCGGCCGCGCATTCGCGCTCGCCGCTGATCCATCATTACTGGCTGCGGACGCTCGGCATCGCGGGCGGCTACGTCATCGAAGCGGTGCCGCCCGATGAGTTCCAGGATTTCGTGTTCCGGCTTTCGCTGCGCGGCTTCGTCGGCGCCAACGTCACCATCCCGCACAAGGAGCGGGCGCTGGCGCTGTCGAAGCCGGACGAGCGCGCCCGCGCGGTCGGCGCGGCCAATACGCTGTGGTTCGAGGACGGCGAGCTGTGCTCGACCAACACCGACGTCGAAGGCTTCATCAACAATCTCGACGCCTGCGCGCCCGGCTGGGACCGGTGCCGGCGAAGCGCTGGTGCTCGGCGCCGGCGGCTCGGCGCGCGCCGTGGTGTTCGGGTTGCTCGACCGCGGCATCAAGCGCGTGCATCTGGTCAACCGCACGCTGCGACGCGCGCCCGCGCGCTGGCGGATCAGTTCGGCGCCGCCGTTTCGCCGGCGACGTGGGACGCGTCGAACGGGCTGCTGCCGCGCGCGGGACTGCTGGTGAACACGACCTCGCTCGGCATGAAGGGCCAGCCGCCGCTCGACATCGATGTCGGGCTGCTTGCCGCCGCGATGCCGTGGTCGCCGATCTCGTCTATGTGCCGCTGGAAACGCCGCTGCTCGCGGCGGCGCGCGCGCGCGGACTGAAGACCGCCGACGGCCTCGGCATGCTGCTGCATCAGGCGGTGCGCGGCTTCGAATTGTGGTTCGGCCGCCGGCCCGAGGTGACGTCGGAACTGCGGGCGCTGGTCGAAGCCGATCTCGCGAACACCTGACGGCCGCCCAACCCTGCGGCGCGACCGCGGGTTGATGATCGTGGCAAGGGCGATACAAAGTTTCAGATGCGGCTATTTCGGCGGCAGGCGCCCGATCAGGGGTTTCAGCGTCAGCAGGTCGGTGAAGACATCGGCTTGCCGGCGCAATTCGTCGGCGATCATCGGCGGCTGGGTCGCAATCGACGATACGACCGTGACCTTGACCCCCCGGCGCTGCATGGCTTCGACCAGTCTTCGGTATTCGCCGTCGCCGGAGAAGAGCACCATCTCGTCGATCTGCACCGCCATCTCCATGGCATCGACCGCCAGTTCGATTTCCATCTTGCCCTTGATGCGGCGACGGCCATCGGCATCGAAGGATTCCTTCGCCGGCTTGGTGACGACGGTGTATCCGTTGTAGTTGAGCCAATCGAGCAACGGCCTGACGGAATTGTCGATGACGCTGGTGTAATAGAAGGCCCGCAGAACTTCGCCGCGTTTGTCGAACTCCTGCAGCAGGCGCCGATAGTCGATGTCAAAGCCGAGCGCCCTTGCGGTTGAATGCAGGTTCGCACCGTCAATGAAGAGTGAAATCCGGCTCGAACGAGAAGACATGTGAAAAAGCTGCTTTGGTCAAATCGACTGGAACTGGCCGCAAACTGCGGCTAGGCTAATGACTTCGTCAATGCGAAGCGCCGGGTTATATTGAACGCCGATCGGCCGGTCTTGTGATTGCCGGCCAAGGATTTGGCTGTTGGGGCCAATTGTCGTGGTGACCGTTGCGGGTTGCACCACCATCATAACGAACGCCGGGGGCCAATGCGTCCTGATGAGCGAAATTTCTTCTGTTCGATACCGAGCGCAACGGGCGGCATCGCGCGGCTGGCATGTGCGGCGCTATCAAGAGAGCAGAAGCCTTTGGCGCCGGTGCTGGCGGCCGCGGGACTGACCAGCGCCGACATCGATGACGCGAGCCGGCGGCTGGAGGTGAAAGCCCAAACCAAGGTGCTCGAACTGGCGGCAGAGGCGATCGGGGACGATCTGCTCGGCTTTCATCTGGCGCGCGAGTTTGAACTCGGCGAGATCGGGTTGCCGTACTATGTCATGGCGTCATCGGAAACTCTCCCCGATGCTCTTCGCAATGCGGAGCGGTACAGCGCGATCGTCAATGAGGGTTATCGGCTGAAGGTTCGGCAGGATCGCGAAGCCGTGATCGAAATCGAATATGCCCATGCCGATCGGAATTCCGATCGACATCAGATCGAGTTCTGGCTGGTGGCGCTGGTTCGGATCTTCCGGAAGATAACCGATAGCCGGCTGGCGCCGCTCCGCGTCAGTGTCAGGCATCTGCGTGAGGGCACACCGCCCGAGTTCAGATCATTCCTTGGATGTGACATCGATTTCGGCAGCGCGGCCGCCGAGATCGTTCTCTCGAAACCGGTTTATGCTCTGCCTGTCGTCGGCGGCGATCCGCATCTGCACAGCCTGCTCGTTGGCTACGCCAATGAAGCGCTTGCGCAGAGGTTTTCGCACGGTGCGGCGAAAGTGCGATCGAAGGTCGAAGACGTGCTGGTCAAGCTGATGCCGCACGGGCGGGCCAACGCACTCGAAGTCGCGCGGCAGCTTGGCATGAGCCGCCGCACGCTGACGCGCGCGCTTTCAAGTGAAGGAACCTCGTTTTCGGAGGTGCTGGAGCAATTGCGGGAGGCGCTCGCCAAACGCTATCTGCGGGAGAAGGAGCTGCCGGTTTCCCAGATCGCGTGGCTGCTTGGATACCAGGAAATCAGCTCGTTCACCCATGCCTGCAAGCGCTGGACCGGAATGACGCCGAGAGGGTTGCGCCTCGCCGATCGCCCGTCGGCGAACTGAAGCGCTGTCGGTTCTGATCGAAATCAGAACCGACGCAGAAACTTGCGGGGCTCGCATTCTCAAGTGGACGGCGGCGGGGGAGGGGCAGCCGCCTGGACATCGGCCAGCGCTGCCTGCAACGCCGCTTCCTTGGTGTGGTCGAGCGACGTCTTCAACACCTTGCCGCCTTCGCCCTTGAGGCCTGCAAGCACCTTGTCACCCGTTACCTTGCGTACCAGCACGAACAGAGCCGCGGTTCCGGGTTCGACCGCCGCCGCGGTTTCCTTCATCCATTTGTCGTCGATGCCGACATCGGTCAGATATCCGCCGAGCGTGCCGGAGGCCGCGCCAAGGGCCGCGCCGGCCAGCGGCATCAGGAAGATCAGGCCGATCAGGCTTCCCCAGAAGGCGCCCGAAACCGCCCCGGCCGCGGTGGTGTTGATCAACTGGTTGAGCTTGACGTTGCCCTTGCTGTCCTTGACCGCGATCACGGCATCGCCCAGCTCGATCAGATATTCCTTCTGCATGGTGAGCAGTTTCTGGCGAACCTCCTCCGCCTTTGCTTCCGTCGGGAATGCAATCACGACAAGATCACTCATGTACTGTTCTCCAATTTTCTGTTGCTGATGCCGAGTAGATGATCGTGGACGAGGGATGTCCGGGTCGCGCGCCCGACGATGCACCTCAGTTACGGGCTGCCGAAGAGCACGGGCCTCTCAAGACCATGGTATGCCCCGCATCCGGCCGCAGCAAGTGTCCTGCAGTACGCCTCAGGTCTATCCTTGGGCGCTATCGGGTCTTTCCCTAGGCGCTATCACGACTCGCCTTTTCCGGCGCGCGCGTTGATCCAGGTCAACATCGTGATCACGATCGAGGTTGCGTCGCTGGCGTCAAATCGCCAGCACGTGATCGTCGATCTCGGCGATGGTGTTGACGCCGCACAGGCCCATCGTGGTGTGGAGCTCCTTGGCGATGATGTCGATCGCCTTGGCGACGCCGGCCTGTCCGCCGGCGCCAAGGCCATAGGCATAGGCGCGGCCGATCATGCAGGATTTGGCGCCGAGCGCGAGCGCGCGCATCACGTCCTGGCCGGAGCGGATGCCGCCGTCGAACATGATTTCCATCTTCGAGCCGACCGCGTCGACGATCTCGGGCAGCACCTCGATCGATGACGGCGCGCCGTCGAGCTGGCGTCCGCCATGGTTGGACACCACCAGCGCCTGCGCGCCGGTCTTGGCGGCTTCCTCGGCGTCCTCGACGTCGAGAATGCCCTTGAGGATCAGCTTGCCCGGCCAGATGCTGCGGATCCAGTCGATGTCCTTCCAGTTCAGCGAGGTGTCGAACTGCGAGGCGGTCCATTCCGACAGCTTGGTGAGGTCGTCGGTGCCTTTGACGTGGCCGACGATGTTGCCGAAGCTGCGGCGCTTGCCGCGCAGCACGCCGGCGACCCACGACGGCTTGCTGGCGAAGTCGAGCAGTTTCGACAGCGACCATTCCGGCGGCACCGTCATGCCGTTCTTGATGTCCTGATGGCGCTGGCCGATCACCTGAAGATCGACGGTCAGCACCAGCGCCGCAGCACTTGGCCGCGATCGCGCGCTCGATCAGCGCCTTGATGAAGCCGCGGTCCTTCATCACGTAGAGCTGGAACCAGAACGGCTTGTCGACGGTGGCCGCGATGTCCTCGATCGAGCAGATCGACATCGTGCTCTGGGTGAACGGAATGCCGGCGGCCTGCGCGGCGCGGCAGGCATGGATCTCGCCGTCGCCATGCTGCATGCCGAGCAGGCCGACGGGGGCGAGGATCAGCGGCATCGCGGCGGGCTCGCCGAGGATGGTGGTGGAGAGATCGCGCTTGGAGACGTCGACCAGGATGCGCTGGCGGAACTTGATCTGCTGCAGATCCTCGGAATTGGCGCGCAGCGTGTCCTCGGTATAGGAGCCGCGATCGGCATAGTCGAAGAAGGCCTTCGGGACGCGGCGCTTGTGCAGCTGGCGCAGATCTTCGATGCAGGTGATGTGCTTCATGGACGTCCCGGCCCCTTCTTGAATTTTTTCGCTGGGTTGTCATCTACCATGGTTGGATGGCCAGCCAAATCGCATCTCGCGAGCGCGCACGTCAGGGCGGCGCAGTGCGCGACGAGGAGGACATCGCCATGACCGGACCGCGCACCGTTCCGCACGACGCCGGCCGCAAGGATCGCGACGAAAAACGCCGGCTGGACGACGCCCTCGAGGAAGGCCTGGAAGAGACCTTTCCGGCCTCCGATCCGGTCAATGTCACCCGGCCGCCGCCCACCAAGGGCGACCATCACGTCAAGCGAGGCGGCTGACCGGCTCGTCCCCTCGGCGCGCCGTTAGCGATGAAATATCAAGGTGCTAACAAGCGCTTATGGATTGATCGTGGCGCGCTTCGGCCGTAATGATTCATCATATTTTTTGAAGCCATTTTAGCGGCTGAGGGATTATAACCCCCTGCACGCCACGATGGAGGGCGTTCGGGGATTTCGGGCCTGGATGGCCTGGAAGAGTCCTGGAATTGCTGGGGGTCACATGAGCCGCAAATATTTCGGTACCGACGGGATTCGGGGCCGCGCCAACGGACTGATCACGCCCGAGCTCGCGCTCAAGGTGGGGCAGGCGGCCGGCCTGGTGTTTCAGCGCGGCGAGCATCGCCACCGCGTCGTGATCGGCAAGGATACGCGGCTCTCCGGCTACATGATCGAATACGCCATGGTGGCCGGCTTCACCTCGGTCGGCATGGACGTGCTGCTGCTCGGCCCGATGCCGACGCCGGCGGTCGCGATGCTGACCAAGTCGATGCGCGCCGATCTCGGCGTGATGATCTCGGCCTCGCACAATCTGTTCGAGGACAACGGCATCAAGCTGTTCGGCCCGCAGGGCTTCAAGCTGTCCGACGACGTCGAGAAGCAGATCGAGCAGATGCTCGACGAGCCGATCGACCGCCGCCTGGCGCAGAGCGCCAGCCTCGGCCGCGCCCGCCGCATCGACGGCGTCCATGACCGCTACATCGAATTCGCCAAGCGCACGCTGCCGCGCGAACTGTCGCTCGACGGCCTGCGCGTCGTGATCGATTGCGCGCACGGCGCGGCCTACAAGGTGGTGCCGGAAGCGCTGTGGGAACTCGGCGCCGACGTCGTCGCGATCGGCGTCGAGCCCGACGGATTCAACATCAACAAGGAATGCGGCTCGACCGCGCCGGAAGCGCTGGCGAGGAAGGTGCGCGAGATGCGCGCCGATATCGGCATCGCGCTCGACGGCGACGCCGACCGCGTCATCCTGGTCGACGAGCGCGGCCATGTGGTCGACGGCGACCAGTTGCTCGCGGTGATCGCGCAGAGCTGGAAGGAAGACGGCCGTCTCGCCAAGCCCGGCATCGTCGCCACCGTGATGTCGAACCTCGGGCTCGAACGCTTCCTCGAAAGGCAGGGCATCGGCATGGTGCGCACGCCGGTCGGCGACCGCTACGTGCTCGAGCAGATGCTCAAGCAGGGCTACAATCTCGGCGGCGAGCCGTCGGGCCACATCATCCTGTCCGACTACGCCACCACCGGCGACGGTTTCGTCGCCGCGCTGCAGGTGCTGGCGGTGGTGCAGAAGCTGCGCCGTCCGGTGTCGGAAGTCTGCCACCGTTTCGATCCGCTGCCGCAGATCCTCAAGAACGTGCGCTACCGCAGCGGCAAGCCGCTCGACGATGCCGAGGTGAAATCGGCGATCATCGGACGGCGAGAAACGCCTCAACGGCCACGGCCGCCTGCTGGTCCGCTCGTCCGGCACCGAGCCCGTGATCCGCGTGATGGGCGAGGGCGACGACCGCATCCTGGTCGAGGAAGTCGTCGACCAGATCGTCAGCGCGCTCGGCCACGCCGCGGCGGCATAAGCCAGCTTTATCCGAACGACACGGGATCGCTGATCGGTCGTGCGCGGCAACGCATCGCAGCCATCGGCGATTGGCGATGGTCGCCGCCGGCGCGCGCGACGTAGAAAACGGCATGGCCGTCCACGAATCTTTTCGGTAAAGCCTTCCGGGGACTGCGCCCTTGAACAAGCCCGTCGATCGTCTCCGAGGAAACGCTGACCGCGCCGGTGGTCGTGCCGGATGCGGCGCCAGGCCTCGCCGCCAGGGCGGCCGTGGCGGGGCCGGCCTATGTCGTGCTGGCCGGCATCAGCTTCTCGCATTTCCTCAACGACACCATGCAGTCGCTGATCGCGTCGGTCTATCCGATCCTGAAGGACGCCTACGCGCTCGACTTCGCGCAGATCGGCATGATCACGCTGGCGTTCCAGTTCACCGCGTCGCTGCTGCAGCCGCTGGTCGGGCACTTCACCGACAGGAAGGCGCAGCCGTTCTCGCTCGCGATCGGCATGGGCTTCACCTTCTTCGGCTTGCTGCTGCTGAGCGTTGCGCAGCACTATCCCGTCATCCTGATCGCGGCGGCGCTGGTCGGCCTCGGCTCGGCGGTGTTCCATCCGGAGTCGGCGCGGATCGCGCGGCTGGCTTCGGGCGGACGCTACGGCTTTGCGCAATCGGTGTTTCAGCTCGGCGGCAGTTTCGGCACCTCGATGGGGCCGGTGCTGGCGGCGCTGATCGTGGTGCCGTTCGGTCAGCCCAGCATCGCCTGGTTTTCCTCGATCGCGTTTCTGGCGATCGTGATCCTGTGGCGGATCGGCGTCTGGTACAGGCCGCAGATCGACGACGAAGAAGGCGCGCGGCGGTCGAGCGCCATCCGGACCATGCCGGATCCGCGGCGCGTCAGGATCGCGCTCGCGGTGCTGGTCGCGCTGCTGTTCTCGAAGCAGCTCTACGTGTCGAGCCTGTCGAGCTACTACATCTTCTATCTGATCGACAGGTTTCAGGTCTCGACGCAGGCGGCGCAGCTCTATCTCTTCCTCTTCCTCGCCGCCAACGCGGTCGGCGCGTTCTTCGGCGGGCCGCTCGGCGATCGCTTCGGCCGCAAATACGTCATCTGGTTCTCGATCCTCGGCGCGCTGCCGTTCACGCTGGCGCTGCCCTATGCCGGCCTCGTCGGCAGCGCCGTGCTGACCGTGTTCATCGGCCTGATCATCTCGTCGGCGACGTCGTCGATCATCGTGTTCGCGCAGGAACTGATGCCGCACCGCTTCGGCATGATCTCCGGCGTGTTCTTCGGCGTCGCCTTCGGCATCGGCGGACTCGGCGCGGCCGTGCTCGGCAAGCTCGCCGACCACACCGGGATCGCGTTCGTCTATCAGCTCTGCGCGTTCCTGCCGGCGCTCGGGCTGCTCGCGGTGTTCCTGCCGAAGATGCCGCGGCACGCGCTGACTGCGTGCTGACTTTTCGTGAGCGAAGCGCTGTCGGTCGCGTCAACAAGATCTTAACGGCGCTGCGGCGATTTCAACACATCGTTAGGATGTATGGCGGTTCGCGGTTTTTGTGCCGCAATTGCATCGGCATCGCCGCGCAAACAGCAAGAGAAGTTGGTCAGAGATTATCAACCTTAAAAATTAGGGTTAAGCGGCGCTTAAACATTTGGTGCGCATCGTCCGTCCGTGAGTTTTTGAAGTGGGGCCTTTTCCGTAGTCAGCCTCACCGGACAAAAGGACGAAGCCAATGCGTAGCGTTAAGTCTCTCATTGCCGCCGGTGCGGCCACTCTGTTGTCCTCGGCGGCGTTCGCTGCCGACATGGCCATTGCGCCGCCCCCGCCGATGTACGCGCCCGCCGTGGTCGAGGATTTCGGCGGCTGGTATCTGCGCGGCGACATCGGCTTCAGCAACCAGCGCGTCGATCGCCTCAACAACGCGCTCGACGCCACCCTGACTTCGTCGGTGCAGACCAACAACTTCAACACCGCCGGCATCTTCGGCCTCGGCGTCGGTTACAAGTTCAACAACTGGTTCCGCGCCGACGTCACCGGTGAATTCCGCGGCAACTCGCAGTTCTTCGGCACCGACCGCATCACCTATGCGGGCGGCGTCGGCACCGACACCTATCACGCCACCAAGAACGAGTGGGTCGTTCTCGCCAACGCCTATGTCGATCTCGGCACCTGGTGGTGCATCACCCCGTTCATCGGCGCCGGCGTCGGCGGCGCGCGGGTCGCGATCAACGGCTTCACCGATCAGGGCATTGCCAACAACGGCGGCGGCGCACTGCCGGGCCTCGCCTACGGCGACAGCGTCGCGAAGTGGAATTTCGCCTGGGCGGCCCATGCCGGTCTCGCCTACAAGGTCACGCCGAACTTCACCGTCGAACTCGCCTATCGCTATCTCGACATGGGCGACGGCCTGACCGGCGACCTCCGGACCTTCGACGGCCGGTCAACGACTCAACAACCCGATGACCTTCAAGAACATCACCTCGCACGACCTCAAGCTCGGCGTGCGCTGGGATCTCACCAGCCCGCAGGTCTACGTGCCGCCGCCGCTGGTGCGCAAAGGTTAATCGCAGACCTTCATTCGTTAACGACTGCGAGACGGCGCGGGGCATTCCCGCGCCGTTTTTGCTTTTGACGCGATGCGGTCGTCGGCGGTGCGACGAACGTAGCGGACTTTCCGACAAGATCTCGCCAAACGGTGGCGCCGACAACGATTGGTTAAGGTTAACAGGCGATGATCAACGCAAGTTCAGAGTGTCCGATGGAGCGTTGCGATGCGTCGATTCTTGTTGGTGGCGGTGATGTTCGGGGCGGTAAGCGGCGCACAGGCGGCCGACATGCCGGACCTGCCGTTTCTTCGCGGCAGCTTCACCGATGGGCTGAGCAACAGCAGGGTCAACTGGCAGGGCTACTATGTCGGCGGCCAGGTGAGCTACGGCTCGGTGACCTCAAAGGTGGCCAGGCGGCGCCAACAGCGACCTGCAGTCCTCGTTCATTCCGCCGACCAACGTGTCAGCTACAACTGGCAGCCGCTTCCGAAGCGCACACCGCAACACCACCGGCTACGGCGGCTTTGTCGGATACAACTCGCAATGGGACGACGTCGTCGTCGGCTTCGAGGCGAACTACATCCATGACGGCTTCCGCTCGGTTATCGAATTCGGTCGGGGTGCGCTATCAGCCCGACAACGTCACCCTGCAAAGCCTGACCCATTCGCAACGCGATCGTGACATCTGTCCGACTTCGGCTCGGTGCGCGTCCGCGGCGGCTACATGATCGGATGCTTCCTGCCTTACGTGTTCGTCGGCACCGGCATCGGCAGCCAGACCGTCGATCGGTCCGTGTCCGCTTACCCGTATTCGCTGCTTCCGCCGACTACGTCGCGCCAGCAAGACCAAGCTGGTCTACGGCTACAGCGCCGGCGCGGGCGTCGACGTGATGCTGGTGGCAGGCCTGTTCGTGCGCGCCGAATACGAATATCGCCGCGTGACGTCGGACATCGAATCCAACATCAACACGGTGCGCGCCGGCCTCGGCTACAAGTTCTGATCGCGTCCCGACGCCGATCCGGACGCCGTTGACAGATTTGCCGCGGGCTGTTGCAGTGTCGTCCCGGTCGAGGGCGAGCGGCGCATGAAGATCTACGGCGATACCAATTCCGGCAATTGCCTGAAGGTGAAATGGGTGTGCGACCATCTCGCGCTGCCCTACGACTGGATAGCGGTCGACACCCTCAAGGGCGAGACGCGCACGCCGGAGTTCCTCAAGCTGCAACGGCGCCGGCCAGGTGCCCGATCGTCGAATTCGACGACGGCCGCACGCTGGCGCAGTCCAACGCCATCATCCGCTATCTCGCCCGCGGCTCTCACCTCATCCCGCGGACGCCTTTGCGCGGCCAAGATGGACGAGTGGCTGTTCTGGGAACAATACAGCCACGAGCCCTATATCGCCGTCTGCCGCTTCCAGATGTTCTATCTGGGCAAGCCGGCCTCCGATCTCGATCCCGACAAGGTCAAGCGCGGCTATGCGGCGCTGGCGCGGATGGAGCACCAGCTCGCCATCACGCCGTTCCTGGTCGGCGACGCCGTCTCGCTCGCCGACGTGTCGCTGCTGGCCTATACGCGCGTGGCGCATGAAGGCGGCTTTCATCTCGACGGCTATGCCTCGTTGCGCCGCTGGATCGGCGAGACCGAAAAGTTTCTCGGCCTGCCGCCGGCGCGCTGAGTTCGCCGGAAAGCATCATGGCGCGATCATGAAGGTCACCATCCGTCCTGCGCGCCGCGAGGACGTCGTCCGTCATCGTCGGCATGCTGGCGGACGATCCGCTCGGCGGCGCTCGCGAGCGGATCGAGGATCCGTTGCCGCCATCCTATTTCACGGCGTTCGAGACGGTCGAGCGCGATCCGAACATCCAGCTCGTGGTCGCCGAGAACGGCGAGGGCGCGGTGGTCGGCTGCCTGCAGCTATGCATCCTGCCGGGGCTGAGTTCGCAAGGCGCCTTGCGCGGCCTGATCGAGGACGTTCGCGTCGCCAGCCATTGCCGCAGCCGCGGCATCGGCGAGCAACTGGTGCAGTGGGCGCTGGCGGAAGCGCGGGCGCGAGGTTGCAGGCTCGTCGAACTGCTGACGCATCACACCCGTGTCGATGCGCAGCGGTTTTACGAGCGGCTCGGATTTGCGCGCAGCCATGTCGGCATGACGATACGATTTTAGCATTCTTGCGCGGTTGAATCACGCGGTGAGGAAATGCCAGCGGTAGTCCTCACTCTTCGATCCGGTTAACAACCGATAAACTACGCGGACGTCCGTGATTTTACGGACCGGATCGTCTCGGCTATGTCGACGTCTCCCATGGGGCCGGGGCAGCTTGGGGATTTCCGATGAAGAACTATTCGATCGTCAGGATCGGAAACGAGTACGTCGTGCAGGCTGGCGAGACAGAGCATTCTGAAGGTGGCAAGCCGGCGGCAGGGCCGCCAAACTGGTCACCGACGCGGCTGAATTGCTGGGGCAGCAGCCGGCGCCGGCCGCCGGAGAAGCACCCATCAATCGCGCGTGATGAGCCTCCGGACGTGCCAGGATCCCGCCGAAGTTCCTTGACGATCGGGCGCGATTCCCCTAATGACCGCGGCGGGACACCTCCCCCCAACGGGAGGCTTACTATCTGGAAGGATAGATCATGACCGTAGCGAAGCCCGCTTCGCGGCCGACCGTGCCGCATTTCTCTTCCGGCCCCTGCGCCAAGCGCCCCGGCTGGAACCCCCAAAATCTCAAGGACGCAGCGCTCGGCCGCTCGCATCGCGCGAAGGTCGGCAAGGCCAAGCTCAAGCTCGCGATCGACCTGACGCGCGAAGTGCTTGAAGTGCCGGCCGACTACAAGATCGGCATCGTGCCGGCGTCCGATACCGGCGCGGTCGAGATGGCGCTGTGGTCGCTGCTCGGCGCGCGCCCCGTCACCACGATCGCCTGGGAATCCTTCGGCGAGGGCTGGGTCAGCGACATCGTCAAGGAATTGAAGCTCAAGGACGTCACCAAGCTGCACGCCGGCTATGGCGAGATTCCCGACCTCTCCAAGGCCGATCCGGCCTCCGACATCGTCTTCACCTGGAACGGCACGACCTCGGGCGTGCGCGTGCCGAACGCCGACTGGATCAGCGCGACCCGCGAAGGCCTCACCATCTGCGACGCGACGTCGGCCGCTTTCGCGCAGCCGCTCGATTTGGCCGAAGCTCGATGTGGTGACGTTCTCCTGGCAGAAGGCGCTGGGCGGCGAGGCCGCGCACGGCATGCTGATCCTGTCGCCGCGCGCGGTGGAGCGGCTGGAGACCTACAAGCCGGCCTGGCCGCTGCCGAAGATCTTCCGCCTGACCAAGGGCGGCAAGCTCAACCAGGGCATCTTCGAGGGCGAGACCATCAACACGCCGTCGATGCTGTGCGTCGAGGATTATCTCGACGCGCTGAACTGGGCGAAATCGATCGGCGGCCTCAAGGCGCTGATCGCGCGCGCCGACGCCAACACCAAGGTGCTGGCCGACTGGAAGGCGAAGACGCCGTGGATCGATTTCCTGGCAAAGGATGCCGTCGATCCGTTCCAACACCTCGGTGTGCCTGAAGTTCACCGATCCCGCGATCACCTCGCTGACGGCCGACGCGCAGGCGGACTTCTCCAAGAAGCTGGTCGCGCTGGTCGAGAAGGAAGGCGCCGGTTACGACTTCGCCTATTACCGCGATGCGCCGGCGGGCCTGCGGATCTGGTGCGGCGCCACGGTGGAAGCCTCCGACGTCGCGCTGCTGACGCAGTGGATCGACTGGGCGTTCGCCGAGACCAAGGCCGCGCTGCCGAAGGCGGCCTGACTCGTCCATTAGCCGTCGTCCCGGCCAAGCGAAGCGCGAGCCGGGACCCATAGCCACAGCACGGCGCATGGGTCCCGGCTCTACGCGCCAAGCGGCGCTTCGGCCGGGACGACGATCGATTTCCCAAAGGAACATCCAATGCCCAAACCCAAGGTTCTCATTTCCGACGCGCTGTCTCCCGCCGCCGTGCAGATCTTCAAGGATCGCGGCATCGAGGTCGATTTCCAGCCCAATCTCGGCAAGGACAAGGACAAGCTCGCCGAGATCATCGGCAATTATGACGGCCTTGCGATCCGCTCCGCGACCAAGGCGACCGCGAAGATCATCGACAAGGCCAAGAGGCTGAAGGTGATCGGCCGCGCCGGCATCGGCGTCGACAATGTCGAAATTCCCGCGGCCACCGCCAAGGGCATCATCGTGATGAACACGCCGTTCGGCAATTCGATCACGACCGCCGAGCACGCCATCACGCTGATGCTGGCGCTGGCGCGCGAAATTCCGCAGGCCGACGCCTCGACCCAGGCCGGCAAGTGGGAGAAGAACCGCTTCATGGGCGTCGAGATCACCGGCAAGACGCTGGGCGTGATCGGCTGCGGCAATATCGGCTCGATCGTCGCCGACCGCGCGCTCGGCCTGCGCATGAAGGTGGTCGCGTTCGATCCGTTCCTGTCGCCGGAGCGCGCCAAGGATATCGGCGTCGAGAAGGTCGAGCTCGACGAGCTGTTCAAGCGCGCCGATTTCATCACGCTGCACACGCCGCTGACCGACAAGACCAGGAACATCATCGACGCCGCAGCGATCGCGAAGATGAAGAAGGGCGTGCGCATCATCAATTGCGCCCGCGGCGGCCTGGTCGACGAGCAGGCGCTGGTCGATGCGCTGAATTCCAAGCATGTCGCGGGCGCCGCCTTCGACGTGTTCGTCGAGGAGCCCGCCACCAAGAACGTGCTGTTCGGCCATCCCAACGTGATCTGCACGCCGCATCTCGGCGCCTCCACCACGGAAGCGCAGGAGAACGTCGCGCTGCAGGTCGCCGAGCAGATGTCGGACTATCTGCTGACCGGCGCGATCTCGAACGCGGTGAACTTCCCGTCGATCACGGCGGAAGAAGCGCCGAAGCTGAAGCCGTTCATCGAGCTCGCCGAAAAGCTCGGCTCGTTCGCGGGCCAGCTCACCGAGAGCGGGATCCTCGAAAGTCGCAGATCACCTATGAGGGCCACGTCGCCGAGATGAAGATCAAGGCGATCACCTCGGCGGTGCTGTCGGGCCTGCTGCGGCCGATGCTGGGCGACGTCAACGTGGTGTCCGCGCCGGTCGTCGCCAAGGAGCGCGGCATGGTGGTCGACGAGATCGTGCGCGCGGCGCAGAGCGACTACGAAAGCCTGATCACGGTCACCGTCGTCACCGAGCGGCAGGAGCGCTCGGTGTCCGGCACGGTCTATCACGACGGCAAGCCGCGGCTGGTCGACATCAAGGGCATCCGGGTCGACGCCGAGTTCGGCAAGTCGATGATCTACATCACCAACGAGGACAAGCCCGGCTTCATCGGCAGCTTCGCCGGCCTGCTCGGCGACGCCAGGATCAACATCGCGACCTTCCATCTCGGCCGCGTCAAGCAGGGCGGCGACGCCATCGCGCTGGTCGAGATCGACGGCGCCGTGCCCGCCGACGTGCTCGCCAAGGTGCAGGCGCTGCCGCAGGTGAAGCAGGCCAAGGCGCTGGTGTTCTAGACGCCGCGTCGAGGCGCCTTCCCCTCGGGGAGGGCGCGCCTTGTCCTTCGCCGCGGTCCCGCCGCGGCGGAGCCACATGGAAAATCCGATCGAACCGGTTGCTCGCTCGCTGCGTCTCATGACCAGGGCGCGGTGGGCGTGTCGCGCGTCGCCATCAGGCGAACGGTTCAGGAGAGGATTCCATGCGATTGATTGCGAACGGTTTTCTGACGACGAGCCTCGTCGTGCTGACGGCCCTGGCCGCCGGTCGAGGTCGCGGGCGGCCGATGTCGATGCCCGTTCGGCGGTGGATGCCGTCACCGTCTATCCCGATGGCGCCAGCGTCACGCGCCTTGTCACGCTCGATCTGCCTGCCGGCGACAACACCGCCGTGCTGAAGGATTTTCCGCTGACGCTCGATCCGTCTTCGCTGCGGGTCGAGGGTGAAGCCGGCGGCAAGCTCACGATCGGTTCGATCGACGCCCGACCGCCGCGCGCCGCGCCGCCGGTCAATCTGCCCGAACTCGACAAGCGCATCGAGGCGCTGAAGGACGATCGCGCCAACCTGCAGGGCGTGATCGATGCGGCCACTGCACGGCGCAAATTTGCCGAGCGCTTTGCCGAAACGTCGCCGGCCGGCATCGGCGACAAGGGGGAGGCGCGGCCGATCGCCGAGTGGCGCGCGGCCTTTGCCGCCGTGGCCGAGGAGGTCGCCAGCGCAGACAGCGCCATTCGCGACGCCGAGCGCAAGCAGCGCGAACTCGACCGTGAAATCGCACGCCTGGAATCCGATCGCCTGGCCAAGCCGCCCGCCAGGCTCGAGGTGCGGATCGACCTTGCTGCCGCGGCGGCGACCCGGGCCACGCTGCAAGGTGACCTATTCGGTACGCAACGCCCGCTGGACACCGATCTATGACGCCCGCCTCGACACCGGCGCGAAGGACCGCAAGCCATCGCTCGAACTGGTGCGCCGCGCCGAGATCACGCAATCGACCGGCGAGGACTGGTCCAATGTCACGCTCGGCGTTTCCACCGTGCGCCTTTCCCGCGGCGGCAGTGCGCCTGAGCTCAACACCCTGGTCGTGCAATATCCGCAGCCGATGCGCCCGCTGGCCGCAGGCAGCGTTTCCGAACTGGCGCGGCCCGCGCCCATGCTGCGCTCGGCGCCGTCGAGTTCGGCCGCCAAGGCCGCCGATGCGCAGGAGGCGCGCGAGCGCGCCGACGAGCAGCAGGCGGTTGCGGAGGTCGGCGACTTCCAGGCCACCTACAGGATTGCGGGCCGCGTCAGCGTCGGCGCCAGCGAAGGCGCCAAAAGCCTGCGGATCGCGAGCAGCATGATCGTGCCCGACCTCACCGTCCGCGCCGCGCCGGTGGTCGATCCGACCGCATTCCTGGAGGCAAGCTTCAAGCAGGCCGAGGATGCACCGCTGCTGCCGGGCCGGGTCGCGATCTATCGCGACGGGACCTTTGTCGGGCGCGGCAAGATCGCGTCCTCCGGCAAGGACGACACCGTGCGGCTCGGCTTCGGCGCCGACGACAAGATCAGGATCGAACGCTCCGTTCTCAAGCGCAACGAGGGATCGGCCGGGCTGATCGTGACGACGTCGAAGACCGACGAGCGCGCCTTCAAGACCACGGTGCGCAACGGCCATGATTTCCCGATTCGAGTGGCGATCGTCGATCAGTTGCCGGTCAGCGAGAACGAGGACATCGTGGTCGAGATGCTGCCGTCCACGACGCCGCCGACCGCGACCAATCTGCGCGACAGGCGCGGCGTGCTGGAATGGGCCTATGAAGCCAAGGCCGGCGAGGTGAGGGATATCAACTTCGCCTGGCGGATGCGCTGGCCCAAGGACAAGGGCGTCGTGATGGTGCCGGCGGGCTGAACAGGCGAGCACGAACTTCCGATTCTTTCCCAGCCGCGGGAGAGAATCGGGAGCTTCAGCCGTCCTCCCGCGCCATCCAGCGGTCTCCGCCCTTGCGGTACTTGTGCTTCACCGCTGCCCAGGCGACGCGGTGAGCCGTTTCTTCGCGTTCCGCAAGGTCGCGCGAAGCGTACTGGATCCACGCGTTGTTGAACGCGGCGAGATAGATCTCCTTCGCATGCGCCGGCAGATGCGCTCGAACCGAAGAAGGGAGGTCGTCGATCGACGCATACGGCACGCGATGTCTCCCCGATGGCCGCGCCGCGGATCAAATGCCGATCAATCCGGGCCGCTCATTGCCAGCCGCCGCCCCGGTACACGACGAGATTGTCATGGACGGCGTCAACGCCGGGCGCAGACTCCGCTGCAACCCTGATCGCCTTTCGCTCGGCCTCCAACTCGGCCAAGCCCCAGATATCGACGATGCCGTTGGTGACGGTGACGTTCAGCAGTCCCGTGTGGGCCCACTGCTCCTTCTTCAGGCTGGCAAGGATGCGGTCGCGGATCTCCTTGTCCGACGGAGTGATATCGAGCAATTGGCGCGCGCTGGCCACGGCCTGAAGCAGATTGGCCCTGCTCACGATACCGACCAGCTGGCCGTTTTCCAGAATGGGCAATCTTCTGATGGCGTTCTTCTCCATCAGGGAGGCGACTGCATGGAGCGGCGTTTCGGGGGAAGCTGTGATGACATCGCGGGTCATGACATCCGAAACCTTGCGGCCATGAGATTTGACGTACTCGGCCGCCAGGGTGTCGCTCTCGATCAGGGCCCGAAGCCACCAGGAGCGGTGGCGTTCCGTACCGGCCTCGACGCGGTGCAGCAGATCGCCTTCGCTGACAATGCCGACAAGCTTTCCCCTGTCGTCCAGCACGGGGACAGCGCTGATCTGCTTCTTGAGAAACAGCTCTGCGACCGCCTGCACGGTGGTGGAGGGTTCCACGGTGATAACGGGTGCAACCATGACATCCCGGACAAGCATCGAACTTCTCCCATCAATGGAATTTTGATGGAAGACCCCGGCTCGGCCGCTGTCGTTGATTCATGTCAAGCTGGATCTCGGCCTGACCCACGGTCCTGGCCCACCCAGACGCCACCGGAGCGCCACGACGTTCGGCGAGAGCGTGAGAGGAAGGGGTGAGAGGTGCTTCCACGAACTCCAACAGTGATTGTGCGGAGGCAGCCTCTCACCCTAACCCGCTCCCCGCGAAGTGCGGGGAGAGGGGGAGAAGCAAAGCTCACTTCGCCTTCAGGAATTCCGCGACCTCGAGCAGCACGAACTCGTTATCGTCGGCCTTGTTGGGATCGCGGCTGGTGGAGAACGGCAGATTGTTGTCGTTGCCGACGATGATGTGGGTATCGTCGACGCGATCGACGTTCTCGATGGTGAAGAACGGGAACGCCAGCACGCCGTCATTGAGCGGCTTGCGCGCCTTCTTGTCGGGATCGCGGATCTTCATCAGGTCGATATAGGCGATCTTGCGCACCGGCTTGCCGACATTGGCGTCGGAAAGTTCGATCTTGTAGACGCGCTTGAACTTGGCGAGATCGGCAAAGCAGTTCTCGCCGCGCTGGCCGGCCGGGCAGGCCTTGTCGGCGGTGCCTTCGCCATTGTCACGCTCGATGATCAGGCCGCTTGCGGCGTCGATCATGTTGAAATCGCCGATGGCGTTGCCGTTCTGCTCGAAAACATAGTGCCAGAAACGCCCGGTGAATTTTCCGGCGGCGACGTCGAATTCGAGAATGCGCGCGGCTTCCTTGCCGTCGACCTTCTCGACATCCTTCTTCTCGGCATCCCACAGCGGGCCTTCGAGCAGGCCGTAGAGGAACTTGCCGTCCTTCGAGGCCGCGAAGCCTTCATAGCCCTTGGAGCGGCGCAGGTTGACATTGGTGTAGCTCGCGCCGGGCGCGCCGGGCGACTGCACCGACCAATGGTCCGGCGAGCGCACCAGCTTGCCGTCGGCCATGGTGTCGAACACGGCGAGGATCTTGCCGGTCTTGTCGGCCTTCAGCACGTAGGGGCCGAATTCGTCGCCGATCCAGAAGGTGTCGCCGATGATCTGGAAGCCCTCGGTGTCGAAATCGGCGCCGGTGAGGTAACGCTTCGCAGTGTCTTCATGCAGGATGCGGAACGGCACCTTCTTGTCGGGGTCGTGCAGGAAGACGGTTTCCTGGCGATCGATCTTGCCGCTGGCCCAGTCGATCTTGTGCCGGTTCAGATACAGCATCGAATCCGCCGAGTTGTAGCGCGAGCCCATGCCGTTGTCGGTAAGCACCCAGAACGAACCGTCGGCCATCACCTTGATGCCGGAATGGCCCTGCAGCGGCTGGCCCTTGAACGGCAGCGACACGCCGGTCGGCCGCTCGTAGGACTTGCCCATCACGCTGCCGAGCGCATCGATGCGCTTGCCGGTGGTGTACTTGCCCGAGGTCTTGAGATCGGCTGGCGCGTCAGCCGGCGCGTCGACGAAGCTCTGCGCGGGCAGCACCGCGTGGCCTTTGAGGGTGGCGGGAAATTCGCCTTCGCCCTGGGCAAACGCAGCACTGGCCAGAAAAACGGACGCGACGGAACAGAGCAATGACAAGCGCATGGCGGCTCTCCTGTTGAATGACGATGCGCCGTGTCTTGCGGAGCGGCTGTAACAGCCCGCTGACAGTTTGATGACGAAGCTGTAACGCCGTTGGATAAGGGTTGCGGCGTTATGCCGTCGGTGCGCCGGCCGGGCGCATGGTCTGCGGCAGCAGGAACGGTACGCCCTTGTCGGTATATTCGATCGTGACGTCGACCTCGAATATCCGCCGGATGGTCTCGGCGGTGATCGCCTCGGCGCAGCCGCCATCGACGGCGAGCCGCCCGCGATGCAGCAGCACGATCCGGTCGGCGAACCGCATCGCCAGGTTGAGGTCGTGCAGCACCGCGATAACGGCGGTGCCGTTTTGCGCGCGCTTTCGCGCGGTCTCCACCAGGTCGATCTGGTGGCGCATGTCGAGGCTGGAGGTCGGCTCGTCCAGCAGCAGCAGGCCAGGCCCGTGCTGTGCCTCGCCGCAGGCGAGTTGCACCAGGATGCGGGCGAGATGGGCGCGCTGCTGTTCGCCGCCGGACAGCGTTGGCAACTGGCGATGGCTGAAATGCGCCAGCCCGACCTCGGCGAGCGCGGCGTCGACCAGCGGCTGCGCGGGGGCGCGGCCGGAATCGCCCGCGCCCATATGGACGATCTCCTCGACCGTGAACGGGAAGGTGACATTGACATGCTGCGACAGCATCGCGCGGTGATGGGCGAGTTGACGCGGCGGATAGGTCCGGATCCCGCGCTGCTTCAGTGCGATCCGCCCCCTTGTCGGGCGGATGTCGCCGGACAGCATTCGCAGCAGCGTCGATTTGCCGGCACCGTTGGGGCCGACGATGGCGACCATCTCGCCGGCGCTGACGCGGAGATCGACGGTGTCGACCAGCGTGGCGCCGCTGACCGTCATCGAGATCGCGTCTGCCTCGAGTATGGCCGTCATAGCGATACCAGCCCGCGCTGGCGCAGCAGCATGGCCAGGAAGAACGGTGCGCCGATCGCCGCCGTCAGGATGCCGATCGGCATCTCGGCGGGCGCCACGATGGTGCGGGCCAAGGTGTCGGCGCCCACCATCAGCACCGCCCCCAGCAGCATCGAGGCTGGTAGCAGCAGGCGGTGGGCCGGCCCGATCAGCAGCCGGAGCAGATGCGGCACCACGATGCCGACGAAGCCGACGACGCCGCAGACGGATACGGCGACGCCGGTCATCGCCGAGACCAGCACGATCGAAATCCGCTTCAGTCGTTCGACGTCGACGCCGCTGTGAAATGCTTCCGCCTCGCCGAGCACCAGCACGTCGAGCCCGCGCGCGATCGACAGGCAGACCAGCAGCGCCAGCCCCAGCACCGGCGCCAGCGCGGCAAGCTTGGGCCAGGTCGCCCCGCTCAGCGAACCCAGCAGCCAGAAGGTGATGTCGCGCAATTGCCGGTCGTCGGCGATGAACACCAGAAGCCCGATACCGGCGTTGGCGATCGCGGCGATGGCAATGCCCGCCAGCAGAAAGATCGCGATCGAGGTGCGGCCGGAACGGCTCGCGATCGAATAGAGAATCACCGTCGTCGCCAGCGAGCCGACGAAGGCGGCCAGCGGCAGCAACTGGTTTTGCATGAAGCGGAAGCTCTGGCCGATCTGGCTGTCGGTGAAGACGATCGCAGCAGCCGCTGCAAACGCGCCGCCGGAGGATACGCCGACCAGCGCGGGGTCGGCGAGGGGGTTGCGAAACAGCCCCTGCATGATCGCGCCCGAGGTCGCGAGCAGGCCGCCGACCATTGCAGCCGCAGCAATTCGCGGAATCCGGATCGACCACAGCACGAGCTGGTCGCGCGCGAGATGGGGCCCCGCCGAGGCGTCGGCCCACAGGCCGAGCGCCGCGGGAAGTCGCGCCAGCGGAATTCCGGCTGCACCCAGCGTCAGCGCAACCAGTGCCGCGGCGACAAGCACGGCGAGGAGACAGCCGAGGGTGAGTGCCGCCGGCGGACGCCACGCGTAACCGCTGCGGCGCTTCGCGCCCGTTCCGGTCAGCACCGTCATGTGCGGCAGTTGGCCGTCAGCGCCGCCGGCGCAAACTTCTCTGCCTGCGGCGCCAGCGCCGGATACAGCTTGATCGAGAGATCGCGCGCGGCGGCTGCCGTGCGCGGCCCGAAGCCGAGCAGATAAAGACCCTCCATCGAGACGAAGGCCTTGTTGGCGGCAACCGGCGTCAGCGCGAAGCCGGGATGCACATACACCGCCTCGGCCTCCACCGAATCCTTGCCGCGCTGGATCGAAAGCACCACGTCGGGTCTTGCGGCGATGATCGCCTCGTCATTGATGATCTTGTAGCCGTCATAGCTGTCGATCGCGTTGACGCCGCCGGCGAGCGCGATGATCTCGTTGGCGGCGGTCTTCTGGCCCGCCGCCATGGCCCGGCCGTTCAGGAGCGACATCACGAACATCACCCGCACCGGCTTCGTCACCCTGGCGCGCAGCTCGCGCAATTGCGCGAGGTCGTTGGTCACCGCCGCCGTCAGGCATTCGGCCCGCTTGTCCGCGCCCATGGCGTGGCCGACCAGCTTGATCTTGTCGAGCAGGCCCTGTTCGGAAAAGGTTTCGGGCACCAGCACCAGCGGCACCTTGGCCGCTTCCAGCACGTCGATGGTTTCCTTCGGCCCGGATCCCTGAACCGCGAGCACCAGCGAGGGGTTGAGTCCGAGCACGCCTTCGGGCGACAGCTGGCGCATGTAGCCGACGTTCGGCTTGTCGCGCAGCGCGGCAGCCGGATAGAGGCTGGTTGCATCCACGCCGGCCAGCCGGTCCTCGAAACCAAGCGCGTAGAGGATTTCGGTAATCGCGCCGCCGATCGAAACGATCCGCGCGGGATCGGTGATGATGACGTCGCGGTCGCGGGCGTCGTGCACGGTGATGCCGGCGGCCAGGGTGGCGCTTGCCACCACCAGGCAGCAGGCAGAGGCCGCTATCGCGAGCGAACGACAAAACGTCATGGAAGGCTCACTTGGTCAGGATCAGCTTGTTCTGCGACGTCAGCCGCAGCCGGTAGATGTCTTCGCCGTGGGCGATGGTGATCTCGCGCTCGTTGGCAAACAGCTCGCTGCTGTCGATCCGGTTGCCGTTGACGACGAGCGATCTGATTGCCGGAGAATTCTCCACGCGTTTGTTTGCGTCTCCGAGCTTGCCTCCCGGTGGTGTGGACATCCCGTTCTTGCAACCCCGAAGAAATTCAACCGAACCCCGCTTTTACAGTTCGGGAGGGCGGCAATCCAACCCGCCACAGTTTACAATCGATATAAACTGGGAACCGCTGTTCTTGACCGTCTGGATGCTGCCGCGTAACCAAGCATGACAAGGTGCGCGGAATGGGCCCGCGACCTGGAAACGGCAGCCAGCTAGCAGCTCGCAGATACGCGCAGCGCCCGCCAGCCAGACCTTAGAAGATAGCAGGTTGGGGTTAGTATGGCTGACGGGGCTAGGATGTCGCGCGTCCTATTGTTGGGCGCGTCGGTGTGTTCGATTGCGTTGCTGGCGGGGGAGGCCGGCTACGCGCAGACTTCAGCGCAGACGGCGGATGCGCCGGCTGCGACAGGTCAATCCGAACGGCAGAATCAGTCAGGGCAGCAGAAGCAGTCGCGGCGCAAGCCGGCGAAGCCGCCGGCCGATCAGCAGACCGCTGCGGCGGCCGCATCACCTGTCATGAACGCGCGGGCGCAGATCGGCAGCGTGCCGGTACAGTCGCTGGATCAGATCACGGTCGCGGCATCACGGACCGAGGAGCGGGCGATCGACGCGCTGGCGCCGGTCAGCGTTGTAACGCTGGACCAGATTCAGGGGCGTCAGGCCAGCACGCTCGGTGGTCTTCTTTATAATATTCCGGGCGTGTGGACCCAGGACCGCGGCGATGAGCCGTCGACCTCGATCAACATCCGCGGCTTGCAGGATTTTGGCCGCGTCGCCGTGGTCGTCGATGGCGCGCGGCAGAATTACCAGCGCACCGGCCATTTCGCGAACGGCTCCTTCTTCCTCAATCCGGAACTGGTCGGCGGCATCGATATCGTGCGCGGTCCGACCGCCAATATCTACGGCTCGGGCGCGATCGGCGGCGTGGCGTCGTTCCGCACCAAGGACATCGATGACGTACTTCGCGCAGGGGAGCGCTGGGGCGTCGATGCCAAGACCATCCTCGGCACCAATCAGGGCCGCGCGCTTGGTTCGGTGTTCGGCGGCGTTCGCATCAACCCGAACGTGGATTTCTTTGCCGGCGGCACCTACAGCACGCAGGAGAGCTACAAGGACGGGACCGGCTTCGAGGTTGCCAATACCGGCAACCGGCTCACCGCCGGGCTTGCCAAGCTGACCTTGCGGCCGGCCGACGGGCACGAAGTCAAGCTCGGCACGATCTTCCAGGAAGATCTTTTCAACGTCGGCCAGCCGCCGCGTCGCGCCGGCAATCCCAATTCCACCAACGCGAACGGCTCCAACAATCTAAACGGTACCTCGATCTACCACTCGGACGTGAAGAACTACACGACCACGCTCGGCTGGAAATATTCGCAGCCGGATGACAAGGTGTTCGACTGGGATGCAAAGGTTTACTGGAATCGCACGGAGAACGACCAGGTCAAGACCTTCCACACCAGCATCATCCCGTCCGCCTATTGCGGCGGCCTCGTGCCTGGCAACGCGGTCTCCGGCTGTATCGGCAGCAACCGCGGCTATCAGCTCGACACGATCGGTATCGACGTCCACAACACGTCTCGCGTCGACTTCGAGGATTGGCGCCATGCCATCACCTATGGGCTGGATGCGTTCCAGGACAAGGTCGTGAGCGCCGACCGATCCGGAACATCCGAAGTCACCACACCGGGCGGCAAGCGCACGGTTTCCGGCGGCTTCGTGCAGTGGAAGGCGAATTACAGCAACTTGCTGGAGACGGTGAGTGCGCTTCGCTACGACAATTACCAGTTGGAATCGGGCTCCACTTCTTCAGGTGGCGACCGGCTGTCGCCGAAGATCACGATCGGCCTGATGCCGACGGCCGTGGTGACGCCCTATGTCAGCTATGCTGAAGGCTACCGTGCGCCGTCGATCACCGAGACGCTTGTCAATGGTCCGCATTCGGGCGCAACAGTGAACGACTCGTTCTTCCGCTGTCCGTCGGGCACGCCGGGTCCCGGCGCGGATTCGACGTTCTGCTTCGTGCCGAATCCCAACCTCCGCCCCGAGGTCGGCAAGAACAAGGAAATCGGATTCAACATCCGCAAGAACGATCTGTTCACGGCGGGCGACAGTTTCCGCGGCAAGATCAACGTCTTCCGCAACGACATTACCGACTACATCGATCAGGTCGCCTTTGGTCCGCCGCTGACGGTTCCGACCGGTCCGCCGCCGGCGCCGAGCATTACGGTCTTGCCGTTCCTGCAGTATCAGAACGTCGCCTCGGCCCGAATCCAGGGCGTGGAGCTTGAGACGATGTATGATGCCGGTGCTTGGTTCGCGGGCGTCGCCGGCTCCTATCTGGATGGCAAGAACCTGCAGACCGGCTATGGGCTGTACAGCGTGCCGCCGCAGAAGCTGACGACGACGGCCGGCGTTCGGTTGCTCGATCGGACCCTCATACTGTCCGTGATGTGGACGGCGGCCGGGGCAAACCGGAGCATTCCCCCGACCTACACGCCGGCGACGTCGTACAATCTCGTCAATCTTTATGCCCAGTACCAGCCGACACGGGATCTCACGCTTAATTTCTCGGTCGAGAACCTTCTCAACCAGTACTATCGGCCGTATGCCATTCCGGTCGGGAGCACGGGAGACACGCAGAACGACGTGAAATGGGCCAGCGCTGGAGCCGGGATCGTGTTCAAGGGCGGCCTCAAATATCACTTCGGAGGAACCTGATACCAAGAATCCAGAGGTCTCGCATGAGACCATCACCTCCAGAACCACCGGGCCGTGCTGATGCTCCAGCGCGGTTTTGGTGCGTTTCCTGTCAACCCAACCAGTAAGCCAGGCACAACCCAGCAAGGAGATTGATGATGTTTATCGCAATGAACAGGTTCCAGGTGAAGATCGGCTCGGAGGCGGCGTTCGAGACCGTCTGGCGAACGCGCGAATCCTATCTCAGCAGCATGGCCGGCTTCGTCGAGTTTCACCTGCTCAAGGGCCCGGTCGCCGACGACCACACGCTGTATTCGTCGCACACCGTGTGGACGGACAAGGCGGCGTTCGAAGCCTGGACCCGTTCGGAAGAGTTCCGGCGTGCGCACGCCCGCGCCGACAACAAGACCGGCGAGAGCCTCTATCTCGGACACCCGAAGTTCGAGGGCTTCGAGGTGATCCTGAGCGAGCGCAAATCCAGCGCCGCCGCCTGAGCGGGAGGGTGCCATGCTGAGCACGGAACTCGCCGACCTCAAGGCGTTCATGGCGGATAATCCGGGCGCGGTGATCGAGGACGTGGCGCGGGAGCGGAAGGTGACCCCGCGCGCCGTACTCGAGGCGATGCCCGAGATGCTGGCGCAGTTTCGCAGCGGCGGCGAGTTCGCCGCCGTGATGGCCGACATCGCGCAATGGGGCGAGGTGACGCTGATCGTTCATACCGATGATGCGATCTTCGAGTTCACCGGCGCGATCCCTGCGGGCGAGATCGGACGCGGCTACTTCAACCTGATGCAGCCCAAGGGATTGCACGGCCACCTCCGGCACGAGCGCTGCGCGGCGATCGCCTTTGTCGAGCGGCCGTTCATGGGGAAATCGTCGGCCTTCATCGCCTTCATCAATGTCGATGGCGGGATCATGTTCAAGGTGTTCGTCGGCCGCGACGAGGCGCGCGCGCTGCGCGGCGACCAGTTGAAGCGTTTTCACGCGCTCGCCGACAGGATCGCGCACGTGGCCTAGCCGCGCCGTTTGTCAGCCGGGGAGTTTGGTCATGCAGCAGGATATGCCGGGCAGGAAAATCCGCAGGCGAGCGAAAGCCGCTATCGTGACGGCTGTCGGCGCGTTGGCGTTTCCGGGCGGGGCGCTTGCCGCGACGGATGCGGCGCTGTTGCCGCGCAACCTGTCGCCCTGGAACATGTTCGTGAACGCCGACCTCGTGGTGCAGGCGGTCATGGTGGGGCTTGCGGTCGCGTCGCTTGTGACGTGGACGATCTGGCTGGCGAAGACCATCGAGATTCGCCTCAAGACCACGATCGCCAAACGGCGCCTGGGCCTGCTGGAAACCGATACCGTGCTGGCCAGGGCCGAGCAGGAAAGTCGTGGCGGCAAGGATGCCGTCGCACAGATCATCCAGTCCGCCGCGCGGGAAGCCAGTCTCTCCGGCGGCCATTTCGACGACGGCCTCAAGGAGCGCGTCGCGCTGCGGCTGGAGCGGGTCGAGGCGGCGATGTCGCGGCAGATCGCCCGCGGCACCGGTGTGCTCGCGACCATCGGCGCCACCGCGCCGTTCGTCGGCCTGTTCGGAACGGTGTGGGGCATCATGAATTCGTTCATCGGGATTTCCGAAGCCCACACCACCAATCTCGCGGTCGTTGCGCCGGGTATTGCAGAAGCGCTGCTGGCGACGGCGCTCGGCCTGGTCGCGGCAATTCCGGCGGTCGTGATCTACAATCATCTCACCCGCACGATATCGGCCCATCGGGCGCTGCTCGGCGACGCTTCGGCGATGGTGTTGCTCCTGATCAGCCGCGAGGGCGACCGCGGTTCGTTCCGGCTCTCGCGCGCGGCCGAGTGAACGACGGGAGTGTGACGCATGGGTGCCAGGCTCGGCAACACCGTCGGAGGCCGCGGGCGTGGCGGCAACGACGATCTCGTTGAATCCCATGAGATCAACGTCACGCCGTTCATCGACGTGATGCTGGTGCTGCTGATCATCTTCATGGTCGCAGCGCCGCTCGCCACCGTCGATCTCGGCGTCAATCTTCCCGCCAGTGCCGTCGAGCCTGCGCCGCGTCCGGACAAGCCGGTATTCGTCACGGTGAAGCCGGATCTGTCGGTCGCTGTCGGCGAGGACATCATCGCACGCGACACGCTGACGGCTACCATCGATGCCGCCACCAAGGGCAACAAGGACGAGCGCATCTATCTGCGCGCCGACAAGGCCGTCAGCTATGGCGACCTGATGGAGGTGATGAACCTGCTGCGCAACGCCGGCTACCTCAAGATCGCGCTGGTCGGCCTCGACGGACGAAGCTAGCGCCATGAACGCGTTCGCGCTGCACGATGTTTCGGATCAGTCCGTGTTGCGGCGCTGGGGCGCTGCGGCCGTGGCGATCCTGGCTGCGCATGCTGCCCTGGTCGCCATCGGCATGAACTGGACCCGGCCGCAACCGGATCCCGGCGTTACCTTGCCGGCGATCATGGTGGACATGGCGCCGGTGTCGGCAGCGCCGCAATCGACGCCGCTGGAGCGCGCTCCGGACCAGTTGATGGATGAGGCCGACGCCTCGCCGCCGGAGCCCGTCAAGCAGCAGCAGGTGGTGGAAGAGCAGATCGCGCCAACCCCGCCGCAGGAAAAGCCGGAAGTGGTGGCGCCGCCGGAGCAGAAGGTGGAAATGAAGCCGGCCACCGAGCCCGCCAACCCGGTTCCGGAAGCAAAGCCGACGCCGGTCAAGCCGAAAATCGTCCGCCCCGAGGCCAAGAAGCCGAACAACTCGACGCCGGCGCCGCGCACTGCCGCGCCGCCGCGCGTCGAACGTCAGGCCCAGGCCGCTTCCGCAGCCAGCGCCGGCGCAACGGCCTCGGCGATCGCCTCCTACAATCAGCGCGTCCGCGCGCATCTGATGCGTTTCCACCAGTATCCGGCCGGAGCCAGCCAGCCCGGCGTGGCCAGGATGTCGTTCACGATCAGCCGCAGCGGGCAGGTGCTCGGGAGCCGGCTTGCCGGATCATCGGGCGTCGCCGCGCTCGACGCCCGGGCGACCGCGATGGTGCGTCAGGCCTCGCCGTTTCCGCCGTTTCCACCGGAAATCACGCAGGGCTCGATGAGCTTCACCATTCCGGTGGCGTTCACCCTCCCCAGATAGGCGTGACCGCCTATTCCTTCACCGCGCCGGTCAGCGACGAGACGTAGTAGTCGACGAACAGCGAGTAGAACAGCGCGACCGGCAGCGAGCCGAGCAGCGAGCCGGCCATCAGCGCGCCCCACTGGTAGACGTCGCCGGTCACGAGTTCGGTCAGGATCGCGACCGGCACCGTCTTGTTGGCGCCGCTCTGGATGAAAGCCAGCGCGTAGATGAACTCGTTCCACGACAGCGTGAACGAGAAGATGCCGGCCGAGATCAGGCCGGGCACGGCGAGCGGCAGCGTGATCCGCCGCAATATCTGCAGCCGCGTCGCGCCATCGACCAGCGCGCACTCCTCCAGTTCATAGGGGATCGACTTGAAATACCCGATCAGGAGCCAGGTGCAGAACGGCACCAGGAAGGTCGGATACACCAGGATCAGCGCCAGCGGCGAGTCGAACAGTCCGAACTGCACGATCACGGTGGCCAGCGGAATGAACAGGATCGAGGGCGGCACCAGATAGGCGAGATAGATGCCGAGCCCCACGTAGGGGCTGCCGCGGAAGCGCAGGCGTTCGATGGCGTAGGCCGCGAGCGTCGAGGCGAACAGCGACAGGAAGGTCGAGCAGACCGCCACGATCATCGTGGTCCACAGCCAGGTCGGGTACGCCGTATTGAACAGCAGGTGCTTGATATGCGCGAGCGTCGGCGAAGTGATCCAGAACGGATTGTGATCCTTGAAGTTCAGGAGTTCCGCGTTCGGCTTGAACGAGGTGATCGCCATCCAGTAGAACGGGAACAGCAGGATCAGCACGAAGCAGGCCAGCGGCAGGTAGATCATCATCACGCGCCGCGCGCGGGAATCCCACGACATCGTGTCCGGCGTGGCGCTGCTGACGTTGCTGTTTCCGGGTGAGGCGGCTACGTCAGTCATTGGCTTCTCCCTGCTGCCATTTGCGGCGCGCGAGGCCGAAGTAACTGAACAGCGTTGCAAACACCAGGAACGGAATCATCGACACCGCGATCGCGGCGCCCTCGCCGAGTTCGCCGCCGGCGATGCCGCGCTGGAACGCGAGCGTCGCCAGCAGATGGGTGGAGTTGACCGGCCCGCCGCGGGTAATGGCGTAGACGAGCTGGAAGTCGGTGAAGGTGAAGATGATCGAGAACGTCATGACGATCGCGAGGATCGGCAGCATCATCGGGAAGGTGATGTAGCGGAACCGCTGCCAGGCGCTGGCGCCGTCCAGCATCGCCGCCTCATAGAGCGAGGGGGAGATGGTCTGCAGCCCTGCCAGCAGCGAGATCGCCACGAACGGGATGCCGCGCCAGATGTTGGCCACGATCAGCGAGAACCGTGCCGCCCACGGCGTTCCCAGGAAGTCGATATTGGTGGTGCGGACATGCAGCACGTCGACCAGCAGATAGGAGATGATCGAGAACTGCGGATCGTAGATCCACCAGAACGCCAGCGCGGACAGCACCGTCGGCACGATCCACGGCAGCAGCACGATGGCGCGCAGCAGGCTCTTGAGCGGGAAGTGGTTGTTGAGCAGCAGCGCCAGCCAGAAGCCGAGCGCGAATTTTCCGAAGGTCGCGACCGCCGTATAGAACACGCTGTAGAAAACCGCGCCCCACCACAGCGGGTCGGTAAACAGATACTGGAAATTCTCGAAGCCGACGAAGACGCCGCGCCGGCCGATGGTGGTGTCGGTGAAGGCGAGCCAGACGCCGAGCCCGAGCGGGTAGGTGAGGAATACCCCGAGCAGTCCGAGCGCCGGCGTCAGGCACATCACGATCAGGAACGGCTTGTAGTCGAGCAGGCGCGCGATCCAGCCCGGTTGCCGATGCGCTACGCCGCGCGAGGATAGTGTGGTTGCAGACATCAATATTGTCCCGATGCGAGCTATGTGAGGTTCGTCATTGCGAGCGAAGCGAAGCAATCCATGTCTCGTCGGAAAGAATGGATTGCTTCGTCGCTATGCGTCTCGCAAAGACGGCCGCTCTGTTCGGCTTTACCGGTTCTGTCGCCGGAAATACCGCTTCGCGCGCTGCTCGGCTTCCGCGGCCGCGGCCTCCGGCGTCGATGCGCCGGTCGCCACCGCCGCGCACATCTGCACCAGCACGTAATCGGAACTGACCGCGCCGGTTGCCGTCGAGATCGGACCCTTGTAGCCATCGTAATAGGTGCTGTTCATGGTGTCCTTGAAGATCTTGACCTTGGGATCTTCGGTCCAGACCTTGGCCTCGGCATAGGCGGAAAGCGGCTGCGCCCAATAGCCGGAGTTGGCGTTGAGCCACGGCTCGTACTGGTCCTTTTCCAGCATGTATTGCAGGAATGCCTTGGCGGCGTTGGGATACGGGCTGTGCTTGAACAGCATCGCGTTCAGCGTCAGGCCGGCCATTGGCGAAACCTTGGCGAGGCCCTTCGGCAGCAATTGGTGCTCGCTGTCCTCGGCGATCGCCTTGGTCGCCGGATCGTTCTTCAGCGAGAAATACAGCGAGACGCCGTTGGCGGTCAGCGAGATTTCCTGCGCGGAATAGGCGCGGTTGTTGCTGACGTCGTTCCACGACGGCGTGCCGGCGATGAAGGTCGGATAGATCTCCTTCAGCCATTTCAGCGCGGCGATGGTCTCCTTGCTGTTGATCGTGACGTTGCCTTCCTCGTCGAGCAGGGCGGCGTTGTGCGACCACAGCACCCAGTGGGCGAAGCCGTTGCCGTCGCCCTTGGCATTGCCGAGCGCGAAGCCGGCCGGCTTGCCGGCCTTGTGCAGCTTCCGGAACAGGTCGAGCATGCCGGCATGATCTTCCGGCACGCTGTCGAACCCGACCGATTTGAGCACCGACTTGCGATAGATCAGCGGGCCGGCGGTGGCGCCGAACGGCAATCCGATCCAGGCGTCGCTCTTGGTGCGCTTGCCGTACTTCTGCGCCAGCGGCAGCCAGCCGCCATACTTCTTGCCGAGATAATCGGCGACGTCGGTCAGCTCGATCAGCTTGTCGACATAGATGTGCGGCGCGTCGGAAAAGCCGATGATGATGTCGGGGCCTGCGCCGGAGTTCGAGGTCACCGCGGTCTGCTGGTTGATGTCTTCCCAGCCGACGAAGTCGACCTTGACCTCGACGCCGGTCTCCTTGGTGAACTTGGCGGCATTGGCGCGGAACACATCCTCATCGGCCTGCACGAAGCGCACCGGGCGGAGCATGCGCAGGGTTGCGCCCTTTTCGATCGCAAATTTGGGGGCGGCGACGTCGGCGGCCTTGATGGCGGATTGGGCCGATGCGCCCGTGGCCGCCAGCGCGGCGGCGGAAACGCCCAGAGCCAACGCGTCACGACGGGTGATGTTATTCGTCATATTAAGAGCACTCCCTGTTTTTCCTGTTCCCGGCGTTGAGCCGCCGGTGAACTCACGGGCCCCGGTTCCAGTCGAAACCGAAGGCCTTCGCCTCTGTTCTTGCTTCGTCTTGCGGGCGCGGACCGTTCTCCGCTTCGCCCGAATACGCCTACTTGCCGTCCTAGCTGTTCGGACCGCGATCCATGCTGACAGGTTGCCAGCGACGAAGCGAGGTATTTTGCAGCACCGACGGATTGACGCAGCTTACCGGCCACATGCCCGAGAGCACCAGTGACAATTCGTAGCCTACGCGGCGCTTGCGGGCTTCGTCAAAACGTGCCGACGCAGAGGCGACATGCGCCGTCAGCGTGACGTTTTCCATGGAAAGCAGCGGGTTGTTGTGGGAGGGCGGTTCCTTCTCCAGCACGTCGAGGGCGGCGTGCGCGATCCAGCCCTCCTGCAGCGCCTTGATCAGCCCTTCCTCGTCCACGGTGGCGCCGCGGCCGGTATTGACGAAGATCGCGCTCTTTTTCATCTGCTTGAAGTGCTTCTCGCCCAGCATGTGATGCACCTCGGGCCGCGCCGGGGCATGCATCGACAGGAAGTCCGACTGCGACAGCACCTCCGACAGCGTCGCCGGGACCACGCCGTGGTCGGAAATCAGCGTCTCCTGGATGAAGGGATCGTAAGCGATCATGCGAAGGCCGAACGGGGCGGCGCGCTTGGCGACCGCGCGCGCCACCCGGCCGAACGAGATGAAGCCGAGCGTCTGCCCCATCAGCCGCGGAATCTTCAGCAGCGCCGGGCGGCCCTCGGACCAGCGGCCGCTGCGCACCATCTTGTCCTGCTCGACCAGGCGGCGGAAACCCGCCAGCAGCAGCATCATGGCGTGATCGGCGACTTCCTCGATGAAGGTATCGGGGATGTTGGTGACGGGAATGCCGCGGGCGGTGGCGGCCTTGACGTCGACCGAGTCGACGCCGACGCTGCCGAGCGTGATGACCTTGCAGTTCTGCAAGCTGTCGATGACCGCCTTGGTGATCGGCATGCCCTTGGCGTAGATGGCGTCGGCGTTCTTCGCCGCCGCGATGAATTCCGCCTCGTTGGCGGGCGCCTCGATGATCTCGGCGTCGATCGGGTCGAGCGCCTCCTTCTCATAGTCGTAGCCGCCGCCGGCGACCGTGAAGCTCGCGCCCTTCGGCGTCACAACCCTGAATTTCGGCATTTCCTGCTCCGATTTGATTCTTCGGTTTTGGTTGGGCGGCGAGAACTCGCAGCCATTTCTTCTTTTACGCGATAACGAGACATCTCCGTACAATCGGCGGTTGATTAGAGCCGCGCACCACCGGGGTTCTACGGGGAACCACCGTAACCAAGCAGTAAAGGGTCTCACACTACCGTGAGACGAATCAATCCATCAAGTCGCACTGCGCACCCCGGAGATCCCCGTGAAGCTGTCCAACCTCAAGATTACCCCCAAGCTCGGCATTCTGGTCGGCATCACGCTGCTCGGGCTCTGCGCCGCCGGCCTGCTCGCGGGCTACCTGATGCAGCGTGAGATGCTCAATGCCCGTATCGACCAGACCAAGGCGATCGTGGAGATGGGCCTCAACATGGCTGCCGGCCTGAAGAAGCAGGTCGATGCCGGCGAGATGACCAAGGAAGCGGCACTGAAGGAATTGGGACGTCGCGGCAACTCCATGACCTATGACAACGGCGCCGGCTATCTGTTCGGCACGAGCTACGACGGCATCACGATCCTGGCGCCGGATCCCAAGCAGGTCGGCAGCAACCGCATGGACGTGGTGACCAATGGGCGCAAGCTGTCCAGGGAATTGATGGACGGCGTCAAGGCCAACGGCTCCATTCTGCTGTACTATGAATATGTGAAGCCCGGCGAGGCCAAGCCGATCCGCAAGCTCGGCTGGGCCGTCGCCGTTCCGGGCTTTGACATGTATCTCGGCACCGGCGCCTATCTCGACGACCTCGACGCCAAGATGACGCCGATCGCATGGCTGCTGGGACTGGCGATCCTCGGCATCGCCGTGATCTCCGGTTCGATCGCCTGGATGATCGGCCGCAGCATCTCCAAGCCGCTGGGAGAACTCGGCGCGAGGATGCAGGAACTGGCCGAAGGCAAGCTCGACGGCGAGATTCCCGGTATCGGCCGCGGCGACGAGGTCGGCGCCATGGCTGCGACTGTGCAGATCTTCAAGGACAATGCGGTGCGTATCCGCGGCCTCGAGGAAGCCGAAGCCGCGACGCAGGCCCGGGCCGCCGCCGAGCGGCGCACCGCGATGGAAAGCATCGCCAGCGACTTCGAACGCAGCGTCACCGGCATCGTCCGTTCGGTTTCGACCGCGGCTGCGGGCATGCAGACGACTGCGCAGTCGATGACCGCCACCGCCAGCGACGCCAGCGCGCGCGCTGCGACCGTCGGCTCCGCCTCGGAAAGCGCATCGAACAATGTCGGGACGGTTGCGGCCGCAGCGGAAGAGCTTTCCAGCTCGGTGACTGAAATCTCCCGTCAGGTGGCGCGCTCCAGCGAGATCGCCACCAAGGCGGTGGGTGACGCCGAACGTACCAACGCCACCGTCGGCGCGCTGTCGACCGGCGCCGAAAAGATCGGCGAAGTGGTGAAGCTGATCCACAGCATCGCCGCCCAGACCAACCTGCTCGCGCTCAACGCCACCATCGAGGCGGCGCGCGCCGGAGAATCCGGTCGCGGCTTTGCGGTCGTCGCCTCCGAAGTGAAGGCGCTCGCCAACCAGACGGCGAAGGCGACCGAGGAAATCTCCGCCCAGGTGGCGGCGATGCAGGCCTCGACCAGCGAGGCCGTGGCCTCGATCGGCGGCATCACCGAAACCATCGCGCAGATGAGCGAGATCACGGTCTCGATCTCGACCGCCATCGACCAGCAGGGTGATGCGACCCGCGAAATCGCCCGCAACATTCAATCGGTGGCGGCCGGCTCGAGCGAGATATCGGCCCATATCGGCGGCGTCACCACGGCCGCGTCGGCGACCGGCAAGGCCGCCTCCGAGGTGCTGTCCAACGCCCGCGAACTCGACAACCAGTCGGGCATGCTGCGCCACGCCGTCGATGAATTCCTCGTCAAGGTACGGGCGGCGTAAGCGCCAGCGGCGTTCACGCTCACACAATGAAGAGAGGCCGCCATCAAGGCGGCCTCTTGCATTTCAATGGCTCTCGCGTTGCCGGGAAATGTTGCTAGCGAGGAGTTGTAAACTGCGGGCAGCGATGGACGTAGTCCCACGGAATATCGAGCACGCAGGTGTAGCGGAGGTCGTCCGACATCTTGGGCGGCGCAGCCTGAACGACCGGTTCGTCGGCCGTATTGGATGGCGCATAGAACACGCCGCCATATCCGGGCCAAAAACCTGCCGCTCCCCGATGAGGATGCATCGACCGGCCGGGCATCGACGGGAAACCTGGGCGCTGCGGAGCCATCCCCGCGCCACGCGCGCCAGCCGGATCGGCAAAGGTCTCGCTTGCGCCGAGGACAAGCGCGGCGGCGCTGACGGCCGCGAAAAGCGTCGCGTAAACTCTATAGGTCATGGCACTCACCCGTTCGCAGGTTGTCGAGCATTTCCCCGCACGCTAGGCCGCACCTTTCGCAGCCGCAAAGGCATACTTAATCGTTAGTTAAGGCGTAATCTTAACGAAACGGCGCCCTCTCGGACACCGCCAGCAATCGACCCAATTGGGCACAGCAACGTCGTTTCGCCCCCTGATTGCGGGACGAAACGACCGTTGCCGGCGCCGGGCCTGTTCCCTTTTACTGCTTCTCGATCCCGGCTTCCGTGATCAGCTTCTCCCACACCTTGAGCTGATCCTTGACGAAGGCGTCGAATTCCTCGGGCGTGCCGGAGAAGGCTTCCATGCCGCGCTCGGCGAGCTGGGCCTTGATGTCGGGGCGCTCGACCACCTTGCGGATTTCCGCGTTCAGCTTGACGACGATATCCTTGGGCATGTTGGCCGGGCCGAAATAGCCCTGCCAGGACGAGATGTCGAAACCTTTCACGGTGGCGTCCATGGTGGGAAGCTGCGGCAACAGCGCCGAGGGCTGCTTGGTGGTGACCGCAAGCGCCTTCAGCGCCTTGCCGTTGACATGGGGCAGGCCGGTCAGCACGTCGACGAACATCATCGAGACGCGGCCGGCGATCACGTCGGTCAACGCCGGCGGCGAACTCTTGTAGGGAACGTGGAGCAGGTCGATGCCGGCGAGCCGGGCGAACGTCGCGCCGGAGACGATCGCCGACGAGCTGCCGCTGGCGTAGGAGTACTTACCCGGCTCTTTCTTGGCGAGCGCGATCAGCTCGGCCACCGAGTTCGCCGGAATGTCCGGGTGGATCACCAGCATGAAAGGCAGGTCGCCGGTGCGCGCGACCGGCGTGAAATCCTTGACCGGATCATAGGTCATGGTCTTCAGCAGATAGGGATTGGCCGAATGCGACGTGTTGGTCGTCACGAACAGCGTGTAGCCGTCGGGCGCGGAACGGGCGACGAAGCTTGCGGCGATCGAGCCGTTGGCGCCGGCCTTGTTCTCGATCACCATCCCGGTGCCGAGCGCCGTGCCGAGCTCCTTCGAGATGATCCGTGTCGTGGTGTCGGTGCCGCTGCCGGCGGCGAACGGCAGCACCAGCGTGATGTTGCGGTTCGGATAGGGCGCCTGCGCGGAGGCCGTGGCGACCAGCGCCAGCATCAGGGGGGCCGCTGCCGCGACGTTCCGGTACCGCTTCAATAGTCCGATCATAGGGTCGTTTCCTCGATAACGCTTCTGTGGAATTGGCGGCAAGCTAGCCTGCCCGGGTGCAAAGCGGAAGCCTGTATGACGCTACGCCGCATACCCCAAATACGTGTATCGCATCATGCCCTGGCCGAAGCGCGCCGTGACGCGATCACGACGCCGGCCAGCACCAGCGCATAGCCCACCAGATGGAATAACCGCAACTGCTCGCCGAGCAGGAGGATCGCCATGGCCGAGCCGAACACGGGCACCAGGTGGAAGAACGGTGCGGCGCGGTTCGGCCCGATCAGCATCAGGCCGCGGTTGAAGAACGTATAGGCCAGCGTGGAGGGAAAGATCACCACATAGGCGAGCGTCGCCATCGAGATGAGGTCGAATTTCAGCGTCGCGCCGGCCGAGAATTCCCATACCGAGAACGGCAGCAGCATCAGCGCGCCGCAGCAGGTGGTGAACGAGATCAGCGACAGCGCGTGTGTCACCGGACGCCGGGGTATCAGCGCCGAATACAGCCCGAACGACACCAGCGAACTCGCGAACATCAGGTCGCCCCGGTTGAAGCTGATGCTGGCAAGTGCCGCGAAATCGCCGCGCAGGATGATGGTCAATACGCCCGCGAGCGAGATGGTGATGCCGGCAAGCTGCGCGCCGGTGAGTCGGACGCCGAACAGGATCAGCGACCACAGCGCCACGAACAGCGGTCCCGCCGACTGAATCAGCAGCGCGTTCAGCGCCTCGGTATATTGCATGGCCCAGTAGGAGATCGCGTTGTTGTAGGCGAATCCGGTCAGCGACAGGAACAGCAGCATCGGCAGATGCGCGCGCAGTACCGGCCAGTCCTGCTTCAGGTGCGGCCACGCGAACGGCAGCAGGATCAGGAAGGTGCCGATCCAGCGCAGGCAGGACAGCGTCAGCGGCGGCACGTGGCCGGCGACATGGCGCGCCAGCACGATGTTGCCGGCCCAGAACAGCGAGGTCAGCGACAGCAGCAGGTATGGCTGGTTGTTCAGCCAACGGGCCGGATGGAAGGCGGTCGGCGCTGGTGCGGGCTGGGTCATGGTCGCGGCCGGAGTAGGGCGAAAATTCTGCCGCGCGACAAGTCCCGCGCATGCAATGCTACAATGCCGTATGCTTGTTGTCGGGATGATTTGGAGTGCCGGTGATGGCCGTGGAGTTGCTGAATATAACAGGTCTCGAGAAGCTCGATCAGGACGAGCCGGTGGTGATGGTGAATTTGATGCGATTCCGCGCCCGGTCGCTCGACGGCGACGGCTCGGGCTGGGACGCGTACCTGCGCTACAGCGCGCTCACCGTGCCGATGATCAAGGCACGCGGCGGCACGTTGTTGTGGACAGGCGACGCCAAGGCGGTCGCGCTCGGTCTCGAGGCCGGCAATAGCTGGGACTATCTCGCGCTGGTGTATTATCCGACGGTAGCGGCCTTCATCGACATGATGACGTCGAAAGATTATGAGGAACACTGCGATCCGCACCGCACCAACGGTTGCGCCGAGCACGTCATCATCGCGACGAAAGAGGCCTACAGCAAGTTCAGGATGGGATGACGTTGAGTGTGCCGACATCCGTCGTCTGTCATGCTCCGCGAAAGCGGGGCATCCAGTACGCCGCGGCTCTCGGCTTCAGCTCCGGTCTCTGGAATACTGGGTCACCCGCCTTCGCGGGTGACGACAACTTGTTTGTTGCGAGAGTTCGTCCTCAAAACTTCCGCACCAGATCCGGCGTGATCTCGCGGAGCGAGCGGATGCCGAGCAGCGCGAGGTCGCGGTCGATCTCGGCTTTCAGGAGCGTGATCGCCCGCTGCACGCCGGCCTCGCCGCCGGCGATCGCCGCATAGAGGAACGGACGGCCGACCCAGACGAAATGCGCGCCGAGCGCCAGCGCCTTGATGACGTCGGTGCCACGGCGGATGCCGCCGTCGACCATGATCGTCATGCCTCCGGCTTCGGCCGCGATCTCCGGCAGCGTGCGCAGGCCGGACATGGTGTAGTCGAGCTGCCGGCCGCCATGGTTGGAGAGCATCACGCCGTCGACGCCGCTCTCTCGCGCGATCCTGGCGTCGGCCGGCGAGACCAGTCCCTTGACGACGAGCTTGCCCTTCCATCTCTTGCGGATCAGCTCGACATGCTTCCAGGCAAGCTGGTCGCGATGGCCGATATTGCGCATCAGGTTCTTCGCCAGCACCGGCGGTCCGCGCTTGGCGTCCATGTTCTCGAAATGCGGCATGCCGTAATTCTTCACGGTGCGCGCCCAGGTGCCGAACAGCCAGTGCGGATGCGTGACCGTGTCCCAGAACACGCGCGGCGTGATCGCCATCGGCGTCTGAAATCCGTTGCGGATGTTGTTCTCGCGGTTCGGCGGCACCGGCACGTCGGCGGTGACCACGAAGGTGTCGTAGCCGGCAGCGGCGACCCGGTCGACCAGCGGCTCGATGCGCTCCGGCAGCCCGGCGAGATAGGCCTGGTACCACGCGGCGTTGTTCTCGCGGCGCACGTCCTCCAGCGTGATCAGCGACGATGCGCTGAGGATCATCGGTACGTCTTCGGCTTTCGCGGCGCGCGTCAGCACGATGTCGCCGCGATAGGCGCACAGCGCGGAAGAGCCCATCGGCGGAATCCCGAACGGCGAGGCATAGGTCTTGCCGAACAGCGTGGCGCTCTGGTCGCGGCCGGAGACGTCGTTGAGCACGCGCGGCACGAAGCCGTATTCGTCGAAGGCTTTTCGGTTGTCGCGCACCGCAGCGTCGGTCTCGGCGCCGCCGGAGATATAGCCGTAGAGGAATTTTGGAATCCGCCGCCGCGCCACAGGCTCGAAATCGTCGAGCGTGAGATATTTCCGCAAGTGTCGCGGCACGGCGCTGTCGGCGCGGGTCACGGTGGCGGGCGGGACGGTGGTCGCAGCGGTTGACTTGTCGAGCACGTCGGCGTTTTCCGTTATTCTTGGTTCTTGATTGAGGCTACCGTCTGGCGGGCGAGGCGGGGGGCCTGCTGCCGAACTTGCTGGTGTTGATGGACTGGCTGACGTCACTGAGCATCTTCCGCGTTTCGGCGATCAGCGTCCCGGACTTCTTGTCGAAACTCTCGATCAGTTCGCGCAGCGAGATCACGGTCGGCAGCAATTCGCCGCCATATTTCTCGCTGGCGAGCCCGCCGAGGAAATCCCTGGTCTTGTCCAGCGCGCCGTCGACGGCGTTGATGCCGTCTTCGGCGTCGGCGATGATGCCGGTGATCCTCGCGCCATTGCCTGACAGCGAGGCGGTGAACGATTCGAAATTCCGCAGGGTGTCTTTCACCGCGATCTCGTTGTCGGTGATGATCTTGTCGACGTTGCGCAGCGCCACACGGATTTTCTCCTGCATGCCGAGCGTGCCGTCGGGATCGGCGGTGAGTTCCGGAATGCCGTCCTCGCCCTTGCGCAGCGGCGGCGCGTCGTCGGTGCCACCGATGAAGGAGATCGCCGCGATCCCGGTCAGGCCCTGAAATTCGAGGCCGACCTGGGTGTTGCTGCGCACCGGCGTATTGCCGTCGATCATGGTGAGCGCCACGACGCGGCGCGGATGGTCGAGCTTCAGCGACACCACGTCGCCGACCCGGATGCCGGCGAAGTTCACGCTGCCGCCCTTGCGCAGGCCGCTCGCCGAGCCCTCGAAGACCACCCGCAATGGCGTCTTCTGCTTGATGCCGGCCATCTTCTGGTAGCCGAGCCACGCACCGAGCGACCCGGCGATCAGGGCCAGGGTCAGGGTGCCGATCATTACGTTGCTGGCGCGCGCCTTCATCGAATGCCCTTGAAGCAGGCCCAACAGATAGCGGATTTGCCGCGGCAAGTCACCGCGCCCGATCACCCGGAACTGGGGGAGGGGTGCGATTTGCGTCTTTCCCTCGGAAGGGACACTGGCGCTGCCCGGAGAAGGTAACCGACGAGCAGTATCGCTGATAGCTTCGACGCGTGCGACCATCGTGCTAGCCTCGAAGGAGGGGTGAGTGCTGAGCCAGCAGCGTGGTAAACCAGAAAGTATCTCCAATGCGACCCTACATCATCTGCCATATGGGCACGTCGATCGACGGTCGCCTTCATCCGAGTCGTTTCACCGCGCCCGCAGAGGGTATCTCCAGAGAGGTCCTGCGCGGACATTTTGAACGCATCCATGACCAGCTTGACGCCGATGGATGGATCGTCGGCCGCAGGACGATGAGCGAGATGGCCAAGGGAGCGGAACGGTCGCGCAAAGAGGCCCCCCGGGTTGCGCGCGAAGCGCATATTGCCGCGCGCAACGGGCGCCAGCTGGCGATCGCCATCGATCCGTCGGGCCGCGTTCATTACGGCACGGACAATGTCGGCGGTGATCACGTGGTCGCCGTTCTGGGCGAGCAAGTGTCCGATGCGTACCTCGCGGAATTGCGTGAGGACGGCGTGTCCTATCTCTTCGCCGGACCCAATGGCGATGATCTCGCCGGCGCGATGGAAGAAATCGCCGGACTGTTTGGCGTAAAGAAACTTCTTCTCGAAGGCGGCGGAAAGATCAACGGCTCCTTCTTGAAGCTCAAGCTGATCGATGAGTTCAGCACAATGATTCAGCCGGCCGTGGATGGCGTGGCCGGTTCGCAGAGCATTGTCGATTATGAAGCCCAGGAAGGCGATCGACCCGGCGCAGGACAGTCCCTGCGCCTCATTCACTGCGAGACGCTGGATGGTGGAACCGTGTGGCTGCGTCATGCGGTCGAGCGCAAGTAATGTTAGTCCAGCGGGACCAACGCCTTCGCGGTCCTTGTGTCCGTCGATCCGTAAGTCGAGATCAGACTCATGTAAGCTGGAACGTTCCCACCACTCATATTCAACGAGCGGCTGCACGGTTCGAGGGCTTCCTTGTATTGACGGAGGTGCAGATGTGCAACGCAGAGAAGCCGCGCCGTGATGTTGTCCTGCAAGGGCGTCAGATTTGCATGGTCGCCGTCGAACCGATCTGACCAGATGTCGCGGGCGGTCTGAAGATCCGTCAGCCATACGTTGACCCGCACCTGGTCTCCGTTGCGCCTTACCGCGCCCTGTACGGCCCAGCGGATGCCGAGATCGGCCCCGAACTGCTTCAGATCGATCGACTTGTTCTTGTAGGTAAAGGCAGCCTCGCGCCCAATGACGAAAGTGGCGGGCGTTCGCGCGAGATCGGTCATCAGATTTGTCGTGATGGCGTCGGCAAAGTATTCCTGCCCTGGATCGTTGTTGAGGTTGACGAAGGGCAGCACGACCAGCGAGAGACGAGGCGCGCTCTCGGGCCTGACTGCCAGTTGTTCCTGAATTTGCTGAGCTTCCCGAACGATGTCGGTGCGGACCGTCTTCCAGACGTTCCAATGACCGGTAAGGACGCCTGCCATTGCGGCGATGGCGGCAACCGACGCCAGCGCCCCGCCGGCGAGCTTCAAACGACCTCCGAGGTGATGACGCAGCCAACCATCGGATTGTTGTGCCAGGGCGTCCGAGACCACCGCGGTTCCCGGGTGCCGAACGTCATCGTGTATAGCGCCCACGAAACGAACGCCCTTTCGTGGAAATGTCTTGATAAGACGTTGTTGCTCGCCGGAGTCACCGATCGCGCGTCGGACGGCGTTCAGCCGGGTCGTCAGCGCCGCATCAGATACAATCCGACCATTCCAGATCGCGTTGACGAGATCGTCCTTGCTGACGACCCGATCCCTGCTGCGGATCAGATATTCGAGCAGATCCAGAACTTGTGGTGTCGTAGGCACAACATCGGGCCCGCGCCGCAACTCGCGCCGGTCGGTGTCCAACGCACAGTCCTCGAAGAAATAGCGCATGGCACCATTCCCCAAGCTTGCGCTCTATCCCCCGAGAGCGCGGCAGCAACTGTCCGGCAAGAATAAGCCTTCGGTAAGGGAAATGTAAGCCTCCAGTTAAGCGCGCTGGCGCAACTTGCGGCACCTTGGGTGGTGAAGCAGTCCGGACAGGACACCGCCATGAGTACGATGCGCGCGACGACCGAATTGGCACCGGCAACGGCGAGGCGGCCGGTTTACAGCCCTCTCGAAGTATATTGGGAGGTATTTCTGCAGTGGCGCAAGCGTGACAGGCTGCGTACCCAATTGTGTCACCTGACCGACCACGAGCTTGCGGACATCGGTATCACGCGCGGCGAGATCGATGCCGTTGCGTCGTGTCGAGATATCGACCTGCGAAGTAGCTTGTCCCCTTGAGCTCAGGCGCCCGCCGTCTATGAATTCGTGCCCTGGCTGGTCTGAGGCTTTCGCGACGCCACGAACACCCCGGTCAGCACCAGCACAAAGCCGACGAAATGGAACGGCTGCGGATTCTCGCCGAGGAAGATGATCGACATCACGGTGCCGAACACCGGCACCACATGAAAGAACGGTGCGGCACGGTTAGCGCCGATCAGTTGCACGCCGCGATTGAAGCAGAGATAGGCCAGCGTCGAGGGGAACAGCGCGACGTAGGCGACCGTCAACAGGTTCGCGGTGTCGATCTGCGGCAGGGGCCGCGTGAACAGTTCCCAGATGAACAGCGGGATCAGGCCAGCCGCGCCGGCGCCGAAGGTGAAGGCGACGAACGACAGGCCGTGAATGGCGGGGCGCTTCAGCGACAGCACCGAATAGAGCCCGAAGATCACCATCGCCACCAGGAAGATAAGGTCGCCGCGGTTGAACTCGATGTTCGAAAGCTTGGTGAGGTCGCCATGCATCAGGATGATGAGCACGCCCGCCATCGACAGCAGCACGCCTGCCGCCTGCGCCAGCGTCAGCCGCACCCCGAGCAGCATCAGCGACCATACCGCCACCACCAGCGGCCCTGCGGATTGCAGCAGCAGCGTGTTCAGCGCTTGGGTGTGCTCCAGCGCCCAGTATTGCAGCGTGTTGAACGCCCCGATGCCGGTGATGGAGAGCACGACCATGATGCCGAGCCGGCCGCGGATCGCGTCCCGGTCGCGTACCAGGTGCTTCCACGCAAACGGCAGGACGATCAGGAACGCGGCTGACCAGCGCAGGAAGGACAGCGTGACCGGCGCGATGTGGCCGGCGGCGAGCCTTCCGACGATGGCGTTGCCCGCCCAGCACAGCGCAGTGATGCTGAGCAGCAGATAGGGCTGGTTGGTGATCCAGTTGCCGGGCGGCGCGGATGAGGTTGGTGGGGAAGCCGACATTCGCGAAAAAGGCCCGGTCGATGCCGCCGCGGCCCCGCCCGGCGACGGCTGCCGGGCCGGAAAGGTAACCCGGCCGGTGTCACAGACACGGATTTGGCCGGTTCATCAATGCCGGATACGCAACACGCCCATGCGGCGCGGTGCGTCCGGTGGTTTTGGGTTGCCAGAAGCCTTGCGAATATGCAATCAAAGCGCGATTGATTACAGATATCCAACTTGAGTTTGTTTTCCCGGAAATCCGGGCTGTTTCGTTATTTTGGGCTTCATTCGATCGTTGGGATGACGGCGCAGGCGATAGCTGATTCGACAGCTTCATCTGCCGCCGTCAGGTCGGATTCTGCAACTGGGTGGGTACCCCTTGAACAAGCGAATGTCGGCCGAGGAGGCCGAAGCCGAGACGCGACAGCAGTTTGCCGTCCGCGCCAATGCCATCCTGGCCTTCATCGAGTGCGATGAAAGCCTGCGCCCGAAATTGCGTGAGGCGATCGTGGAGGCGATGCTGTGGGCGCAGGCGCAGCCGAAGTTCCCGGAATAGGCGTGCCGGCACTAAGCTATGCCGTCAGCGCCCGCGAGATCGCGCCGGCCGCCTGAACGGCGTCGTTCGGGGCGAGTTCGACCTGCAGCCCGCGCTGGCCGCCATTGAGGAACACGCTGGCGTGGCCGAGCGCCGCCGCCTCGATCGCGACCGGGACGCGCTTCTTCTGCCCGAACGGACTGATGCCGCCGACATGGTAGCCGGTCAGCCGCTCGGCGTCGGCGGGCCGCATCATCTTCGCCGCCTTGCCGCCGAACGCCGCCGCCAGCTTCTTCATGCTGACTTCGCAATCCGACGGAACCACGGCGCAGACCGGCTTGCCGTCGACCTCGGCCATCAGCGTCTTCAGCACGCGGGCAGGCTCCACGCCGAGCGCCTCGGCGGCCTGCATTCCGATGCTCTCGGCATCGGGATCGTAGTCATAGCTGTGCAGGGCGAATTTCACGCCGAGCTTTTCCAGCGCCTGCGTTGCGCGCGTGGTTTTGGACATGGCCGTTCCGTCGTTGCCAAATGTTAACCCGAGGGCCCCAGGGATGCCCAAAATCTTGCGGGTATATCAATGGGTTGTAGTGGTTCTAAGGGCCCCTCGAAGCCGCCTTCTTGCTTGCCTAGATCGACCGCTTCCTTTATCCGGTGGGGCTGCCTTGCACGCGAACGGCCCCGGCCGTGATTTTGGCTGGGCAAGGCTAGCGCATGATCCGGGAAAATGGCTACCGGTTTGCCGGAACCTTCATGCGGGGACCAACAGAATTGCAGGGAACACCTTAGAAATGGCCAATGTTGTCGTCGTCGGCGCCCAGTGGGGCGACGAAGGGAAGGGCAAGATCGTCGACTGGCTGTCGGAGCAGGCCGATATCGTCGTGCGCTTCCAGGGCGGCCACAATGCCGGCCATACGCTCGTCATCAATGGCGAGACCTACAAGCTGGCGCTGCTGCCGTCCGGCGTGCTGCGTCCCTCCAAGCTTGCAGTGATCGGCAACGGCGTGGTGTTCGATCCGCAGGCTTTCCTCGACGAGGTCGCCAAGCTCAAGGGCCAGGGCGTCGCCATCAGCCCGGAGAATCTCCGGGTCGCCGAAAACGTCACGCTGATCCTGCCGCTGCACCGCGAACTGGACGCACTTCGCGAATCCTCCAATGCCAGCACCGCGATCGGCACCACCCGCCGCGGCATCGGCCCGGCCTATGAGGACAAGGTCGGCCGCCGCGCGATTCGCCTGATGGACCTCGCCGATCTCGACACGCTGCCGCACAAGATCGACCGCCTGCTGGCGCATCACAACGCGTTGCGCCGCGGCCTGAACCTCGAGGAAATCGATGCCGGCGGCATCCTGAAAGAACTCACGGCGCTGGCGCCGAAGCTGCTGCCTTACACCGAGACGGTGTGGCGGCTGCTCGATCTCAAGCGGCGCGAGGGCAAGCGCATCCTGTTCGAGGGCGCGCAAGGCGCGCTGCTCGATGTCGACCATGGCACCTATCCCTATGTCACCTCGTCCAACACGGTGGCGGCGCAGGCCGCGACCGGCACCGGCATGGGCCCCGGCGCGGTCGGCTATGTGCTCGGCATCTGCAAGGCCTACACGACCCGCGTCGGCCAGGGGCCGTTTCCGACCGAGCTGAACAACGAGATCGGCGAGGAGATCGGCCGCCGCGGCAAGGAGTTCGGCGTCAATACCGGGCGCAAGCGCCGGTGCGGCTGGTTCGATGCGGTGCTGGTCCGGCAAACCGTCCGCACCTGCGGCATCACCGGCCTGGCGCTGACCAAGCTCGACATTCTCGACGGCTTCGACTCGATCGAGGTCTGCACGGGCTACATGCTCGACGGCAAGGAGATCGACCATCTGCCGGCCGGCGAGGGCGCGCAGGCCCGCGTGGTGCCCATTTATGAGACCATCGAGGGCTGGAAGGAGCCCACCGCCAACGCCCGTTCATGGGCGGATTTGCCGGCGCAGGCCATTAAATACGTTCGGCGGGTGGAGGAACTGGTGGGTTGTCCCATTGCGTTGCTTTCCACCAGCCCCGAACGCGAGGATACTATTCTGGTTCAGAACCCATTTGAAGCTTAACGGGATGTTACCCGCGAGCCTGCAGTATTGATGAGAAATGGCTGATTATTACCCGCTGATCGCGCGCGCCATTGCCGGCCTGGATCCCAGTGCCCCCGGCGAGAGCCGTCGTGCGCTCTACGAGCGGGCCCGTACCGCGCTGATCGCACAGTTGCGCAGCGTGCAGCCGCCACTGTCGGAATCCGAAATCACCCGCGAGCGGCTCTCGCTGGAAGAGGCCGTCCGCAAGGTCGAATCCGAAGCCGCCCAGCGTGCCCGCGAAGGCGGACGCTCCGGCGGCGGGGGCGCCCCGCGTGGCGGCGACGCTTTCCGCCGTGCCAATGCCCGTCCGCCGGAAGGCGCACCTCCGGCCGCGCCGGGCGCTGCACCGCCACCGCCGCGTCCCCGCCCGCCCGCCCAGCCCGGCATGCGCGATCCGCGTCCGCCGCTCGGCCAGGAAGAGCGGCCGCCGCCGCGCAATCTGCGCCCGGATCCGCCGCCGCCCGGCCCGCGTCCGCAGCCGCCGCAGGATCCGATGCAGGAGCCGCCGCTGCCGCAGGGCCGTGAGCGATCGGGTGCGCCACGCCGTGGTCCCGACAACGGCGCGACGCCGCTGCCGCCACCGCCGACGCCGGGCATGCGTGGTTTCCGCGACATCGCTGCCGACGCCGACGATCTCGGCCGCGCCGCGGCGCAGGCCAACCGCGCCGCGCGCAAGACCTACGCCAACGTGCCGTCGCCCTCGCCGGAATTCGACCGGCTCGAGCCGAACATGGAGAACCGTGGCGCCGATCCCGACGCGCCCTATTCCTATGACGAGGCGCTGGAGGAAGCCGACCGCTACGCGCCGCAGCCGCCGCAAATGCAGCCGCCGCCGCGCGAGCGCCCGCGGCTGTCGCAGGACCGCGACCAGGAGCCGAAGAAGCGCGTCCGTTCGGTGGCGGCGTTTCCGTTCAAGAGCGCGATCGCCGTCGGCGTCGTCCTCATCCTGGTCGGCGCCGGCATCCTGTGGGGCAAGTCGCTCGTCACGGCCGTGAGCGGCCTGTTCAAGTCGCAGCCGGTCGTGGAAGCGCCGAAGGACTCGACCGCGCCACAGTCGCGGCCGAAGATTCCCGATCGCGTCGGCCAGCCCTCTTCGAGCGAGAACGTCGCGCCCGTGGCGCAGCGCGTGGTGCTGTATGACGAGGATCCGTCCGATCCCAAGGGCAGGCAGTATGTCGGCACGGTGATCTGGCGCACCGAGCAGATCAAGGCAAGCGGCAACCAGAAGCCCGATATCGCCGTGCGCGCCGACATCGAGATTCCCGATCGCAAGTTCAAGATGACGATGTCGTTCCGCCGCAACACCGACACCTCGCTGCCGGCGAGCCACACCGCGGAACTGACGTTCATCCTGCCGCAGGATTTCTCCGGCGGCGGCGTCGGCAACGTCCCGGGCATCCTGATGAAGTCCAACGAGCAGGCACGCGGCACGCCGCTCGCGGGCCTCGCGGTGAAGGTCACCGACGGCTTCTTCCTCGTCGGCCTGTCCAACGTCGATTCCGATCGCGCGCGCAACCTGCAGCTCCTGAAAGAGCGCTCCTGGTTCGACGTGCCGCTGGTCTACGTCAACCAGCGCCGCGCCATCATCGCGATCGAAAAGGGCGCCCCCGGCGAACGCGCCTTCAACGAGGCCTTCGCGGCCTGGGGCGAGTAGCTCCCTCCGATCCTGCCCCTCTGCCTCTGCAGTCCGACCGGCCTCGGCCGGCCGGCGGCGCCTGTCCCCCAAATGGGTGAGACGCCGGCCGCGCTTCCGCCTGCCGCTGGACGGAACTCCGTAGAAATCCGCGGAAATTCAGGCCTGGCAACAACTCCCCGTTAGGGAAGTCGCCGTACCATCACAACCCATTGGCACGTCCATACTTTTGCTTTCGTTGGAGTCGGGAAGCCGCGGAAACAGGTATTTCGAATTGGCACAAAAATGCTTGTTCATTTCGTTACCGACGAACCGACGAAGATACCGGCCATCCGTGCGATCCTCGGCCCGGAGCATGAAGTCGACGCGCGGCTGCTGGGTGACGGCGAAGCGCCGGTGATCGCGAACGGCGTATTGATGATCGATGCCGACCTGCGCAAGGCGGCGCCGGTCGAACAGATCAAGCTCCTGCTGCCGGAACTGCGCAGCGTTTCCGAAAAGCTGTTCGTGGTCCAGAAGCACCTCCACCACATGGTGGCGCAGGCGTTTGCGCTCGGCGCCACCGACGTGGTTTCGCGCCCGAAGGAAATCGTCACGAAGATCGCGCAGATCGAGATCGCCGAGAGGGCCGCGCAAGCCGAGGCTGCCAACGCGCTGCCGGGGATCAAGGATGGCGCGGCAGCCTTCGCATCGATTTTCTCGGCGATCCGCGATGGCAAGCCGCTGACGCTCGCGGATGCCGACAATGCGACGTCGGAGATCATCGACGGCATCGACCAGAAGGGGTTGGGCGCATGGCTCGACGACGTGCGCCGCTACCACGAAGGAACGTTTCAGCATTGCCTGCTGGTGACGGGCGTCGCAGTCGGCTTCGCGCTCCAGATCAAGTTCCGCCCCGCCGACGTGAAGCGGCTCGGGCTGGCGGCAACCCTGCATGATGTCGGCAAGGCGCAGATCCCGCTTGCCATCCTCGACAAGCCCGGACGGCTCGATCCCGCCGAAGAGGAAATCATGCGGCGCCATCCGGTGATCGGATACGAACTGCTCAAGGCGCTGCCGGAGATGAACGACGAGATTCTCGACGGCGTGCGGCACCACCACGAGTATCTCGACGGTTCGGGTTATCCCGACGGGCTGAAGGCGCCGCAGATTTCCGACCTGGTGCGGTTGCTGACGATATCGGATATCTACGCCGCGCTGATCGAGTTGCGGCCGTATCGGTCCCCGATGCCCAGGGAAGCCGCCTACAAGATCCTGTGCGACATGGACGGAAAGCTGGAGCGCTCGCTGGTGCGCGCGTTCCGGAACGTTGCGCTGAAAACATGACGTGACGCCAGAGCAAACGAGATGATGCGGCGTTCGTGACCGCTGCCGGCTGAGACCAGCCGATGCGGGACCGGACGATCGATATGGAGCCAGAACAGCCATGCTTGCCGTATTGCCCGATGTGAGCGCCCAACTTGACGCTGCTGCTGCGGATGGATCATCCCAGCGCGGTGCCGAAATCCTGCGACAGGTGACGAACCTGTTCCTGTCCAATGCCGAGCGCTTTGCCGAATCCCAGGTCGAGGCCTTCGACGGCTTCCTCGTTCCGCTGATCGAGCGCACGGACGCCGCGGTCCTCGCCCAGATCAGCGAAGCCCTGTGCGGGATCGACACCGCGCCGCGCCAGGCCGTCCAGAAGCTTGCATTCCACGAAGACCCGCTGGTCGCCGCGCCGGTTCTCAGGAAGTCCTGCCGCCTGTCGGACGGTGACCTCGTTGAAATCGTCAAGAGCCGTGGACAGAAGCATCTGCTGGCGATCTGCGAAAGGAAGACGCTCAACGAAGGGCTGACCGACCTGTTGTTGCGGCACGGCGACGTCGATGTCTCCAACGCACTCGCCCGCAATGCCGGGGCGCGTTTCTCCGAATGCGGTTATGCAACGCTGGTTGGGCGCGCGGAGCGCGACGAAAGCCTCACCGAAAAGCTCGGTCTTCGGCTGGACATCCCCGCAAACCTGCTGCGCGAGCTGATCTCAAAGGCCGCCGACGTGGTGCTGGCGCGATTCCTGACGGCGGCGCGCCCTGTGCCCGGCAAGGCCCGAAAGACCGCCGCGGCCCACGCTGCCGACGCCCCCCGGCCGAAGCAGATCGACTATGCCAAAGCACAGGAGGAACTCATTGCGCTCAATCGCGCCGGCAAGCTCAACGATTCCGCAATCAACCGGTTCGCGGTGCGGGAAGAATACGCACAGGTGGTCGCGGCGCTGGCGTTGAAGGTGGACGTGAAGCCCGAGGCCATCGAGCCGTTCCTGGAGAGCGAGCGCCTGTACGGGCTGATCGTGGCGTGCAAGGCCGCCCGGCTGGACTGGTCGACCACGAAGATGATCATCCGCAACCGGCCCGGTTGCCCGCCGGTCACGCAGCGCGAGCTTGAACAGGGCCTGGAGGTATTCAACGCGCTGATCCTCTCGCTGGCGCAATGGACCATCCGCTTCGGTTCCGACCGGATTTTGGCGAAGCGGAAAGAGGCCATGGCGGCCGCTTCCGGCAAGAATGCGGGCCAGGTTTCCTGACGCGTCCTGTCTGTTTTGAAGGCTTGCCGCTCCCTTGACTTTGCCCTGGCGGGATTTGACATTGCGCCCGGCCAGGCCGTTGATCAAACGGATCACACAAGGGTCGTCATGAAACGCTATCTGATCTTCGCAGCCATCGGTCCGTTCATCGGCGGCCTTCTGATGCTGTTCGCCGCAACCGTGGCATCGGGCTACTGGACCGACACCAGCTGGTCGGAGATCGGCAAGTTCATCGGCGCGTTCGTCCGGACGCTGCAATACAGCTATCTGTTCGGCATCGTGCCGGCGCTGATGATCGGTGCAATCGACGACATCCTGTTTCATATGCCGCGCATCCGGCCAGTGTTCCGCATGCTGATCGTGGGCGCCATCGGCTTCGCCGCCGCCGAATTGCTGTATGGTTCGCGCGGTCCCGATACCGGCGTGCTGCAGTTCGTGCTCTACGGCATCGTCGGCATGGTACCGGCGATGCTGTCGTCCTTTCTCGCACACAGATACGCCGACGCGCCGCAGCCACTGCACTCGACCTGACGCGCGTCTGCGAGGAACCGACTTGGCGCGCGTCAGGATTTACCTGACCTCGGCGGCCGACATGGGCCTTGGCAGACATGGGGCGTTGGCAGACTAATGTCCGGCTGGTCCGACCGGAGAACGCAACGTAAGGGAACTCCCGGCGTTGTTCATCCTCGTCGGCGGGAAAATATGCGCGCAACTATGGTCACGGAGTTAGGTAACAGGCTTTCCGCCGGTGCAGGCCGAAGCAGCGAGGGTGTGTGGCTGCTCGCCACGCTGGTTCTCACGGCTGCCATTCCGGTCCTGCTCCTCGGCGGATGGATGGCCTATATCACGGCAGACCAGGAGCGAAGCTATGCGCGCAAGGCTGCCACCGAAGCGCTGACGCAGGTGGCGCACCGGATCGAAGGCGAGATTACCCGTGAGATGCAGATAGCTGAAACGCTGGCGAGCTCGGCGGCGCTGGATCAGGGCAACCTGAGTGACTTCTATCGCGAGGCGACGCGAATCGTGGCCGCCCGCCCGCTGTGGGAAACCGCCGCCTTGACGAAGCCGGATCAGGAGCAGGTGCTGAACGTGCTGCGGCCGCTGGGTACGCCGCTTGGGCCCGTCACCGACACCGAAAGCTTCAACGCCGTCCTGCGTACGCGAAAGCCGGTGCTCGGCGGCCTTGGTCCATACCAGGCCGCGATCGGCAAGCAGTTGGTGTCGCTGCGCGTCCCGGTCATTCGCGATGGCGAACTCCGCTACATCCTGACGATCGGGCTGCTGCCGGACCAGATCGGAACGATCCTGGGCCAGGCCGGGCTGCCGGCCGGATGGGCCGGCACCGTCATCGACGCCAGGGAGAAGATCGTCGCGCGCACGCCCGACACCAAGCCTGCGGATACCAGAACACCCGCCGTGCAGGAGGCGATGGCGCGGAGCGGCACGAATGCGGTGCGCGCCCAGACGCGCGAGGGTGTCGACGTCGAAACCGTTCACCGTACCCTCGCAGGCACCGAAGGATGGTCAGTCCATGTCGGCGTGCCGGTGTCGGAATTGAATGCGCCGGTGTCGCGCTCGCTCAGCCTGCTGTTCGGCGGAACGGCGGCGAGCGTCGGCCTTGCCATCGTGCTCGGCCTGGTGATCGCCCGGGAAATCGCTCAGCGCCGTCGGCTGGAGGCGCTGCAGTCCGCTGCAGCCCTGCTGGACAGCGAAAAACGCGGCGCGCTTGCGATTGATGCAGCCGAACTCGGAACATGGCGGTGGGACATGACCGCAAACGAGTTCTCCGGCTGCCGTCGCTTTTGCGCGTTGCTGGGTCTGGCTGGCGCCCGGTCGGGAGAAACCAGGTGGTCTGCCGACCGGATCTTTGCGCTGATCGAACCGCCGCACCGCGCGGCGCTGGCGGCGTTCGGCGCGGCCTGCATCGAGAGCGGAAAATCGGGCAGTGTCGAATTTCCGCTGCGGTCCGACGATCGCGGAGAATATTGGCTGCGCGCTGCGGGACGGGCCGAAGGGCAGCCCAACCGCCGTCACGTGATTCACGGCGTGCTGGCCGATATCGACATTCTCAAGCGCGCGGAAGCCGAGCGCTCGCATTTGCTGCGCCGCCTCGCTTCCGCGCAGGAAGAAGAGCAGCGCCGGATTTCGCGCGAACTGCACGACCAGGTCGGGCAAACGGTGACGGGGTTGTCGCTCGGCTTGAAGGCGCTGGAGCAGGGGCTGGCCAAGACAGGCGGCGGTGAAGCCGCAACCGAACAGGTGCGGTGGCTGGAACAGCTTGCTGCGCAGATCGGTCGCGACATTCATCGCACCGCCTCCGACCTGCGGCCGACGGCGATCGACGATCTCGGAATCTTCAGGGCGATCGAGGCCTATGTTGCGGAATGGCAGGATCGCTACGGCATTCGCGTCGACATGCAGACCTTTGGGCGAGACCATCCGCTGCCGGGCGATGTGTCGGCCGTGCTGTACCGTCTGGTTCAGGAAGGATTGACCAATGTCCTCAAGCACGCAGAGGCCAGCAAGGTGAGCATCGTGCTCGAAAAGAAAACCGAAGGACTGGCGCTGGTGCTCGAGGATGACGGAATTGGCTTTGACCCTGAGAATGTCGACCGGATTGCGTCCGCCGGTCGGGCGTCCGGATTGGGACTCTCCGGCATGAAAGAGCGCGTCGCACTTCTGGGGGGCACGATCGCAATCGAATCTGCCTCCGGGAAAGGCAGTACGATCTTTGTCCAGATACCCCTGGAAATGTCGGAGGCCGGCGCATGACCCCCGTTCGCATCGCACTCGTTGACGATCATCCAGTCGTGCTCGCCGGCATCCGCGCACTGCTGCAGGGTGCGCCGGAGGTCGAACTGGTCGGCGAGGCGAATACCGGTGAAACCGGCCTGAAGGCGATCTGCGCATGTTTGCCCGATATCGCCGTGATCGATCTTTCGCTGCCCGACATCAGCGGGATGGAACTGGCCCGCCGGGTGAGCAGCCAGTGCCCAGACGTCAAGATCATCGCGCTGACGGTCCACGAGGACCGCGCCTATGTCCATCCTGTTCTCGAAGCGGGCGCGCGTGGCTATCTGTTGAAGCGGTCGGCCGGCGACGAACTGCTTCGCGCCATCCGGGCGGTCAATCAGGGCGCGCTCTACCTCGATCCCGCGATCGCCGAGAAAACCGCAATGGCGGTGCCCGAACTCGCTGCGACGGGCGAGGGCGATGGCGGCGAACTCAGCCGGCGCGAGGAGGACGTGCTCAGGCTCGTGGCGCAGGGATTCAGCAACAAGCAGATCGCCGGACAACTCGAAGTCAGTGTCAAGAGCGTCGAGACCTACAAGGCGCGTGCCTCGGAAAAGAAGGGCCTGCACAGCCGCGCGGACATCGTTCGCTACGGCATCCGCAACGGCTGGCTCGCGGCGCCGAACTGACGCGCGACCGCGCGTCAAGCTGTCGCCAGCACCGCTCGCCGCTGCGCGTCAGGAATAACCTGTCAGAACGATCCATTCACCGGCGCGTTGATCGGTCGAGCGCGGAACACACGATCCGCAGGACACAGGCGCATCTCCCGCTCAGCCATCCCGCGCGCCGCGGAAAACAGGAGCTATTGATGAAATCATGGAAAATTGTCGCCGCCGCAGTCCTGTTCGGGGCCTCCTCCTCGATCGCGCTGCAGCCTGCCGCGGCATCGCCAATGATGGCGGTCGCCGGCGCCGAGCCGCTCGCGGCGACCGGGCAACCGCTGACGCATGTTCAGTACCGCCGATGGCACGGCGGGCATCGTTATCATGGCTGGCACGGTCGCCGGCACTACGGCACGGGCGCGGCGGTGCTCGGCGGACTGGCCGCGGGCGCGATTGTCGGAGGGGCCATTGCCAATAGCCAGGCCCGGGCAAGTGACGCGGTGGCGTACTGCGCGCAGCGTTATCGCTCCTACGATCCTGCTTCCGGCACCTATCTGGGATATGACGGCAACCGACATCCTTGCCCATAGCGGCCGTGCGGGCCATGGACGATCGTCCTTGGCCCGCCGACGCTGTGCAATGTGTGCAGCGCTATCTGGCCGCGCCGGAACGCTCCACGCCCCTTAATTCGCTCATCGGCACGCAGGTCTTTTTTCGACGCTGGTTCCGGGGGGCGCCCTGCACCTTCAAGACCTTGCCTTCAGAACAGGAGCCGTCGTTGACGTAGATGGTCGAGTATGGATCCATCGCCAGCGGCTCATAGGAGTAGAGCTTCTGCGCGGCCGAAGGCTGTGGCGTGAGCAGCGCGGCCGCCAGCACAACGATGCAGGCTGCCCTGGTCAGGGATTTCCGCGTTGCCAGGTGCGCAGCGTTCGCGATGCCCGGATTGCCAATGATGACGGGCACGTCACCGATCCCCTTGCAGCGATGTGGTCCCGGAGCGGGTGTTCGCGGACTTGCCATGGATGACATCCGTCACCGGGATGAGGTAGCGGGCATAGACTTCCTGGAGCTTTCGAATCATCTCGATGTTCTCTTCCGACGCGTTCAGGCTGAATACGCCATCCCTGCAAACCAGCAAGCGGTCGTTGCAAAGCCCTTCGAGCGCCTTTGCCGTCTCTGTCTCGCTGGTGTAGATGCGCGCCGCAATCTGCGGCAGCGCCCAGCGCTCCTCGGGGCTGGACCAGATCAGAAGCAGCGCTTCAATCTGGGCCACCGAAGCAATGTGCTTCAAAATGAAGTCCCGGACGTCGCCGGGAACGTATTGCGATGCCATGCCGTCGGCTGTTGTTGTGTGAGCGAACGAAGGAGCGATGTCCGCCCTGATGGGAACTGCCGAGATCGAGAGGCTGTTGGGAATATCCCTCAGCCGGTGTGATGCTCGGTTCGGGAGCCGTCGGTTCCCGCAGACTTCTGCGTTATCCCGGGCGCATCGACATCCGACAGCGCACGCGCAGCCTCGCTCTCATACTCGTTGACAAGCGCCTGCAGCTTGGTCGCAAACTTCGGGTCGGCCGCGCCGATCGCCAGGCGTCGGAAGAAGACGGCCCGCTCCTGGAGTTGCTTGCTTTTCTTTTGCTTGATCGAATCGGTGCTGGTTCGGCCCACCCTTGGCACTCCTCTGCATCTGCGTGCTGTTGCCTGCCCCACGGCTGCCATCCTAAAGCGCAATCGCCCGGCGGTGCGTCAGGAAAAACCTGTCATCGTGAGCGCCCGCCAACGGATGGGGGTGCCGACGAGCGCAGCGCGAATCAGAGCTGTTCCTGGCGATAGGCCGGTGGGACCACGACCGTTCCTCCGCGCGAGTCGTTGTTGCAAACGAGGCAAATGGCCCGGGAGGTAAGCCGGCCGTTGATGCCGAGCCGTTCGTAACGATGCGGCGTCTTTTCCGAACATGGCGCGCAGTACGCCAAAGGTCGCTTCTCGCCTGCTTCGTCGCCCGCCATGGCAGCCCCCATTTTCACCTGATGTCATGATCTCGTCAGTTCTCCGCCCGGTCATTCCCTGCTGGAAAGAAATTCGATCGTAACCAGGCTCGCAAGGATGGAGACGCACATCAGCGCCTGCTCGCGCAGCGTCGAACGGGGAATGCCGAGCCCGTGGTGTGCGATGTGACCCATCGAATAGGCCACGATCGCGGCACTGCCGAGAGCCAGAATGAATGTGATTGCAAGATGAGCGCTCTTCTTCATCTGCATTCGCCCCGTGTTACGCGCGTCCAGAATCGCTTCTCGCTGACGTGGATCGGTCCGTTGCGTGCACCCACATCTGCGTCGTGTGCAACGGGAGGATTGTAATTCGCTGGCTGATTCCCGGATGTCAGGAAAATCCCGTCAGGGATTCAACGTTCGAGAGAGCTCGGGAGAGTTGCTCGGGACCGTCATTTTGCCCGACAGGCAAATCATCTTCGCTTCTGATCTCGCGCTGTCCAGTCCCTCGCGCAAAAATATTCCACTTAACCTGTCGGGCAAATCAGTGGCTTAGTTTCGCACGTCTCACGGCAGATGAGGGGCGTTGGCCATCGTCACGAACGTGCAGTGAGATGCGATGGACGCGGCTGCCATGACTGACGAGCGTGGCGGTGCGTACGGCGAAGTCGTGTGGTCCTGACGCCGCGGCGCTGGCGTCAAGTTCTCGAGAAGCTGGCTTCTTGGGAGCGACGGTGGCAAGAAAGCCGTTCACCGGGGAGAACTCGCTATAAGCCGTAAAGCCATTGCGCAGGGAAGGCCGGATGCTCTCCGCTGAACCTGTATGCTCGTGTGCGCGTTCTCCAGTGCGCAATTGCACACGAGACCGCGGGTGCAGCGCGCACCCGGTCTTCCCCGCGCCCTCTGTGCTTGAGAGGGTGAACGTATTTGCAAGCCTCGGGTGAACATGCCGCGAGATCGTAAAGCTGTATCCTGCCGTCATTGCTGTGCGAGCGCAGCGACTGGTTCGTCGTCGCTCAACGAGCGAAGGCGGAAGCAATTCATTGTCATCCGCCGCTGGCGGCCCTCATTGGGTGGGAGCGCCGAGGCGTCGTGATAATTTGACGCAACTTGTGGCTCGGATTCGCGTTACCATGTGATGACCATGACAAACGACGAGATCTATACGCCGTCCCGACCTCGCGCGGAGCAGCCATACCGGCGCCACGCCGCTGGCCGCGGACCTGTCATCGACCAGGACGGGCGCGAAATCCCCGACGCCGACCATCGCGCGCGGTTCGAACGGTTCCAGTTCGATTTCGCCCATTCCAGCGCCAATCCGTTCGGCGATCTGACGCGCGAGCAGCGGCTGGCGCGGCTCGACGCGCTGGCGAAGCTGCTGGACGTCGCCTTCATCGTGCCCGGCACCAAATTCCGCTACGGCATCGACGGGCTGATCGGCCTGATCCCTGTCGTCGGCGACATCATCACGACGGCGATTTCGCTGTGGGTGGTGCGCGAGGCGCGCGCACTCGGCGCGCCATGGCATATCACGGCGCGGATGCTGGCCAATGTCGCGGTCGACGGCGTGGTCGGGCTGGTGCCGGTGGCGGGCGACGCCTTCGACGTCATGTTCCGCGCCAACGTTCGCAACGTGCGGATGCTCAAGCGCTGGCTCGACCGGCATCCCCGCTGAAAAAAGAAAAGCCCCCGGACATGTCCGGGGGCTGATTTGTTGGGCGCGAAATCCTACGCCGCGTCGGCCTTGGCTTCGGCCTCGGCGGGCGCGCGCGGGCGACGCGGCAGCGGGAAGGCTTCGCTCTCATAGAGCGAGCGGATGCCGCTCTGATCGAAACGGGCTTCCTCGACCTGGAGGTAGGCACCGTTCAACGAGTCCGCCGGCAACTCCTCGATCGCGAAGCGAACCGCCTCGGCCGCGGTGCCAAATCGCCGATAGGCGAACCCCGCCCGCTTCTTCTTGCGGATCGCGGCGGGAAACAGTTCGGCGGCGGTGTCGTAGCTGAAGGGACGCATGGTCTGTGACCTCAATCTTTTTGGCTCTTGCGTTCGAGCGAATGGGGATTGGATGACGGTGGGCCACCGTGGCGGGCCACGCCGTGCACGTCATTTCAGTCCCTAATATAGGCCTGTTTGACAGAAATGCAACTCCTGAAGCCGGGGATCGGGGGTGATGATAAATCCACGCATGGCTGCGCCGGTGAGCAAATTTAATCAAGTTAATTCAATGGTTTAATGGGCTCATATCTTGCCGAGCAGGAGCAGGATGACGAGCACGATTAAAATCACCCCGCCGAGCCCCATGCCGGAATGGCCCATGCCGTAGCCATAGCCGCCAAAACGGCCGGAGAAGCCGCCCAGCAGGAAAATGATCAGGATGATGACGAGTATCGTTCCAATCGACATGGCGCGCCCCTCGAAAGCAGCGAGAGCCACGGAAAACGCTCCCGCGGCCCGAAACAAAGCACATTCCGGGCCGCAAGTCGTTGGTCGATCCGCCGAAAAGGGGAAACTACTTCTTCGTCTCGTCGATCGGCAACACCTTCAGCGGGGTCGCGTAGGGCTCGACGCGGAGCGAGTCGCTGGCGAGCAGGCCGATCTTGTGCAGCGGCGCTTGTTCGAGATCGCCGCCAGCGGATTTGCGCACGGCATACTGCCAAACCGTCATCGAGCCCTTCACCACCAGTATCTTTGCAATGCCGCCGGCGTTCCGGCCGTCGATCTGCGCCAGCTCACCGTCGCTGATCCCGATCACGATTTCGTCCTTCGCGGTGATGACCTTGAACAGCGAGACCTTGTCGGCGGCGAAAGCGGGCTGGATCACGACGCTCTCCATGATGAAGGTGACTGCGCCGAGACCGAGCAGCAGACGTTTGGAAATGGGCATGTCGAAGTTTTTCCTTGATTGCGCACCGGGCCAGCCCGGAGGGAGCCCGCGGAAACAAAAACCCCGCGCGACCAGCCCTTGGTCGCGCGGGGTGAGGAACAGGTTCGAGCGGCTCGGAAGTTACTTCGGCTCCAGCTTCAACGCCGCCGAATTGATGCAGTAGCGCAGGCCGGTCGGGCCGGGGCCGTCATTGAAGACATGGCCGAGATGGCCGTCGCATTTCGCGCACAGCACCTCGGTGCGGATCATGCCGTGGCTGACATCGCGCTCCTCGTCGACATGGCTGTCGGCGGCAGGCTGAGTGAAGCTCGGCCAGCCGCAGCCGGAGTCGAACTTGGCGTCGGATTCGAACAGGGTCTGGCCGCAGCCGGCGCAGGTATAGGTGCCCTTGCGGTGCTCGTGCTCATATTCGCCCGAGAACGGCCGCTCGGTCGCCTTCTCGCGCAGCACGGCATACTGCATCGGCGACAGCTCCTTGCGCCATTCGGCCTCGCTCTTGACGACCTTGGCTGATGTTTTGGTGTCGGACATGAAATCTCCCTTAGTTGATCGTCATTGCGAGCGAAGCGAAGCAATCCATACCTCTGCGTGGGGAAAGATGGATTGCTTCGTCGCTACGCTCCTCGCAATGACGGGGTCAGTTGGTGGCCTTGGCGTTGCTCACCAGCGTCGGCTTCTCGATGTAGTTCTCCGCAAAGATCTTCTTCAGGTTCTCGATCTTCGGAATGTCGTTGAAGACAATATAGGGTTGGGTCGGGTGCAGCGTCAGATAGTCCTGGTGATAGTCCTCCGCCGGATAGAACGCCTGCAGCGGACCGACCTTGGTCGCGATCGGCTTCTTGTACACCTTGGCGGCATTGAGCTGGGTGATATAGGCCTCCGCCACCTTCTTCTGCTCGTCGTTGACGGTGAAGATCGCCGATCGATATTGCGTGCCGGTGTCCGGGCCCTGCCGGTTCAACTGGGTCGGGTCGTGCACGACGGAAAAAAAGATCTGCAGGATCTTGCCATAGCTGATCTTCTTCGGATCGTACTTGATCTCGACCGCCTCGGCATGGCCGGTCGTGCCGGTGCCGATCATGGTGTAGTTGGCGGTGGCCTTGCTGCCGCCGGAATAGCCGGACACCGCGTTGAGGACGCCGGCGGTGTGCTGGTAGACGCCCTGAACGCCCCAGAAGCAGCCGCCGGCGATGACGGCGGTCTGGATGCCGTCGGCTGCCTGAACGTCGGCGGCGGGAGGCGGAATGACGACGGCTTCCTCCGCGGCGCGCGACGGGCTGACGGCGAGCGCGGTAAGCGCCATCGCGCCGATGGCGGCGCACAGCGAGGGGCGGCTGAATGGGCGAGGGGACATGGTTTCCTCTTGGGCGACGGGTGGGGGCAGTCTAGACCGGGTGCGGTGTTTCGCAATCGACGGAGTGCTGCCAATGCCCAAGATACGGCGCTGGCCCGGAATTTGTTACGACGTGCGCCACACGAGTTCGTGAATAAAACGGCCGGCTGTTCAAGGATTTAGGGGAGGACGTTGAGAGCGGGGGGCGGGCGCGCTTGACCTCTGCGGCGATCCCGTCTCACACCACCACGCTAAGCCGCTTCGCAGCCCGCGTGATGCCGGTATAGAGCCAGCGCGCCCGGCTGTCCTGGAACGCAAAGCTCTCGTCGAACAGCACCACGTCGTCCCATTGCGAACCCTGCGACTTGTGCACAGTGAGCACGTAGCCGAAATCGAACTCGTCATAGGGCTTGCGCTGTTCCCACGGGATCGCCTCGATGCCGCCCTCGAAGCAATCATGCCGCACCGAGACCTTGGTGACCTTGTGGCCGAAGTCCTCGTCGGGCGAGAGCCGCATGGTCAGGATCTTGGATTTCGACCGGGGCTGCGTTCGCGACTTCACCCGCCACAGCCCGCCATTGAACAGGCCCTTCTTGCGGTTGTTGCGCAGGCAGACCAGCTTGTCGCCGGCGACCGGGAAGGGATCCTCGATGTTCTGCTTCTGCCGTACCCGCATGTTGTAGGCGCGGCGGGTGTTGTTGCGGCCGACCAGCACCTGGTCGGCGCCCATCACGCGGTCCGGATCGAGTTCGCTGCGCGACACCACCTCGCTCTCGCCATGGCGGCCGATTTCGAGTTCGCGGCCCTCGCGAATGTCCATCGACATCCGCACGATCGGATCGTCCTGCGCCTGGCGATGCACCTCGGTCAGCATCGCGTCAGGCTCGCAATCGGTGAAGAAACCACCGCCCTGGATCGGGGGTAGTTGCGCGGGGTCACCGAGCACCAGCAGTGGACAATCGAACGACATCAAATCGCGGCCGAGCTCGGCATCGACCATCGAGCATTCGTCGATCACGATCAGCTTGGCCTTGGAGGCGGGCGCATCGTCCCACAATTCGAAACTTGGCTGCTCGACGCCGGATTCCCGGGCGCGATAGATCAGCGAATGAATGGTGGAGGCGTTGTCGCAGCCCTTGTTGCGCATCACCAGCGCGGCCTTGCCGGTAAAGGCGGCGAACTTCACCTCGCCGTCGACGTCGTCAGCGATGTGCCGCGCCAGCGTGGTCTTGCCGGTGCCGGCATAGCCGAACAGCCGGAACACCGGCGGCGTCCCGTTCCGGCCGGGCTTGGCCTTCAGCCAGTCGGCAACGGCCTTCAGCGCGGAATCCTGATGCGGCGTAAAGGTGGTCATGGGGTCCAGAGGCGGAGCGCGGGGCCGCGACTTAACTTGGCGTAAACCTAACCATTCGTGCGTTCCATGCAAGGCTGCTTCCCGCTGCGCGGAATTGTCGTTTCGTGGCGGAGGCTAGACTTGGGGCACTCCGGGAATACACTGACCGAAAATAACGAGCGGTCCTGGGAGTGACGTCATGAAATTCGGCATATTCTACGAGCTGCAACTGCCGCGCCCATGGGAAGAGGGTGATGAGCTGCGGCTCTATCAGAACGCGCTGACGCAACTCGAGACCGCCGACCGGCTCGGCTATGACTACGCCTGGGTGGTGGAACATCACTTCCTGGAAGAATATTCGCACTCGCCGTCGCCTGAATCCTTTCTCGCCGCCGCCAGCCAGCGCACCAAGAAGATCCGGCTCGGCCACGGCATCTTCCAGCTTACCACCAATCATCCTGCCCGCGTCGCCGAGCGGGTGGCCGTGCTCGATTTGCTGTCGAACGGCCGCTGCGAGTTCGGCATGGGCGAGAGCGCGTCCATCACCGAGCTGACGCCGTTCGGCCGCGACATGGAAACCAAGCGCGAGGTGTTCGAGGAGGCGGTCGCCGCGATCTTTCCGATGTTCACCAAGGTCGGCACCGAGCATCACGGCAAGTATTTCGACATTCCGCTGCGCAACGTGGTGCCGAAACCGGTGCAGAAGCCGCATCCGCCGTTGTGGATGGCGTGCTCGCAACTGCCGACCATCGAGCGCGCCGGCGAGAACGGCTTTGGCGCGCTCGGCTTCCAGTTCGTCAGCGCGGATGCCGCGCACGCCTGGGTGCATGCCTATTACAACGCGATCACCAAGCGGCTGAAGAAGCTCGCCGACTACGAAATCAATCCGAACATGGCGCTGGTGTCGTTCTTCATGTGTGCCAGGACCGACGAAGAAGCCCGCGCCCGCGCCGACGGCGCCACCTTCTTCCAGTTCGCGTTGCGCTATTACGGCGCCTCGCAGAACCGCCAGCGTCCGGCGCCCGGCACCGTCAACATGTGGGACGAGTACAACAAGTGGAAGCGGGAAAATCCGGAGGCGCAGGAGGCGGCGCTGCGCAGCGGCCTGATCGGATCGCCGGAAACCCTCCGCAAGAAGCTGCGGCGCTTTCGCTCGTCCCACATCGATCAGGTGATCCTGCTGAACCAGGCCGGCAAGAACACCCACGAACACATCTGCGAATCGCTGGAACTGTTCGCCAGGGAAGTGATGCCGGAGTTCGAGCACGATCCGGAACATGACGCCTGGAAGAAGGGCGTCATGAGCGGTGCGATCCAGCTCGAGGAGATCGATACCGAGGCCTTCAGGGATCGCTACGGCAAGCTCGCCATCAACGTCCCGTCGGCGAAGGTGGCGGCGGGCTAACGGTTCGGCGGATATCGAGCCGTAGTGGGTGGCACGGTGGGGATGCTTCCTGAACTTCCCTGACGATGTTTTCGTCGATCGCGATCGCGATCGGGCTCGTGCGTTGCGCCCGATGGGTACGACGCGCGCTGCGCCATTCATGAAATGACTGACTGAATAGTCCATCACGCGTGTGATGAACGTTCCGGCTTCCAGGCCGCGCGTAGATGAAAAGTTTCGGACGTCCGCCATTCATCATCCTATCGCAATTTCGATGTCAGCGCTGTGCGAATTGATCAGGTTCTGGCAGGAAGTGTTCATTGAATGAACGCCGAAGAAAAACGCGTCGCTTCAGATCGATATCCGGCAATAAACCGGTCGCCGCATGCCGAGCGCGCAGTGCTGTCATTGCTATTTTTGCAGAGCACTCGACACACGTTGGAAGCATCATCATCATTCCTGCATCGTCTCGAATAACGAGGCGATTGATCAGGAGATTGTGATGAAGCGTCGTGAGTTCCTCAAACTGTCGCTTGGTGCAACGGCGGCGGCATCGCTGTCGCAGGAGGTGCGCGCGCAGGCATCCGTCAAGGAAATCAGGATCGGCTACCAGAAGACCGGCGTGCTGGTGATCGCGCGGCAGCAGGCCGTGCTCGAGAAACGGTTCGCCGAAAGGCAGATCGGCATCAAGTGGATCGAGTTCACCTCGGGGCCGCCCTTGCTGGAGGCCATGAGCATCGGCAGCGTCGATCTCGGCGCGGTCGGCGATACGCCGCCGATCTTCGCCCAGGCTGCGAATGCCAATGTCGTCTATGTCGCGGGATCGCGGATCACCAACGGGCAGGGCATTCTCGTTCCCGGCCAATTCCAGCATTCGCACCATTGCCGACCTGAAGGGCAAGCGCGTCGGATTTACCAAGGGCAGCAGCGCCCACAACGTGGTGATCGCCACGCTGGAGAAGGCCGGTCTGACCTATGACGACATCACGCCGGTCTACCTGACGCCGCCCGATGCGGGACCGGCATTCGCCAATGGCAGCATCGAGGCGTGGGCGGTCTGGGATCCATATTTTGCGATCGGCGAGAAGCGCCAGAACGGCCGGATCCTGATCAACGCCCATGAGGTCGCCAAGACCAATTCGTTCTACCTCGCCAACCGTGATTTCGCGAACACCCATGTGCGGGAAACCCGCGAGGTGATCGATGGTCTCGCGGAGGCTGCGCGCTGGGCCGAGGCCAATCGCGGCGAGGTCGCCAGCGCGCTGTCGGCGATCACCGGCGTTCCGCTCGAAGTCCAGACGGTCGCCGCCAACCGCGCCTCGTTCCTGATCGGGCCGGTCACCGACGAGATTGTCACGACGCAGCAGGCTGTCGCCGACCGCTTCCACAGGCTCGGCTTGATTCCGAAGTCGATCGCCGTGCGCGACATCGTCTGGCGCCATACCCAGAGCTGAGTCTCCAACAAGAGGACTTCACCCATGACGCGTTTCGTTCAACGCTGGATCGCGAGCGCCCTGTTGTCGATCAGCATGGTCGCGGCCACCGTCGGCGCTTCCTACGGCCAGGACAAGGTGGTGCGCATCGGCTTCCAGAAGTACGGCAAGCTGGTGCTGCTCAAGAGCAAGGGTACGCTCGAGGAGAAGCTGAAGGCCGCCGGCTACAAGGTGGTGTGGACCGAGTTCCCGTCGGGCCCGCCGCTGCTCGAAGCGCTCAATGTCGGCGCGATCGATTTCGGCAATACCGGCGAAGCGCCGCCGATCTTCGCGCAGGCCGCGGGCGCGCCAATTCAGTACGTCGCCTATGAGCCGCCGGCGCCGAAGGGCGAGGCGATCCTGGTGCCGAAGGACAGCAAGCTTGCCTCGGTCGCCGATCTCAAGGGCAAGAAGGTCGCGCTGAACAAGGGCTCCAACGTTCACTATCTGCTGGTCAAGGCGCTGGAGAAGGCCGGCGTCAAGTATTCCGAGATCGAACCGGTGTTCCTTGCGCCGGCCGATGCCCGCGCCGCGTTCGAGCGCGGCTCGGTCGACGCCTGGGTGATCTGGGATCCGTTCCAGGCCGCCGCCGAAGCAGCCACCGGCGCGCGCACGCTGGCCGACGGCACCGGCATCGTCTCGAACTATCAGTTCTATTTCTCGTCAAAGAAGTTCCTGGAAAGCGATCCGAAGATCGTCGATGTCGTGCTGGCGCAGCTCAGCGAGGTCGACGACTGGGCCAAGGGCGACATCCACGCCGTGGCCGAACAGCTCGCTCCGGCGATCGGACTTCCCGTTCCCGTCGTCGAGGTCGCGCTGAAGCGGCAGTCCTACGGCATCAAGCCGATCACCGAGGCCGTTATCGCCGACCAGCAACAGGTCGCCGACACGTTCTTCTCGCTCGGACTTATTCCAAAGCAAATCAGGATATCAGACGTGGCGCGGAGGCCAGGATCATGAGTTCGCAATCCAACGCCAACATTCTCTGGTTCCTGCCGACCCATGGTGACGGCCGCTATCTCGGCACCACCACCGGCGGACGCGAGGTGAACTTCAACTATCTGCGCCAGATCGCGCAGGCCGCCGATCAGCTCGGCTATTTCGGCGTGCTGCTGCCGACCGGGCGAAGCTGCGAGGATTCGCTGGGTCGTGGCCTCGGCCGTGGCGCCCTGGACCGAGCGGCTGCGCTACCTCGTGGCGGTGCGGCCCGGCCTGCAGTCGCCGAGCGTCGCGGCGCGCATGACCGCGACGCTCGACCGGGTGTCGAACGGCCGGCTGCTGGTCAACGTCGTGACCGGCGGCGATCCGGTCGAGAACAAGGGCGACGGCATCTTCCTCGCCCATGACGAACGCTACGAGGTGACGCGCGAGTTCCTCAACGTCTACAGCGACCTGCTCGCCGGCAAGACCGTCAACGTCGAGGGCAAGCATATCCGCATCGAGGATGGCCGGCTGCTGTTTCCGCCGGTGCAGTCGCCGCGGCCGCCGCTCTATTTCGGCGGCTCGTCGGATGCCGGCATCGATGTCGCGGCCGACACCGTCGACAAGTACCTGACCTGGGGCGAGCCGCCGGCGCAGGTCGCCGAGAAGGTCGACCGCGTGCAGGCCGCCGCGGCCGCGCGCGGGCGCAAGCTCACGCTTCGGCATCCGCCTGCACGTCATCGTGCGCGAGACCAATGAGGAGGCCTGGAAGGCCGCCGACGAGCTGATCCAGCACGTCACCGACGAGACGATCGCCTCGGCGCAGAAGATCTTCTCGCGGATGGATTCGGTCGGCCAGCACCGCATGGCGCAGCTGCATGGCGGACGCCGCGACAAGCTCGAGATCAGCCCCAACCTGTGGGCCGGCGTCGGCCTGGTGCGCGGCGGCGCCGGCACCGCGCTGGTCGGCGATCCCGAGACGGTTGCGGCGCGGATCCGGGAGTATCAGGATATCGGCATCGATACCTTCATCATGTCGGGCTACCCGCATCTCGAGGAAGCCTATCGCTTCGCCGAGCTGGTGTTCCCGCTGCTGTCGCTGGCGGCAGCCGAACAACGTAACGCCGATCCGCGTCAATACCGGACCGTTCGGCGAAACCATCGCCAACGAACACCGTCCGCTGGTGAACAGGCGTCGCAATCATGAGCCTGATCGAAAGCCTGCCGCGCATCCGCGCGCCAAGACTGCCACGCGCCGACGGGCTGATCCCCTGGATCGTGCCGCTGGCGATCATCCTGGTCTGGCAGGTGGCCTGCGTGACCGGCTTCGTCTCCGCGCGGCGTGCTGCCGGCGCCGAGCGACGTCGCGCTGGCGGGCTGGAAGCTCGCTGCTCTCGGGCGAACTCGTCGCGCAACATCTGGGTCAGCTTCTGGCGCGCCAGCGTCGGCTTCGCTGATCGGCGGCAGCATCGGCTTCGCGCTTCGGCCTCGCCAACGGCCTGTCGCAGCTCGTCCAGCAAGCTGACCGACACGACGCTGCAGATGGTGCGCAACATCCCGCATCTGGCGCTGATCCCGCTGGTGATCCTGTGGTTCGGGATCGACGAGTCGGCAAAGCTGTTCCTGGTCGCGCTCGGCGTGTTCTTCCCGATCTACCTCAACACGCTGCACGGCATCCGCACCGTCGATCCGCAGCTGATCGAGATGGGCCGCATCTACGGCATGACCGATGGCGAACTGTTCCGCCGGGTGATCTTGCCCGGCGCGCTGCCGTCGATCTTCGTCGGCCTGCGCTATCGCGCTCGGCATCATGTGGCTGACGCTGATCGTGGCCGAGACCATCGCGGCCTCCTCCGGCCTCGGCTACATGGCGATGCAGGCGCGCGAGTTCATGCTGATCGACGTCGTGGTGCTCGTCGATCCTGATCTACGCCCTGCTCGGCAAGCTCGCCGACAGCGCCTCGCGCGCGCTGGAGCGGCTGACGCTGTCCTGGCATCCGGCCTTCCAGAAACATTGAGGATCACATGCAAGAAGCCCTTCGCTTTCTCTCTCCGGGCGCCGAGCCGGTCGACCGCGCCGACATCGTCGAGCAGGCGCGGCTGCTGCGACGAAGTCCGGAGCGTCGTCGCGCGGACTGCCGCTGACCATCCGCGGCCTCGCGCAAATCGCTTCGGCGACAACGAGGTGCTGCGCGGCATCGACCTGCACATTCCGGCCGGCCAGTTCGTCGCCATCGTCGGCCGCAGCGGCTGCGGCAAGAGCACGCTGCTGCGGCTGATCGCGGGCCTCGAGACCAGCCGACCGCGGGCACCATCAGCTTCGGCGAGGACGGCGCGGCCGGAAGACGTCCGCGTCATGTTCCAGGAGCCGCGGCTGCTGCCATGGGCGCGCGTGCTGTCGAATGTCGAGGTCGGCCTCGGGCGCGACGCGCAAGTCGCCGGACGCGCAGGCGCGCGCCGATCGCGCGCTGGGCGAGGTCGGCCTCGACGACAAGCGCGGCGCAGTGGCCGGCGGTGCTGTCCGGCGGACAGAAGCAGCGCGTGGCGCTGGCCCGCGCGCTGGTCAGCCAGCCGCGCGTGCTGGCCTTCGACGAGCCGCTCGGCGCGCTCGACGCGCTGACGCGCATCTCGATGCAGCGGCTGCTCGAGCGGGTCTGGCACGACCAGGGCTTTACCGCGATCCTGGTGACGCACGACGTCGCCGAGGCGGTGGCCCTGGCCGATCGCGTGCTGGTGATCGAAGACGGCCGCATCGCCGCAGGATTTCACCGTCGATGTCCCGCGTCCGCGACAGCGCGGCTCGGCCGAACTGGCGGCGCTGGAAGGCGCGATCCTGAAGAATCTGCTGGAAGGCACGGAAGATACGTTCCGACCTGTGAGGTGCCCATGAACTCCGTCGTCCGCAACGTTTCGATCGAAAGCGAGGTTTCCTCCGGCGATTTTCGCAATGCCATGCGCCGATTGGCGGGTGGCGTCAGCGTCATCACCGCCGGACGGGGCAGCGGATATTTCGGGCATGACGGTGACGTCGGTGTCGTCATTGTCGGTCGATCCGCCGGCGCTGATCGTCAGCATCAACCGCGAAGCGTCGTCGTGGCCGCTGCTGCAGCGTTACGGCTTCTTCGGCGTCAACATCCTGACGTCGGACCAGCTCGATATCGCCGAGCGGTTCACCGGCAAGGGCGGCCTGAAGGGCGCCGACCGCTTTGCCGGCGCCGACTGGACGACGCGCGTCTCCGGCGTGCCGCTGCTGGCGGGCGCGCTCGCGGCGATCGATTGCGAGGTCGAGGATATCGTCGAGCGGCATTCGCATGCGATCGTGATCGGCCGCGTGCTGGACGTGACGGTCTCGGCGCGAACCGCGGCGCTGGCCTATTGGCAGGGCCAGTATGTCGCGATCGACCAGGACGAGGATGCGGCGAAGCTTGCCGAGGTCAGCGTGCCGGCGCGCACACGTGCTCCAGGAAGATCTGACCCCGGCCGGCCGGGCTGGCTTTTTCGCTATGTCCGATCTAAACCCGGCGAATGAAGCGTCTCGCAACCTGGGCCTTTTACGCAGTCGGCGCGATCGCGATCGGCTATCTCGCGCTGTACGCCTATGCGGTGTTTACCGGCCGCGATCTGCAGCCCGGCGATCCCATCCGCATCTTTCGCAAGCCGGACGCGCCGAGCTATTCCGTTGTTGCAACGTCATTGCGAGCGTAGCGATTTGTCCGTAGCTCGCAGAGCGAAGGCGGAAGCAATCCATAGCCCCGCGGGGGAGGGATGGATTGCTTCGTCGCTTCGCTTCTCGCAATGACGGCGGTGGGACTTAGCCCGCCGCGACAAACCGTTGATGCTCGCCGGCGCCGGCCGGCGTGATCGGGATGCCGCCGTCGGCATATTCGTTCAGCTTGTTGCGCAGCGTGCGGATCGAGATGCCGAGAATGTTGGCAGCATGGGTCCGGTTGCCGAGGCAGTGCTTGAGCGTCTCCAGGATCAGGTCGCGCTCGACGTCGGCGACGGTGCGGCCGACGAGGGCGCGGGTGACCTGTTCGGCGGCAAAGGTGGCGTGCGCGACCGCGGGCGCGAGTCTTGGCGAGGTCGAGGCGGTCGCCGTCCGGCGTCAGGATGGCTTCAGGTCCGATTTCGTCGCCCTGCGCCATCAGCACCGAACGGTGGATGGTGTTTTCCAGCTCGCGAACGTTGCCCTGCCAGCGATTGCCGGTCAGCACCCGCCGCGCGTCGGCGGAGATCGGCCGCAGCGGCACACCGTTGGCGTCGGCATATTTCTTGGCGAAGTGCTGCGCCAGTTCGAGAATGTCGGCCGGACGGTCGCGCAGCGGCGGAATCTTCAGGTTGACGACGTTGAGGCGGAACAGCAGGTCTTCGCGGAAGGTGCCTTCGCGCACGGCGTCGGCAAGGTTGCGGTTCGAGGTGGCGATGATGCGGATGTCGACCGGCACCGGCTTGGTGCCGCCGACGCGGTCGATCACGCGCTCCTGGATCGCGCGCAGCAGTTTCGATTGCAGCCGCACGTCCATTTCCGAGATTTCGTCGAGCAGCAGCGTGCCGCCGGTGGCCTCCTCGAACTTGCCGATCCGGCGCGCGATTGCGCCGGTGAAGGCGCCCTTCTCGTGGCCGAACAGTTCGGATTCCAGCAGGTGTTCGGGGATCGCCGCGCAATTGATCGAGATGAACGGCCGCTTGGCGCGGTTGCGAGCGGGTGTGGACGTAGCGCGCCAGCACTTCCTTGCCGGTTCCGGATTCGCCGGTGATCATCACCGAAGCGTCGGAGCCCGCAATCTGCTGCGCCAGCTTGATGACCTTGCCCATGGCTTCGTCGCGGTAGACGAGGTCGCGGAAATCATTGGCGACAGCGGCGAGCACGGCGGCGATCAGTTCCGGATCGGGCGGCAGCGGGATGTATTCCTTGGCGCCGGCATGGATCGCGGCCACCGCCGCGCGGGCGTCGTTGGAGATGCCGCAGGCCACGATCGGCACGTGGATGTGCTCGGCTTCCAGCCGCATCACCAGGTCGCGGATGTCGAGGGCGACGTCGACCAGCAGCAGGTCGGCGCCCTTGCCGCCGCGCAGCACCGCCATCGCCTGCTCGACCGCTTCGGCGTGGGTTACCGAAGCGCCGTTATCCATCGCGATCTTGGTGGCGGTCGTGAGCTGGCCCTTCAATGTGCCAACGATGAGAAGCCGCATGTCAGTCTCCTGTCCGTCTGTTCGCGCCGTTCAGGGCGCGTATCGCCAAAATTGTCAGCTACGTTCAGCCTTGATGATTTCTGTCATGGTGACGCCGAGCTTGTCTTCCACCAGCACCACCTCGCCACGCGCCACGAGACGGTTGTTGACGTAGATGTCGATGGCTTCGCCGACGCGGCGGTCGAGTTCGAGCACGGTGCCCGGTCCGAGCTTCAGGAGCTCGCCGACGTCCATCTTGGAGCGGCCGAGCACGGCCGAAACCTGCACCGGCACGTCGAACACGGCCTCCAGATCGGCGGCGATGCGCGACGCCTGTTCGTCCTCGTTGTAGGCGAGGTCGTCGACCGGAGGCGCGTCGGCGGCGTTGAGATCGGGAAGCGGTACGTGTGTGTCGGTGTCGCTCATGATTCAGTCCTCATGGCCTACGCTCCGGCCTGGTCGCGGGACGCCAGATAGCGCCCGACAAGTTCGCTGATTTTCGCTTCGATCGAGTTGCGTTCCAGCACCACGCCGCCGTCGGCCCATTCGATCCGGCAGTCGCCGGTCGCGATCCCGGGTTCGGCGAGAATCACCAGCCGGCCCTCGAAGCCGCTCTGCGCGGCCTGGCGTTCGATCCTCTCGCGGGCGGCCTCGTAGAGCTGCTCGTTGATGCGGACGACGAGATGCGGCGTCGCCACCAGATGCGAAAAGCAATCGGAGACGAGTGCGGTGATCTCGCCGAGCGGCTCGCGGGCGACCAGCTCGTTGCAAAGCTTGCGCGCCACCGCCACGGCGACGTCGACGGCCTCGGTTTCCATCTTGGCCTCGATGCCGGAGATGCCCGTGGCGATGGCCTTGATGGCGATGCCGATCTCCTCCAGCGCCAGCGCCGAGCGGCGGTCGCTTTCCGCCTTCGCTTCGCGTTGCGCGGCCTCGTAGCCGGCGCGCCAGGCGCGCGCTTCGGCTTCGGCGATCTTCTCGGCGATCTCGAGCGCCGTGGCGGGACGCTCGCGCGCCTTGTCCGGCGCCGCGAAGTCCACGTCGAAAAGGAATTTTGCGGGAGCCGCCATCAGTACACCAGCTCGTCGTCGGCGCGGTTCTTGGTCAGGGTGATTTCGCCCCTGGCGGCCATGTCCTTGGCGAGGTTGACGAGCAGCGCCTGTGCCTCGTCGACGTCGCGCAGCCGCACCGGTCCCATCGCGGCCATGTCGTCCATCAGCATCTTGCCGGCGCGCGACGACATGTTGCCGAGGAAGAAGCTGCGGACCTCCTCGTTGGCGCTCTTCAGCGCGATGCCGAGCTTGTCCTTGTCCACGTTGCGCATCAGCGTCTGGGCCGAGCCGGAATCGAGCTTGATGAGGTCGTCGAAGGTGAACATCAAGGCCTTGATGCGCTCGGCGGATTCGCGGTTCTCCTCCTCCAGCGAGGTGATGAAGCGGGTCTCGGTCTGGCGGTCGAAATTGTTGAAGATCTCGGCCATCACCTCGTGGGCGTCGCGGCGGCGGGTCTGGGACAGGTTGGACATGAACTCGGTGCGCAGCGTCTGCTCGACGCGCTCGATGACTTCCTTTTGCACGGCTTCCATCTTCAGCATGCGGCCGACCACGTCGAGCGCGAGATCCTCGGGCAGGATCGCCAGCACGCGGGCGGCGTGCTCCGGCTTCAGCTTCGACAGCACCACCGCGATGGTCTGCGGGTATTCGTTCTTGAGATAGTTGGCGAGCACCTCTTCCTGCACGTTGGAGAGCTTCTCCCACATGTTGCGGCCGGCGGGGCCGCGAATTTCATCCATGATGCCGGTGACGCGCTCGGAGGGCAGGTATTGCTGCAGCAGCCGTTCGGTGGCGTCGAAGGTGCCCATCAGGGCGCCGGAAGCCGACATGCGCGAGACGAATTCGAGCATCAGGTCTTCCACCACTTCCGCCTCGACGGTGCCGAGCGTCGACATGTGGATCGACAGTTCGCGCACCTCATCATCGTCGAGCATCGCCCACACCTTGCCGCCATACTGTTCGCCCAGCGCCAGCATCAGGATGGCGGCGCGCTTCGGCCCGCTCAGCGGCTTGCTCTTCGGCCGACTAGCCTGACGGCTCGCCAGCGCCGAGATGACGGTCGTGATGTCGTTGGTATTGTTGGTTTGCGCTGCGGCCATGTTATTTCTCGGCGGGTTCGCTCAGCCATTGGCGAACAATGGAGGCGGTCTCGTTCGGATTGCGTTCGGCCAGTTCGCCGACCCGGTGCACGGCCTGGGCGTGAACCTGGCCCTGAACCTGGGCGACGTCGATCAACTGGGCGGCGCCGCTGGTGCCGGCAATCAAGGCTTGGCCAGAGCCGGCCTCCCCCGCGAGCGCGCCGCCGTCGAGCAGCGCGGGCAGCCCGCCGTCGGTCAGGTGCGGGATGACATCGGAGGCCAGGATGCGCTTGACCAGCGGCCGGATCACCATGAACAGCACCACGAGGCCGAGCAGCATCATGACGCCGAGCTCGATGACGTACATGACGTCATCCTTGGTGAATTGCAGCATGCCGAGCAGGCCGGTCGGCTCCACCATCGGCGGCGTAGTCGGCGCTTCGGCGAATCGGAGGTTGACGACCTCGACCTGGTCGCCGCGCTTCTGGTCGAAGCCGATCGCCGAGCGTACCAGGGTCGCGATGCGGTCGAGCTGTTCCTTGCTGCGGTCCTGATAAACCAGTTCGCCCTTTTCGTTCTTGGCGTAGGCGCCGTCGACGAGCACCGCGACCGAGATCCGGTTGACCCGCCCCGCCTCGGTCACCTCGGTCTTGGTGGTGCGGGAAATCTCGTAATTGTTGGTCTCTTCGCTCTTCTTGCTCTGGTCGCGACCCGCCGGCGAGCCGCTGGCCTGGTTGCCGGGCAGCTCGTTGTTGACCGTGACCTGGCCGCTGTTGTCGGCGCTCTGCGCCAATTCTTCGCGGCTCTGGCTGGAGCGCAGCACCCGGCCTTCGGGATCGAACTTGTCCGAGGTCTGCGTCACCTTGTTGTAGTCGAAATCGGCGGTGAGCTGGACACGGGCGCGGCCCTGGCCGACCACCGAGGAGACGATCGCCTCGACCTCGTTGCGCATCCGCTTCTCGAATGCGGTGCGGCGTTCGTCGCCGACGGCGAGGTCGCCGTCCTTGGTGGCGCCGTCGGCCAGCAGCCGGCCGGCCTCGTCGACGATCGAGACGCGCTGCGGCTTCAATCCGTTGACGGCGGAGGCGACCACGTGGCGGATGGCGCGGATCTGCGGGGGGTCGAGGCTGCCGCGTACCCGCACCACGATCGAGGCCGAGGGCTCCGGCGCTTCCCGCGAGAACAGCGGGCGTTCCGGCAGCACCAGGTGGACCCGGGCGGCCTGGATGCGGTCGATGGCGCGGATGGTGCGGGCGAGTTCACCCTCCAGCGCGCGCATGTGATTGATGTTCTGGACGAAGCTCGTGGTGCCGAGCGCGTCCGACTTGTCGAAGATTTCGTAGCCGACGCCGCCGCCCTTGGGCAGGTTGCTTTCGGCGAGCTTCATTCGCAGCCGGGTCACCTTGTCCTTCGGCACCATGATGACGGCGCCTTCGTTGCGCAGTTCGAAGGGGATGGCCTGGCGTTCCAGATCCTTGATGATGCTGGAGGAGTCTTCGGTCGAGAGATCGGTGAACAGGGTGGTCATCTGCGGCGTCGTGACGCGCATGATGACGAAGGCGAAGAAGCCGAGCAGAGCGGTTGTCACCGCCACCATGGCCATCAACCGCGAGGCGCCCAGACCTCTCAGGAAAGCAACGAGACTTTGCACCAACCGCCCCCAGGGATTCGGCCCAAGGGACCGACTGGGCAATTATTGCCTAGGGGATGGTTTCCATATGGTTAACGTCCGTTAAACGCGGACCGAATTGTTCCATCATGAAAAAAACCGGCTTCGCAAGACGAAGCCGGTTTTCATCAAATTTCTCGGGTTTTGGCGCGAACTTACTGCCGGTACTGCTGGATCCGGGTGGTCCGCAGGCCGGCCAGGCCGTGCTGGTCGATGGAAAACTGCCAGGACAGGAACTCGTCGACCGTCAGCGTGTAACGGCTGCACGCCTCTTCGAGCGAGAGCAAACCGCCGCGGACCGCTGCAACGACTTCAGCCTTGCGGCGGATCACCCACCGTTTGGTTCCCGGCGCGGGCAGGTCAGCAATCGTTAACGGACTTCCGTCAGGCCCGATGACGTATTTTACCCTCGGGCGATGGGGTTCTGTCATGGCGTACTCACAAACTCTCAACCACTGAACTCACCATGACAACCTACGCCTGTCGGCTTAAAATTTGCCTAAGCCCAAGGCTCCAAATGGAATCTCCTTCAAAATGATCGGAAATGCCTTCGGCCCGGGCGGCGGGGAACCGCGCCGGGCGAGGCGGATAAGGGATTTGAGCAGGTCTTGCCCGCCTTACGTCGAGGTCGTCGGGCGAACCACGCGCTTGATCTTGTCGGTGGTGTAGCTCGTCCCACCGATCGAGAGCAGCGGCGGGGAGGAGCTGAGGTCAACCGAATCGACGATACCCTGGACTTCGGTGGAGATCGCCACGCTGTTGCCCGAGCTGTCCTTGCCCGTGGCCGTCAGGGTGTAGGTGCCGGCTGGCCATTGCACGCCGTCGTTGCCCTTGCCATCCCAGACGAAGCTGGAGCCGCCTTGCTTCAGCGAGAAGTTGCCCGAATAGGCGGTCTGTCCCGTCGAGTTCGTGATCGTGATGGTCGCGCTGGTGTCCTTTTCGGACTGGAAATTCCAGGTTGCCGATTTGTCGAACTGCGCCTTGCTGCCGTCGACGGCAACGGTGTTGCCGACATAGACCAGGGCCTGCGTCGCCTGGGCGCTCTTTTCGATCTCCACCAGCGACTTCAACTGTTCGTTCGACTTGAGTTGCTGCTCGATGCCGGCAAACTGCACGAGCTGCTGGGTGAACTGGTTGGTGTCGAGCGGGTCCATCGGATTCTGATGCTGGAGCTGAGTGGTCAGCAGCGTCAGGAAGGTCTGGAAATTATCCGCAATCCCCGTCGTCTTCTCCGAAGCCGTCTTGTTGGTCGTGGCGGTCCCGGTCCCGGCCGCCGAGACGACCGTTGTCGGCATGGTTGCATCGACTGCCATGGTGCTCTCCGTCAAATCCTGATGTCGACGCCGCCGCTCGAACCGAGCATGCGGCCATAGCTTCGGCCGGCGACGACCGCCGGCACGCTGTCTTCTTCGCTGATCACCAGACGGTGCGCGTTGGGATGGGACTGGTTGCCGTCGTTCTGGCCCTGCGAGGACTGGTCGCGCAGGCTGAACTGCAGCCCGCTATTGCCGGTCGAGAATCCGGCATTGTCGAGTGCGCGCTGTAGCTGGTTGGCGTCCTGGCGCAGCATCTGCAGCGTTTCCGGCCGCTCGACCGTGAGATGCGACGTCACCTGGCCATGGCGATCGATATCGATGCGGACGTCGATGCGGCCGAGTTCGGCGGGATCGAGCCGGATTTCGAAACGGGTCTTGCCGCTGTTGGCGGAAGCGGCGATCTCCATCGCCACGCCGCTCAGCGGCACCGGGGCGCTCGTGGCCGCCGTGGCGGTGAGCTGTGCGGCAGAGGTTGCGGCGGCGGATGCGGCGGAATGCTGCGTCGGTATCGCGCCTGTCCCCTGCATGCCGTTGCCGGAAGGAGTGAGCAGCGACTGGCCGGCGTCGAGATTCGCCGGATGGTGGCTTCCGTGCGCGGCAGGCGGCGCAATGGAATTGCCCGATGCGTCGGCCTTGACGGCGTCGGCCATCCCGATTTCGGATTTCGGCTTGGCCGCCGTTTCTGCCGTAGGTGCGGTGGCGGAGGCAACGGTGTCTGTGTCCGGCGTTGCGGTTGCGGTGCCTGCGGTGTCGTCGGCCGTCGCGTCCTGCTTGCCCGCGTTCGAGACACCTTCCTTCTCCGTGGCCACCGCCTTCACCTGGGCAGCGGCCTTTGCGAAGGCAGGTGTCGCCGCGACAACGGAAGCGGCTGTCGCGATTCCAGCGGTCGTGGTGTCGGCGACTGCGGTCTGCGCGGTAAGAGCTTCGGCAGCGGCGTCTTGTGCAGTGGTCTTGGCGCTGTCTGCTTGTGCTGCGCCGGCCGGCGAGGCGGTCACAGGCGCGTTGTCGTTCGCCAGCGAAGCGGAAGCGGCGATCGCGGCGGCGGCAATGGCAAGCGGCGCCGCCGCAGTGTCGGTTACGGGCGTCGTCGGAACCGTTGCCGCGGATGTGGTGGCAACGGGAATGGCGATGCCGACGGCATCGGCCGCGACTACGGCCGTTCCGTCCTGCGCCATGTCGGTCTGATTACCCGTATCCTTGTCGCCGGAGGAAGCCTGCTTGGGTTCATCGGATGCCGCCTTGTCGGACTTCGGCGTGTCGGATTTTGACTTTACCGCCCGGGATCCGTCGGCTTTGACGTTCGCGTCGGCCCTGTCGGCTCTTGCATCGGCGTTGGCATCCGCCCTCGCATCGTTGCTTGCCTTGGCGTCGCGGTCGTTCGACGCGTTGCGTGCCTTGTCGGCGGTGGCCTTGTCCGAGGCGGTTTTCTCCGCGGCGGCGCTGTTGTCACGCGCGCGGTTGTCGGGAGCCGGCTGATCGTCGCCACGGCGCGGGGCGGCCGTGCCGTCGGCACGATTGTCGTTGTTGCTGCTGGCGGCCGTGTTGCTGTCGACCAGCGCCGCGAAGCGGTCGTTGCCGGAGGGCTGATCGGAATCAGTTTTCGCGGACCTCGCCTGCGCGTTCTGAAATGACGCGTTTGCCAATACTTCTGACGTGACACTGACCACGGACGACCCTCGCGCTGAAACCACGTCAACCATTCAGCAAGGACCGGGCCATCGGCGGTCGGAAAAAATATCGATATATTTCAATGTGTTGTCGGGCCGGTTGGCGCGGCCGGCAGTCATGACGCGGCCCCTTTTTCTGCCCGGCGGCAAGATTTGCCGTGCTGGACTCTCTCCAAAAAGGGGTACGGCTGATTGCCTCGCGGGATTGCGGCCTATATTAAAGAGCGGCGTCCGGTCCGGCCCGGTATGGCCGAATGATGCCCTAAAGCCTTATATTTAAAAGGCTTTTCACCCCAATCCGCGGGCTGCGATTGCGCTCGCGTCGTGAAGTCGATGACCGCTGCCATGCCAAACAGTCTGGATCTCGAAGGCCGCCCGCAGGACACACGGATCGTGGTCGCGATGTCCGGCGGCGTCGATTCCTCGGTGACGGCTGCGTTGCTGAAGTCGGAAGGCTACGACGTGGTCGGGATCACGCTGCAGCTTTACGACCATGGCGCGGCCACCCACCGCAAGGGCGCGTGCTGCGCCGGGCGGGACATCCATGATGCCCGCAACGTCGCCGAGCAGATCGGCATTCCGCATTACGTGCTCGACTATGAAAGCCGCTTCCGTGAATCCGTGATCGACAATTTTGCCGACAGCTACGCGCTCGGCGAAACGCCGGTGCCGTGCATCGAGTGCAATCGTTCGGTCAAGTTTCGCGATCTGCTGGCGACGGCGCGCGAACTCGGCGCGAGCGCGCTGGCGACCGGGCATTATGTCGCCTCGCGCCGGCTTGCCGACGGCTCGCGGGCGCTGGTGTGCGCCGCCGATGCCGATCGCGACCAGAGCTATTTCCTGTTTGCGACCACGCGCGAGCAACTCGACTATCTGCGCTTTCCGCTCGGCGACATGACCAAGCCGCAGACGCGCGAATTGGCGCGGCGCTTCGGCCTCGAAGTGGCCGAGAAGCAGGACAGCCAGGACATCTGCTTCGTGCCGACCGGGCGCTACACCGACATCATCAGCCGCCTGAAGCCCGGCGCGGTCGAGCCGGGTGACATCGTCGATCTCGACGGCCGCGTGATCGGCCGTCACCAGGGCATCATTCATTTCACCGTCGGCCAGCGCAAGGGACTGGGCATCGCCTCGGGCGCGCCGCTCTATGTCGTCAGGCTCGATGCCGCCAGCCGCCGTGTCGTGGTGGGACCGCGTGAGGCGCTGCGCATGGATCGCATCCAGCTTCGTGACGTCAACTGGATCGGCGACGGTGCGCTTGACCGCGTGATTGGCGATGGCATCGAGATGTTCGTGCGCGTGCGCTCGACGCGCCCGCCGCAGCCGGCCTGGTTGCGTCGGGTCGATGGCGGCTATCAGGTCGAACTGGTTGCCGGCGAGGAAGGCGTCTCGCCCGGTCAGGCCTGCGTGTTCTATGATGCGCCGGCGGGGCAGGCGCGCGTGCTAGGCGGCGGATTCATCAAGAGCGCAGCCGCAGCGCGGGTGGCGACGCGGGCAGGGATGCAGCCGGCAACGGCGCCGCCGCTTGCCGAGGTGATGCGCGGCTAAAGAAAAATCGGGGCAGAGGGAATGGCTGGGGACATCGACCGCGAGGGGGTCGAAAAGGCTTATGGACGCTGGGCGCCGATCTACGATCTCGTCTTCGGCAAGGTATTCGATCAGGGCCGCCAATCGACCATCGCGGAAGCCGACAAGATCGGCGGGCGCGTTCTCGACGTCGGTGTCGGTACCGGACTTTCGTTGTCCGACTATTCGCGCAGCACCAAACTGTGCGGCGTCGATATTTCCGAACCGATGCTGCGGCGGGCGCTCAAGCGCGTGCGCGAGTTCGGCCTGACCAATGTCGAAACGCTCGCGGTGATGGACGCCAAGAATCTTGCGTTCAAGGATTCATTCTTCGATGCGGTGGTGGCGCAATACGTCATCACGGCGGTGCCGGATCCGGAACGCACGCTGGATGATTTCATCCGCGTGCTGAAGCCCGGCGGCGAACTCATCCTGGTCAATCATATCGGCGCCGAAAGCGGCCCGCGCCGCATCTTCGAACTGGCTTTCGCGCCGTTGGCGCGGCGGCTCGGCTGGCGGCCGGAATTCCCGTGGGCGCGCCTGACCGATTGGGCCGCCAGACACGGCGGCGTCACGCTGGCCGAACGGCGGCCGATGCCGCCGATGGGGCATTTTTCGTTGATCCGTTTCCGGAAATCGTGAAGCGCATCGCGAAAGCGGCCATCGGATCGCGGAACCTCCGCGCGCGCCGGCCGTTTCCCCTGCATGGATATGAAACGCGCAACTCTCCTTTCATGTGTGTTGATGGTGGCCTCCACGGTGGCGGGTGCGCAGGCCCCGCCTGGACCGACGACTCCTCCGGCGAAGACCGCGCCGCCGTCGCCAGAACGCACCGCCAACTGTGCGCCGATGCAGCCGACACCGCAGTCCGGCGCGGCGGTTCCGGATGGCACGACCACCGGCCAGCGGGCCGAACCACTCGGTGACAAGCTGGCCCGCTCGGACGGCGTGTTGTGTCCGCCGGCCGGCGTCGACCCCGAAATGCACGCGCCTGCGCCGGATGCCGGCAAGACCCCGGTGATTCCGCCACCCGGCAGCCCCGGCGGCGATCCGACAATACGGCCGAAATAGCGCTATTTCGCAGGCGCTTGGCGGGATGTGCGGCTTTGCTTGACAGGCCCTTGACCCACTCCTTATATGCCGCGCGTTCGCGAATGCGGCATAATGCGCCGTGACGGTGAACCGTGGCGAGGTAGCTCAGCTGGTTAGAGCACGGGAATCATAATCCTGGGGTCGGGGGTTCGAGTCCCTCTCTCGCTACCATCTTTCCCCTGTCCGGCCCGAAGACATAGGTAACAGGTCGTACCTGAGACATGGGTGACAACCTCGCGCCGAACGGGTTGTCGAGGGATTGCAGGGTTTTCTTGGAGACGGCGAATATGGTCTGTGCGCAAATCTCACACGCAGGGCCATCCTTATCCGGTGCACTTGCTGGCATGGAATGAGCAGTGACCGCGCCGTTACGGCGCCTGCCTGGCTCCCAGCAGTTCGATCATTTTGACGATCCGGTGTGCAAGTCTGCTCGTGAGATTGGCGTCGCCCAGCAGCAAGTTGAACCAGATCGCACCGAACACGAAGTCCACAATCATCTCTGGATCGGTTGAGCGTGGCAACTCGCCGGATTCGATGGCGCGGTTGATAACTGCCTTCGCGGCATCTCGGCGGGGCTGGACGATCTTTTGGAGAACGAGCTTTCGCATGTCAGGGTCATTTTGCGCCTCGACCACCACGCTCTTCAGGATATTTTCGTAGGTTGGATCCTGCACGCGCTTTGTCGTCTGCAGGAGAACGGCAAGGAGGTCGTTCGCAAGGCTGCGCGCTGGCATCGGGGCCGGGTGCTCCAATCCATCCATGTACAGGTCGATCAGCAGCGCGCCTTTCGACGACCACCGTCGATAAATGGATTGCTTGGCCACCCCTGCCCGAGACGCCACCCCCTCGATCGAGAACGACGCATAACCCTCCACTCGAATGAGATCTCTCGCCGCGTCCAGAATGGCGCGGTGAACATTTTCGTCCCGGGGACGTCCCGCGCGGGCATTGGCCTTCTTTTGCATCGTCGTTCCTATTGACATACGCAACGGTTCGTATTGTAATTGTGTGATCGGGCCAAGACGGCCAGTCTCTATGTTTGAGATTTCAGCGGCATGGAAATTTCCCGAACGATCGATGGGTTGCGGACTGGTGGATTGGAGGGTCGCCCTCTGCTCAAGCCGAATTTGGCTACTCATTATCCCACAGCCATTCGCGGCGAGGGGCCCAATCTTTTCGACAGCGAGGACCGACGCTATTTCGATGGATCCAGCGACGCAATGACCGCGAACCGCAGTCACGGCCAGCGCGGGATCGGCGAGGTCATGGCGAAACAGGCCGAGACTGTCGCTTCTACCTTCAGAAATCAGTTCAGCAACGAGCCCGCGGAACGGCTGGCCCAAAAACTCTGCGAGTTTGGGAGCGAGCCTTTTTGAATTCGAGAACCTCGCAGCTCGGATGTGATCCGGACAATTCACCCAACCAAGGAGCAGGTCTTCATGCCAATTGCACAAACGCGTCGTGATGTTCTGTTGTCAGCCGTAGCACTTGCGGCGAGTCCGGTCCTTCCCGCATGGGGACAAAAAACCGGCGGGGTGACCATGGGCGTCATAACGCCGACGACCGGCACTTTCGCATATGCCGGAGATCTCGTGGCCCGCGGCGCCTCGCTGGCGCTCGAAATGCACGGCAGCAGCGTCGTTGGCAATGCCGTGCGGCTGCTGGTTCGCGACGATGAAGGCAAGCCGGCGTCCGGCGTTCGTCGTGTTCAGGAGGCGGCCATCTCCGACGGGATGCGATACTTCATCGGGGCCTATTCCAGTGCTGTCGGGCTTGCCGAATCGGAGGTCGCCCAGCGCGAAAAGCTGCTGCAGTTCGCGGCGGGCGGATCCGAGGATTTCACGGGCGCCCGTTGCGGACGCTATACGTTTCAATGGTCGGCTCACCCCTACACCGCGATGCGCGCCACGCTCGAATATGTGAAAAAGACGTTTCCGCAAAAGAAGACGATCTACACCTTGACCGCTGACTACGTGTTCGGGCACGCGCTTCTCAAATACACCAGGATCGTGGCAGCGGAACTCGGCTTTGAGCTGGTTGGCAATGACAACCATCCCTTTGGCGAGCGTCAATATACCCAATACCTCACCAAAGCGATCGCGGCGAAGCCGGATATCCTGCTCATGAATACCGCGGGAGCTGATGCCGTCACCGCGATCCGCCAGTTCGCAAATTTCGGTGCGGCGAATATCGCGGTCGTTGGTCCGTGGACACTGGAGGTCGATCAGCTCGCAGAGCTTGCACCGGAAATGCGGTCGGGCCTGATCCTTGGTCAGAACTACTATCCCGATATCGACACGCCGGCCAACAAGGAGTTTGTCGGCGCTTATACCAAGAAGTTCTCGGCGCTCCCCGGATATTCCTCAGCCTATGCATATGACGCGGTCCGGGCGATTCTCATGGCCATGGAGAAGGCGAACAGCATTGAGGTTCCGCGCGTCATCGCGGCCCTCGAGCAAATGTCGTGGGAGGGCGTGCTTGGCCGAATGTCAATCGACCAGAAGACGCACCAGCTCATTCGGCCCTATTTTGTCGTCCGCTGCAAACCAGCACCCGATATGCGCCATCCCGCGGACTTCGCCGAATTGGTGGCGAAGGGTGAGAAGCCTCAGCCATCTGAGTTGAACGAATGCAAGCAGATGCCCGCGCTGTAACCATCTGACTTGGGCGCGCGACGCGGGAAGGGTTGTCGATGCTTTGGTTGATCTCGGCGCAACTCGTCAATGGCATCGCCATCGGCATGATCTACGCGCTCATGTCGTTGGGCCTTTCCATCATCAAGGGCCTCCTGAACATTCCGAATTTCGCCCACGGTGCGCTTTATGCGCTCGGCGCCTATGTGTGTTATTCGGTCTCGTCAGTCGGGATGCCATTCGTCGTCGGATTGCTCGCGGCATTTCTGGCTGCCGGGCTCGCCGGCCTCGCGCTGGACCGCCTTGCGATCAGGCCGGTTGCCGAAAATGGATATCTGCCGCAACTGATCACCCTGTTCGGTGCCGCGCTCATCATCGAGCAACTCCTCCTGATCGGCTGGGGCACGGTCGGCCTCAGCTATTCGCCGCCGCTCATCCTGCGAGGGGCGTTCGATCTCGGCTTCACGGTAGTTCCAAGATACATCGCGTTTGCCAGCATCTTCTCTGCCCTGGTGATCAGCGCCGTATGGCTGCTGATCGAACGTACGAAATTCGGTGCCTATGTCAGGGCCGGGATCGAGCGGCCTGACACAACTCAGGCCCTCGGGATCGATGTGGATCGCCTGCTTTCTGGAGGAATGATGCTTGGCGCCGGATTGGCCGGACTGGCGGGTGGCTTGGCGCTGCCATTGGTCGGAGCAACATCGACCATGGGCGGCGATATGCTGGGCATTGCGTTTGTCGTGCTCGTTATTGGGGGGCTCGGATCGCTCTACGGCTCGGTCGCGGCTGGGGTCGTGGTTGGCGTGGTGCAGAGCCTCATGACGATCGCGGCTCCTGCCGCCAGCACGGCGATCATCTACGCCGTGATGATCGGGATCCTGCTCTTTCGCCCGCAGGGGCTGTTTGGCGAGCGTTGACGCTACGGCCCGTATTCCGAAGCATTTGTGATGCGGACATCTGACGACAATGGAACGGTCCTGGTGAAAGATATCCAACAATCGGCTGAACTGTACGACAACGCCGCCACCGCAAGGTCGGGATTGCAGGTCGCAAGCCTCATCCAGGGCGTCGGAATGGTCGGCGCACTTTTGATCCTGCCGCTGGCTTTGCCGATCAACATTGCGACGGAAATTCTGATCTTCGGAATTTTCGCGATGGCGACCAATTTGCTGATCGGGACAGCCGGCCTCTATTCCTTTGGACAGGCCGCCTTCTTCGGAGCCGGCGGTTACGCGGCAGGATACGCTCTGGCGCATGGTTGGACGTCGTTGCCGCTCGCCCTGATAATTGCTTGCGGAAGCGGCGGGCTTGTGGCGGCGGCAGTCGGTGTTCTGAGCATCCGCAGGATCGGCGTCTACTTCATGATGCTGACCTTTGCGTTCAACCAGTTGGTCTTCTACATCATATATTCCTGGCGCTCGGTGACGGGTGGCGAGGATGGTCTGGTGGGCATCCATCGTCCCATCCTTGAACTGCCTTTTGTCGGATCGTTCGGTTTCGACGACAACAGAAGCTTCTACGGCCTTGCGGCGGTTCTCTTCCTTGCCGCGATGATCGTTCTCATGCGGATGGTGAACAGCCCGTTCGGTATCGTGCTCGCGGCGAGCCGCCAGAACAGCCGGCGCACGATCTCGCTCGGATATCCGGTCGCCACGCTGCAGCTTGTCGCTTTCGTGATCGCGGGCGCCATCTCGGGCGTGGCGGGCGCGCTGTTCGGGATGCTGTACCGGATCATGCCGGTTGATTCCATACATTGGGCGGCGTCGGCCTACGTCGTGTTCATGGTCATTATCGGCGGACAGAAAAGCATGCTTGGTCCGGTGATCGGCGCAGCCGTGTTCATATGGTTGCAAGGTCTGTTCAGCCTGGTCTGGACCCGATGGCCGCTGCTGCTGGGATTGTTCGTGATCATAATCATGATCTATCTGCCGGACGGATTGGTCGGTCTGTTCTCGAAGGTTTCGAGTTGGACAGCCAGATGGCGCGGGCAAAGATCATGACAGGGCAAGACCAAATCGTGTTGGCCGCAGAAGGATTGTCCAAACGATTCGGCGGAAACACCGTGGTGGATCGCGTCAGTATCAGCTTCACCAAGGGACGTCTGCACAGCATTCTTGGACCAAACGGTGCCGGCAAGACCACGCTGTTCAACCTTCTGACCAGGGACCTTGCTCCGGACTCCGGCGCCATTCGGCTTGGAGCCGCCGACATCACCGGTTTGACGCCAGATCAGGTCGCGCGAATGGGCGTGGCCCGCTCCTATCAGATATCGAGCGTCTATCTGGACATGAGCGTGCGAGAAAATGTCTGGACTGCGGCCTACCGGGCCCGCGGCGGCAATCCTTTTGTATTTTGGCGCGGCGCGGCGCGCTACCCGCAGACCGCTGGAGTGGGCCTCTGTCTGCCTGGAGCGGCTTGGATTGCTGGGGATCGCAGATCTGCCGGTGCGGGAGCTATCCTATGGCGATCAACGCCTCCTTGAACTTGCGGTCACCCTGGCTTGCGCGCCCAGGATCATTCTTCTCGACGAGCCGACCGCCGGGCTTTCAAGCAAGGAGAGCGAGCGCGTGAAGCGAGTGATCATGTCCCTGAAGGGGGAGTTCAGCATCGTCATGATCGAACACAATGTGGGTATCGTCATGGATCTTTCAGACGAGATCACCGTGATGAACAGAGGCGGGGTGGTTGCCCACGGCAAGCCCTCCGAAATTCGCGACAACAGGGATGTGCAGGAGGCCTATTTTGGCAGTTGAGAAGGCTTTGCTGCATGTCGAAGGTATCGACGCCTATTATGGTCGGAGCCAGGCCCTTTTCGGCGTGAGCTTTGAGGTTGGTCGCCGGGAAGTTGTTGCGATTGTCGGTCGGAACGGCGCAGGAAAGACCACGACGCTGCGGGCGATCATGGGCCTCAACAGAGTGAGGAGCGGCGCCATCTCCTTCGATTCAAGCCGGATCGACAAGTTGAAGTCGCACCAGATCGCGCGATCCGGAATCAGTTACGTGCCGGAGACCCGCGACCCGTTTTCACTTTTGACGGTTGAAGAAAACATCATGCTGGGGCATCGCCGTGGCTCGCCCTACGGCCTGTCACGTATCATCGAATGGTTTCCCGACCTTGCTGGCCTGCTCAGGCGTCGAGGGGCGGAACTGTCCGGTGGACAGCAGCAGATGATGGTGATCGGCCGGGGCCTGGCGCCGGGGCCGCGATTGCTGTTGCTCGACGAGCCGTCGCAGGGACTAGCGCCCGTCATCGTCAAGAAAGTTGGTGAAACGCTTGCTGCTTTGCGCCGCGAGGATCTATCGGTCGTTCTCGTCGAGCAAAATATCAGTTTTGCGCTTTCGCTCGCCGACCGGGTCGTGGTGATGGAAAACGGCACGGTCGTCGATCGTCTGAGCGCGACAGAAAGCCGGAGCGATCCGGAACGCATCGAGCGATATCTCGGAATTCACTAGCCGAAACGTCTCAAGCTGCGAGGTGAAGCGCAGTCCGCCGTTCGCCCGAACATACGGCCATATAATTGAAGGACAATAAACGATGACCCACCTTCGCGGTGATATCGGATTCGCGACTGCGATCGAACTCAAGCAAAGCTATGCGCGCGGCGATGTCAGGCCTACCGAAGTCGTCAGAGGCGTCCTCGAGCAGATCGATGCAGTCAACCCCAGGGTCAACGCCTTCTCCGTGATCATGCGCGAGGAGGCAATGGCTTCGGCGAAGCAATCGGAACAGCGCCTGAACAACCGCGAAGCCGGCCCGTTGGAAGGAATACCGGTTACGATCAAGGACGCCTTCGATGTCGCGGGTTACGAAACATCGATGGGTTCGTATGCCCTGGAGGCGCCGGTCGCGACCTGCGATAACGTTGTGGTAGAGCGTCTGCGCAAGGCTGGCGCGGTGGTCATTGGCAAGACAACGATGTCCGAATTCGCCTGGTCGGGCATAAGCCGCAATCCCGTGACCGGGATTACCCACAACCCGTGGGGGTATGGGCTGAATGCAGGGGCCTCGTCGGCGGGCGCGGGCGCAGCCGCGGCCGCCGGCTTCGGACCGCTGCACCTCGGCTCGGACGGCGCCGGCTCGATCCGCATGCCATCGCATTTTTGCGGTATCTTTGGATTGAAGCCGACATACGGCCGCGTGCCCCTTATTCCGGTTTCCAACAACGACTATGCGACCTGCGTAGGGCCGATGGCCCGCACGGTGGCGGATGCTGCGCTGATGCTTGAGACGATGGCGGGTCCACACTTTCTCGATCATACCTCGTGTGGGTCTCCGCCGGATTCCTATCTCGCGAAGTTGAAGGGATCGATGAAGGGCAAGCGGATCGCCTTCAGCCCTGATCTTGGGCACGCCCGGGTGGATGGCGAGATTGCCGATATCGTCAGGAATGCAGCGCGGACGTTCGCGGGCACGCTTCAGGCCGATGTTGAGGAAGTCAGCCCGGAATGGGGGCCGCTCGGGCCTGATCTCGGCCGCTTCTTCTGGAGTACCTATTGGGCGCGCCACGCCGGGCTGCTGGCTGATTGGGAAGACAAAATGAGCCCGGACCTGGTCGCCTGCATGCGCGCCGGAGCCGATGTCAGGGCAATCGACTACCTCCACATGCGAGAGCGGAAGCTGGCCTATGTCGCCGCGATATCGTCGTTTCTCGAAAATTGGGACTATCTCATCACCCCCGTTGCATCCGTGGCGGCGTTCCCCGTTGAGCGCGTGCGGCCGGAGCACTGGCCGGAGCATTCATGGGACTGGCTTGCATGGTCCGAGTTCCTCTATCCCTTCAATATGTCAACCCATCCGGCCGCCAGCATTCCCTGCGGCATGACTGCTGCGGGGCTTCCCGTCGGGTTGCAGATTGTAAGCCGGCGTTTCAACGATCTCGGTGTCTTGCAAGCCGCGGCGGCCTTAGAGGAGGCGGTGCCGAAGCAGCGGCAGCGTTCACCTGCGATGTCAGCAGGTGAGTGCAACCCGCCACCTGCCGTTTGACACGACAGCTCGGCAATACGCCGATTCCGTTGAACAGCGCTTTGTTGAAGGTCGCGTTCGCGACATTCGGCGCCCATGCAGTGCCCTTTCGGAGGGCTTTTTGCTGGTCTGAAATTTGCGTGTCGTCGATCAGCCGTTCATTTTCAAAGGGCGACCTCGATGGCGTTCACCTCGATCTGTCTCGCGAGTGCCGTGAGTGAAGGGGGCATGGGCCTCTTTCAAGCCGGTCGCAAGAGCGTACTCCTGGTCTGGCCGAAGGACGGCGAGCTGAAGGCCTATCGCGGGCGCTGTCCGCATGCGGACATGCCGTTGAACGAGGCCACCTTCAACGGACAGGTCGTCACCTGCCCGCATCACCAATGGGGTTTCGACAGCACCAGCGGCAAGTGTGTGACCCACATCGTTCGCAATGCGCTCCACCCGTACGCCGTGCGTGTGGAAGGTGAGGAGATTTTGGTGGATGTCGGACCGATCAAGGCGCCGCGCGCGCCGGCGTAATCCTGCCGAGCGCCGGCCCCTGAATGAAGGCGCGGCATGACGGAGATAGAGGAATGGGTCATCTGGAATGGCTCCCTGGGATTCCTCGATATGGCGACGATCGGTCGTATCGAGGATGGCGAGCGCGGCAGGAGAGCCTTTCTGGCGCCACCCTATGACGTCGTGGGGCCGTTCAGTCTTGACGAACTTGAAGCGCGCGGCCGGATCGCCTTTGGCGAATGTCTCGTGATGTCGCGCCAGAGATGGCAGGAGGATCAGGTCGGCCTGCGCTTCGAAGCGCGGGAAAAGCGCCGGGCCTTCCTGTTTCGGCCGGATCGCAGCGATGATGACGGGGAGCTGCGCGAGGTTCTGAACCTTCCGATGGAGGGCGCGCTGGAGGCTTCGCAGATCAGTGCCGCCTTCCGCCGGCAGGCCAAGACGGCGCATCCCGACGCAGGCGGCAGCGACGAACATTACCGACGCATCGCGGAGGCGCGCGACGCGCTGCTCAAGCAATTCGGGAGTGTCTCGTAGACGTGCAGGCAGGGCTGCGCGCGAATTGGCAAGGTTGAATTTCGTGAGTTCGCTCCGGCGGATGGTGCTGGCATTGATATTGCTGTGTGAGGAATGAGCGGTTTTTCCCACGAGTTTTCCTGTCGGAAAGACGTCGCGGTTGCGCGAAAGCGGACAATTGGAGTGCATCGGCGGAATGGTCATGGCGAAAACGCGACGGGATCAGTCTTGACAGCGGCGTTGCGAGATTTGGCTTTGCACGTCCCGCGTCGGCTGCCGCGGCGAAGATCATGACGGAAAATTCGCCACCGGAGTCCGCCTGTGTCCACGCGGTTCCCGCGCGATGGCTTGATCTGGGTTTTCGCCTCCTGACCTTGCGGGAGTTTCGCAATATGGGGGAGCCACCGGCCTTTGCCTGGATCGAGCAGCGCGTCTTGCGCGCGCCGCAGCGTCCTGGCCGTCACGGTCTGTTTTTTGCCAACACCTTTCGTCCGGAGATCATGGCCTGGCTGAGCCAGCAATTGGGCCGGCCGTCGATCCGCACCGACAACGGGCAGGCGCACCGAAACACGCTGTGGCCCGCGATGACGTGGCATGGTGAGGATCGCGCGTGGCCGGACGGTGCCCGAACGGTCGAATGGTTCGCCGACGTGACGTTCCCTGAGAGGACATCATGGGCCGCGTTTCAAGAGCAATGGCACGCTCGCTTGATGGGTGAGGACGATGAGGCGGCATCGACAACGAGAAATGACGGCGCCTTCGCAAGCGGCAGGGCACAGGAAGCGTCCCTTTGAGCGGATGGAGGAACGGAATACTGCCTGATTGGAGTTGATGAGATGTTCAGCAGGGTATGCAAGGAAGACACGATTCCCGAAGGTGGGATGCGGCTGGTCATCGCCGATGCCCATCTCATCATCCTTGCATGGCCGGAGAACGGTGTGGTCAAGGCTTTTCAAGGTGTCTGCCCCCACGCCAATACGCCGCTCGCTGAAGCCGAATTCGACGGTACGGAACTGACCTGTCCCCTTCATTTCTGGACCTGGGATTTGAATTCGGGGCAGCCGACCCACGAGCACGCCGTGGCGCTGGCCGAATATCCGGTCAAGATCGAGGATGGCGTGGTCTACATCGATACCGAGGGCATTTCGCCGATGTTCGCGTCGTCGTGATGGCGTTTCGGCATGCCGTTACGCGAGATCGATCGCAGCGCGTTTGAGATCGGCAAGGGAGCAGAAACTCAACGCGCCCTCGTGCGTGGCGCGCAGAACCACGCGGGGCGCCCGGCCGGCCTCGAAGGCTTCCTGCCAGCGTGGTGCACACAGGCACCACCGGTCGCCGGCCTTCAGGCCAGGAAAGCCGTGATTCGGCAACGGCGTCGAAAGATCGTTGCCGCGTGACTTCGAAAACGCCAGGAATTCGGCCGTCGCCACGATGCAGACCGTGTGGCTCCCGACGTCATCGGTCCCGGTGTTGCAGCAGCCGTCCCGGTAGAAGCCCGTCATCGGGTTCGTTGCGCACGTTTCCAGTGGCTCGCCGAACACGTTGCGCGACGCGCTGCGCCGATCTCCGCTACCGCCACTCTCTTCAATGAACATGACTGCGTCCTGATCGGCTCTTGGTACGAAACGGTTGACGGGTCACGGTCGCATCACGCCCGGCCATACGGGCCGCCCGCCCCGAAAGCACCGAAGCAAACAATGGGCCGCTGGGATTGATCCGTGGTCTCCCATTTGCATGGCACGCGGAAAGGGTGAGTTGACGCGACACAGAGGATGACATGATGGACGACGCCCCGCGCTCACTTGTCGTGGCCAAGAAGGCCATCGAGGCTCACAACATGGCCTCGTTTGAACTCGTCGATCCGGACGGGGCGGAGCTTCCCGCCTTTTCCCCCGGATCGCATGTCGATGTGACGGTCCCTAACGGACAGGTCCGCCAGTATTCGTTGTACAATAGCTCCTCGGAACGCCATCGCTATCGTATCGGCGTCTGGAAGGACGCCAACAGTCGAGGCGGCTCCAAGACCTTGCATGAAACGGTGAACGTCGGCGACACCCTGCAGGTCAGCCAGCCCCGCAATCGCTTCCGCGTGCCCCGCAACACCAGGCGGGCCATCCTGCTCGCCCGCGGCATCGGTGTCACGCCAATCCTGAGCATCGCGGATTATCTGAAGTCGCAGCGCATTCCGTTCGAACTGCGCTATGTTTTCGCTCTGATGTCCCCCGACGCGTTTCGCGCAACCATAGCGGGGACAAATTTCTCTGAAGATACAAAGTATTACTTCGAAGACGCCGAGCAGAACCAGCGGCTCGATGCGGCGGCGGTTCTCTCGGAGCAGCCTGAAGATACTCACCTCTTCATCTGCGGCGCCGATTGGTGGCTGGATCCGATCGTCAAGACGGCCACCCAGAAAGGCTGGGCCGAAGAACGGATCCATGTCGAGCGTTTCACCGCCAAGCAGGCGGCCCCCCTGCTCGACAAGGTGTTCGACGTGAAGATCGCCAGCACCGGCGCGGTGTTCAAGATTCCCGGCGACAAGACGATCGCGGGCTTTCTGGAGGAAAAAGGCATCAGGATTCCGACATCCTGCGAACAGGGCCTGTGCGGAACCTGCAAGGTCAAGGTGCTGGACGGCGAGGCCGATCACCGCGACAAGCGGCTGTCTCCCGAGCAGCGGGCCGAAGGCTTCTTCCTCGCCTGTGTGTCTCGTGCGAAAGGCGACATGCTGGTGTTGGATTTGTGACAGCCCCGCACCTGCCGACACCGGCGTTCAGGCGAAAGAAAGCCGAAGGCAGCAGAGATCGACTTGGAATAGGCGGCTGTCGAGGTTGGACCACGGTGTGCGATCGTGACGATGCGACGTTGGCGTCGCGCTCGACGCGCGTGCCTGCATGTTTCAGAACAACAGGAGCGCGGTAAGGCACGCAAAAATGGAAACTGTCAGCCACGCGGCAGGAAAGGCGCTTGGTGGTGCAGGGGGCCTCATACGTGATTTCACAGATATGCAATTGTCGTTTGCAGGACTCTTCCCTGTCTCGAGAACGACGTCGGCGATCTTTGGCGACCGGCACATCGGCAAGGTAACGTCCTCCAGGGAAAGCGACGTAAGATACGCGCAACGGCAGGCAATTCCATTGTCCCCGCAGACACCATGATGCAGATCAATCGGTAAACAATGCTGATCGAATCTGATTGTCATGGCTGGATCGGAATCCACGCTGGCCCTCGCCGGCAAGGCTGATATCCAGCACCGCTTGAGATGGCTCCATATGCACGGTCGTCAACATATGGCTCGACCGGCTGCTCGCTTGTTCCTTTGATGTTGCCAATTTGGCACGGGGGCTCAATGGCCGCCGCAGGTAGATTCGATCACGAACTGAATCTGCTCGCGTGATCCGCAAATGGCGGCAGCCATGTGCCGACAACCCCAGACGCACGGATCAACGATCAATTCACTCGCGCTACGCGTTGCTGCCGGCTGCAATACTCATTGATCCATATCAAGCGAGGCGCCGGCCATTCTTCGTCGAATGATCTCCCAACGGGAGGGAAGCCTTCATGGAAGAGCTGGTCCGCCACATCGGCACGCTGATCAGTGGCGGGTTAATCGCAAGTCCGAATCTCGGCGTGCTCGAAGATCGCTTCCGTGGAACGAATTCGAGGGCCCGTCGCCGATCATTCGGACGCGCTCGTGAACGCAATCTCGGCGTCCTGGTGCTCAATTGATCGGTCCGTTGGCACGAGCGGTTCGTGTGAAGTTCGGGGAGGGCGTCGGCCTTCGAAGGCTCTCGTTGCATTCCGCTGTCGTTGCAGGAGTTCTTGCAGTTGCAGTTGGATCGATGGGGACGGCGTTGGGGGATTCCAGCGATATGAAATCTCCCCAAGCCGCGGTCGCCGGCAACGATCCAAACTATTTCCTTGCCAATCCGTTTGCGCTGTCATCCCAGCCCCGCCTGAAGCAATCGGTATTTGGATTTGCGGGCCGTACAAATTCCGGAAATCTCGGCAGCACGTTTGCCTTCGGCAGCGGCGCTCCTGAAGCGATCTTTTTCGACAATTACATTGCCGGCGGAGCGTATCAGCGGGACTTTGTTCAGTTCAACAGTGGGGTATTCATCGGCGCCGAAGTCGGCCTTGCGGATCGCTTCGGCAGCTATTCTCTATGTTGTGACAGGGTCGTGCATTCAAACCGCATGGTGCATTCAGCAGAAGTATGGGGTGGGATTTCCGTTCGACACGAAGGCCTCGCCCTGTTCGATGCAATTCGAATTTCACCGGGCTTTGTGTTTGGATTGAGTGCGATATCAAATCCGATAGGCCAGGAAGCGTTGCACCAGTTCGATCATCAGGGCAGCGCGAAGGTACTCTTCTATCTTGGCTTTGATCTCGCGTTCGCGCTGGCAAATTTTCCAAACACTGAACTGGTGTTACGCATTCACCACCGTTCAGGTGGCTATGGCACGCTAGGCGGCTTGAAGGAAGGCAACAACGCCAACGTCGTCGGAATACGTCACCGTTTTTGATACGCGTTGCAAACGGCACGGGCTCAGTGTCGGGTGTATCAAACAAATCGCCGCCGCCGGGTGTCCAAGGCGGCGTGCGGATCAGATTTCGATGTTGTCGAGCGGCCGCATCGGGCCGGCGTCACGCCGCCCAGCACTGTCCGCCGCCATCGACGCGCAACACCTGGCCTGACACAAATGCGCCGAGCGGCCCTGCGAACACCTCGACGACGCGCGCGACTTCGTCGACGGTCGCGATGCGGTCGAGCGTGCCGCTTTCGACCATCCTGCTTTCATCAACCGCGCGCGTTCCCATGAAGCGGCCGGTGCGGGTGTCGCCGGGGGCGATGCAGTTCACGGTGATGTCGTAGGCGCGGAGCTGATCGGCGAGGCAGCGCGTGTAATGCGTCATGCCGGCCTTGGCGACCGCGTAGATCGAGCCATTGGTGCGGCCCTTGAAGGCGGCCACCGAGCCGATGGTGACGATGCGGCCCTGACGCCGCGGAATCATCTCCTTCGCCACCGCCTGGCAGGTCAGGATGGTCGAGAGCAGGTTGCGATCCAGCACCGCGCGGACGTCCTCCTCGCGAATGCCGATGGCGTCGTTCGGATCAGGCTTGCCGCCTTTGGCTGCGATGTCGCCGCCGGCATTGTGGACGAGAATGTCGATCGGTCCCAGCTGCTTTGTCGCCGTATCCACCACGCGCGCGATGTCGGAGCCATCCGTGAGGTCGCCGAGCACACGGATGGTTCGCACGCCGTGGGTGGCTGCAACCTGCTCGGCGACGGCGGTCAGCGTCGATCCCTCGCCATACTCCGCCGGTCCGTTCTCGCGCATGCCGTGGATCGCGATATCGGCGCCCAGGCTTGCGAGCCGCTCGGCGAAGGCGCGGCCAAGCCCGCGGCCGGCGCCGGTGACCAGCGCAACCTTGCCCTTCAGGGCAGGCGGGGCATTGTCTGAGGTCATGATAAATTTCTCCTGGAAGTGGGATTTTTCCGAGACGATCGCTCCGGACAGAAGCCTTAATTCTTGTTCAGGTAGAGCGGGGTTCGAAGCGTCAATTGATAGGACGGCTTCGGCGTCCACGCGATCTGGGCGGTTACGCCGAACAGGCGGTTGTCGTCATCGTCCATGCGGTCGAGATCGAGCCGCAGGATCGGCTGCGTGAACGGCTGGAACGGCGTCAGGTTGAGCAACTGCGCGCCGCCAAAGGATTGCACACCCAGGCGGCCGGTGAATTTCCAGTTGTTGTCCCACTGATAGTAGCCGCCGACATAACCCATGATGTCGGGCTTGACGTTTGCGAATGGGGTGTCGACGAGGACCTTTGTGTACTGCGCACCCGCCAGCAGCCCGCGCGTTTCATCCGCATTCAGCGCGTAGCCGGCTTCGAGGATGGTGTTATAGGAGGTCGTGGCCAAGGGCGCGTCCGAAATTGACCGCGTGGCGTTGGATTGCACGGTGATGGTCGGAAACATGCCGCCGTTCTGCTGATAGAGATCGGCTTGGAATCCCATGGTGAAGCTGTAGATGGTGAACGCCGTCCAGGAATCGGCGCCTGCCTGTGACGCGGCGCCGCTGACGCCGCCGTACACCGATAGTCGGTCGTTGACATCGACGGTCAGCGGCAGGTCGACCGAAAGGCTGCGGCTGGATGGCGAGGTAAGAGTTCTCAGCGAGGACAGGTTGCCCAGCGACGACAGCAATGGCGGCGCGTTGAACCCGATCGAAAGCACGCCGGCCGGCAGCGTCGCATAGATGGTTCGCAGGTCGAGGTAGATATTGGGCAGCGTCGGCTGGGTCGTGGCGGCGTCATCCTCTTCTTCATCGCCATTGTCCTTTGCCAGCGCAAGGCCGGACAGGCAGAGCGACGCCAGTACGCCGAGTGCGACGGTGTGCGCCCATGCGTGTCGCCAACGGCGAGACGCGGCAGCTATGGTTGGACGCGTGCTCAATCGACGATGCCCCTTGAAGAGGCAGATGACCATTGGCCGGCCGCGAATACAAGATGCGCCGTCTGCCCTGGCGCATTTCTCCCGGGCCCTGTGGCCCGCCTGCGGCTGGGCAAATTGACATAGGTCAATGGGTCGCGGCGAATGCTCTCTTATGAGTGAGCCATGCAAGCAAGCACGAAATATCTCGCGGCGATCGCCGTAGCCTTCACCGCGCTGGCGGCCCCATTGATGGTGGCCGCCCAGACCTCGTCAAAATACGGGCCTCGGCTGGCCGATATCATGAGCGTGGTGCAGTCCAGGCATTCGAAGCTCTGGACCGCCGGCCAGCAGAAGAACTGGGAGCTCGCGGCTTACGAGCTTGAACTGGTGAGGGGAAGCCTCACCGAGGCCATTGCCTTCTATGCCGATCTGCCCGTGGAAAATATCACGATGATCGATCCGCCGATCAAGTCGATCGAGCAGGCAATCGCTGCCCGGAACAGCGCCGCATTCAGCAAGGGGTTTGGCGAGCTGACCACCGGATGCAACTCCTGCCATCAATCGGTCGGCCGTGATTTCATTGTCATGAAGGTGCCCACGGCATCGCCGTTCAGCAATCAGTCGTTCGCGCCGCGCGAGGGGCAGGGCAAGGACGCAACGCGCCGGTGATCGGTCTGGTGCCGCTTCAGCGGCCGGTCTCGTCCGCCGCCTTGATCGCCACCGACAGCGCGAGCTTGGTCTGCTCGACAATGTCCTCGACCAGTTCCTCGCGGCTGACATTGGCGACCTGGCCGGTGAGCAATCCCTGTTCGGCCAGCATGACGACGCCGTGCAGCGACGCCCAGATCTTCAGGGCGCTGCGCTCGCGCAACAGCCCGACCGCCGGCGCTTCCAGCGCTTCCACCAGCAGCTCGAAAGTCTCCATCGCCGCGCTGTGCAACTCGCTGCCCTTCGCTGCGCAGGCCATGGTTCGCGATGCGAACATCAGGCGATAGATGCCGTTGCGGCGCAGGCCGAAATCCAGCGTGAGCTGCGCGAAACGCGACAGTTTCGACCGCTTCGACGGCTTTGTGATCTCCGCCCGCAACATGGCGCTGAACTGCCGGAATGCCTCGGCGGTGACAGCCGTCAGCAACGTCTCGCGATCGGCGAAATGCTTGTAGGGCGCCGGCTGCGAGACGCCGAGTTTCTTGGCGAGCGCGCTGATGCTGATCGCTTCGGGGCCGCCGAGTTCCACCTCATGCAAGGCGGCCTGCACCAGGGCATCGCGAAGATCCCCGTGATGGTAGGCGTTGAGTGCTTTGCGGGCGGGTCGAGGTGGCATCTGAACGTCATGCTCTATAACTTTTGACTTGACAGCACAACGGCTGCGCGAAAGTAATATGATATAACTTCGCGCGATGCGGCGAGTCTGCGCCATCGTGCCGATAGAACAGCGCCGCCGGACAATCAGGGCCAGGCAAGGCGCATTATGGAGGGGGAGGGTGCGATGGCTGGAAAGCTGAAAATTCGCGTCGACCAGGACAAATGCCAAGGCCACGCGCGCTGTAAATCACTCGCGCCCGAGCTGTTCGATCTCGACGAATTCGGCAACGCGCATGAAGTCGGCGATGGATCCGTGCCCGAAGGCCTGGAAGACAAGGCCTGGCTCGCCCAAAGCAATTGCCCGGAAATCGCCATCGAAGTGACCGAGGAATGATCCGGTCCTTCAATCTGATTTAGCCCTTTGGATATGAACGAACCAAGCAGAGGAATTGCTCCGATGTCCGATTCCGCCAGCATCATGCCCGAACATCCGCCGGTCACCGACTGGATCAGCGATTTCGACCACACCGATCCGGCATGGAGGGAGAACCCTTATCCGATCTGGGACGAACTGCGGGCGGCCTCGCCGGTCGTTCACACCGAGCGCTTCCTCGGCTGCTACATGCCGACCACCTACCAGGCGGTGAAGGAAATCGCCTACGACACCGACCACTTCTCGTCCCGGCGCGTCATCGTGCGCGACGTCCGGCCAGAGATCACCGCGAGGGCTCCGCCGATCACCTCCGATCCGCCCGAGCACAAGCCTGCCAAGCAGTTGCTGCTGCCGCCATTCACGCCGGATGCGATGAAGAAGCTGGAGCCGCGGGTGCGTGCGATCTGCAACGAACTGATCGACGAGTTTATTGCCGACGGCAAATGCGATGCCGCCGCGCGCTACACCAAGCATATTCCGGTTCGCGCCATCGCTCACATGCTCGGGATTCCCGAAAAGGACAGTGACCTTTTCATAAAGTGGATCCACGGCATTCTCGAACTCGGCATCAAGGACGACAACGCGTTGATGGCTGCCGTCCACGAAATGACGGCCTATTTTGCCGGCCACATCGCGGCCCGCAAGAAGCATCCGACCGACGATCTGATCTCGACCCTGATGGATGCAAAGGACAAGGACGGAAAGCCGCTGGCGGACGAGCACGTGCTGGGTTCGCTGCGGCTGCTGCTGATCGCCGGTATCGACACCACCTGGAGCGCGATCGGCTCCTCGCTGTGGCATCTGGCAAAGACACCCGCCGACCGCGAACGACTAGTGCGGGAGCCTGAACTGATGCCGCTCGCGGTGGAAGAACTGCTGCGCGCCTATTCGCCGGTGACGATGGCGCGCGAGGTAATGAAGGAGACGACGATCAGCGGCTGCCCGGTCAAACCCGGCAATATGGTGCTGCTGTCATTCCCGGCCGCCAACCGCGATCCCGCGGTGTTCCCCGACGCCGACAAGGTGGTGATCGACCGCAAGGAGAATCGCCATGCCGCGTTCGGGCTCGGCATTCACCGCTGCGTCGGTTCCAATCTCGCGCGCATGGAAATGACGGTCGCGATCGAGGAATGGCTGAAGCGAATTCCGGATTTCAGGCTGGACCCGGCCGGCAAGGTCACCTGGTCGGAAGGCACTGTTAGGGGCCCGCGCCAGTTGCCGGTCCTGTTCGGCAACGCCACCTGAACGCGGCTATTTGACCTCGATCTTGGCGTCGCTTGCGACCTTTTTCCAGGCATCGATATCGCGCGCGTTGATGTCGCGCTGCTGCTCTCCGGCGATGAAATCGGCCGAGATGCCGAGCGCCAGCAGCTTCTCGATGATGTCGGGTTCGGTCAGCGACTCCCTTAGCGCGCCGGCAATCTTTTGCGCGATCGGAGCGGGAAGGCCTGCGGGCGCGTACATCACCCAGGACAGGCTGCGTTCGAAATCGACGCCCTGGTCCTTGTAGCTTGCGACCTTCGGCAGGCTGGGAGACCGCCCGCCGCAGACCGCAAGCGCCTTCAGCTTTCCGTCCTTCACCAGCGGCGTTCCGGTCGCCATGTCGACCAGTCCCACCGAGATATGGCCGCCCATCAGGTCGTTGGCGAGCTTGGCCGCGCCGCTGAACGGGACGTGCTGCAGGCGGACGCCCGCCTTCTGGGACAGGATCTCGCCGCAGAAATGTCCGGTGGAGCCGACGCCCCAGCTTCCGTACTGGATCGGGTCGCCCTTCCTGGACAATTCGGTCAGCCCGCGCAGATCGTTGGCGGGAAAATCGTTGGTCGCGATCAGCAGGATGGATGACGTGCCGATGCGCCCGATGGTGGTGAAATCCTTGATCGGATCGTACGGCAGGTTCGGATACACCGCCGGCGCCAGCACGTGGGTGGTCATGCCGCCGATCGTGATGGTGTATCCGTCGGGTGGCGACGCGGCCGCCTGCTGCGCGCCGATGGTGCCGGCAGCGCCGGTGCGGTTCTCGACGTAGATGGTTTGCCCGAGATGCTTTCCCATCCGGTCGGCGAGTAGCCGGCCGAGCACGTCGCCGCCGCCACCGGCGCCGAACGGCAACAGCATCTTGATCTTCTTGGAGGGGTAATCGGCCGCATCCTCGGCATGGGCTTGGCACGTCACCGACGCAAGCGCGAGCAGCGACAGGATCATCACGCGTAACTTCATGGACTCTACTCCCTGGGTTTCCGTTTTGCTTTTTTGTGCTGTTTGCTGCACGGCATTCTTGCCGGGCTTGATGATCGGTAGCCGTCGCGCCGTCAGGGCGCGCGCGGCCTGGCGCATGAGTGCCGAAGGATGAAGCGCGTCGGCAGGTACACCGGCCGTATCTTGCGGGCCGCGTCGCCGCCGCGAATCCGATCGAGCAGGATGTTGGCCGCGACCCGGCCCATCTGGTCGAGATCCCACGTCAGCGCCGATATCCCCGGCGTCGCGTATCGGGCCAGATCGGTGTCGCCGATGCACACCAGCGAGATGTCGTCGGGATAGCGCAGGCCGTTGCTGGCGAGCGCGTCCATGACGCCCGCCATCATATGTGTCCCGAGCGTGATGATCGCGGTCGGGCGGTTGGCGCCCCGCAGCAACTGGCAGACATCGCTGAACGCAATGCTCGATCCCTGAGTCTGCGGACGGATCAGGTCGGGATCAACTGCGAGTTTCGCTTCGGCATGGGCCTGGCGATAGCCGGCCAGGCGCTCCGAACTCGGCAGCAACGCCGCGCGTCCGGTTAGGAGCGCGATGCGGCGATGGCCAAGCCCGATCAGATAACGTGTGATCTCCAGACCGCCGCCGCGGTGGTCCGCGCGCACCGACGGAACGCCCGGTACCTCGCGATCGATCGCCACGCAGGGCAATTCGAGATTCGCGAGCGCGCCGGTGAAGTCCTTGTGGGCGTTGTCGCCGGCAAACAGCAGCAGGCCATCCATCCGCCTGCGCCGCACCGCGGAGATGAACGCCGTCTCGCGGTCTTCCTCATGCCGGGTCGCAGCCAGCATCAGGACGTAGCCCGCGTGCTGGAATTCTTCTTCGGCGCCGTTGATCATCTCGCTGTAGAGCGGGTTCGAGAGATCGGAGACCATGCAGCCGATCGTCTTGCTGGCGCGCGAGCGCAAGGCTTGCGCGGCCGAATGCGGCTCGAAGCGCAGGCGGGTAACCGCCCGCATGATCCGGGCGTGCAATTCCGGGCTGGTATGCGGCTCGCCATTCAGCACCCGGCTGACGCTGCTGACCGATACGCCGGCCTGGGCTGCGACGTCGCGGATGGTCGGTCGTGCAGGCTGCGCCTGGCGCAACGACATTGCAGGGCTCCCGGGGCATTATCATCAGTCAAGAGGGTGCGGAAACCTAGCGCATGCTGGAAACGATATACAAGGCATCTCGACTGAAAATATCTCACTTGCGAGAGGTTCGATTATAAAGTATGGAAACGTTTCCAAAGGTCGGGAGCGGGCGTGCCGAAGCTCCCGCGCGACAACAAAGATGGCCGAACGGCCGCAGGGTGGGAAACTGACCGAGCCATGACGCGGCGTGTCGAAGGCAAGGTGGCTTTGGTGACCGGTGCCGCCAACGGCATCGGGCGCAGCGCGGCGCTGATGCTTGCGCGTGAAGGCGCGAAGATCGTCGCAACCGATCTGCAGGACGACAAGGGCGAGAGCCTGCTGCACGAATTGCGCGTCGCCGGATGCGAGTCCGAATATTACCATCATGACGTGACCAGCGAGGATGACTGGCAGTCGGTCGTAGCCCGGGTCCGGGCTCGGTTCGGCAGGCTGGACGTTCTCGTCAACAACGCCGGGATCGGCCTCTCGGGGCCGGTCGTTGATATGGCGTTCGCCGACTGGAAGCGGCAGGTGGCCGTCAACCTGGATGGCGTATTCCTCGGCGTAAAGCATTCGCTCCCTTTGATGCGCGAGGGCGGCGGCGGAAGCATCATCAACGTTTCCTCGATCGCCGGAATCAAGGCCTCCCCGAATGTATCGGGTTATTGCGCGACCAAGGGCGGCGTGCGCCTGTTCACGAAATCGGTCGCGCTGGAATGCGCCGCGGCCAGGGACGGCGTACGCGTCAACTCGCTGCATCCGGGCATTACCGAAACCGCCATCTGGGACACGCTGATCGGCACCGCGGAGGAGGGCTCGAATTCCGGGCCGGCGCGCGGGCCGACGCTGGACAAGTTGACCGCCCGCGCCGTCCCGCTTGGGTTCAAGGCGGCGCCCGATGATATCGCCAACGGCATCCTGTGGCTCGCCAGCGACGAGAGCCGTTACGTCACCGGAACGGAGCTCGTGATCGACGGCGGCAGGTCGATCGGTTGAACCGCGAGATCAAGAAGAACGAGAGCCGGCCGTGCCGCCGGCAAGCAGACGGGAGATCGTCATGAGTCGCATCTTTGGTGCAGTCTGCCAGAACGGGTATGTGGTGCGGGACATCCGCGCCGCCATGGACCATTGGGTCAACGTGATGGGCGTGGGACCCTGGTACTATATCGACCGGGTCAAGACCGATTATTTCCGCCACCGCGGCCAGGACTCCGGCATGGAGATGAGCGTGGCGCTCGCCAACTCCGGCGACCTCCAGATCGAACTGATCCAGCAGCGCAATGACGCGCCCTCGATGTACAAGGAGTTTCTCGACTCCGGCCGCGAAGGACTGCAGCATATGTCATACTGGACCCGGGATTATCAGGCCCTGTACGACCGCGCGCTCGCGCTCGGTTACAAGGTCGGACATGAGGGGCAGATCGGCGGAGAGCAGGGCCGCTTCGCCTATTTCGACACGCAGGCTCATCCGGGCACCGTGGTGGAGATTTCCGACATCAGCGGCAGCAAGGGCAGCTTCTTTGCGCACATCCGCAAGGTCGCAGCCGGCTGGGACGGCACCGATCCGATCCGTGAAGTCGGCGGGCGCTGATCGATGCGCGCCATCAAGTTCGCGCTGGATCACGCATGAGCGGCGGCGGTACGTTGTACGCCCGCAACGGCAACGAGAAACAACAAAGGTAAGGAAACAGCGGATGGCAAGACTACCCCTGATCGACCCGGCGGCAACCAGCGGCGACGTGCGCGCGTCCTTTGACAGGATGCCGGTCAAGCTCAACATCTTCCGGATGATGGCGCATGCCGAAGCCAATTTCATTCCGGCGATGCGCTACGCCAATTCGATCCTGCATCGCCAGAAGCTCAGCCACGTTAACCGCGAACTGCTGATCCTGCAGGTCGCGCAGCGGGAGAAGGGCGCCTATGAGTGGCGGCAGCATGTTCCGATCGCGCTCGGCCTCGGCGTCACCCAGCGCCAGATCGATTGCCTCGAGCAGGGCAGGTACGAGGACGCCGCGTTCAACGCCGCCGAACAGGCGCTGCTGGCGTTCGGGCAGGAAGTCATCGACAATGTGCGCGTCGCCGAGCCGGTGTTTGCCGCGATGCGCAAGCACTTCAGTGAACAGGAGATCGTCGAATCCATTCTCGCCATCGGCTTCTACATGACGATGGCGCGGCTCACCGAAGCGACCGACGTCGAGCTCGATCCTGCGGCCGGAATGAGCGTGTTCGAGGGCGGCCAGCGGCGTCCGGGCTGAAGCGGACGACAGGAGGTTTAAGCCATGGGCGTCTCGTTTCAAACCAGCCACGACATCATGATCGATACGCCGCCGCAGGCGGTCTATGACTATGTCTGCAATCCGAACTCCTGGCCGGAATGGCTCGCCGCCTCCCATCATATCGACGGCGACGATCGGCCGTTGCTGCATGGCGAGACCTTTCGCGAGCAGTGGCACATCAAGCGCGGCGAGGTTCGCCTCGCCTGGACCGTCACGGAAAGCGATCCGCCCAGCGCCTGGACCGTCGAAGCCGACACCGATTTCATCGGCAAGATTGTTGTGCGCTACACGTTCGAGGCGGTGGGAGATCGCACGAAGTATACGCGGACGTTGCGCAACCCCGACCGGCCGACCGCGCCTAGCCCCGAGCAGATCGCACGGATGGATGAAGAGGCCATGATCGGGCTCGAGAACATCAAGCGCAATGTCGAGCGGCGTCACCGCCCATCGCCGGCCTGACATCGGCACATTGACCGCTTCAGCCGTTGCGGCGATGATTGCGGCCGGCGTTTCGGGGCGGTTCGGCGTGGAGCGGATGCGATGACGGGTGAGCCGGCGGCGGATGGCCCGCGATCGTTGCACGAGATCGCGAGCTACCACGCCCACATCTACTACGATCCGGCAACCACGCGGGCCGAGGCCGAGCAGTTGCGGACATGGATCGGCGAGCGCTTCTCGGTCACGCTCGGGCGTTGGCACGACGTCAAGGTCGGTCCGCATGACCAGGCGATGTACCAGGTGGCGTTTGCCCGCGAAATCTTTGCCCAGTTGGTCCCCTGGCTCATGCTCAACCACGGCCGGCTGAGCGTCCTGGTCCATCCCAATACCGCCAATCCTCGCCGCGACCATCTCGCCGACCCGGTCTGGATCGGGCCGGCGCTTGCTGTGCATGCCGACAAGCTGCCTGATCACGCCGAGAGCGAGCCGGCCCCGGTGCCGAACACCAATCCGGTGATCCGGCCCTGATCCGGGCCATCCCGACGGTTCCTGGCTGTTTCCCGACCCCCCCAATGGCCCCTACCGTTCGTCTCGATTATGCCTTACTTTGGTTTGCATTATAGTGGGGTTATTCGGTGAATCCCTTGCGGAATCAGACGTGATTCCGAAGCGCCGAGCCGGGGACGGATGGATAGGAAGAAGACCAGCGCAGCCGGGCTTGCACCAAGTCGCGGTATCCGAATGTTCGGTAACGCGGCATTCGGCGTGACTATGTTCGTCGTGGCGTCGGGCCTTGCGGCCTGGATCACCGATTTCGATCTGGCGGGCTGGATCCGAAATCCTGCCTCCGCGAATGCTCCGAGCGATTACTCCTTCGAAGACCGGTTTGGCCCGAGGACGCTGCGCAACGCGCTATCCATCTACCATCCCTCGCGCCCGGTCACCCGTTCTCGCTCGGATTTCAATACCGAGTTCGGCCACATCGAAAATCAACTGGGCGGGCAGCCGCGCGATGTCCCGAACGCCCAGACCGATCAGGCCGCCGCTTCTTCAGCCGAAGCGGGAGTGCCGCTGCCACGGTCGCGGCCGGTGGAAGCCGGTCTCGCGCTCAGGGTCGATCCGCAGCCGGCGCCGTCGGACGACCGCACCCTGTTCGACAAGCTTGCCGATCTGGTGCCGATGAAGTTCACCCTGGCGTCGCTGACGCCCAATGACGGCCTGTTCAGTGAGCGGAAGGATCTGTCAGCGCTCGGCTATGACGGTCAAACCGCGGTCTACGACATCTCCGCACGTGCGGTGTACTTGCCCAATGGCACCAGGCTCGAAGCTCACTCGGGGCTGGGCGGCCTGATGGATGATCCGGCCTATGTCGACCGGCGCATGGTCGGGGCGACGCCCCCGAACATCTACGATCTGAAACCACGCGAGAAGCTGTTTCACGGCGTCGCGGCGCTGCGCATGACCCCCGTGGGCGAGAACGAAATGCATGGCCGGACCGGCCTGCTCGTGCACAGCTATCTGCTCGGCCCCAACGGCGATTCCAACGGCTGCGTCTCGATCAAGGAATATGACAGGTTCCTGGCGGCTTATCAGAACGGCGAGGTCAAGCGCCTGGTCGTCGTGCCGAGCCTCAAGGAAGGCCTCACCGCGTCACGGCGTTCACCGTCGCCGTCATGACCGCAGTTGCCGGCGACGTCGCCGATTCCGACACGCCGTTGCGCGCGGTGTTCAAGATCAGCCTGAACGGCGGCACGGTATCGATCTCTACCGTCGGCCAGGCTTACCGCTTCATCACCAATCTCAGCTCGATCGAATGGATCGAGTTTCGCTCGCTGCACGCCGACGCTGTCAGCGCCCTGCAGCGTGCCGCCGGCAATGCGATGCTGACGGTGCAGGCGACCGATGCGCTCCGCGCGCTGTTCGTGCGCGCGAAGCTGCTCTGAGGGCAGGGCGCGGCATAGCTCCGCGGTAAGCCGGTATGGGAGATCGGCATGCGTGCCGCGTCGTCTTTCGCACTTGATGTGGATCAAGGAATCCCACGCGTCGGGCGTCAGGATGAATGACTGGCCCCAGGCAGGGGAGAAGTCATGACAACCCAACTTGAGCTGAATTCGCGCGCAGCACTTTGCAGGCAGCTCGCGCGCCGCGAACCGCACAGCAAGGCTTATTGGTTGGCCGAGGCCGAGAGTTGGTCGCGTCTTTCCCGTAAACCAACCCATCGGGAAAGAACGGGCGACAAAGACGAACCGTTTGAACGGTTCTTGGCCATGATGACCAGCCGGCCTGACGCTAGCTGATCTCCTTGCGCACGGTCGCGGCTGCGTCGCACATCGCCTTCAGCTTTCCGAACGCGATATGGCGCGGCATGTATTTCATGCCGCAATCCGGCGCGACCACCAGCCGGTCGGCTGCGACATGCTTGAGGCCATTGCGGATACGGTCAGCCACGACTTCGGCGCTTTCTATCTCGGGATTGCCGAGGTCGAGCACGCCGAGCATGATCTTCTTCGAAGACAGATCCCTGAGCACGCCGAGATCGAGCTTCGGCTGCGCCGCCTCGATCGAAATCTGTTCGGCGCTGGTGTCGGCGAGTTCGGCGAGGAAGGAATAGCCGGCCGGCTTGGTCGAACCGGGGACGACGGCGGCATAGCCGAAGCACAGATGGACGACGGTGGGCACCTTGATGCCTTCGAGTGCGCGGTTGATGGCCTTGACCGCATAGCGCCGCGCAAGGTCGGGATTGTTGCGCACCCAGGGTTCGTCGAGCTGGATCACGTCGGCGCCGGCCTTCTCCAGTTCGAGCGCTTCGGCGTTCACGGCAGCGGCGAATGCCATCGCCAGTTCCTCGTCGTCCTTGTAGTATTCGTTCTTGGCCTGCTGGCTCATCGTGAACGGGCCGGGCAGCGTGATCTTGGCGGCGCGGTCGGTGTTCTTGCGAAGAAATTCCATGTCGTGCAGTTCGACGGCACGGCTGCGCTTCACCGCGCCGACCACGCGCGGTACCGGTGTCTGCGTTCCGTTGCGCGCGGTGATGATGGCCGGATTTTCGTCGTCGATGCCGTCAAGCGCGGTGGCGAAGCGGTTGGAATAGCTCTCGCGGCGGATCTCGCCGTCGGTCACCACATCGATGCCGGCGCGCTCCATGTCTCGGATGGCGACGATGGTGGCATCGTCCTGCGCCTCTTCCAGATGCTCGGCCGGCAGCCGCCACATCGCGTGCATCCGGGTGCGCGGAACAACCTTCGACAGCATTGCGCGATCGACCAGCCATTCCGGCTGCGGGTAGCTGCCGACCACGGTCGTTGGCAGCAGGTGCTTTGGCAGGTTCATGATTGTCTCCTTGCTCTTGTTGTTGGGCCGCTCGGTTCAGGCTGCGCGCGTCGCGGCCGCGGCAACCTCGTCCTTGACCGGATTGCGCAGGATGCCGATGCCGGACACCTCGATCTCGACCACGTCGCCATCCTTCATCCACAGCGGCGGGGTGCGATAGGCGCCGACGCCGCCGGTCGTGCCGGTGACGATGACGTCGCCGGGCACGAGTTCGGTGAAGGTCGAGCAATAAGCGATCAGGGCGGGGACATCGAATACCAGATCGGAGATCGGTGCGGCCTGCACCTCGACGCCGTTGAGACGGGTGGCAATCGTCTGCTTGCTGATGTCGGGGATTTCGTCAGTCGTAACCATCCACGGCCCGAATGCGCCGGTGGCGACGAAGTTCTTGCCGGGCGCGAACTGCGAAGTGTGGCGCTGCCAGTCGCGGATGCTGCCGTCATTGTAGCAGGCATAGCCTGCGACATGCGAAAGCGCAGCATCCCGCGAAATGCGACGGCCGGCCTTGCCGATGATCACGGCCATCTCGCCTTCATAGTCGAACCGCTCGGATTCCGGCGGCCGTATCATCGGCTGGCCGCCGCCGACCTGGCTGTTGGCGAAACGGGTGAAGATCATCGGGTGCGGCGGCGTCGGGTGGCCGCTTTCGGCCAGATGCGTGGCGTAGTTGACGCCGATGCAGAAGATCTTGTCCGGGTCAGGCACGGTCGGCAGCAGTTCGACTTCAGCCAGCGCGTAGTCGGGACGTTCGCCTTGCAGTGCCTTCAGAGCGTCGAGCGATCCCTTCGCGAGCAGCGCCTTCAGGGTCGGGTAATCCTTCAGTCGCTTTCCGGCATCGATGACGCCGGCATCTGTCACCAGGCCGTATGTTGCCGTCTTGCCGGCCTTGAAACTCGCGATCTTCATGGTGTGACGCCTTCTTCGATGGAGGAAACATAGGGTTCGATCGGCCGCACGATTCTGCCCGAGCGGATCGGGACGCAATCGGGCGGAAAGTCCTGGTGGAAGCGCGCGCCGCTCTCGCTGGCGCGGTCGAGAAAACGCTCGAGATGATCCATCGCGCCGGTCGGCAGGTCGTGCAGCACCATCAGGCTCCACGGCTGCGACCGGCACTGCTGCAGCGCCCGTTCGATCCAGCCGTCGGGATCGTCCCAGTCGCGCGGAATTGCGTTCCACAGCACGCAGCTATGCTTGTGGCCGGTGAGATAGTCGACGACCGAAGGCTTCAGCAGGCGCGTGTCGAGATTGCCGCCGCCGCCGAATGGCCGGAACCAGCGCTGCGCATGCGCCAGATCGCCGATCGCTGCCTGGGTCCGGCCGATCTCCTTTTCCGCCGTCTCTGCATCCCGCTGCTCGCCGAGCGGAACGGAATGGGTGAAGGTATGATTGCCGATCCAATGGCCTTCGTCATGTGCCCGCATGGCAAGCCGTCGACGCTCGGCATCGCCGAGCTTTTCACCGATCACGAAGAAGGTCGCCTTGATGTCACGTTCGCGGAGGATGTCGAGCACGCGCGGCGTCACGTCAGGTTCTGGCCCGTTGTCGAATGTCAGCGTCAGATCGAACACCAAAGAACTCCGTCAGGTCGCGGGCTGCAGGGTGCCGGGCGCGATTTCTTCCGCGGCGTTCTGTCCGGCGCGGGTGCCGGTCTGCCAGATCGCGGCCTTGCGCTCGATCCATTTGATGCCGGCGTTGAAGGCGATCGCCATCGCCAGCACCAGCAGAACGCCGGCAAAGACATGCGGGCTGTCGAGTATGGTGCGGTAGCGCGAGATCAGGTAGCCGATGCCGGCGGACGAGATCAGCATCTCGGACACCACCACGCCGACGATCACGAGCGCGCCGCCAACGCGAAGCCCCGACAGCACGGTCGGGATCGCCGCCGGGATGATCACGCGAACCAGCCGCTGGCTCAGCGTCGCGCCCATGCTGCGGGCGGCCAGCAGCAGTTGCGGATCGATGGTCTGGATTCCGGCGGCGGTCGCCAGCATCGTCGGCAGGAAGCCGTAGATCGAAGCAAACGCGATCTTGGATTCCGAGCCGATGCCAAGCCACACCGTGAACACCGGATAGAGGATGACCAGCGGCACGGCATACAGGCTCGAAACCATCGGCATGATCAGGATGCGCGGCCGCGGCAGGCTGCCGACGATGGCCCCCAACAGGATGCCGCCGCCACAGGCGATCGCCATCGAGATCGCGACCTCGTAGAGCGTGACGGCGAGCGCGTGGCCGTATTCACCGGCCTCGTTCCATCCGGCAATCAGTGTCGAGGACAGCGACGGCAGAAACAGCTCGGGAATGAAGCCGGCGCGCGGCAGGATTTCCCACAGCGCGATCAGGCTGATGACGATCAAGCGGCGAAGTGTGGCGGCGCTCATGCTTGCCTCACGCCGATTTTCGGATATGCCGCCAGATGCGGTCGCGCAGGGTGCCAAACGTATCGCCGCTCAGCATCTCATAGGTACGCGGGCGGGGCAGCGAGACCTGCAGGTGATCGACGATGCGGCCGGGGCGCGGCGACATCACGATCACCTCGTCGGCGAGATAGACCGCTTCGGTCAGGCTGTGGGTGACGAACACCACGGTCTTGCCGGTCGCGGCCCAGATGCGCAGCAGTTCGTCGCCCATGGTCATGCGGGTCTGCTCGTCGAGGGCTGCGAACGGCTCGTCCATCAGCAGCACCGGCGGATCCTGCACCAGCCCGCGCGCGATCGAGACGCGCTGCTTCATGCCGCCCGACAGTTCGTGCGGATGACGCTTGCCGAAGCCGTCGAGGCCGACGAGCTTGAGCGCATCCTGCGCCTTGGCGCGGCGTTCGTTCTTGGCGACACGGCGTAGCGCCAGCGGAAACTCGACGTTCTCTTCCGCCGTCAGCCAGGGAAACAGGCTGGCTTCCTGAAACACTACGCCCACTCGATTGGGATCAGGCTCGGGAATAGGCTTGCCGCTGATCGTGATGGTGCCCGAGGTCTGCTGGCGCAGGCCGGCCATCATCATCAGAAGCGTCGACTTGCCGCAGCCGCTCGGGCCGACCAGCACGACGAAGCGTCCCGGCTTGACGTCGAGCGAGACGTCCTCCAGCGCGACGACGTCCTGTGTCGTGGTCTTGAAGATCTGTCCGACATTGCGGACCTCGATCGCGCCGGCCGGCTTCAGCGGGGTTATGTTCGCCAATGGCTGCATCGTGTTTCCACCCATCTGACCAGTTCGTTGAAGGCAATGGCGATGGCGGCGATCATCAGCACGCCGGCCAGCAATTGCTTCATCTGGAAGTTCTCGCCCCAGGTCGCGATCTGATGGCCGATGCCGTCGCGCGAGGCGTACATTTCGGCGAGAATGACGCCGGTGAGATTGAAGATCATCGAGATCCGCAGCGCTTCCAGCAGGACCGGAAGCATGCTCGGCAGATAGACGCGGAACGCCGTCTGCATCGGCGTCGCCCCATAGGAGCGGGCGACGGTCAGGTGCTCGACCTTGACCGATTCCACCGCCGTCGTGGTCGACATGATCACGATGAAGATGGTCGAGAAGAAGCCGAAGCCGACCTTCTGCGAAAAGCCGACCCCGAATACCAGGATGAACATCGGCAGGAAGATCGACTTCGGGATGCTGAAGGCGAAGAACAGCAGCGGCTTCGCCACGTCGGCGAAGTAGCGGTTCTCCGCGATCAGGAAGCCGATCAGCGCGCCAAAGGGAACGGCGAGCGCGAAGGCCGTCAGCACCTCGGTCGCGGTGACGACAAGGTCCTTGCGCACGCTGGCCCGCTGCAGCAGTTCGCCGAGCATCACCAGCGTGTCGGAGGCGGACGGCAGCAGCCGCGGATTGACGATGCCGCTCCGCGACAGGATTTCCCATATCGCAAATACCGCCACCACGATGGCGAAGCGTGCTGCCTTTACGCCGAGTCCCGCCTGCATCGCGCCGGCCTCAGGGCTTGGTCGGAACCGGCTTGAACTGCGTCGAGATGATCTCCGCGGCAGGCCCGAGGTCCTTCATGCCGCCGGCCTTGGCCATGTCGAGCGCGAGCTGAAGCTGTTCCGGGATCTTCGGCCCGTCCATGCTGCCGTCGGTCTCCAGCTTCATGATCGTGTTCTCGTATTCCAGCGCCGCGATCTCGGCCGGAATTTCATAGAGCTCCGTGATCAGCTTGACGGAGACGTCCTTGTTGGCGCGCATGAAGGCCAGCGCGCCATAGAGCGCGTTCAGCGTCTTCTGCACCATTTGCGGCTTGTCCTGCACGTATTTGTCGAGCGCGATCCAGCCGGCGGCGAGGTTCGGCGGCACTTCCTTGGAATAGTCGAGGATGGTGCGGGCTTCGCCGGACTTGGAAATCTGGAAGCTCAGCGGCGAATACACCACCGCCGCGTCGACATTGCTCGCGAGCAGGTTCGGCACCAGGCCGCCGCCGCCCACGGGCACGCGGGTGAATTCGATCTTCTTGTCCTGCTGGGTCCACAGCGCCAGCAGGTCGGAGCCGGAGCCGGCGGAGGTGATGGCGACCTTCTTGCCGGCCAGATCCTTGACGCCGAGCGTCGATTTCGAAAGCGTCATCAACTGCCAGCCGTAGTAGCCCATGGCGGCGTTCGCGAGCACTTTGGAATTGACGCCCTTCTTGCGGCCGGCCGATACCAGCGAGGTCGCGTCGAGGATGACGTCGGCGGCGCCCGCCGCCATCGCCTCGAATGTTTCGGCGCCGCCGCGATAGATCGTCAACTCGGCCGAGATGCCTTCCTTCTCGAACAGCTTCTGCCGCACCGCGGTTTCCGCGATCGTGGTCGGCCAATAGGTCTTGGTCGGAAGGCCGATGCGGACCTTTTCGGCGGCTTGCGCGAAGGTTGAAGTGCCGAGCACGGCGGCCGCGGTGATCGTTGCCAGGACATGGCGTCGCGTGATGTTCATTGAAGCGTTTCCCTCTTGCGTTTTTTGATTTGGACTGGTTTTCGAACGTAGGATCAGATGGCGTTGCCACCTCTGGGGGCGTTGGATGTCGCGAGCTCTACCAGATGCATGGTCGTCATGAAATGATTCGACAGCGCTGCGACGGCGGCATCGACATCGCGCCGGAGCACGGCGTGCACGATTGCCGCGTGTTCGGCCTCGACGTTGCGGGCTTTTTCGGTATCGCGCCGGATCGAGAGCCTGCGATAGCGCTCGCTCTGCTCGTGCAGCACGTCGCGGAAGCCGAGCAGCCATGACGAACCGCAGGCGCTCACCAACGTGCGGTGGAAGATGCGATGCCGCACCACCCATTCCTCGTAGTGATGGGTCGGATCGTCAGGATAGGTATAGGGCACGGCGCAGAGCACCGTGAAGGACCGCTCCACCGACGTGAGCCAGGCCTGGTCGCCGCGCTCGATCGAGCGCCGCAGCGCCAGGCCCTCGATGTCGACGCGGGTCTGCGTCACGTCGCGCAGGTCGGCCGGAGAAACCGGGCTGACACGAAAGCCGCGCTGGTCGGAGGCCTGCACCAGCCCGTCGGCAACGAGCCGCGACAAGGCTTCGCGCACCGCGGCGAGGCTGACGGCGAACTGCTTGGCGAGGCCGGCGATATGCAGCTTCTGGCCCGGCAGCAGGCGGGTCGAAAGGATGTCCGCGCGCAGCCGTTCCTGAACGGCCGACGTCAGGCTTCGCGGCCGTTCGTCGGACAGATCACCGAAACTCAACCCGATACTGCTCATGGCGGCGGAGATTGACGAGAGAACCGGGTGTCGTCAATCGAAAATCGATTTTTTCAATAGGCCATTGAGCAGGCGCCAATTTTCGATCTGACGGCTTGCCGGTCGCCGGTTTGATTCATGCGTGGACACTGTCGCGGCCGCGGCCTATATAGTTCGCATGCGAAGTAAATGCAGCGGGCGATTGCTCTGATGAGTTCGCGTCGCGAACACCGCCTGGTATTCCTGCTCACTGTCGCGCAGCGCAGGCTGCAGCGCTGGATGGCGGCGCGCACGCAAGCGAGCGGCGTCACGGCGGCGCAGTCCGGCCTGCTGTTCGTTCTCGGCCGGCAAGACGGCGTCCTGATGGGGGAGGCGGGTGCGGCGCTCGACCTCGGGCCGCCCGGCATCAGCGGGCTGGTGGACCGCATGACCGCGGCGAACCTGATCAGGCGGCGCGCCGATCCGGACGACGGCCGCGCATGGCGGCTGTGGCTGACGCCGGCCGGCCGCACGGCGCTGGCGCAATCGAAAGCCGGGCTTACTGAAGTCAACGCGCGCCTCACCGAAGGATTTCAGCGAGGCTGAGATCGACGTCGTCGCGCGCTGGCTCGCCAGCATGCAAACCAGATTTCCCAGAGGAGAAGACGAATGACCGACCACATCAAGATCGAGAACGGCAACGGCATCCTGACCCTGACGATGGCGCGGCCCGACAAGAAGAACGCCCTGTCCAATGCCATGTACGGCGCGCTGGCTGACGCGCTCGATGCTGCAGAGACCGATCCATCGGTCCGTGTTGTCCTGATCCGGGGCGAAGGCGACATGTTCACCGCCGGCAACGATGTCGGCGAGTTCGCGGCGATGGCAACGGGCAGTTTCAAAGGTGAGCGGCATGTCGGCCGCTTCGTGCAGGCTCTCGCAAAATCGAGCCGACCGCTGGTGGCGGCCGTTCAGGGGCGAGCGGTGGGCATCGGCACCACGATGCTGCTGCATTGCGACCTGGTCGTGCTGGCGGAAAACGCGCTGCTGTCGACGCCGTTCGTCAGTCTCGCGCTGGTGCCGGAAGCGGCTTCCAGCCTGCTGATGCCGCTCCGCATCGGTTACGCGCGCGCCTATGAGATGTTCGCGCTCGGCGAAGCCGTGGATGCGAAATCCGCGCTTGCCTGGGGCCTTGCCAATCGCGTCGTGCCGCTGGAAAAACTCGACAGCGAGGCGAAGGCACTTGCGGTCCGGCTGGCGAAGCAGCCCGCAGGCGCCATCAGTGCCACGAAGCGGCTGATGCGCAATCCGGAACTTCTGCTCGGCCAGATCGCGGCGGAAAGCGGGAAGTTCGCGGAGCGCCTGACCACCGTGGAGGCGCGCGAGGCTTTTACGGCATTTGCCGAACGCCGGCCGCCGGACTTTTTGAAACTCGCCAGCTAGCCTTCGCGCGCGTCTCGCCGGAATGGAGCCAAGGCGCCGTCATTCCGCGATGCGGCAGATTGTCCGGCGACGTCCTCCGCGATCGCAATTGAGAGTCGCTTTTCCCTGACCGGCGACCGGGAGGTAATTGACCGCCTGTCACGGCCCCGCTACCTCTTTCGATCGTCTGCGGGGGAAACAAATGAACAAGAACAATGAGATTTCCGAATTCGATTACGTCATCGTCGGTGCCGGCTCGGCCGGATGCGTGCTTGCCAATCGCCTGAGCGCCGACGGCAAGCATTCCGTGCTGCTGCTGGAGGCCGGGCCGAAGGATACCAATCTCTGGATCCACGTCCCGCTCGGATACGGCAAGCTGTTCAAGGAAAAATCCGTCAACTGGATGTACCAGACCGAGCCGGAACCGGGATTGAACGGCCGGCAGGTGTTCCAGCCGCGTGGCAAGGTGCTCGGCGGTTCGAGTTCGATCAATGGCCTGTTGTATGTGCGCGGCCAGCATGAGGATTATGACCGCTGGCGCCAGCGCGGCAATGCCGGCTGGGGCTATGACGACGTATTGCCTTACTTCAAGAAGGCCGAAAACCAGCAGCGCGGGTCCGACAAATATCACGGCACCGGCGGACCGCTTCCGGTGTCGGACTGGCGGCACCACGATCCGCTGTCGGAGGCCTTCGTCGTCGCCGCGGCGGAAACCGGCATTCCGACCAATCCCGATTTCAATGGCGCGACCCAGGAAGGCGCGGGTTTCTTCCAGACCACGACGAGGCGCGGACGGCGCGCCAGCTCGGCGTTCTCCTATCTTCGTCCCGCCCGCACGCGCCCCAATCTGCACATCGAGACCTCGGCGCTGGCGCAGCGCATCCTGTTCGAGGGACGCCGCGCCAGCGCGATCCAGTACAGGCAGGATGGACGCCTGCGCACGGCCAAGGCGCGCAAGGAAATCCTGGTCGCCAGCGGCGCGTATAATTCGCCGCAACTGCTGCAACTATCCGGCGTCGGACCCGCGGACCTGTTGAAGCAGCATGGCATCGAAGTCGTGCTCGACGCGCAAGGTGTTGGCAACGACCTGCAGGATCACATGCAGGTTCGCCTGGTGACCCGCTGCGCGCAAAAGGTCACGCTCAACGACGTCGTCAATCATCCGATACGCAAGATGATGGCGGGCCTGCAGTATGCGGCCTTGCGCAAGGGACCGCTGACCATCGCGGCCGGAACGTCGGGCGCGTTCTTCAAGACCAACCCGCGGCTGGCCTCGCCCGATATCCAGATTCATTTCCTGCCGTTCTCGACCGACAAGATGGGGGAGAAGCTTCACGCGCAGTCCGGCTTCACGGCGTCGGTCTGCCAGTTGCGGCCCGAAAGCCGCGGCTCGCTCCGCATCAAGAGCGCCGATCCTTCCGTCGCTCCTGAAATCCGCATCAACTATCTCGCGACCGAAACCGATCGCCGCGCCTTTATCGATGGCATCCGTATCCTGCGCAATATCCTCGCAGCTCCAGCGCTGAAGCCGTATGCGGTGGAAGAGGTCGATCCAAGTCTGAAGGTGAAAAGCGATGACGAGTTGCTGGACTTCTGCCGCCGCACCGGCAGCACGGTCTATCACCCCACCTCGACCTGCCGGATGGGCAGCGATCCGCTCGCGGTCGTCGACCAGAGGCTGCGCGTGCGCGGCATCGAGGGCCTGCGCGTGGTGGATGCCTCGATCATGCCGGACCTGATGTCGGGCAATACCAACGCGCCGACGATCATGATCGCCGAGAAGGCGTCGGATATGATCCTGGAGGATGCAAGGTAGCGGTGATTGCAGTCGTAGCCCGCATGAGCGGAGCGACATGCGGGGACCTCTCGCAGCGTTGCCGATCGGTGAGACCGGCCCCGGATATCGCTTCGCTCATCGCGAAGCTGCGGGAGTCACCCCTTGTACGCCCGCACCCGCTTCAGCATCTGCTCGACATGCGCGATCGGGGTTTCCGGCTGGATGCCGTGGCCGAGGTTGAAGATCAGCCGGCCCTCGGCGTAGTTCGCCAGCACGTCGTCGACAGCGCGGTCGAGCGCGGCTCCGCCCGCGATCAGCGCCAGCGGATCGAGATTGCCCTGCACGGCGACGCGGTTCTGCACGCGCTCGCGGACCAATGACGGCTCGGCGGCCCAGTCGATACTGACGGCATCGACGCCGGTCGCTTCCACATAGGCCGGCAGCAGAGCGCCGGCGCCACGCGGAAAGCCGATGATCTTCGCATCGGGCGCCTGCGCGCGCACGCCGGCGACGATCCGTTGCGCCGGCTCGATCGACCAGCGCTGGAATTCGCGCGCGGGCAGCACGCCGGCCCATGTGTCGAATATCTGCAGGCAGTCGGCGCCGGCCTTGAGCTGGCCGAGCAGATACTGAATCGAATTTTCGACCAGCACGTCGATGATTTGGGCAAACGCCTCGGGATGGCGATACGCCATCATCCGCGCCGGCGCCTGGTCCGGCGTGCCCTGGCCCGCGACCATGTAGGTCGCAACCGTCCACGGCGCGCCGCAGAAGCCGATCAGCGCGATCTCGGGCGCGAGCTCGGCGCGCACGCGGCGCAGCGCTTCATAGACCGGTTCGAGCTTGCCGAAATCGGCAACGCGCGCGAGCTTCGACACCTGCTCGGGCGTGTCGAGGGGATCGAGCCGTGGTCCTTCGCCCGCCTCGAAGCGCACCGAGCGGCCGAGTGCGTAGGGAATGACGAGAATGTCGGAGAAGATGATCGCAGCGTCGAAGTTGAAGCGGCGGATCGGCTGCAGCGTTACCTCGGCGGCGTATTCCGGCGTGAAGCACAGGTCGAGAAAGCCGCCGGCCCTGGCGCGCAGTTCGCGATATTCCGGCAGATAGCGGCCGGCCTGCCGCATCATCCAGACCGGCGGCACCTTCTGCCTTTTGCCGGACAGCACGTCGAGAAGCGGTTTGGGGGCTGATTTCTGGGACAATCGTAAGGTTCCTGCGGGGCTGTCGTCGTTGCCTCCTGATACACGCAGGTTCCGCATTGGCCAAGGCGGGATAATGGAACCCGCCGCTAGCGGCGGCGTTACCCATGCCATGGAGGTAACCAATGGCTGAGAAATTCAACCCGGCGCCGCATGACAAGCACGCCGACGATCCCCGCGAGGCGATGCTGGCCGACCGGGAAATCCACGAGAAGCTCGAAAAGGGTCTGGTCGATACCTTTCCCGCTTCCGACCCCGTGAGTGCCGCGCAGCCGGCGCCGTCCAAGGTGGACAGTGAACGTGAGAGCCCGTCGCTGTGGAACAAGATGCTGGCCGTGTTTCGCTAGCTAACGGGTAAGCCCGATCATGAAGACCGAATTCAACCATGCGGCAAACGATTCGCCGCGTAGCGGCAGCACCAAGAAGGTGTCGCCGGTGGTGTGGGCGGTCATCATCGCCGCGGCGATCGCTGCGACGATCTGGCTTACCACGCACGGTTGATGCGGACGACGATCGCTCAAAACTCAAGGATTGAAACGGCTTCCCTCCGGGAGGCCGTTTCTCGTTCGCCGGTCAATAGTGCGGCGGCGGTTCGTTGGCAGGGCCGGGCAAGTTACTTTCAGCCTGCTGCAACCGCTCCTTCATTTCCGCCAATTGTCGCGTCAGCGCGTCGATCTTGCGCCATTGATCGGTGATGGTCTGGTTCAGCGTCTCGATGGTCTCGTCCTGATAGGTCAGGCGCATTTCCAGCGCGTCGATGCGTTCGCTCAGGGCCGTGACGTCATTCATGGCGGCCACCGATCATTTCGCGCTCGCGCAGGCCGTGGCCCAGCGCCACGCGCTCGTCGAACACGAAGCATTCGCCGCGCCAGCGGCTTTCGTGCTCCGGCACGCCTTCCAGATAACGAAGAATGCCGCCCTTGAGGTGATAGACCTCGTCGAATCCATGCGCCAGCAGGTAGGAACTCGCCTTCTCGCACCGGATGCCGCCGGTGCAGAACATCGCGATCTTCCTGTGCCTCGCCGGATCGAGCTTCTCCGCGACAAAGGCCTTGAACTGCCCGAAGCTGCTGATGCCCGGATCGATCGCGCCTTCGAAGGTGCCCATCGCCACCTCGAAAGCGTTGCGGGTATCGATGACCAGCGTGTCCGGCGCCGCGATGAGCGCGTTCCATTCCGACGGTTCGACGTAGCTGCCGACCTGTCGCGTCGGGTCCACCGCCGCATCGCCAAGGGTGACGATTTCCTTTTTCAGCCGCACCTTCAGCCGCTGGAACGGCATCATGGAAGCATTCGAGAATTTGAGTTCGAGATTGTCGAGTTGCCCGTCGAACAGCGCGCCATGCTGCAATTCGCTGACGAACGCGTCGATACCCTCGTCGGTCCCGGCGACCGTGCCGTTAATGCCCTCATGCGCCAGCAGCACGCTGCCCTTGATCCCGAGGCCGGCTGCCATCGCGCGCAGCGGTTCGCGCAACTCCCGGAAATCCGGCAGCGCGGCGAACTGGTAGAAGGCGGCGACCTTGAGCGGCATGGCGACCGTTTATCAGGCGGGACGGGGAGGGCAAACCCCGTAAACTCTGCCCATTCCGTGCATTGGTGCTGGCCAATTCTCTGGCATGCCAGCCATTGCCCTGTCGGGGATGAATATGCCAAGAACCGTCTGCAAACCAGTGCACACCCCCGCCGGATACCTGCCAATACGCTGAAAGAAAGCACTAGCGATGAGGAATTTCCATTTCGCCGGCCGCTCGACGGTCCATGCCCAGAACGCCATGGTGGCGACGTCGCACCCGGAGGCCGCGCTTGTCGCGATCGAGGTGATGCGCGCCGGCGGCACGGCGGCGGACGCCGCGGTCGCGGCCTGCGCGCTGCTCGGCGTCATCGAGCCGCAATCGACCGGCATCGGCGGCGATTGTTTCGCGCTGATCCAGCCGAAGGGCGAGGGCAAGATCGTCGCCTATAACGGCTCCGGCCGTGCGCCGATGGCCGCGACGGCCGAATGGTACCTCGAACGCAAGATCAATTCGGTGCCGCTGACTTCGGCCCATGCGGTGAGCATTCCCGGCGCGATCGACGCCTGGGACGCCATCCTGCGCGATCATGGCAAGATGGGGTTCGACACGCTGCTGCAGCCCGCGATCAAGGCTGCGGAAGAAGGCTACGTCGTTGCGCCCCGCATCGCGTTCGACTGGAAGAACCAGTTCGAGAAGCTGAAGAACGGCACCAACACCGCGCGCTATCTGCTGCCGCACGGCAAGCCGGCCGCCGCCGGCGACGTGATCCATCAGCCGGAACTCGGCAAGACGCTCCGTGCGATCGCCGCGAAGGGCCGTGACGCGTTCTACAGCGGCGAGATTGCCGCCGACATGGTCGATACGCTGCGCGGCATCGGAGGCCTGCATACGCTGGAAGATTTTGCCGCCCATTCCACCGAGACGACGGCGCCGATCGGCACCATGTATAAGGGCCATGACGTCTGGCAGTGCCCGCCGAACGGCCCTGGCATCACCATGCTGGTGATGCTGAACATCCTTTCCCGCTTTGATCTCACGAAATTCAAGCCGCTCAGCGTCGAGCGTTTCCACCTCGAGGCGGAAGCCGCGCGCATCGCCTACATGATGCGCGAGCAGCATATCGGCGATCCCACCCAGGTGCACGTCGATGTCGCCGGCATCCTCGCAAAGGAATTCGCCGAGGAGCACATCAAGAACATCAAGATGGATCGACTGCTCGACCTGCCCAACGTCGCGCCGCCGATGAATCCGTCCACCGTCTACATCACCGTCGTCGACAAGGACCGCAACGTCTGCTCGTTCATCAACTCGATCGCGCATTCGTTCGGATCGGCGATCGTTTCCAACAACAGCGGCATCCTGCTGCAGAACCGCGCCGGCGGCTTCCGCATCCAGCCCGGCCATCCCAACTGCATCGCGCCGGGCAAGCGGCCGCTGCACACCATCATTCCGAGCCTTGCAACGAAAAACGGCCGTGCCGTGATGCCGTTCGGCGTGATGGGCGGGCAGTATCAGCCGGTGGGGCAGACCCACGTGCTGACCAACATGCTCGACTATGGCTGCGACGTGCAGGAAGCCATCGATATGCCGCGCGGCCTGCATTACGAAGGCGTCTACCAGCTTGAAGACAGCGTGCCGGCCGAGATCGTCGAGGGCCTGCAGAAGATCGGGCACAAGACCACCAGCGTGGTCGGCCCGCTCGGCGGCGGCCAGGCGATTTGGATCGACTGGGACAAGGGCACGCTGACCGGCGGCTCCGATCCCCGCAAGGACGGTTGCGCGCTGGGCTATTGAGTTCCTCGTCACCGGGAACAACAGGCGGTCGCTTTCGTTGAAGCCGTCGGAACCGGCTGCCGCATCGCTGCGGCAGGATGCCCGTTGTTCTCCGAGGTCCGCCATCAGCATTCTCGATTTAGACGATACCGAACAGGCCGACCTGCGTGGCGGCCGTTCGCCCTGGTTTGCGGCGTCGGCGCATCCGCTGCGCCCTGCCGTCAGCGAGAGCCTGAAATGCGACGCGCTGATCGTTGGAGCCGGCATCACGGGATCGCTGATCGCCGAACGCCTGACGCGGCAGGGATTGAACGTCGTCATCATCGATCGCGAATTGCCGGGGCGCGGCAGCACGGCGGCTTCCACCTCGATGCTGCTGTGGGAGATCGATCGCTCGCTGCGGCAGTTGAGCGAGACGTATGGCTTCGAGCGCGCCTCGCGGGCTTATCGCGCCAGTTTTGACGCCGTTGCCGGACTGCAGTCGCTGGTGGCGCAACTCGGCGTCGCCTGCGACATGCGCGCAAAGAATTCGTTGTACCTGGCCTCGGAAGAAAGCAGCGTCGGCCTGCTGGAAGAGCATCGCTGGCGCGCGCGCGCCGGCTTGCCGGGCGACTTCATCGATCACGCCACGCTGCTCGACAGCTTCGGCATTGCGCGCGCAGGTGCGCTGGTCTCGCCGGGCGCGGCCGATGCCGACCCCATGCAATTGTCCCATGGGTTGCTTCGGGTTGCCCTTGCGCGCGGCGCGCGGCTGTTCGAGGCGGAAGCCACGGCTTTCGATGCCGCAGGGCGTTCGGTTCAAGTCCACCTTGCCAACGATCGCGAGATCGAGGCGCGCACCGTCGTGCTGGCTACCGGTTATGTCATGCCCGACATCGTGCGCTCCACCGTGCACGAGGTGTCTTCGAGCTGGGCGATCGCGACCCCGCCGCAGCCGGAAAAGATCTGGAGCGATGGCGCACTGATCTGGGAAGACGCCAGCGATTATCTCTATGCGCGGACCACGCGGGCGGGGCGCATCATCATCGGCGGCGAGGATAGCACCGACATCGTCGAGCCCGAGGCGCGCGATGGCCTGATCCCCGAAAAATCGCGCGTGCTGGCGCAAAGGCTCGCGGCACTGTGGCCAGCCGCGAATACCGAGATCGAATTCCGCTGGTCGGGCACGTTCGATACGACCAGGGATGGGTTGCCGCTGATCGGCCCGGTGCCGGGCACAAACGGCGTTTATGCGGCATACGGCTACGGGGGCAACGGGATCACGTTCAGTTTCCTCGCTGCGCGACTGATCGGCGATCTGATCGCCGGCAAGACGTCACCATTGCTGCACGATTTCGCCATCGATCGCGATGGCGACATGGCTGGTGACTGAAAAATAACTATGGAAACGCCCCGCCCTGGGCTAGAGACGGCCGTCTCTCGAACGAGGTTCACCAACATGCGATCTTCGCGACGCACGATCATCCGGACCGCTCTTGCCGCCGTGGCGGCGGCGGTTGCCACGCCGATTGCCATGCCCGTGACGGCATCGGCCCAGACCGCAGGAAAACCCATGACCACAGCTTCAGGCTTGCAGATCATCGACAGCAAGGTCGGCACCGGCGCATCGCCGGCATCAGGCCAGACCTGCGTCATGCACTATACCGGATGGCTTTACGAGAATGGCCAGAAGGGCAAGAAATTCGATTCCTCGGTCGATCGCAACGAGCCCTTCGAGTTCAAGATCGGCCAGCGCCAGGTGATCGCCGGCTGGGACGAAGGCGTCGGCTCGATGAAGGTCGGCGGCAAGCGCACGCTGATCATTCCGCCTGCGCTAGGCTACGGCGCGCGCGGCGCCGGCGGCGTCATTCCGCCGAACGCGACGCTGATGTTCGACGTCGAATTGCTGGCGGTGAAGTAACGATCGACACCGGCATGAAAAAAGACCGGCCCCAAAGGGACCGGTCTTTCCGTTCTCGCCAATCGCGTCGCTTTGATCAGAGATTCTTGTTCGCCGCGGCTGCCGCCTCGTTCACGGCATCCTTGGTGGCTTCCTTGGCGTCGCCGACGGCCTTCTGGCCCTTGCCTTTAAGCTCCTGGATCACGCCTTCGCCCTGCAGACGGTCGGAACCGGTGGCTTCACCGATGCCCTGCTTGGCCTTGCCGATCGCCTCGTTGGCGGTACCTTTGATCTTGTCCGTGGTCGCACCCATTAGAATACTCCTTCCATGGTTGAACTTCGCAAAGGCAACGCGGAGCGCGCCCGGAAAGTTCCCCGATTTGGGTGGTGTGCGATCACGCTTTTATGTACCGTCGGCGCGACGAATTTTTTGAGAAAGCAACGAGATGAGCGGCACCCACGACCACACCCATCCCCACGATCACAGCCATTCCCACGACGACGCCGAGCGCTGGAAGCATGACGGCGTTCGTGTCATTTCCGGTAGCCAGCTCGATTCCAACGTGCCGTCGACCGCGGGCATGGACCGCAAGGCCGCGATCAACTTCGCCCGCGTCGGCGCCCAGAAATTATGGGCGGGCACGGTCACGATCCGGCCCGACGCCAAGACCGGCGCGCATCATCACGGCCATCTCGAAAGCGTCATCTACGTGGTGAAGGGCAAGGCGCGGATGCGCTGGGGCGAGCATCTGCAGTTCACCGCCGAGGCAGGGCCGGGCGATTTCATCTTCGTGCCGCCTTACGTGCCGCATCAGGAGATCAATGCCAGCCGCGACGAGGTGCTGGAATGCGTGCTGGTGCGCAGCGACGGCGAGGCGGTGGCGATCAATCTCGACATCGAACCGGTGGAGAAGCCGGAGACCGTGCTGTGGGTCGATCCGGTGCATCGCGACCCCGCCGAGAAGAAGTGACGATCGCAACGTCACAGGCAAAGCTATCCGGTTGAGGAAATCCCATGACGCTTGTTCGCTACGAGAGCACGGGCCACGTCGCCACGATCACGATGGACCGAAAGTCGGCGCACAATGCGCTCAACCCCGCTCTGTGCAGGGACCTGCGCGATGCCTGGCGGCGGTTTCGTGACAGCGACGATCGCTGTTGCGGTGCTCGCTTCTGCCGAGGAAGCATATTTTTCGGTGGGCGCCGACGTCAGGGATTTTCCCGCCGACATGTGGCAGGCCGTGCCCGGATTGGGCGTTGAACTGGACAAGCCGGTGATTGCCGCTACGTCAGGCTGGGTTGTCGGCGGCGGCTTTGTGATCGTTCAGATGGCCGACATGTGCGTGGCCTCGGAGACGACGCGCTTCAGCTATCCCGAGGTCAAGGTCGGCACCACCGGCGGGGGCGTGTCGTCGGTGCTGGCGCGGATGCCGCACAAGATCGCTATGGAATTCCTTCTGGTCGGCGAGGAGATGTCGGCCGAGCGCGCCTACCAGATCGGCTTTGTGAACAAGGTGGTGCCGATGGGGCAGCATGTCGCGGCCGCGCAGGAAATGGCTGCCAAGATCGCGGCAGCCGCGCCGCTGGTCGTGCAGGCATTGAAGAAACTCGCCCGCGACGCCATGCCGAAGGGACCGCTCGAGACGGTAGCCGAAGTGCGCCGGCTGCTGGATCCGGTGCGGGAAAGCGAAGACCTCAAGGAAGGCATCAAGGCGTTTGGTGAAAAGCGCCGGCCTGATTTCAAGGGCCGATAGCGGCCTTACGCCGCCGGCTTCCGACGGCCACCTGCCATTTCGTCACCCGAAAATAATCCGAGAACCGATGTCGGGACCGGCGCGGCCCGGTCGTCCTTGGCTCGAACCCCTGCGAAAAGGAGCCCATGATGGCCAAAATGATCTTCGTCAATCTGCCGGTTAGCGATCTCGCCCGCTCCACCGCCTTCTATCAGGCGATCGGCAGCGAAAAGAATCCGCAATTCTCCGACGACACGGGGTCCTGCATGGTGTTCTCCGAGGCCATCTACGTGATGCTGCTGACCCACGACAAATATCGCCAGTTCACCGCGAAGAAGATCGCCGACGCCAGAACCTCGAGCCAGGTCCTGATCTGCCTCTCCGCCGACAACCGTGACGCGGTGGACGACATGGTCGCGAAGGCGCAAGGCGCGGGCGGTGGCGCCGATCCCGGACCGAAGCAGGATTACGGCTTCATGTATGGCCGCAGTTTCGAGGATCCCGATGGCCACCACTGGGAAGTAATGTGGATGGACGCCGCGGCCGCTACCTGCTCGCAGTCTGACACAGCCGCCGCGTGAATGCGGCATAGCGCAGTCCCGAGGATCGTAGGGTGGGCAGAGCGTAGCGTGCCCACCATTCACGATGACAGCTTGCCGAGAGACGGTGGGCACGCTTCGCTCTGCCCACCCTACAAATCGCTAATAATTGATCCTCAATCCCAGACCGCCGTGCAGCGTGTTGCCGACCGGCTGCGCGCCGGCGGTGCCGTTGAGGAAGAGATCGGCGACCCAGCCCTTGCTGATGCGGAAGCCGAGCCGTCCGCCATATTCCAGCCAGCCCTGGTTGCCGATCGTCGGCACGATGGTGCCGTCGCCGGTCACGGTCGCGACGATGCCGGAACTGGAGGCAAAGGATTGCACCCATCCGCCGTTGATGTTGGCTTCGACGTTCGAGCCGAACAGGTGCGTCCATTGTCCGCCGATCTTGACGAGGCTGGTGCGATCGGTTCCGCTCGCGATGGTGGCGTCGAATGGATTGAAGGCGACGTTGGGATCGGTGTAGCCCTTCACCCGCTGCCACAACTGCCAGACCTCGATGGAAGCCGCGACCTCGTCGCGTGGCGACAATCGGCTCATCCATCCTGCGCGGCCGTATACGGCGTAATTCTCGCTTGAAGTCGAGCTTTCGAGCGACACCGCGCCGAGGCTCGTGGTGTAGCTGCGCGAATAGCGCACCTTCTGGAACGGCGACAGGATGGTGCCGATATCGAAGAACGGCCGCGACGATCCCCAGTCGACGAAATCGTAGCGCAGCGCGAATGCGCCGATCGGCGCGCTGGTGACGTGGTAGCCGCCCTCGTTGAACTGGGTGTAGGCGATGCCGGCCAGCAGCGACAGGTTGGACGTCAGGTTCTTGCGGCCGTGAATGCCGGCCGAGAACGATCCGGCGGAGCCGAACGCGCTGACGCAGTCATTGCAATTGACCTGCTCGTTGACGCCCAGCAGCACGGTGCCGAGCACGCGGTTGGTGATCATCTGGTTGAAACGCTGATTGGCCAGATCGTTGATCGAGCCGGCGGTGGAGCCGGAGTTGCCGATCGGCGACGCACTTGGCGTCGGGAACGGCGATGCGGATGGCGTCGGGGTCGGCGTTGGGCTCGGCGACGGTGACGGTGAATTGCTTGGGGTCGGCGTCGGCGACGGCGGGTAGCACTCGTTGCACTCCTCGTTTGGCGGCGTCGGCGACGGCGATGGTGACTGCGCCGACGCCGGCAGCGACTGCACCGCAAGCAGCACGAGGCCGAGCACGGCCTGGATCAGCAAATTGCGCTTGAAGTTTGCCATCGTCAGCGCCCGCACAGCATGCCGGTGGGATCGCTGCCGTCATCGACGATGACCGGGCCTGCATCCGCAAACTGCGTGGTGCTGCAGAGTCCCGCCGCGGCGCTGCAGGTGGCGGCAAACGTCCATGGCGGGTTGTTGGTCTTCTTGATGGTCGACTTGCCGCCGCTCGACGTGATGATGGCGGTGTCGCCGGGCTGGGTGAGCTGGATGCATTCACGCGAGATCGTACAGACCGTGGCCGCGCCTTCCTGCAGGTTGACGATGGTCTGGCCGCGCTGCGACAGGATGTCGAGCGTGGTGCCGCGGACGCCGATGGTGGCCAGCGGCGTCGTGATCTTGTAGGCGGACTTCTCCGAATTGCCGGTGACGAAACGGAACGCGCCCGACGACAGCCGGATGGCGACGTCGCGATAATGGCGCTCGTCATCGAATACCGTGCGGTCGAGCTTGAGCGTTGCATTGGGCCCGAGCGAAAGATTGGTGCTATCGGCCATCACCAGCCGTGTGGCGCTGTCGAGGCCCGTGCGCACGACCTCGTCGCGCACCAGCCCGTCGCCGACCTTGATCTGGGTGGTCGCAGGTCCGGCAACGCGGAGCACTTCGTTCTTGACGACGGCGGCTTCGCCGACGCGGGTCTGTGCAGATGCTGGAGTTGCCGTCAGTCCGATGGTGATGCCGAAGGCGAGGAACGATAGAAAGCAATGACGCAAATTCATTTCATAACCGATCGATTTTATCCCGACATCGTATCGGATCGTGGGCGCAAATGTTGTGGCAGAAATGGCACAAGCAGAGCCTTACTGGCCCGTGCATTAGTGCCGATGGAATTCGAATGCGTTCAATGGGATGGACATAAAAAATGGTTGCGCCCACACTCAATTTTGCCGCAATTAATTTGTCCGCAAGTCAGTCCCTCCATATATCCGTGAAGACAGCGCCAAAGTCACACTCCCATCTTTCTGATTCCGATTCGGTGATGCGTAGCGCCATCGTCGCGGGAATCATATTCGTCGTCGCGCATTTCGCGATGCTGATCGGCTTGACCACGCCGGAGAAATTCTACTTCGACGAGGTGCACTACGTCCCGGCGGCGCGGCAGATGCTGGAGCCTGTCATGCCGCAGCCGATGCTCAATCCGATGCATCCGCCACTGGCCAAGCAGCTCATCGCGCTCTCGATCCGTTCGTTCGGCGACGTACCGCTGGGATGGCGCTACCCCGGCGTGCTGTTCGGATCGCTCGCCATCGTCGCGGTGTATCTGTGCGGGCTGGCGCTGTTCGCAGCCCAGGGGCCGGCGATTGCGGCGAGCCTGCTCGCCTTTTTCAACCAGATGCTGTTCGTGCAATCGCGCATCGCGATGCTCGATATTTTCGCGCTCGCCTTCAGCCTGCTGGCCATCGCCGCGTTCCTGCACGGTTTCCGTAAAGTGCGGCCGCATCTCGGGTTCGCGCTGGCAGGCGCCGGCTTCGGCCTGTCGATCGGCTGCAAATGGAGCGGGCTGTTCGTGCTTGCGGTCTGCATCGTCATCGTCGGCGCAATCCGGCTGATGCAAAGCTGGCGTACGCAATTCGCCGATGCGCGTCCCGAGGACTGGTACCGGCCCGATCTGTGGCCTGATTTCAGGGCCTGGCATTTCGCGGCATGCTTCGTCCTGATTCCGGCCGCAGTCTATCTCGCAACCTTCGTTCCGCTCTACGGCTTGTCGGTCACCGGCATCCTGGAAGCGCAACGGCGCATCTTCAGCGACAACACCACGACTGCGATCGCGGGCCATACCTATATGAGTTCGTGGCCATCCTGGCCGTTCCTGGTGCGCCCGGTCTGGTATCTGTTCGACAAGGTCGGGGAAGATCGCATCGCGGCCGTCGTATTTCTCGGCAATCCGTTGATCCTGTGGCCGGCGCTGCTGGCGCTCACCGTCTGCCTGCGTGACTGGATCGTGACTCGGCGGGTGGATGCCTTCCTGGTACTGGCGTTCTATTTCGGGCCGTATCTCGCATGGGCGCTGCTGCCGCGAACGCTCGGCTTTCTGTATTACTACCTGCCGGCGGCGACCACGGCGAGCTTTGCGCTGGTCTACGCCTTGCGACGCGGCAACATGCCTCGCTGGCTGCTGTGGGCCTATGTCGCGATCGGGTTTGCCGGCTTCGTTGCGATGCTGCCGATCTCGGCGGCGTTCATCGGCACGTCGATGGCGACGTTCGGCCGGCTGATGATCTTCCAGAACTGGATCTGAGGGCTTCACCCAGGCAAGCAAGAAGCCGCCTGCCGCGAGGGCAGGCGGTTCGACAGGATGGCGTTTTCGAGCGAAAGCCTGCCCCGGACTTGATCCGGGGGTGGATACCGGTTCGCGTGAAGAAAACGCGTCAAAACAAGAATCGGGAGCTTCGGTTCTGTTTCGATCAGAACCGAAGCTTTTGTTGACCTCACTGCGAGGCGGTCTTGGTGTCCATGTTGACGACCTGAACGCGGCGGTTGGTCGGATCCATCGGCACGTTGGCATCCTTCGGCTTGCTTTCGCCATAGCCGACGGTCACCAGGTTGGAGCCGGCGATACCGTACTTCTCGCTCAGGTACTTCTTGATCGTATCGGCGCGGCGTTCGCTGAGTTCCTGGTTATAATTCTCGGTGCCGACCGCGTCGGTATGACCGGCCACCACGAAGGTCGAACCCTTCAGGCTGGGGCTGGACAGCGCCTTGCCGAGTTCCTGCACCGCGGACATCGAGGTCTTGCTGATGTCGGCCGAGTTGTAGTCGAACTGGATTTCCAGATCGATCTTCGGCTTGGTCGCAGCGAGTTCGGCAATTTCCTGGCGTTCGCCGAGCGACAGCGAGCGGGTCTTGCGGTTGCGCAGGGTGTTGACGAAACTGCTTTCCTTGGTCTGTGCAACTGTGTCCACCTGCGGCGTGCCGGTGGAGAGGCCGCGAGTCACGGGCTTCGGCTTCAGCGCGTTCAGGATTTGATCGGCCGAGACGGTGTCGCCGGCCACGGCCAGGCCCGCCGTCATCGACAGCGCGGCGCCGATCGTCACGAATGAAAGTTGAAAGCGGGTCATTGTCCTATCCTCACTGTTAACGCCTGCAAACTGGCGGGCATGGCGTTTTGATGCTGCGAACATAGGATCGGTTCAAAGGGATGAATGTGACTTATATCACATATGGCGGCTGCCATGGGGGAGCCGCCATATGGTCAGCCTCGGCGGCCAAACACCGAGACCAGTTCGGCAGGCATGCCGCCGATACGTCCCTCGCGGATCGACACCACCACCACGCACAGCAGGCAAACGAGGTAGGGAAGACATGCGATCAAATAGGGTGAAAGCGTCACCCCGGTTGCTTGCAGGCGCAGCGTCGCCGCCTCGCTCAATCCGAACAGCAGTACCACCGGCAACACCAGATAGGGATTCCAGCGTGCGATGATGACGAGGCCGACGGCGACGAAACCGCGGCCCTTGGTCATTTCGTTGGCCCAGGTCTGGGTGTAGTCGACCGATAGGATGGCGCCGGCAAAGCCGGACAACAGGCCACCGGCGAGAATGCCTTGTGCCTGGACGATGGCCGGTCGGATACCGAGCGCACGCGCCGTCTGAAACGACTCGCCGACGATGCGCCAGTTCAAGCCGGTGCGGGTTCGATAGAGCCAGAAGCCGGCGGCCAATACGATGATGATGGCAAGCGGCGCAACGAGCGTGAGCTGGGTCAGGATGGGTCCGGCGAATGGTATGTCGGCAAAGCCTGGTCCCGCCAACGGCGCGAGGCCGCTGACTTTGCCGCCGACGGCGGCGCGGCCGAAATAGGAGGTGAGCCCGAGGCCAAGGGTAAAAACAGCGATGCCGCTACCGATCTGGTTGGCGCCGCAGCCGAGGCATAGAACGCCATGGATCAGCGACAGCAACAGGCCGGCGAAGGCACCCGCGGCAAGGCCGAGCGCAGGGTTACCGGTTTGCGCGGCGACCGCAAATCCCGCGCACGCGCCGCACAGCATCTGCCCTTCGATTCCAAGATTGACGATGCCGACCCGCTGCGTCAGCGTTTCACCCAGCGTCACCATCATCAGCGGCGTCGATGAGCGCAGCATCGCGGCCGCCCAGGATCCTGCAACCAGCAGCGTGTCGTCAGCCATGGCGAACGCTCCGTCGTGACGCCAGACCGCTTGCGCCGAGCGCGGCTATGAACAGCAGGCCTTGCAGGATCGTCGCGCTGGCGCTCGGGATTTTGGCATAGAGCTGCAGCGCATCGCCTGCTGCAATCAATCCGCCGACCAGGATTGCAATCGGGACCGCGCGCAGGAAATGCTGGCCGGAAAGCCAGGCGACAAGGAAGCCGGTCAGGCCGTAGCCGACGGATAGGCCGGCCTGCAATCTGCCCTGGATGGCCGAGGTCTCGCAGATGCCGGCCAGGCCGGCGAGCGCGCCACCGATCGCCATCACCAGCAAGGTCTGCCGGACGAAGCTGAACCCGACCATGGCGCCGACCTTGCGGTTGCCGGACAGTACCTTCAGCGCAATCCCCCAGCGCGTATAGGTCACGGCGACATGAAGAATCACGGCGGCGATCACGGCGAGGACAAGGCCGGCATGAACGCGCGTACCGAACAGGCTCGGTACCGTCGCGGCCTTCGGGAACGCAATACTGGCGGGCCAGCCGAGGCTCGACGGATCCTTCCAGGCGCCATAGATGGCGTAACTCACCAGCAGCACCGCGATGTAGTTCATCAGCAGCGTCGAGATGGTTTCGTTGACGTTGCATTTCGCGCGCAGCAGTCCGGCCGCGCCGCTCCACATCGCGCCGCCCAGTGCTCCCGCCACCAGCATTGCCGGCAGCAGCAGGAAGACCGGGCCGCCCGGAAAATAGACCACGATGGCCGTCCCCGTAAGCGCGCCGAAATACATCTGGCCTTCGCCGCCGACGCTGATCAAGCCGAGCCGCGCAGGCAGGATGACGGCCATCGCGCACAACAGGATCGGCGTTGCCTTGACGAGACTCTCGGACAGCGAATAGCCATCGCCGAATCCGTAAAGCATCATCTGCCCCAGCGTTGCCAGTGGCGGCCGCCCGATCGCCATCAGGAAGACGGTCGCGGCGAGCAGGAAGGCCGCAGCACCGCCAAGCGCGGCGACAAGCCGGATTTTGCCGGGCTCGCTCATGCGGCGTCGGCGGTGTGGCCCGCCATCCAGCGACCGAGAGTCTGGCGATCGGCTTTCTCGCGGCGCACGATGCCGGCAATATGACCGTCATGGATCACGGCGATGCGGTGGGCGTAGCTCATGAGGTCGTCGAGTTCCTCCGAGATCCACACGACACAGGCGCCTTTGGCGGCAAGACGGAAAGTCTCGCGATATACCGCCTGCGTCGCCAGCACATCGAGACCCATGGTCGGATAGCAGGCGATCACAAGCTGGGGTTCGCTGGACATTTCGCGGGCGATAACGAGCTTTTGCAGATTGCCGCCTGATAGCGCGGATGCTTGCAATGCGGGTTGCGGCGGTCGCACATCGTAGTCGGCGATCAGTTTGCCGGCGCGGCGCTCGATCTCGCGCCGTGGCGGGAACAACGGAAACTGCCTGATGTCGCGAAGTGCAAGGTTGAGCGAGAGATCGAGGTCGGCGATCACGGCGTTGTCGATCGGACGCTCCGGAATATAGGCGACACTGCCGGCAATGCCTCCATCCTCGTGATGGCTGGCGATGCTGGTGCCTGCCAGTACAATATCGCCGCCGGTTACCGGAATGAGCCCTGCGAGCGCTTCGGCCAGCGTGAACTGACCGTTGCCGGACACGCCTGCGATGCCGAGGATTTCGCCCGCCGCGAGTTCGAAGGAGATGCCGCTGATCGTGCGGCCATGCTGTTCCGCTGAAAGATGACGGACCTGAAGCCTGGGCACATGGTTGCTCGGTGGTGGCGGCGGCTCGAGCGCGCCCATCGAGCCCTGTCCGACCATCGCGTCGACCAGCGCTGCTGGCGAAAGCTCGCGTGCGGGGGCCTGCTTCATGATCCTGCCGCCCCGCATCACCACGATCCGATCGGCACACGCGGCGATGTCGGCCAGCTTGTGGGTGATCAGCACCACCGCCTTACCCTCAGTGGAGAGCCGCCGGATGAATCCGTAGAGCCGCTCGGTCTCGGCCGGTGTCAGCACCGAGGTCGGCTCATCCAGAATGACCACGCGGGCATCGAGATTGAGAACCTTTGCAAGCTCGACCAGTTGCCGCTCGCCGACGCTCAGGCTTCGCACCGGCCGATGCGGATCCAACTCCGGCGCCAGTTGGGTGAGCCAGCGCAGTGCCGTCGCCGAGGTCGGGCCGCTGCGCCATAGCAGCCACGGCGCCTGGGGCAGCGCCGCCTGCAAGTTTTCCAGCACCGACAGGGCAGGGATCAGCGAGAATTGCTGGAACACCATGCCGATCCCGCGCGCCATGGCATCGCGTGGCGATCCGATGGTGGCGGGCGATCCCTCGATCTCGATTGCGCCGCCGTCCGGCTGATAGAAGCCGTACAGGATCTTCATCAGCGTGCTCTTGCCGGCGCCGTTCTCGCCGAGCAGCGCCAGCACCTCGCCGGCGCGGATGTCGAGGCTGACATCGTCGTTGGCGATCACGGGACCGAACACCTTCCGGATCGCCGACATGGTGATGAGCGGCGTGGGCATGTCAGTCGATCGCGAAGATGGCGTCCACCTCGACGGCGGCGCCGCGCGGCAGGCTGGCGACGCCGACCGCGGTGCGGGCGTGATGGCCGCGCGTGCCGAACAGTTCGTGCATCAGGTCCGATGCGCCGTTGATGACCTGCGGGATGCTCGGATAATGCGGCGTGCAGTTGACGAAACCGCCGAGCCGCAGGCAGCACGACACGCGATCGAGCGAGCCGCCGCAGGCGAGCCGCAACGCGGCGATCAGGTTGAGCCCGCAGACCCGCGCGGCCGCCTGTGCCTCCGCAAGATCGTAGTCGGCGCCGACCTTGCCGACGAAGCGCACGTCGCCGTTCCATTCGCAGACCTGGCCTGCGAGATAGACCAGATCGCGGTGACGACGAAACGGAATGAAGTTCGCGACCGGCGTCGGCACATCGGGCAATTCGATGCCGAGTTCCGACAGGCGCCGGTCGGTAGAGTCGACGAATGATGGTGGAGGAATTCATCGATCGATCCCGATCGGGGAGCGCTTTCAGGATCGCCGCCGATCGCGTCACGAATCCGAACAGGAGCTTCACATTGTAGAGCGACGGCCTGGACGCAGAAGTCGGGCGAGGTCGTCGCGGTGCCGTCCTCGATCAGGATGGTGTCGTAGCCGAGGAAGCTCGCGTCCTCGAGCGTGGTCATGACGCATTGGTCCATGTTCACGCCGCCGATGAACAGCGTCTTGATGCCCAGGTTGCGCAGCACGGCATCGGTCTCGGTGTCCCAGAACGCGCTGAAGCGGTGCTTGATGATCTGCACGTCTTGTCGCCGGGATTGATCTCGTCGACCACCTGCGCGCCCCAGCTTCCCGCCGCGATCACTTCGGATCGCGTGCCAGGCACCGGCTGCGCGATACCCGGTTCGTCGCCACGCGGGTTGTGGGCGTGACGCAGCGACGGGCTGATGTTGAGCAGATCCTTCCGAACGCCCCAATTGACCCAGACCACCGGAATGCCGCTCTTGCGGAACGCGCCGATCAGGTCGGCCAGCGGCTTGATCGGCTTGCGGTTCGGGCTGATGTCGATGCCGCGGGTGTCGAGCCAGCCGCCCCTGGTGCAGAAATCGTTCTGCATGTCCACGATCAGCAGGGCCGACTTGGCGGCATCGACGGTGATGTTCTGCGGTTCGGCGGCCATCGATAGCGGCCGGACCGGCGGCGCCGGCCGCGTCATGTCGACGGCATCGGGGGTGACGCGCCACGATTGGCTCGGGCTAGTCCCCATCTCGACCGGGACAGATGGCTTGGCGGTCACATTCATGGATGTCCTCCTGACGCTGCTTTCAGCGGTTTCGAGCAAACGGCATGCCGTTTCGCTCAAGCCAGCGCCTCGACGATGAAGCGGAAGCGTCGGTTTTGATGCGATCAGAACCGACGCTTGCTCTGCTGGCATTTATTTGGTGGCGCCGATGATGCCCTTGACGAGGTAGTCCATGGTTTCGACCTGCTCCATCGACAGTTTCTGACCGGCCGCCGCGACGACGGTGCCGTCCTGCTTGGCGATCGGGCCTTCCCAGATCGATTTCTTGCCGGCGTTGATCTCACCCTTCAGCTTCAGGATATCGGCCTGAGCCGAAGCAGGCACAGCGGGACCGAACGGGTCGAGCACGACGTTGCCGCTTGCGAGATCGCCGCGCTTGTGGGCAGCTTTCCAGGTCCCGGCTTTGATCTGCTTGATCTCTTCCACCATCATCGGCCCCCAATTCCACGACACCCCGGTGAGCCACGATTTCGGCGCGCGGTCGCGGATGTCGAGATCCTTGCCGATGATGTAGATGCCGCGCTTTTCGGCGACGCCTGCGATCGTGATCGGACTGTCGACCTGTTCGGCGATGACGTCGATGCCGGCATCGGCAAACGCATTGGCGGCTTCGGTTTCCTTTTGCGGCTCCCACCATCCGCCGTTCCAGACCACCGTCGTCGTCGCCTTCGGATTGACGGACTGCGCGCCGAGGGTAAAGGCGTTGACCGAACGCATCAGTTGCGGGATCTGGAAGCCGCCCTGGAATCCGAGCTTGCCGCTCTTGCTGACATGGGCGGCTGCGATACCCGCCAGATACATGCCGGCGTCGCTGTCGGCCCAGTAGGTCCCTACGTTCTTGGAGGTCTTCAGGCCGCCCGCGTGCAGGATGGTCACGTCGGGATATTTCTCGCCGACCTTGATCGCGTAATCGAGATAGCCGTAGCTGGTGGCGAAAATGATCTTGTGGCCGCTGGCGACCAGCCGCTCCATCACCCGCTCCACCTCGGCCGTTTCCGGGATCGACTCGAAGGCCGTCGTGGTGACGCCGGGCATATTCTCTTCGACAAATTTGCGCCCGTTGTCCATCGATGCGTTGTAGCCCGCGTCCGCCGCCGGCCCGACATAGATGAAGCCGATCTTGTCCGCGGCGACGGCTAGCGTTGAAAGAGCCGCGTTGCCGAGCAAGGCCAGCGCGGACAGGAGAACCAGTTTCTTCATGACGAACTCCCTGGGGTGAGCATGGGGTGGTGAAAAAGCGTAAGTAAACGTTTATTTACCCAAGCAAGCGGTATGCCAGCGCACGGTCGCGTCGCTAACTCTTTCCCCGGAATGGAAGATTGTTGGAATCGCCAATGCGGGCTCGGCGCCGGCCGGCCAGTTCACACCTGAATTTGCCCAACCTCTGGGCAGCAACTGATGAAAAACTATGATCGTTCGGGCCGGAGAAAGCGCAACATCATCTCGCGGGCGTACCGCTTGTGCTCGGCCTGCCAGTCCGGCTTGAGGATGTCGGACTTGAAGATCACCGAGAGCGTGTGCGCGTTGGAGCGATGGAAATAGGCGAAGCCAACCATCGTGACATAGAGCTGGAGCGGATCGATCCCGCGCCGGAATTCGGCGGACTTCTCACCCTTTTTCAGCAATTGCCCGATCAGCGAGATCAGCGGCGAGGCAACGACCGGTGTCTTCGACGAGCGTTTCAGGAAACGGGCACGCAACAGGTTTTCGCCGCTCAGGATATGGATCAGTTCGGGATGCTTGCCGAAATGTTCGTAAGTGAAATCAAAGAGCTGCAACATGCCCTGAACAGGGGCGACATGTTCGATATCCAGCTTGAGTTCTTCCTGCCGCAATTCGCCCAGAACATGTTCGAGAACCGCGACATACAGGCCGTCCTTGCCGCCGAAATAATGATAGATCATTCGCGGGTTGGCTCGGGACTTCCGGCAGATCGTCAGGACGCGGGCGCCGCTGTATCCCTTTTCCGAAAACTCGGCGATCGCCGTACGCAAGATGCGCTCGCGCGTGCCCTCGGGGGGCGGTGCCACCTTCTTCAACATCGCGCGAACGTCCGTCTCTGATATCGCATTGCTCACGCAACCTATTATCGAATCGTTTTTCATCACAAGCGCAGCCCTTGCGTTGTGTAACCCCGGCAGACTGCCGAAAGCCGGCCGCCGTTGCGACGAAAGGTGATAAGGTTCGAGGAAAAGGTGTTGCTGTGTGATCTAGATCACGGTTCTCCCATGCGACCTAAATCACACTCCCTCCATCGGATGAGGACCTCGGGCAGAGCCGCGAGGACAGGCAAGGGGAGAACGACAATGCGCTTCTTGATCGCTTCGCTTTCCGTAGCAGCACTTCTCGCCAGCGCCAATGCGGCCTTCGCCGACAAGCGCGTGGCTTTCGTCGTCGGCAACGGCGCCTACAAGAACGTGGCGGCGTTGCCCAATCCCTCCGTCGATGCCAAATCGATGGCCAGGCTCCTGCGCAATGTCGGCTTCGACGTCGTCGAGGGCGCAAACCTGACCCGCGACAAGATGACGGAAAAGCTTCTCGACTTCGGCAAGAAGGCGGAGGGCGCCGACGTCGCGCTGTTCTTCTATGCCGGTCACGGCATTGCGGTGAACGGCACCAACTACCTGTTGCCGGTGGACGCCGATCTGAAATCCGAAATGGACGTCAAGCTCGGCGCCGCGATCAATGTCGACCTGACGCTGGAACAGACCATGGGCGATGCCAAGGTCAAGCTGGTGTTCCTCGATGCCTGCCGCGACAATCCCTTTGCGGCCAAGATCCGCTCGGCCAAGGCGACCCGCAGCGTCAACGTTCAGACCGGGCTGGCCGAAATGAAATCCGGCGAAGGCACGCTGATCGCGTTCGCCACGGGTCCCGGACAGACCGCGCTCGACGGCGAAGCCGGAACCAACAGCCCGTTCACCCGCGCACTGATGGCCAACATCGCTTCGCCGGGGATGGAAATCCAGCAGGCCATGACCAAGGTCCGCGCCCAGGTCAACGAGGAGACCGGCAAGAGCCAGCTTCCGTGGGGCCACACCAACCTGACCGGAACCGTCTATCTCAATCAGGCCGCCGCACCTGCCGTCTCGCAAGAGGTGTCGAACCGCGCAGGCCGCCGGTCCCGCCTCGGAAGTCGAGCTGGAATTCTGGCGTTCGATCAAGGACTCCAACAAGGCGGAAGAATTCAACGCCTATCTCACCAACTATCCGAACGGCACCTTCAAGTCGATCGCGCTGGCCCGGATCGCCTCGTTGCAGGATGGCCCCTCGAACGCGACGCGCAACCTGACGACGGGCGTCGGCGTCGATCCCGCGACCTTCGACGAAGAAGCCAGCCAGGTCACCGAAGACCAGCTTGGCCTCGACCGCGGGCAGCGCCGCGACGTGCAGCGCCGGCTGACCGGCCTCGGCTTCGACATCAAGGCATCCGGCAAGTTCGACGGCGCCACCCGCACCGTGATCACCCGCTGGCAGGCGGCGCGCGGCTATCCGAAGAGCGGTTACCTCAACGCCCTGCAGCACAAGGCGCTGCAATCGGAAATTCTGGCAACCCGCGTGTCTGACTCCAGCGTCGGTTCCGACGATGAACCGGTGCGCCAGTCGCGCCGCCGCGGCGGCGGCGGAAACCGTCATTATCATCGCAACAATGGTGGTCCCGGCGCGCTGTTCGGCGGCATGATGGGTGGACTGTTCCGCCGTTGATCGACGCTTGAAAAGAATCTGAACGCGTCGCGCCACCGTCGAGCTGTGGACAACAAATCGGCAAGATGCACGCCTAGCTGGATTGCTCACGAAAAAAAGCGAACAACAAGAACCGTCGTGGCAACCATCGGGCGGGCGGGTGTTGCAGTCAGTCAAGCGTCAACGGGAATATCCGGGTTATCGCACCGGTGCACCGGAGCCGGCCGGTTCCGGAAGTTCAATGCCGATCCTGATCGGCTCGGCCATGATCGCCGCTGCGATTTTGCTGTCGACTTTGGTCAATGCGGTCGGCGGCCGCTATGTCGGCTTCGAAAGCCCGACGGAAGAAAGCGCCTGGCTGCTCGATCGCCTCACCGGCAACGTCTACCGGTGTCAGGCGCCGGAGCGCGGCCGGGCTTCCTGCGAGGCGGACATCGCGACCGGCAGCGTCGGCGATCGGCAGAAGCGGTGATGTGAGTTCTCGGCGAGGCCGATAGGCCTGTCCCCGGGGACTCCCCACGCGAACGAATCCGACTACATTGCCGCGCGATGCCCCGCGCGACCGAACCCCGCCCCCTGACCAAAGCCGAGGCCCGGCGAATCTGGCTGCATGCCCAGCGGCTTGATAGCCGGCAGCCGTTCGGCGAGGGGCCGCAGGCGGTCGCGGCGGCGGTGGAACATCTCGGCTATGTCCAGATCGACACCATCCATGTGATCGAGCGGTGCCACCATCACATCCTCTATAGCCGCATCCCCGGTTACGCCCGCGCCGACCTGCGGCAGGCCCAGAGCGTGGACAAGAGCGTTTTCGAATACTGGACGCACGCGCTGTCCTACGTGCCATCAGCGGATTTTCGTTTTTTCGTCCCGGCAATGCGGCTGCACAAGCGCGAAGGTCACAGATGGTTCGCCTCGGTCAAGCCGGCCGATACCCGCAAGGTGATGCGGCTGTTGCGGCGCGACGGCGCGCTGACCATCCGCGACATCGAAGATGACGTGCTGACCGAGAAGGAGCATCTGTGGCAAAGCCGCAAGCCATCCAAGCGCGCGTTGCAACTCGCCTTCTATACCGGCGAGGTGACGATCTCCGAACGCACCGGCATGCTCAAGACCTACGAGCTGATGACGCGGCATTTCGGCTGGGAGCGGCCGCCGAAGCCGGCGCCGTCTGCTGACATCACCGCCTATCTGCTTGATCGCGCGTTACGTTCGCAGGGGATCGTCAGCCTGGACTTCGATCTGCCATCTCGACGCACCAAGCAAGGCAGCGATACGGCGCCTGATCGAGGCGCGTATGCGCCGCAAGGAACTGGCGCCGGTCGCGCTCGAAGGCGCCGGCAAGCAGGAACATTGGGCGCAGCCCGAGACACTGGAGGCGAATGGTTCAGCGCCGGCCGGCGAGGGCGATGCCGGTCTGGTTCATATCCTCTCGCCGTTCGACCCGCTCATCATCCAGCGCAAGCGCACCGAACTGTTCTTCGACTACGGCCACCGTTTCGAGGCCTATGTGCCGAAGGACAAGCGGGTATTCGGCTATTTCGCGTTGCCCGTTCTGGTCGGTGAAGACATCGTGGCCGCGATCGACCTGAAGACCGACCGCCAGAACCGCAAACTCCTGATGCAGAAGTGGAGCTGGGTCGGCAAGGGCGCGATCCGGAGCCTGCGCAAGGACTTGAAGCGCCGCATTGAGGAAGAGCTGCATCGCTTCGAGCGCTTTCAACTGGCGGATTAGGGATCCCGACGAAGCGGCTTCACACCACGGGCCCTTCCGCCATCGGCGGCGGCCGGCGGCATCGAGACGGGTTGATGCGAGGTATAGGTTACCTCACGTTAACTCACGAATTCATGATCACTGACGATTATTGACATTCGTCAGTCGGTACTCGATAATCTTCATCGACATTAGCGATGGAGCATCCGATGTTCGCTCGTTCTATTTTTTCTAGTTATTACAGGCTTTTGACCGGCGCATCGCTGGCTTTTGCGGTGGTTGCGCTGACCGGCTGCAATGAAAAGGCGGCCGAAACGGCAGCTCCGGGACGCCCGGTTCTGGTCGCGACCGTCCATTACGGGGCCGAGACGCCCGAGCGCAGCTTCGTCGGCACCATCCGGCCGCGGATCGAGACCGACATGGGCTTCCGGGTTCCCGGCAAGGTCGCCAAGCGCCTGGTCGAGGTCGGCCAGACCGTCGATGTCGGCCAGCCGCTTGCCACCCTCGATGAAGTCGATCTGAAGCTGCAGGCCGAGCAGTCCGAGGCCGAATTCCGCGCCGCCACCGGCGTGCTGGCGCAGGCGACCGCCTCCGAGCAGCGCGCCAAGGATCTGCGCGCCAAGGGCTGGACCACGGATGCGCAGATGGACCAGAGCCGCGCCGCTGCCGACGAGGCGCGGGCGCGCCTCAACCGCGCCGAGCGCTCGGTCGAACTGACCAAGAACTCTCTTTCCTATGCGACGCTGGTGGCCGACACCCGCGGCGTCGTCACCGCGACGCTGATCGAGCCCGGCCAGGTCGTGGCCGCCGGCCAGACCGCGATCCGCGTCGCGCGCTTTGCCGAAAAGGAAGCCGTGGTCGCGATTCCGGAAACGCTGGTCGGCCGCGCCAAGTCCGGCAGCGCCACCGTGACGCTGTGGTCGGAGCCCAACAAGAAGTATGCCGCGAAGCTGCGCGAGATCGCGCCGTCGGCCGATCCGGCCACGCGCACCTATCTGGCGAAGTTCTCGCTGCCGGAAGCCGACGACAAGGTTTCGCTCGGCATGACCGCGACCCTGACGCTGGCCGATGCCGCCACCGAGCGCGTGGCGAAGCTGCCGCTGTCGGCGCTGTTCAGCCAGGGCGGCAATCCCTCGCTCTATGTCGTCGACGATACCGGTGCCGTCGACGCTGAAGCCGGTGACCGTGAAATCCTACGAGAGCAATTCCGTCGTGATCACCGGCGGCGTCGATGATGGCGCCAAGGTTGTCACGCTCGGTGTGCAGAAGCTCGATCCGGCCCAGAAGGTCCGGGTCGTCTCGTCGCTGTCGTTCTGATTCCCGTTACTACGTTCCGTCATTGCGTGCGAAGCGAAGCAATCCGTCTCGCCACAAGGAAGTGTGGATTGCGTCGTTCCTCGCAATGACGCTGCAAACGAATTTGGATGTTGGAGAGTGACATGAAGCGCTTCAATCTCTCGGGCTGGGCGGTCAGCCATCCGACGCTGATCCTGTTCCTGATGATCGCGCTCGGCGTCGCCGGCTTCTTCTCCTATGAGCGGCTCGGCCGCGCCGAGGATCCGTTCTTCACGGTGAAGGTGGTGAACGTGTCGGCGATCTGGCCGGGCGCCACCGCCCAGGAAATGCAGACGCAGGTTGCCGACCCGATCGAGAAGAAGCTGCAGGAACTGCCGTTCTTCGAAAAGGTGCAGACCTATTCCAAGCCGTCGTTCACGGCGATGCAGGTCACCTTCAAGGATTCGACGCCGCCAAAGGACGTGCCCTATCTCTTCTATCTGCTGCGCAAGAAGCTGGTGGACGTGCAGGGCCAGTTGCCTGCCGGGCTGATCGGCCCGACCGTCAATGACGAATTCTCCGACGTCGATTCCATCCTCTACATGATGACGGGCGAGGGCGCCGATTTCGCGCAGCTGAAGAAGGCCGCCGAAGGCATGCGCCAGCGGCTGCTGAAGGTGCCCGGCGTCACCAAGGTCAATCTCTACGGCGCCCAGGACGAGCGCATCTACGTCGAATTTTCTCACGCCAAGCTGGCGACGCTCGGCATCACGCCGCAGGCGCTGTTCGATTCGCTCGCCAAGCAGAACAACGTCACTCCCGCCGGCACCGTCGAAACTTCTTCGCAGCGCGTGCCGCTGCGCGTTACCGGCGCGCTCGACGGCGCCAAGGCGGTGGCGGAGAGCCCGGTCGAGAGCAATGGCCGCGTGTTCCGCCTCGGCGATATCGCCACCGTCACCCACGGCTTCGTCGATCCGCCGACCTTCACGGCGCGCCAGGAAGGCAAGCCGGCGCTCGGCATCGGCGTGGTCACCGCCAAGGGCGCCAACATCCTCGAACTCGGCAAGGAGGTCGAAAAGGCCACTGCCGACTTCATGAAGGCCGTGCCGCAGGGCATCGAGGTCGAGCAGATCGCCGACCAGCCGAAGGTGGTCGAGCACGCGGTCGGCGAGTTCGTGCATTCCTTCCTCGAGGCGCTGGCGATCGTGCTGTTCGTCTCCTTTGTGGCGCTCGGCTGGCGCACCGGTATCGTGGTGGCGATGTCGGTGCCGCTGGTGCTGGCGATCGTCTTCATCGTCATGAACGCGATGTCGATCGACCTGCACCGCATCACGCTTGGCGCACTGATCATCGCGCTCGGCCTGCTGGTCGACGACGCCATCATCGCGGTCGAGATGATGGTGGTGAAAATGGAACAGGGCTGGGACCGCTTCCGCGCGGCCGCCTTTGCCTGGGAATCAACCGCGTTTCCGATGCTCACGGGAACCCTGGTCACGGCCGCTGGCTTCCTCCCCATCGGCTTTGCCAATTCGGCGGTCGGAGAATATGCCGGCGGCATCTTCTGGATCGTGGCGATCTCGCTGGTCGCCTCCTGGTTCGTGGCGGTGATCTTCACGCCCTATATCGGCGTCAAGCTGCTGCCCCACATCGCCGTCCACCAGAACCACGATCCGCATGCGGTCTATGAGACGCGAATGTATCGCGCCCTGCGCCGCATGGTGCAGTGGTGCGTCGAACACCGGATCAAGGTGGTGGCGGCGACCGTCGGCGTGTTCGCGCTCTCGATCGTGGGCTTCGGCCATGTGCAGCAGCAGTTCTTCCCGCTGTCGGAGCGGCCGGAGTTGTTCCTGCAATTGCGCCTGCCCGAAGGCACCGCCTTCAACGTCACGGAGAAGTCCGTCAAGAAGGCCGAAGTCGCTGCTAAAGGACGACAAGGATATCGCGACCTACACCTCCTATGTCGGCCAGGGCTCGCCGCGTTTCTGGCTCGGCCTCAACCCGCAACTGCCGAACGAGGCCTTCGCCGAGATCGTGATCGTGTCGAAGGACGTCGAGGCCCGCGAGCGGATCAAGGCGCGGCTGGAGAAGGCGGTCGGCGAGGGCGAACTGAGCGAAGCGCGCGTGCGCATCGATCGCTTCAATTTCGGCCCTCCGGTCGGTTTCCCGGTCCAGTTCCGCGTCATCGGTCCCGACGCCAACACCGTTCGTGACATCGCCTACAAGGTCCGTGACGTCATGAGACAGAACCCCAGCGTCGTGGAGCCGCAGCTCGACTGGAACGAGCAGTCGCCCTACCTCAAGCTGGTCGTCGACCAGGACCGCGCCCGCGCGCTCGGCCTGACCCCGCAGGACGTCTCGCAGTCGCTCGCCATGCTGATCTCGGGCGCGCAGGTCACGACGATCCGCGACGGCATCGAGAAGGTCGGCGTAGTCGCGCGCGCGGTGCCGTCGGAGCGCCTCGATCTCGGCCGCGTCGGCGACCTCACCGTGACGTCGCGCAACGGCGTCGCCGTGCCGCTGCAGCAGATTGCCAAGATCGAATATTCCCACGAGGAGCCGATCATGTGGCGGCGCAACCGCGACATGGCGATCACGGTGCGCACCGACGTCGTCGACGGCGTGCAGGCGCCCGACGTCACCAACCAGATCTGGCCGAAGCTGAAGGAAATCCGCGACTCTCTCGAGCCGGCCTACCGGATCGAGGCCGGCGGCGCGTTCGAGGAATCCGCCAAGGGCAACGCCTCGATCTTCGTGCTGTTTCCGTTGATGGTGATCGTGATGCTGACGCTGCTGATGATCCAGCTTCACAGCTTCTCGCGGCTGCTGCTGGTGTTCCTCACGGCGCCCTTGGGAATCGTCGGCGCCTCGCTCGGCCTCAATGTCGCCAACCAGCCGTTCGGCTTCGTGGCGCTGCTGGGATTGATCGCGCTGGCCGGCATGATCATGCGCAACGCGGTGATCCTGGTCGATCAGATCGAGTCCGACGTGTCGCAGGGCCTGACCCGCCGGGAAGCCATCGTCGAAGCCACCGTGCGGCGCGCCCGCCCGGTGGTGCTGACGGCGCTGGCCGCGATCCTCGCCATGATCCCGCTGTCGCGTTCCGCCTTCTGGGGACCGATGGCGATCACCATCATGGGCGGATTGTTCGTTGCAACCTTCCTGACCCTGCTGTACCTGCCGGGCCTCTATGCCCTCTGGTTCAGGAAAAGCCTGGATGAAAGCGGCCAGACCGAACAGCCCGATCTTGCGTCGCAACATCACGCGAAGGATCAAACCAGGGTGCCGCACGCAATTCCGCTTGCCGACGCCGCAGAATAATTGAACATTGAGTGTTGACATGGCGCTGACTTCCGAACCCGTCGAGATCGATACCCGCGAGACGGATTCTCGTGGTGGCGGAGCGTCTGTTCCGTCAGATCGGCTACCAGAAGACCACGGTCGCCGACATCGCCAAGGAACTGCGGATGAGCCCCGCCAACGTCTATCGCTTCTTCGATTCGAAGAAGTCGATCCACGAAGGCGTGGCGCGCACGCTGATGGGTGAGGTCGAGGTCGAGGCGCGGCGGATCGTAGCCCAGCCCGGTCCGGCGAAACCCCGCTTGCGCGAGTTGCTCAAGACCGTCAATCGGATGAACACCGAGCGCTATGTCGGCGATTCCAAGCTGCACGAGATGGTCGAGATCGCGATGCAGGAGGACTGGGACGTCTGCGTCGTCCATATCGAATGCGTCACCGGCATCATCGGCCAGGTGATCGCACAGGGCGTGGCGTCCGGCGAGTTCGAGGCGCCGGATTTGCCTTTGGCGGCGCTCTGCACCTGCACCGGCATGATCCGCTTTTTCCACCCGCAGATGATCGCGCAGGCCATGAACAAGCCCAGCGCGACGATCGACCAGATGATCGATTTCCTTTTCCGGGCCCTTGAGCCGCGCAAGGCGAATTGACGCCTTCATTACTTGACACAGCCGTCATTGCGAGCGAAGCGAAGCAATCCCTTGCCTCCGCGCGACGTGGTCCCTGGGTTGCCTTCGGTCGCTTTCGCTCCTCGCAATGACGGAAGAGCTCCCGCGTGACAACCAAAGACCTGCACTATTACGAGCCGAAAAACGGCCACGGCCTCAAGCACGATCCCTTCAACGCCATCATCGCCCCGCGCCCGATCGGCTGGATCTCCTCGCGTGACGCCAGGGGCAACATCAATCTGGCGCCGTACAGCTTCTTCAACGCCTTCTGCTACACCCGCCACTGATCGGCTTCTCCTCGACCACCTGGAAGGACAGCGTCCAGAACATCCAGGAAACCGGCGAGTTCGTCTGGAACCTCGCTACCATGGATCTGGCGAAGCACATGAACGCGACCGCGGCCCATGTCGCCCACGATGTCAGCGAATTCAAGATTGCAGGCCTGACCGCCGTGCCCTGCAAGCTCGTCAACGTCCCCCGCGTCGGCGAGAGCCCCGTTGCCTTCGAGTGCAAGCTGACGGAGATCATCCAGTTGAAGGGCGCCGACGGCGAAAAGGCGCAGGCCTGGCTGACGCTGGGCGAGGTTGTTGCCGTGCATATCGACAAGGCCTTCATCGAGGACGGCGTCTACCAGACCGGGCTGGCGCGGCCCATCGTCCGCGCCGGCCGCCGCGGCGACTATTTCGAGATCAAGCCGGAAAACATGTTCGAGATGATCCGGCCGGATTGATCCGCGGGCCATAAGGAACTCCGCACCGCCCAAATCTTTATATGGCGGTGTTTCGGAGATTGCCGATGCTTCGCTTGTTCGCCGCGCTGATCCTGCTCGCCTGCCTCGTCCGTCCGGCCGCAGCTGGCCTTGATGCCGCGGCGATCAACAACGCTGAATTCACCGGCAAGGCCCCATCCGAGGACCGAATTCATCCTGCCATCGTCAAGGCGCAGGTGCTGCTCGACCGCGCCAGCTTTTCGCCCGGCGAGATCGACGGCAAACTCGGCGAGAACGCCGAGAAGGCCCTGCGTGCGTTTGCCGAAGCCAGGGGGCTCACGGTCAACAAGCAACTGCTGAATTCGGAAGTCTGGACTGCGTTGCTTGCCGTCAGCCCGGATCCGGTGATCGTCGATTACAAGATTGCCGAGAAGGATGTGAGGGGTCCGTTCCTGGACAAGCTGCCGGCGAAAATGGACGACATGAAGGACCTTAAGTCGCTGGCCTACACCAGCCCGCGCGAAGCCATCGCCGAGAAATTTCATATGAGCGAGGCGCTGCTCGAGGCGCTCAACCCGGGCCGGAAATTCAACGAGCCCGGCCAGACGATCTCGGTGGCGAACGTCGTTATGAAGGAAGTACGGCCGGTCGTCACGCGTGTCGAGGTCGACAAGACCGCCCAGACCGTGAAGGCTCTCGGAAAGGACGGCGCCTCTGATCGCGTTTTTCCCGGCGAGCGTTGGCAGCGAGGAGAAGCCGACGCCTGGCGGCGTCCTCAAGGTGACGTCGATCGATGCCCACCCGAGCTATCGTTACAATCCGGACTACAGGTTCAAGGGCGTCAAATCCCGGGAAGCCTTCACGATCAGGCCCGGGCCGAACAATCCCGCCGGCTCGCACTGGATCGGGCTGTCGGCGGAAAGCTATGGCATACACGGCACCCCGCACCCCTCCAAGGTCAGCAAGTCGGAGTCGCATGGCTGCGTCCGCCTGACCAATTGGGACGTCGATCGGCTGGCAAAAATGCTGAAGAAGGGCACGGAGGTCGCGTTCATCGAGCGTTCGGCAGCCAACCGGTAGTGACGCTCGTTGCCGCGGACGCCGCGCAGCGATTGTGCAATGTCTCGATCCATCGATTGCCATGACACGCGCGAATGGCGAATATGACGCCATGTCCCCAGTGCCTCCCAGCGAGCGCGTCCGCAGCCTCTACGAAGGCGCAACGCCGGAAGGCGTTCGCTTTCGCTACGGACTGCTGGTGTTCGACATCGTCACGGTCCTGTTCATCATCGCGACGTCGTTCCTGCCTTCCAACGACATCACCGAAGCTCTCGACGTCGTGTTCGGCGCGGTGATCCTGGCGGACTTCTCCGCGCGGCTGCTCGTCAGCCGGCACCGGTTGCTCGAGTTCACCCGTTTTTCGACCTGGACCGACATTGTCGCGATCATTTCGTTCCTGGCGCCGCTGGCGGGTGAACCCGGCGGCTTCCTGCGCATCCTGCGGACGCTGCGCTTGCTGCGAGACTACCAGATGCTGGCGCGGCTGCGCGAGGACAGCACGTTCTTCCGCCGCAACGAGGAAGTGATCTTCGCCGTCACCAACCTCGCCGTGTTCATCTTCGTGATGACCGCGATCGTCTATGAGACGCAGAAGTTTCGCAATCCGCAGATATCGAACTATGCGGACGCGCTCTATTTCACCGTCACCGCGCTTACGACCACCGGCTTCGGCGACATCACGCTCGCCGGGACCACCGGCCGCCTGATCTCGGTCGTCATCATGATCTTCGGCGTCACCCTGTTCTTCAATCTCGCCCGCGCGCTGCTCTCGCCTCACAAGGTGCGGTTTGCCTGCCCGACCTGCGGGCTGCAGCGCCATGACAGCGATGCGGTGCACTGCAAGGCGTGCGGCACGGTGCTGAACATTCCAGACGAAGGCCTGACCTAGTGGTAAATAACCCCGGCCATCGTCGCTCAAGCGCCATTCGGCCAAAGTTCGTCGGTACTCGGTTGTCACGCTGCTTGCAGCAATAGTTCAGTCAGCTAATCCGGCTCGACGATTATGACAGAGTGGCCAGACGTCGTCTTCTCCGGCACCGTTGTCAGCCTTTCACTCGCCAACTGCCTTGTTCGGGGGGCCAGAGAAAACTTGGGTAAGCGAATTTTTCGCGACCCTTTCGCGAGCGCCTGAGAGCTTCATCGGTTGCAGCCATGTGGCCGATCGGTTGCGGGGTTACTTTCCACAGCACACCAGGCGGGGTCCTTCGGGTCATTAAAGGCTGTAGCCGCGCATCAAGAGCGCGGTCAGTATCAGATGAAGGATCACCGCCGGCCACAGCAGGACACCGCTCGATTCACCCGCGAAACCAAGGTAGGCTAGATACAGGGTGACGGCTCCGCTGTAGATCAACATGCCGGAGAGCGGCGGCCACCCTGGCCAACAGGCGATCCCGAGCGCGATCAGCGCAATCCCGGCGACACGCGCGACCGGCGTTGCCACACCGGAAAGCGGCTCGCCCAGCAACAATTGGCCGACCAGAGACGGAGCGATTACCAGCGCCAATCCTGTCGCGGCTTCGCTGATGGCCGCAAACGTCAATGCGCCCTTCATCTCTTCCCGGCGGTTGCGGGTGGCTTTTGAGACCCGGATTCTTCAATGGGATCCGGTTCCGGCGCTCGCATCGGTCCAAGTTCTGCCTTGGCTTGCGCCGGGTCCTTCAGCTCCGGTCCGAGCCTGAACGTCAGTTTGTTGATCTTGCCCGTGAACTTGAACGGAGGATCATAGCGATATTCGAGTAACGCTAACCCGGTGCGGGTGTCCTTGCCGACGTCGAAGGTTTCGTCCTCCGGGAAGGTGATGGGCGTACCGTGTTCGATCGATTTCCGATCGACTTCCTTGCCATCCACTGAAAGCACGCCCGTGCCACCCTTGCCCAGGCCCGGCCCATCCGACTTGAAATCAAAGCCGATGGTGTGCTTGCCGGCGCTCAGCTCCGGTCCCGACCAGATCGTGCGCTTGAGGTTGAGCAGGTTGTAGAGAGAACACGGGCTTGCCCCGCCGAAGGCCGGCTACACCCTTGCTCAGAAACAGCCCGTAGCCGCCGAAACGTCCGCCTTCGGTGACGATCATCCCTTCGGCGCCGCCCTTCGGAATCTCGATCTCGGCGGTGATGGTATAGGACTTGTTGAGGATGCTCGGCGCGGCGCTGGCCGGAACGCCGGTCAGATTCGCCGGAATAGGTAAACACCGTTCTGCCCGGCCGTCAGGCTCGGGCGCGGCGTATTCCAGCGCGCAAGCGTCGTGTTATCGAGCGGCAGCACGTTGTACTTCCTTGCCTCGGCATCGAAGACGGCTTGCAGCTCCTTGACCTTGTCCGGCATCTTGTCAGCCAGATCATTGAACTGGGTGGGGTCATCCGAACATGACGAAGTTTCCGACTTGTATCCGTGATTACGTCCGGCGGGGCGCGCTGCTCAGTTCCGCATGGCAGCGTGATCGGCGTCGTGGCCCAACCGATCGATCTTGATAGATGGCGCGGTTGCCGAGCATTTCGAAATATTGGGTCGTGCGAGTTCGACCTGACGTTGGCGTTCGCCTTGTCCCATGTGTACGCCATACTCAACCCTTCCATGGGGCTCTGTTTGATCCCGTCGATCGTATCAGGTTGTGGAATGCCGGTGGCTTGGAGGATGGTCGGGGCAATGTCGATGACGTGATGGAATTGGCGACGGATGCCGCCGACATCGTTGATGTAGCCGGGCCATGACATGACGACGCCTTGGGCAGTTCCGCCAAAATGCGACGGCACCTGCTTGACCCACTTGAATGGTGTGCCCATTGCCCAAGCCCACGGCGCGGCATAATGGGGGAAAGTCTTGTCGGAGCCCCAGAACGGGTACCAGAGGTATTGCGCCTTCACCGGCACCGGGACGCCGTTGAAGGTGGTGAACTCGTTGGGCGTACCGTTGATCATGCCTTCGGCACTCGCGCCGTTGTCGCCACCGATGTAGATGATCAAGGTGTTGTTGAACTCGCCGAGATCTTCGACGGCCTGAATGACGCGGCCGATCTCATGGTCGGTATAGGCGAGGTAGGCGCCGTAGACGTCGGCCTGCCGGATGAAGAGCTTCTTCTCCAGTTCGCCGATGCTGTCCCATTGCGGCAATTCCTTCGGCCACGGTGTCAGCCTGGCGTGGTCGGGCATGATGCCCAGCCGCTTCTGGTTGACGAAGATCGTCTCCCGCAGCTTGTTCCAGCCCTGATCGAACAGGTGCATGTCGCCGATCTTCTTGATCCATTCCGGCGTCGGATGATGCGGCGCGTGAGTGCCGCCGGGGACGTAGTAGACGAAGAACGGCTTGTCAGGCGCGATCTCCTTGAGCTGTTTCATGTGCTGGATGGCCTCGTCGGCCATCGCTGTCGTCAGGTTCCAGGCGGGATTATCCTGGAATGGATAGATCGCCGTTGTGTTGCGGAACAGGTTCGGCTGCCACTGGCTGGCATCGCCGCCGACAAAACCGTAGAAATACTCGAAGCCCATGCCATTCGGCCATTGATTGAACGGCCCCGCCTGGCTCGATTGATACGAAGGTGTGTTGTGGTTCTTGCCGAACCACGAGGTGGCGTATCCGTTCGCTTTCAGGACGGTGCCGACCGTGCCTTTCTCGATCGGAATGATCGAATCATAACCCGGGTATCCCGTCGATATCTCGCCGACCACTCCGAAGCCGACCGAGTGATGATTGCGGCCGGTAATGAGCGCCGCCCGCGTCGGCGAGCACAGCGAGGTGGAATGAAAATTGGTGTAGCGCAGGCCCTGCGCGGCGATGCGATCCATCGCCGGCGTGGGGACAACGCCGCCGAAAGTGCTTGGCGCTCCGAACCCCTGATCGTCCGTCATGATGAGCAACACGTTGGGTGCGCCCTTTGGCGGCACGACACGCGGCGCCCACCAGGCGGTCGAGTCCGAAGCTCTCTCCTCGATCACGCCCGCCAAATGCCGGCGGCGATGGCGGAAGCTGTTCGCCGTCGATGGTGGTCGTGGTCCCCGGAGAGCCTGGCGTACCCGTGACCTGCTGGGCTAATGCCGAGACACAACCGAGAGCGAAAAGACTTGCGCCTGCAAGCAAATGACGACCGAGCTTCATTGAATGCCTCCGCCGTTCTCTGGAGCAGAAAACCTGAGGGCACGCCGCTCGCCTGCATTGATTTAGATCAAGACATCGCCAGGGAGGCGGCGGCGTCAGTTCTGATCCGTTGGAAACATCGGTGTTCGAAGTGGATCGAGAGCTCACCTCGAGTTGGCTTCAGGTTCAACGATGCCGCAACAACGGACGTTGCAGCGCACGCACCACGCACCATATGGCTTCATTGCGCAAACGGGCGTTGGACATGGCTAGAGAAATAAAAAGACCGCCCGAAGGCGGTCTTTGCATTCCCGAAATCTGTCTTGCTTCGCTCGTTACTTCCAGTTTCCGTCTGGCAGGCGGCCGTGAAACGGCGTGTTGCGGCAATGGCCATACGGCCCGCGCCAGAATCCGGGAGGGCAGCCGTTGTCGGCTGGCCGAAATTCGATCTGGTACCCGCCTCTCGGGAGGGGGCCAGTGTATGGCGTATCCCGGCAATGGCCCCACGGGCCGCGCCACCAGCCCGGGCCGCATCCCTGAGCCGCGCTTGCCGGTTCGATTGCAATCACCGACGACCCAATGACGAGGGCGCCCGCGAGAGCGAGGCCGATACGTGACTTCAACATTCTCGATTTTCCTTTTTTGCTTTTCATCAGACCGGAGGGATTCGCGCCAAGGCCGTGCGCCACCGTTATGCCGGCGCCGACGTCGTACTTTGGGTTTCGCGTATTACAAATACTGGATCGACACGGAGCCATGGCCGCAACCGATACCTCGGGGTTTGCCTAACAGTCCGTTGCGACCATCAGGCGAGCGCCATGTTCCGATATGGCCGAAATGCAAGGTTCTGCGGAGTGATGCCATGTCTCCATGGGCGCAGGAGAGGCGATCTCTCGTTTCATTGTATGACCTGCCAAAGCACATCCTGGCAACTCACTCGCTCGCGGCCACGCCATCGCGCGGTGGGCGGCCTCCTGATCGACATCAGATCGACGAGGTAAAGCCATCTTGCATTGCAAGCCTTCCGGCTGCGGGCAAGATCAAGTTCTCGCAACCAGAAGCGGTTCATATTAACCTCAACTTGCCAGGCCGGATCAACGGCCGGCGTACACAGGGAGGATGCGATGACACACCGGGAGCAGCGCGATCCACAACAGAAGCGCGATCCAGCAGGCACGGTCTCACGACGAACGCTCGTCCACGGCCTGGCGGTCGCCGCCGGCGCCACCATGGCCGGGGTCGGCGGCGCGTTGGCGCAGGGCGGCCCTCAAGGCGGCCCTGTGGCGCCACCATCCACGGTTACCAGCCCGCCACGCGATTTCAGTCCGCGCGGCGCGCCGACCACCTATTTCTGGGACCCCGACATCATCGCGGTCGACCCGTCGTTCAACGATCTGGCCCAGCCCAACACCGCGATCAAGCGCCTGCACACCGGGCTGCTGTGGGCCGAAGGTCCGGCCTGGAGTGCGCAGGGCCGCTATCTCTTGTGGAGCGACATTCCGAACAACCGGCAGATGCGATGGTCGGAGGATGACGGTCATGTCAGCGTGTTTCGCACGCCGTCCAACAACTCCAACGGTAACTCGTTCGACTTCCAGGGCCGCCAGCTTTCCTGCGAACATCTCAGCCGCCGCGTGGTGCGCTATGAACACGACGGCACCGCGACCGTGCTGGCCGACAATTTCGGCGGCAAGAAACTCAACTCGCCCAACGACGTCGTCGCCCACCCCGACGGTAGCTACTGGTTCACCGATCCGCCCTATGGCGGCCAGCTCTATGAAGGCGAGCCCGATGTCGCGGGCGGCCCGAGCAATCTTTCCGGCAAGCTCAATCCGCGGATCGGACAGCCGGCAGGCTTCGTGCCGGGCAGGCGCGAACTGCCGACCAATTGCTATCGCATCGATCCGTCCGGCCGACTCGACCTCGTGGTGACCGAGGAACAGGTGCCGGATCCCAACGGGCTCTGTTTCTCGCCGGATTACAAGAAGCTCTATGTCGCCTCGACTGGCAAGGGGCCGGGCGACACCGGTCCGGGCGGCAAGGGCGAGATATTCGTGTTCGATGTCGGCACCGACAACAAGCTCTCCAACCACAAGCGGTTCAGCGATTGCATGGTCGACGGCGTGAAGTGCGGACCCGACGGCCTGCGCTGCGACGTCAACGGCAATGTCTGGGCCTCCAGCAATGCCGGCCGCGCGGTCGGCTACAGTGGCGTCACGGTGTGGACACCGGAAGGCAAGCTGATCGGACGCATCCGGTTGCCGGAAGTGTGCGGCAACGTCGCCTTCGGTGGCCCCAAGCGCAACCGACTGTTCATGGCCGCAAGCCAGTCGCTCTACGCCGTGTATACGGCAATGCAGGGCGCAGGGCCGGGCTGACGCGCGGCCTCTCCTCTTATTCCCGCATGCGCAATAGCGCGCCTGGGAGCTGACTGATGGAGCTCGTCATGCCCGGCCTTGCGCCGGGCATCCACGTCTTTGCTTAAGGAATGCAAGAAGGACGTGGATGGCCGGGACAAGCCCGGCCATGACGACAAAAGGTTGCCGATCAAAATTCCCGCTGCGTGAGCCCCGGAATGACGGAGAGAAAACCGATTCACTAAAATTCGTCATAAACTGGCAACGGCCAGCCAACCGCTCCGGCAAAAGCTGGGCGGCCTTAAACCTGGCCTTGATGGCGAGCGGCGCATCCTCCTGTTCAAGAAGGGGAGGCTCGCCAACCAATGCCCGTTTTCAAATATTTTACCGTCGTGGGATCAGCGCTACTCGTATGCCTGTTCGTTTCGAATGCCTACCTCGCCGATGACGAGAACCATTTGCGGTTCGATGGATCGCTGTACGAAAGTGCGCTTTATGCGCCGCGACCGGAAGCAACCCGGGCGACCGCGGAAATTCGCTTTACCCGCGACGTCACGCCTGCGGTTCGCGTTAGGGAAGTGTTTGCTGTGTTTGTTCCGAACGAACGAAGGCGCGGCAAGCGGGATTCGTAGTCGCTGCCTGTCCGTGCGGGCAGGCGGCTGCCGTCGCACTGCTCGCGTAACGGTAACCTCACCGATCTCTAAACGTCGGACAATGCAGACGTTTTGGAACGCCTGCGGGGTCTTCGCCGTTATCGTCTGGTTTATCAATTTCGCTTCATTCCCGAGGCGAAACGTCTCCGAAACCGGTGCTTTTCAGCTACAATGATCCGGTCGTTTGGCACAGGTGAGGCGCGATGTCGCGCCGCAGACCACGAGGGTTCGCCATGAGCTTCCGCCGCGATTTTATCAGCAAACCGATTTTCTCCTGGGCGCGCGGCGTGTTGCCGTCGATGTCCGATACCGAGCGCGAGGCGCTCGAAGCCGGCGACGTCTGGTGGGACGCCGATCTTTTCACTGGAAATCCCGACTGGTCGAAACTGCTCGCGACCGCACAGGCGAAATTGACCGCGGAAGAGCAGGCCTTCCTCAACGGTCCCGTCGACGAGCTCTGCGCCATGCTCGACGAATGGAAGATCAACTGGGAATGGCGCGACCTGCCGCCGGAGGCGTGGTCCTTTATCAAGCGTCATAAATTCTTCGGCATGATCATTCCGAAGGAACATGGCGGGCTCGGCTTCTCGCCCTATGCGCATTCGGAAGTGGTGCGCAAGCTATCGTCGCGCTCGCTCACCGCTGCCGTCACCGTGATGGTGCCGAACTCGCTCGGGCCCGGCGAACTCTTGATGCGCTTCGGTACCAAAGAACAGCAGGACAGATGGCTGCCGCGACTGGCCGAGGGGACGGACATTCCCTGCTTCGGCCTCACCAGTCCGGAAGCAGGCTCCGATGCGGCGTCGATGGTCGACACGGGTATTATCTGCAAGGGCGATTTCGAGGGCCGCGAAGTGCTCGGCCTGCGGCTGAACTGGCACAAGCGCTACATCACGCTGGGTCCGGTCGCAACGCTGCTCGGCCTCGCCTTCAAGGCCTATGATCCCGATCATCTCGTCGGCAGTGAGGAAGATCTCGGCATCACGGTCGCGCTGATCCCGACCCATCTGCCCGGTGTCGAAATCGGCCGCCGCCATCTGCCGGCGATGCAGGTGTTCCAGAACGGCCCGAACTGGGGCCGCGACGTCTTCATCCCGCTGGATTACATCATCGGCGGACAGGAGCGGCTCGGGCAGGGCTGGAAGATGCTGATGACGGCGCTCGCCGCCGGCCGCGGCATCTCGCTGCCGTCGCTGTCGGCCGCGGGTGCCGCCTACGCGGCGCGCACCACCGGCGCCTACGCCCGCATCCGCGAGCAGTTCGGCATCTCCATCAGCAAGTTCGAAGGCATCGAGGAGCCGCTCGCGCGCATCGCGGGCACCGCCTATCTGCTCGACGCCGCGCGCCGGCTGACCTGTGCCGCGCTCAATCAGGGGCATCATCCCGCCGTCATCTCCGGCATCATGAAGCTGCACGCCACCGAGCGGATGCGCGTCGTGATCGACGACGCCATGGACATTCATGGCGGCAAGGCGGTGATCGACGGGCCGCAGAACTACATGGGCAACCTCTATCGCGCGGTGCCGGTCGGCATCACCGTCGAGGGCGCCAACATCCTCACCCGAAATCTCATCGTGTTCGGCCAGGGCGCGATCCGTGCCCATCCATTCCTGCTCGACGAAATGAATGCACTGGGTGAAGCCGATCGCGCCAAGGGCCTCGATGCCTTCGACAAGGCATTCTGGGCGCATGTCGGTCACAGCTTCAAGACCATGTTCCGCGCCTGGGGCCGAAGCTGGACCGGCGGGCTGTTTGCGCCGGCGCCCGATGCCGGCGAGGCGACGCGGTTCTACCGCCAGCTCTCGCGCTATTCCTCGGCGTTCGCGTTGTGTGCAGACATGGCGCTGCTGACGCTCGGCGGCGCGCTCAAGCGCAAGGAAATGCTCTCGGCCCGGTTCGGCGATATTCTCTCGGAGCTCTATCTGTTGTCGGCCGCGCTCAAGCGCTGGCAGGACGAGGGGCGGCAGCGGGAGGATTTCGCGGCGCTCGAATGGTGCATGGCGAGTGGCTTCCGCACCATCGAGAACCGCTTTGCCGAAATCCTGGCCAACCTGCCAAACCGCTTCGTCGCTGTGATCCTGAAATTCCTGATCCAGCCGTTCGGCGCCAAGGTGACCGGCCCGTCCGACCGCGTCGTGCATCAATGTGCCCAGCTCGTGCTGGAGCCATCGGCCGCACGCGACCGGCTGACGGCGGATCTGTCGCATGTCGACGACGACGGTGGCGTCGCCCGGCTGGAAAAGGCTTTCCTGCTGGTCACGGCCGCGGAGAACATCTCCAGGACCATGCGCGCCGCGCGCCTGCATGACTGGAGGGAAGCCGTGAAGAAGGGCGTCATTTCGCAGGCCGACGGCGAGAAGCTGAAGGCCGCGCAAGAAGCGGTGGCAAAGGTCATCGAGGTCGATGATTTCGCGCCCGAGGCATTGTCGCCGATTTACAGGAAGGCTGCCGACGTGCATCAATTCTTTCAGGAACTGGGTGAGCAGAGGGCAGCGAGCTGATGGCGCGACCGGTCTTTATCGTCGACGGCAGCCGGACGCCGTTCCTGAAAGCGCGCTCCGGTCCAGGCCCGTTCACGCCGGTCGATCTCGCCGTGCAATGCGGCCGGCCGCTGCTGGCGCGGCAGCCGTTCGCGCCTGATGCGTTCGATCAGGTCATCCTTGGCTGCGTCAACGTCATTGCCGACGAGATGAACCCGGCCCGTGTCGCCGCGCTGCGGCTCGGCATGGGCGAGAAGATGGTCGCCTTCACCGTGCAGATCAATTGCGGCTCCGGCATGCAGTCGATCGACACCGGCTATCGCTACATCCGCGAAGGCGTTTCCGATCTGATTCTGGCCGGCGGCGCCGAGGCGTTGAGCCACGCGCCGCTGGTGTGGCCGCAGCAGGGCGTGCGCTGGTTCGCCGGGTTGGCGGGCGCGAAGGGTATCGGCGCCAAGATCATGGCCGCGCTGAAAGTGAAGCCGAGCTATCTCAAGCCGATCATCGGGCTCGAACGCGGGCTGACCGATCCCATCACCGAGCTCAACATGGGCCAGACCGCAGAAGTGGTCGGGCATCTGTTCGGCATCACCCGCGCGCAGTCGGATGCGTACGCGGCCGAAAGCCACAAGCGGCTGGCGAAGGCGCAGTCGGAGGGCTGGCTCAAGGGCGAGGTGGAAACCTCGTTCGCGCGCGACGGCAAGTTCTACGATCATGACGACGGCGTGCGGCCGGACTCGACGCCGGAGAGCTTGGCCAAACTGAAGCCGGTGTTCGAGCGCCCGTGGGGCAAGGTCACCGCCGGCAATTCGTCGCAGATCACCGACGGCGCGTCCTGGGTGATCCTCGCCTCCGAAGAAGCCGTCGCCAAGCACGGCCTGACGCCGAAGGCGGTCATCCTCGACAGCCAGTGGTCGGCGCTCGATCCCGGCATCATGGGCCTCGGCCCGGTATTGTCCGCGACCGAATTGTTGAAGCGCAACGAACTGACGCTCTCCGATATCGAGACCTGGGAATTGAACGAGGCATTCGCGACCCAGGTGCTGGGCTGCCTTGCCGCCTGGAACGACGAGAAGTTCTGCAAGGAAATTCTCGGACTCGACGGCGCGGCCGGCGAACTCGACCGGACCAGGCTGAACGTCGACGGCGGCGCGATCAGCCTCGGCCATCCCGTGGGATGCAGCGGCAACCGCATCGTGCTGCACCTCGTCAACGCCATGAAGCGATTCGGCACCAGGCGCGGCATCGCCACCGAATGTATCGGCGGCGGGCTGGGCGGCGCGATGCTGATAGAGACGGTGTGATCATGGATTTCGAAGATCATGGACCTTCTCGGCGATCGCGTGCTCGAACTCGGGCCGAAGCCCGATGCAGGCGGCCCGTACCGGAATTTCAAGCTGACCCGCGACAGCGACGGCGTGGCCTGGCTGCTGTTCGACCGCGAAGGCACCAGCGCCAATACGCTGTCGGCCGACCTGATCGAGGAGCTCGACAAGGTACTGGCGAAGCTGGAGGACAGCGTCCCACCGGCCTCGTCATCCGTTCCGCCAAGAAGAGCGGCTTCATTGCCGGCGCCGACGTCAACGCGTTTCGCGGCGCGACCGATGTCGGCGCGGTCGAGACCGAGATCGGCCGCGCGCATGCCGTCATCGATCGCCTCGAAGCCTTGCGGGTACCGATCGCTGGCCGTGATCCACGGCTTCTGCCTCGGCGGCGGCCTGGAAGTGGCGCTGGCCTGCCAGATGCGGATTGCAATCGACGGCGCGCGCTTCGGTTTCCCCGAAGTGATGCTCGGCCTGCATCCGGGCCTCGGCGGCACCGTGCGCTTCACGCAACTGGTCAATCCGATGCAGGCGATGCCGCTGATGCTGACCGGCAAGACCATCGATGCGCGGAAAGCCAGGTCGCTCGGGCTGGTCGACGCCGTGACCGAAGAACGCCACGTCCGCACCGCGGTCAAGGACGCGGTGTCCGGCCGCCTGAAGCGCGCGCGGCCCGGCTTTCTGAACAACGTTCTCAGCCTCGGTCCGGTCAGGCGCTTCCTTGCCGGGCGGATGCGCAGCGAGGCCGCCAAGGCGGCGCCGGAAGTGCATTACCCCGCGCCCTACGCGCTGATCGACCTCTGGGAAAAGCATGGCGACAACAAGTCCGCGATGCTCAACGCCGAGAAGGCGTCGTTCGCCCGCCTGATGGTGACGCCGACGGCGCAGAACCTGATCCGCGTGTTCTTCCTGCGCGAGCAGATGAAGAAGCTCGCCGGCTCCGGCAACAAGATCGAGCACGTCCATGTCATCGGCGCCGGCGCGATGGGCGGCGACATCGCCGCCTGGTGCGCCGGGCAGGGCATGCGGGTAACGCTCGCCGACATGAAGCCGGAACCGATCGCGGGTGCGATCAAGCGCGCCGCCGATCTCTACGGCAAGATCCTGCGCAAGCGAACTGCTGTGCGCGACGCGCTGGACCGGCTGATGCCGGACATGCAGGCCGAGGGCGTCCGCAACGCCGATCTCATCATCGAGGCGGTGCCGGAAAAGCTCGAGCTGAAGCAGAAGGTCTATGCCGGGCTCGAGCCCAACATGAAGCCCGGCGCGATCCTCGCCACCAACACCTCGAGCATTCCGCTGCAGGATCTGCGCACCACGCTGCAAAAGCCCGAGCGCCTGCTGGGCCTGCACTTCTTCAATCCGGTGTCGCGGCTGCAACTCGTCGAGGTCGTCAGCCATGACGGCACCGATGCGCAACTCCTGAAGGAGGCGCTGGCATTCGTCGGCGCCATCGACCGGCTGCCGCTGCCGGTGAAGTCGTCGCCCGGCTTCCTCGTCAACCGCGCGCTGACGCCCTACATGCTGGAAGCGATGCTGATGCTCGACGAGAAGATCGACAAATCGGTCATCGACGCCGCCGCGAAGAAGTTCGGCATGCCGATGGGGCCGATCGAACTTGCCGACCAGGTCGGCCTCGACATCTGCCTCGATGTCGGCGACATGCTGCGCTCGAAATTCGGCGACATGCTGCCGCCGACGCCGGCCTGGCTGCGCGAGAAGGTCGCCAAGGGCGAACTCGGCCGCAAGACCGGCAAGGGTTTCTACACCTGGAAGGACGGCAAGGCCGACACCGGCGGCATGGCCATGACCTCGGAGCCGTCGGCGGAAATGATCGACCGGCTGATCCTGCCGATGTCGAACGTCTGCGTCGCCTGCTTGCGCGAGGGTATCGTCGACAATGCCGACGTGGTCGACGGCGCCGTCATCTTCGGCACCGGCTATGCGCCGTTCCGCGGCGGGCCGTTGAACTACGCACGCGCGCGCGGGGTCGACAACGTGGTCGCGACGCTCGATGCGCTCACCGACAAGTTCGGCGGCCGCTTCACGCCGGATGCCGGCTGGGAGACGTTCAAGTGACGGAGACGCATGTGCACGCGCCGGGCAATGGCGAGACCGAGCCGGGCGGCGATCTCTGCATCCGCACGCTGGCGATGCCGGCCGACACCAATGCCAATGGCGACATCTTCGGCGGCTGGCTGCTCAGCCAGATGGATATCGGCGGCGGCGTGTTCGCCTCCAAGATCGCCAAATCCCGCACCGTGACGGTGGCGATCGAGGCGATGAATTTCCGCAAGGCCGTCTATGTCGGCGATCTGGTGTCGGTCTACGCCAATCTGGTGCGGGTCGGACGCACCTCGATCACCGTTCATCTTGAAGCGTGGGTGGTGCGGCGCAAGGAGATGCAGCAGATCCTGGTGACCGACGGCAATTTTACTTACGTCTCGATCGACGACGACGGCCGTCCGCAGCCGGTGCGGCCGGACGGCGTCATAAAGACGTGATCACTACGGGCAGGGCCGCTCGTAGCCGTCACGGCCGATGAACGTGCCCCGGCGCGGATCGTAGCTCGGCGAGCGCATGCAGCGCGGCGTGTCGTCATAGTAGCGGGGCGGGGGAGGCGCGTATTGCGCCTGGACACCGCAATAGCGCGGCGAAACCGCGGCCCAGCCGCCGGGCTGTTCGACGTAGCAGCCGCCTTGATACCAGCGATAGCCGCCGGCCCGCGGCTCGCCCTGGGCGCCGATGGCGGCACCGGTGCCTGCGCCGACGATGGCGCCGATCGCGGCTCCGCGGCCGCCGCCGAGCGCGCCGCCGACGATGGCGCCTGCCGCGCCGCCGAACAGCGCGCCGCCCAGCGTGCTCTCCTGCGCCGCGGCTTCCTGCAGCGGTGCGCAGATCGCAAGCGCCAGCAGCGTCGAAAGCGCGAATTTCGAGATCATGTCAGTTCTCCGGCCATTGAAGCGATTCGCGAACCAGGTTCCGCGAAAGCTTTGGCATAGGACAGGCCTGCGGCGCAACGGTGGCGGAGGAACAAACCGCGCCGTAACCCGTTGTCGGGCCGGAATTAATCTCGAGGCTGGACCAATGTCCGACAGCTACATCATCGAAGTCAGTTCACAACCGGCCGGGATCGTGGTGCGCGATCCCGGCGGCTACCGGTTCTTTGCCGCATCGAGCCGGTTCGGCCGTCTCGAAGGCCGGCTGTTCCGCAATGCCCGCGAGGCCGAGCGCGCCGCCCGCCGGCTCGCCAGCGGCGTACCGCTGGCGGCCTGAGCAGAGGCGCTTGGCCTGAGGCGATCAGAGCTTGGTCGCGGACCGGGACAACAGCATCCAGTCGTTACCCTGCTTCTGCCAGTTCATCAGGATGGCAAGGTTCTGCGGCGTCTTCTTGCCGTCGGTAAACTCCTGCTCGCCGACAAAGTTGAAACGCACGATCGCGGCCGGACCGACGACGCGGATCGTCGGGTTCTTGTACTCAAGCGTCGTCCATTTGTATTTCGCGTTCTTGACGCCATCCAGCAGCGACGCCTTGGTGTCGATGGCGCCACTGGAGTGGCTGTAGCTCATTTCTTCCGCGCAGAGCGGGGCGATGCCGTCGGCATTGCCGGCCGCCTGCGCCGCGCGGAACGTTTCGACGTTTTTCGCAATCGCGTCTTCGTCCGCGCCGGCAAAGGCGGGGACCGGGACGATGCTCAGGAGCCCAAGGGCAAGCGCCGGCAAGGCGAGCTGGCGACGATCAATCTGCATTGTTTCCTCCGTTTTTGCTTTTGCGGGCAATGTTGTTGTGTGCAGCTGCGAAGGCCGGGATTGCGGCGCGGGACGTCTTAACCAGCTTTGCCGTTCGTCGACTTCGTCGCCGTCGCGGCCGATCTCCCGCGTTGACCGCAGCGCCAATCAGCCGCACCATAAAGGCTTCTTTGTGCCCAAGGGGCTGCAACGGGTGCCGCCATGGCCGGACTGTCCAACCGCCAGACTGAAATCCTCAACATCGCGCGCGCCGCCGGCCGCGTGATCGTGGAAGATCTCGCCAGGCGTTTCGAAGTCTCGGCGCAGACCATCCGCAAGGACCTCAACGACCTCTGCGACCAGCGTTCGCTGACGCGCATCCATGGCGGCGCCATCATCGCTTCCGGCGTCGAGAACCTCGCCTATGAGGCGCGGCGCTTCGTGGCGGCGGAGGAGAAGCGGGCGATCGGCATTGCCGCGGCAGCGCGGATTCCGAACGGCTGCTCGCTGTTCATCAACATCGGCACCACGACGGAAGAGGTGGCGAGCGCGCTGACCTCGCACGAGGATCTGCTGGTCATCACCAACAACCTCAACGTCGCGATGCTGCTCTATCGCCACCCGCGCATCGAGGTGATCGTCGCGGGCGGCGCGGTGCGCCGTGCCGATGGCGCCGTGATCGGCTCCACCGCGATCAGCCTCATCGGCCAGTTCAAGGTCGACTACGCCATCATCGGCGCGTCCGCGATCGACGAGGAGGGCGCGCTGCTCGATTTCGACTATCGCGAGGTGCAGGCCGCGCAGGCGATCATCGCCAATGCGCGCAGCGTCATGCTGGTCGCGGACTCGACCAAACTTCGCCGCAGCGCGGCGGTGCGCATCGCCCATCTGAGCCAGATCCAGACCTTCGTCACCGATGCGCCGCTGCCCGCCGGGCTCGCCAACATCTGCCACACCCGCGGCATCGAGGTGATCGAGGCGATGGACAAGCCGGCAGCCGATATCGATGAGCCCGGTGAATCAGCGCCGGCGCTGGTGCGGTTGAAATAGGGCGGTCGGCACGGTCACGGACCACATGGTTCGAGACGCCGCTATCGCGGCTCCTCACCATGAGGGTCTGAAACTTCTTCCGCGAACCGCTCTCAGACCTCACCCTGGAGGAGCCGCGATAGCGGCGTCTCGAAGGGTGTAGCCCGGCTCGATCGCGCCCATCCCGCGCGATTTCCAAACCAGACATCCGCTTTCACTTCGCTTTCATCTTGCTTTCGCTTTTGGTTGTGATTTACTCCAATCCGAAAGCAAAATCGCCGAAGCGAACAGGCGACCGCCGGGGAAGCGTTCGTTGGACAGGGTTTTCGATCTCGCCATCATCGGAGGCGGTATCAACGGCTGCGGCATCGCGCGCGATGCGGCGGGTCGAGGCAACTCTGTTTTTCTGTGTGAAATGAATGACTTGGCGAGCGGGACGTCGTCCTGGTCGACCAAGCTGGTACACGGCGGCCTGCGCTATCTCGAATATTACGAGTTTCGGCTGGTCCGCGAGGCGCTGATCGAGCGCGAAATCCTCTGGCAGATCGCGCCCCACATCATCCGCCCCCTGCGTTTCGTTTTGCCGCACCACTCCGGCTTGCGGCCGGCCTGGCTGCTCAGGCTGGGGTTGTTCCTGTACGACCATATCGGCGGGCGGAATTTGCTGCCGCCGACGCGCTCGGTCGATCTCGTCCATGACGAGGTCGGCAAGCCCCTGATCGCCAACCGCTACACCAAGGGCTTCGAATATTCCGACTGCTTCGTCGACGACGCGCGGCTGGTGGTTTTGACCGCGCGCGATGCGGCCGATCGCGGCGCCGAGATTCACACCCGCACCCGCGCCGTCGAGATCCGGCAGGTCGACGGCGTCTGGCATGTCACGGTGGAAAACACCGAGAGCGGCGCGCGTACCACCATCCAGGCACGCGCGCTGGTCAATGCCGGCGGCCCGTGGGTCGAGCAGGTGCTGTCGGCAGGCTCGGGCGTCAATGCGCGCGCGAAGGTGCGGCTGGTGCAGGGCTCCCACATCGTGGTCCGCAAGCTCTATCAGCACGACCGCGCCTACATCTTCCAGAACGCCGACGGCCGCATCATCTTCGTCATTCCCTATCAGGACGATTTCACCCTGATCGGCACCACCGATCGCGACTACGACGGCGATCCGGCCAAGGTGAAGGCCACCGACGAGGAGATTGAATATCTCTGCGCCTCCGCCAGCGAGTACCTGGCGAAACCGGTGACGCCCGGCGACGTGGTCTGGACCTATTCCGGCGTTCGCCCGCTCTATGACGACGGCGCCAGCGAAGCCAAGGCCGCAACGCGCGACTATGTGTTCGAACTCGATACGCCGGGCGATGCGCCGTTGCTGTCGATCTATGGCGGCAAGATCACCACCTATCGGCGGCTGGCGGAAGAGGCGCTGGAGCGGCTTGCGCCTTACCTGCGCAGTGCGAAAGCGAAGGAGGGCTGGACCGGCAAGGCGCCGCTGCCCGGCGGCGACATGGATGTTTCGGCGGTCGCCGCGCTGACCGCGGAACTGACGCGCAAATATCCGTTCCTGTCGGCGGCGCATGCCAGCCGGTTGGCACATGCCTATGGCACGCGTGCGACAAAATTGCTCGGCAGCGCGAAATCTTTTGTCGATCTCGGACGGTCATTCGGCGCTACGCTGACGGAAAGCGAAGTCAGGTATCTCATTGCGAACGAATGGGCCTGTACCGCCGAAGATGTGGTGTGGCGAAGGTCCAAGCTCGGCTTGCGGCTGTCGGCAGACGAAATCGCAGCCCTCGACGACTGGATCAAGGCCAATCGCAGCTCCGGCGAACGTCCCTTGCGTGAAGCGGGAGGGCGACCGTGAGCGTCACGCTCGAACAAGTCTCGCGCACCGTGGATGGCATTCCGACCATCCGCGACGTTTCGCTGACGCTGGAGCGCGGCACGCTGAGCGTGCTGCTCGGGCCGACGTTGTCGGGCAAGACCTCGATCATGCGGCTGCTCGCCGGTCTCGACCGGCCGACCACCGGCCGCGTGCTGGTCGACAGCAAGGACGTCACGGGCTTCGACGTGCGGCAGCGCTCGGTCGCGATGGTCTATCAGCAGTTCATCAATTACCCCTCGCTGACGGTCTATGAAAATATCGCCTCGCCTCTGCGGGTGCAGGGCAGGCCGCGCGAGGAGATCGACCGGCGCGTCCAGGAAGCGGCGAAACTGCTGCGGCTCGAACCCTATCTGAAGCGCACGCCGCTGCAGCTCTCCGGCGGGCAGCAGCAGCGCACCGCCATTGCGCGCGCGCTGGTGAAGGGCGCCGACCTGGTGCTGCTCGACGAGCCGCTCGCCAATCTCGACTACAAGCTGCGCGAGGAGCTGCGCACCGAGCTGCCGCGTATCTTCGAGGCCTCGGGCGCGATCTTTGTCTATGCCACGACGGAGCCCTCGGAGGCGCTGCTGCTCGGCGGCGACACGGTCTGCATGTGGGAGGGCCAAGTCCTTCAGGCCGGCAACACGCCGAGCGTCTATCGCAAGCCCGAGACGCTGCGGGTGGCGCAGGTATTCTCCGATCCGCCGCTCAACATCGTCGGCATCGAGAAGAAAAACGGTCAGGTCGCCTATGCCGGCGGCATCCAGGCGCCGGCCACCGGGCTTTATGCGCAGCTTTCCGACGGCCCCTACCGCGTCGGCTTCCGCGCCCATCAGCTCGAAGTGGCGAACGGGATCTCCGGCCGCCACGCCTTCCACGCCACCGTCACGGTGACAGAGATCACCGGTTCGGAAAGCTTCGTGCATCTCAAGCGCGACGCCTCCAACTGGGTCGCGGTGCTGCAGGGGGTACATGAATACGAGCCGGGACACCTGCTCGATGCCGTGCTCGATCCCGACAATGTCTTCGTGTTCGACGCCGCCGACCGCCTGGTCGCCGCGCCGGATAGCAAAGCGTTTTCAAGCGAAGTGCGTAGCAGTTCGCGTGAAGAAAACGCGTCAAAAAGTAAGAGCAACTGAGGGAGATGCGCCATGGCCCGCATTGACCTTGTTGATCTCGCGCACTCCTACGGCGGCAATGACGCCGCCCCGGAATCGTTTGCACTCAAGCCGGTGACGATGACCTGGCGGCAGGGCGGCGCCTATGCGCTGCTCGGGCCTTCCGGCTGCGGCAAGACCACGCTGCTCAACCTGATCTCCGGGATCGTGACGCCATCACGTGGGAAAATCCTGTTCGACGGCGCCGACATCACGCCGCTGTCGACCCAGAAGCGCAACATTGCGCAGGTGTTCCAGTTTCCGGTGATCTACGACACCATGACGGTCGGTGAGAACCTCGCGTTCCCGCTGAAGAACCGCGGTGTCCCGAAGGCTGTGATCGACGCGCGGGTCAAGGAAATCGCCGACCTGCTCGATCTCACCCCCTGGCTTGGGCGCAAGGCGACGCGGCTGACCGCCGACGCCAAGCAGAAGATTTCGCTCGGCCGCGGCCTCGTCCGCTCCGACGTCGCCGCCGTGCTGTTCGACGAGCCGCTGACGGTGATCGATCCCGAACTGAAATGGCAGTTGCGCTCGAAGCTCAAGGCGCTGCACCGTGAGCTCGATCTGACGATGATCTACGTCACCCATGACCAGACCGAAGCGCTGACCTTCGCTGACACCGTCGTGGTCATGCATGACGGCCGCGTGGTGCAGAGCGGCACCCCGGCGGAATTGTTCGAAAAGCCCGCCCACACGTTTGTGGGTTACTTCATCGGCTCACCCGGCATGAACATCGTGCCGGCCGCGGTGAGCGGGCACGAGGCGCGGATCGACGGTCACATCATCGGGCTGCACCGCAATTACGGCGTACTGCCGGCGGGCGCGAAGATCGAAATCGGCGTGCGGCCGGAATTCGTCAATGTCGCGGCTCCCGCCTCCGGCCTGTTGTCGGCGACCATCGATCGCATCGACGATCTGGGCCGGGTGCGCTTCGCCCGCGTCCGCATCGGTGACGCCAAATTCGCGGCTCGCGTGCCGTCGGGCTTCTCCGTTCCCGACAACAATGTCGGGCTGGTGTTCGATCCCGCCCATGTTCACGTCTATGCCGACAGCCGTCTGGTCGAGGGGGTGGCCTGATGGACAAGACCATCAACCAGAAGGCCTGGTTCCTGGTGCTACCGGTGTTCGCGGTGGTCGCGTTTTCCGCGATCCTGCCGCTGATGACGGTCGTGAACTATTCCATGCAGGACACTTTCGGCAACAACCAGTTCTTCTGGAACGGCGTCGGCTGGTTCAAGGAGTTGCTCGATCCCTCGACCGATCTCGGCGAGCGCTTCCTGGCCTCGCTCGGTCGCAACCTGCTGTTTTCGGCCATCATCCTCGCGATCGAGGTGCCGCTCGGCATCGTCGTGGCGCTGTCGATGCCGCGCCAGGGCTGGACGGTCGCGGCGTGCCTCGTGATCCTGGCGCTGCCGCTTCTGATTCCATGGAACGTGGTCGGAACGATCTGGCAGATTTTCGGCCGGCCCGATATCGGCCTGCTCGGCTATACGCTGAATAGCCTCGGCATCGATTACAATTATGTCTCCAACGAGTTCGATGCCTGGGCCACCGTCATCGTCATGGACGTCTGGCACTGGACCAGCCTCGTTGCACTGCTGTGCTACGCCGGGCTGAAGTCGATTCCCGACGCCTATTACCAGGCGGCGCAGATCGACGGCGCCTCGCGCTGGGCGGTGTTCAAGGCGATCCAGTTGCCGAAGATGAACCGCGTGCTGCTGATCGCGGTGCTGCTGCGGTTCATGGACAGCTTCATGATCTACACCGAGCCGTTCGTGGTGACCGGCGGCGGTCCCGGCAACTCCACCACCTTCGTCTCGATCGAGCTGGTCAAGATCGCGCTCGGGCAGTTCGATCTTGGCAAGGCCGCAGCGCTGTCGCTGGTCTACAATTTGATCATCCTGATCGTCTGCTGGATCTTCTACACGGTCATGACCAATGCCGGGACCGACCGTCCCGAAAAGCAGGGAGCCGCGTGATGAACACGATTCCCGGCCGCCGTATCATCATGGTGCTGTTCCTGATGTTCCTGCTGCTGCCGATCTACTGGCTGGTCAACATGAGCTTCAAGACCAACGCCGAGATCGTCACGACGATGACGCTGTGGCCGCACCAGCCGACGCTGGAGAACTACAAGCGCATCTTCACCGACGAGAGCTGGTATTCCGGCTACATCAACTCGCTGACCTACGTCCTGATCAACACCGTGATCTCGATCTCGGTGGCGCTGCCGGCGGCCTACGCCTTCTCGCGCTATCGCTTCCTCGGCGACAAGCACTTGTTCTTCTGGCTGCTGTCGAACCGCATGGCGCCGGCGGCGGTGTTCGCGCTGCCGTTCTTCAATCTCTATTCGGCGATCAACCTGTTCGACACGCCATGGGCGGTCGCGCTGGCGCACTGCATCTTCAATGTGCCGCTGGCGGTCTGGATTCTCGAAGGTTTCGTGTCGGGCGTGCCGCGCGAGATCGACGAGACCGCGTTCCTCGACGGCTATTCGTTCCCGCGCTTCTTCGTCAAGATACTGGTGCCGCTGATCGCGAGCGGCATCGGCGTCGCCGCGTTCTTCTGCTTCATGTTTTCCTGGGTCGAGCTGCTGCTGGCGCGCACGCTGACGTCTGTCAACGCCAAGCCGATCTCGGCCATCATGACGCGCACCGTGTCGGCTGCCGGCATGGACTGGGGATTGCTGGCCGCGGCCGGCGTGCTCACCATCATTCCCGGCGCCCTGGTGATCTGGTTCGTCCGCAATTACATCGCGCGCGGCTTTGCGCTGGGCAGGGTGTAGGAGGGCGAGCCGATGGAGCACATCGCATGGATGGCCTGGACGCTGCCGACCGCGATCTTCTTCGTGATGCTGGCATCGACGCTCGGCGCCATGACCTGGCTTGCGGCCGCCTATCCGGAGGCCGAGCGCATCGGCGTGCTGCGGATTCCGACGACACGCGGCGACCGGCTGTTCATCTCGCTGGTGCTCGCTGCCGTCATTCATTTGTTGTGGATCGCCTTTGTCGGCACCGACGCGATTGCGACGCTGCCGATCGGGGAGGGTGTTGAAATATCGAGCCTGTGGCTCGCAACCGTGATTTCGCTCGTCTCGGCCGTTGCGATCTTTCGCACCGTCTGAGGGGCGAAGAAGAGCAGATCCGGGATCAACCCGGGCCTGAGTTCGTGTTTGTCGCTGCAACCGGAGGATCCAACATGCGACGCTTGAGAGGAAAGAACGGTCCCTTGACCAAGGAGAGCTTTCTGACGAGGACCAGCGCGGCTGCGCTGATCGCGGCTTCTGTGACGATCGCCGCACCTGCTCGTGCCGACGACGCCGTCAACCAACGATGGATCGACAGCGAATTCCAGCCGTCGACGCTGTCGAAGGCCGATCAGTTGAAGGAACTGCAGTGGTTCGAGAAGGCCGCCGCGCCCTTCAAGGGAATGGAGATCAATGTCGTGTCGGAAACGATCACGACGCATGAGTATAAATCGCGGACGCTGGCAAAGGCCTTCAGCGAGATCACCGGGATCAAGCTCAAGCATGACCTGATCCAGGAAGGTGACGTCGTTGAAAAGCTGCAGACCCAGATGCAGTCCGGCAAGAACGTTTACGACGGCTGGATCAACAATTCCGACCTGATCGGAACGCACTTCCGCTACGGCCAGACCGTGATCCTGTCGGACTACATGACCGGCGAGGGCAAGGACGTCACCAACCCGATGCTCGACGTCAACGACTTCATCGGAAAATCATTCACCACGGGCCCGGACGGCAAGCTCTATCAGCTTCCCGACCAGCAGTTCGCAAACCTCTACTGGTTCCGCTACGACTGGTTCTCCAATCCGGACTACAAGGCCAAGTTCAAGGCCAAGTATGGCTACGACCTCGGCGTTCCCGTGAACTGGTCGGCCTATGAAGACATCGCCGAGTTCTTCACCAACGACATCAAGGAGATCAACGGCGTCAAGGTCTATGGTCACATGGACTACGGCAAGAAGGATCCCTCGCTCGGCTGGCGCTTCACCGACGCCTGGCTGTCGATGGCCGGCAACGGCGACAAGGGCATCCCGAACGGCAAGCCGGTCGATGAATGGGGCATCCGCATGGAAGGCTGCCGTCCGGTCGGTTCGTCCGTCGAGCGTGGCGGCGACACCAACGGGCCGGCCGCGGTCTATTCGATCACCAAGTACCTCGACTGGATGAAGAAGTATGCCCCGCCGCAGGCGCTGGGCATGACCTTCTCCGAATCGGGACCGGTGCCGGCACAAGGCGCGATCGCGCAGCAGATCTTCTGGTACACCGCCTTCACCGCCGACATGGTGAAGCCCGGTATCCCGGTCGTGAACGCGGACGGCACGCCGAAGTGGCGCATGGCCCCGTCGCCGCACGGCTCGTACTGGAAGGAAGGCATGAAGCTCGGCTATCAGGACGCCGGCTCGGCGACGCTCCTGAAGTCGACCCCGCCCGATCGCCGCAAGGCGGCCTGGCTCTACCTGCAGTTCATCAACTCCAAGACGGTGTCCTTGAAGAAGAGCCATGTCGGTCTCACCTTCGTTCGTGAATCCGACATCTGGGACAAGTCCTTCACCGAACGTGCGCCGAAGCTCGGCGGCCTGATCGAGTTCTACCGCTCGCCCGCGCGCGTGCAGTGGACCCCGACCGGCAACAACGTGCCTGACTATCCGAAGCTCGCGCAATTGTGGTGGCAGAACATCGGCGATGCGTCGTCCGGTGCGAAGACGCCGCAAGCCGCGATGGATGCGCTGGCCGCAGCCCAGGACTCGGTGCTCGAACGTCTGGAGAAGTCCGGCGTGCAGGGCGCCTGCGGTCCGAAGCTGAACAAGAAGGAGACCGCCGAGTTCTGGTTCGCCAAGTCCGAGAAGGACGGCAACGTGGCTCCCCAGCGCAAGCTGGCGAACGAGAAGCCGAAGGGCGAGACCGTCGACTACGACACGCTGGTGAAGTCGTGGCCGGCCACCCCGCCCAAGCGCGCAGAAGCGAAGTAAACTTCGCACATCAAGAGTGATGCACAAACTGAAGGCCGGGAGCGATCCCGGCCTTTTTTCTTTCTTGCTGTCGCTTCCATTTACTCTGCTGTCATCGTCCGCGAAGGCGGACGATCCAGTACGCGGCGGCCTCTCGGTTTTGTTCCGACGCCGGCGATTACTGGATGCCCGCCTTCGCGGGCATGACAACTCATTCGAGGGAACGAAACTACTCCGCCGCCTGCGTCGCCGCGAGCGTCGGATAATCCGTGTATCCCTTCGCGCCGCCGCCATAGAACGTATTCTTGTCCCACTCGTTCAGCGGTGCGCCCTGCTTCAGGCGCTCGACGAGATCAGGGTTCGAGATGAACGGTTTTCCGAACGCGATCAGATCGGCCGCGTTGGCATCGAGCACCTTGTTCGCAAGATCGAAATCATAGCCGTTGTTGGCCATGTACGCCTGCTTGAAGCGCTTGCGCAGGCTCGCATAGTCGAACGGCGCGTTGTCGCGCGGGCCGCCGGTCGCGCCTTCGATGACGTGGATGTAGGTCAGCTTCAGCGCGTTCAGCCCGTCCACGATGTAGTCGAACAGCGGCTGCGGATTGCTGTCGGAGATGTCGTTGGCGGGAGTGACCGGCGAAATGCGGATGCCGGTGCGCTCGGGGCCGGCGACCGCGGCCACCACTTTGGAAACTTCCAGCATCAGCTTGGCGCGGTTCTCGATCGAGCCGCCATAGGCATCGGTGCGCTTGTTGGTGCCGTCCTTGGCGAACTGATCGAGCAGGTAGCCGTTGGCGCCGTGGATTTCGACGCCGTCGAAACCGGCCGCCAGCGCATTCTCGGTGCCGCGCTTGAAGTCTTCGATGATACCCGGAATTTCCGATAGCTCCAGCGCGCGCGGTTCGGAGATGTCGGTGAATGTGCCGTTGACAAAGGTCTTGCCCTTGGCGCGGATCGCCGAGGGCGCCACCGGCTTGCCGCCGTTCGGCTGCAGCGAGTCGTGCGAGATGCGGCCGACATGCCAGAGCTGGATGAAGATGCGGCCGCCTTTTTCATGGACGCGGTCGGTCACCTTGCGCCAGCCCGCGACCTGCTCCTTCGAATAGATGCCGGGCGTGTCCTGATAGCCCTGGCCCTGCTGCGAGATCTGGCTTGCTTCGGTAATGAGCAGTCCGGCGGAGGCGCGCTGGGCGTAATAGTCGACCGCCAGCGGGCTCGGCACCAGGCCTTGAGGTACGGCGCGGTTGCGGGTCAGCGGCGCCATCACGAGGCGATTGGGCAGCGTGATCGGGCCAAGCTTGAAGGGCTCGAAGAGTTTGGTCTGGCTCATGTCGGGATTTCCGAAAGGATTGAAGATAGGGGAGAGTTGTGCATTGCGGCGAAGAGTGCAATGGCCGAGCCATTCGGCTGGCGCAGATCAGGGCGTTTTCCAGCGAAGTGGAAGCCGGTTCGCGTGAAGAAAGAGATCTATCCGCGCACGATCCCGGCCATGTGGCCGGCGTCGAGAAACAGCGTGTGCGCGTTGACGTAGGATGATTCATTCGAAATCAGGAACAGCGCAGCATAGGCAACCTCCCAGCCGGTGCCCTGACGGCCGAACGGCACCGCCGGCGTCGCCGGCTCGCCATCACTTCCAGCGCCTTCCGCGCGGACAGTATGTGGCTGCGGACGTTGACGGCATAATTTGTTGTTTTTGGTCGTCATTCCGGGATGGTCCGTAAGGACCAGACCTCAGGTGTGCAATTGCACACCGGGGAATCTCGAGATTCTCAGGTGCGGAGTTGCGCACCGTAGTTCTCGCTTCGCGCGCCCCGGAATGACGGCAAGCCGTCACCTCACTCCGAGAAAATCCCGCTTCCCGATCTCCACTCCATTGTGCCGCAAAATGCCGTGCGCCGTAGCGGCATGAAAGTAGAAATTCGGGAACGCGAAGTTGACGAGATATTGCTGGCCCTTCATCGTCATCGTGTTGCTCGGGCCGATCGGGAAAGTCACTTCACGCGTGTCGCCGCCGTCGAACTGCGCCGGCTTGAACGACTTCACATAGTCGATCGGTCTTTGCGATCCGCTGCTGCAGTTCCTCGAAGCTCTTTTCGGTGTCGGGCGTCGACGGCACCTCGCTGCCGGTGAGCCGCGCGCAGGTCTTGCCGGCAAAATCGCACACGGTCTGCACCTGCCGCGTCAGCGGATACATGTCCGGATAGAGCCGCGCATTGAGCAGCACCTCGGGCTGGATGTTCTTCGCCTTGCAATGCGCCTCCGCCTTGGTGAGCAGGCCGGAAAGGCTGCCGAGAATCTGCAGGAAGGCGGGCACGGTGGCGTCGTGGAAAGACATGTGATGCTCTTTTCGTGGATGTGGAATATCGCCTCAGGACGATGAGGTGTGGTTCGACATGGGGCGGCGATCGAGAAAATACAACGCTTGCAGCGGGTCGATCGCAGTGAATTATTCCACCGCTGGCCCGATAGCTCAGTTCATCGCACCCTGACGCGGCGTGCCGCGCATCCGCGCCAATAGCTCCGCGGTCGGCCAGGAATCCGCCGGCAATCCGTACTTCACCTGCATCGCTTTCACGGCGGTGCGGCTCAACTGTCCCATGATGCCGTCAACCTTGCCGACGTTGAAGCCCGCGCGCACCAGAAGTTGCTGCAGCTCCTTGAGCTCGTTGAGCGGCAGTTGCGCGACAGGCACCGAAGGCTGCCGCATCGGGGCTGCGCCGGCGATGCGGGCGGCGAGATAGGCGGCGGTGGTCGAATAGATCAGCGAGTTGTTCCACTCGGTATAGGCGGCGAAGTTCGCATAGGCCAGAAACGCCGGCCCGGTGCGGCCCATCGGCAGCAGCAGCGAGGCCGGCATGTCGTCGTTCGGCAACGGCCTGCCGTCGGGATAGGTCACGCCGAGCTGCGAGAATTTCGCGCGCGAGAGTTTGACGCTGAGGTCGGACTGCTCCCACGGAAAGTTCGGCGGTACGCGTACCTCCTGCAGCCACGGCTCGCCGCGCCGCCAGTTCAATCCCTTGGCGATGTAGTTGGCGGTCGAGCCGATCACGTCGGGCGCGCTGCGCAGCAGGTTGCGATGGCCGTCGCCGTCATAGTCCACCGCGTAGTTGAAATAGTGCGTCGGCAGAAATTGCGTTTGCCCGAGTTCGCCGGCCCATGAGCCGATCATCTCCTCGGGCGTGAGATCGCCGCGGTCGATGATCTTCAGCGCGGCGATGGTCTCCTTCTGGAACATCTCGGAGCGGCGGCAGTCATAGGCCAGCGACACCAGCGACGGCAGCGTATGCAGCTTGCCCAGCTCGGCGCCGAAGCTGCTCTCCAGTCCCCAGAACGCGGCGATCACGGCCGGCGGCACGCCAAATTCCTTCTCGGCGCGGTCGAACGCGGCCGCATGCATCCGGATCCGCGCCTGCGCATTCTTTGCCGCGCCGTCGGACGCCCGGTTGCGCGAGAATTCGGTGAACACCTGGCCGAACACCCGCTGGCCGCGGTCGCGGTTGACGATGCTCTGGTCGTAGGTGAGGTAGGGCGAGGCCGCGGCCAGCGCGCGCTGCGACACCCCGGCCGCGACCGCCTGCTGTTTCAGTTCGGCCAGGAAGCGGTCGAACGGCATGCCGTTGTGACAGGCGGCCGCCCGCGGCGAGGGCGCGCGGGCGACCGGCTGGCCGGGAACGCCGGCGGCGGGCGGCAAGGGTTGTGCCGCGGCCGGCCGGGCCGGTGCGGGACGGGCGGGAGCGGGCGCCGGTTGCGCCAGGCCCGCCGATGAAAAAGCCACGGATGCCGCGACGATCACGAAAAATCTGGAAAACGGCATCAATGTCACCGGCTGGTCGTGAACAGAAGGGAAATTCTAGACTGGCAGGGCGGATTAGCCAACGGGGCGGATGGCAAGGTCGTCATTGCGAGCGGAGCGAAGCAATCCATGCCGCAGCATAACGGATAGCTGGATTGCTTCGTCGCTGGCGCTCCTCGCCATAACGGAATGAGCGGGTTTCCGGTCTCGCGTCGGCGCAATCCGCCGCGCAAGCCCTGTCGCACGCATAGGAGCCCGCCGCCTGAACCTCATCTCGCAGGCTGTTCCAACCGTTCATCCCCGTGTAGGCTCGGGTCGCACTGCCGGGCCGGCATAAGGCCGTCGTCCATATGGGGCGGGCAGACAACAGGGAGTGGTGGGAAGACCATGACGGAACTCCGATATCTGGCGCCGGCGACGCTTGACGAAGCGGTCGGTGCATTCGCGAAAGCCGGCAGCGCCGCGCGCATCCTGGCCGGCGGTACCGATCTTCTGGTGCAGATGCGATCGGGCATGCTGAAGCCCGGCGTGATCGTCGACATCAAGAAAATCCCCGAAATGACCGAGATCGAGCAGGCCGCCGATGGCAGCTTTCGCATCGGCGCTGCGGTCTCCGGCATGGCGCTCGCCGAACATGAGAGTTTCGGCAAGGTCTGGCCCGGCGTGCTCGAGGCGATCAACCTGATCGGTTCCAAGCAGGTGCAGGGCCGGGCCTCCGCGGGCGGCAATCTCTGCAACGGCTCGCCCGCCGGCGACAGCGTGCCGGCGATGGTCGCCGCCGGCGCGGTCGTCACCGTGCAGGGCCCGAACGGCCGCCGCGAAATCAAGGTCGAGGACGTGCCCGCCGGTCCCGGCCGCACCAATCTGAAGCCCGGCGAGATCCTCGTCAGCTTCAAATTGCCGCCGCGTCCGCCCGGCTCGAGCGACGCCTATCTGCGCATGATCCCGCGCACCGAGATGGACATCGCCGTGGTCGGCGTCGGCGTCAGCCTGACGATCAAGGACGGCACGGTCACTGCCGCCCGCGTCGGCCTCGGCGCCGTCGCACCGACGGTGCTGCTGGTCGAGGACGCTGCCAAGGCGCTGATCGGCAGCAGGCTGGACGACGCCGCGCTGGCAAAGGCCGCCGCGGCCTGTTCTGCCGCCTGCCGTCCGATCGACGACAAGCGCGGCACCATCGCCTACCGCACCAAAGTGGCCGGCGTGCTGCTCAAGCGCACCGCCGCAATCGCCGCCAAACGCGCGACCCAAAAGAACTAGATCGGAACACAACGTATGGCCAAAGTTCACGTCACCACCACCATCAACGGCGAGCCGATGGAATTCCTCTGCGAGCCCAGCGACACCATGCTCGACGCGCTGCGCGGGCCGCTGGCGCTCACCGGCTCGAAGGAAGGCTGCGCCTCCGGCGATTGCGGCGCCTGCTCGATCACGCTCGACGACCGGCTGGTCTGCTCCTGCCTGATGCTTGCGGTCGAAGCCGAAGGCCACGAGATCGGCACCATCGAGGGCATGGCGAACGGCGAGCATCTGCATCCGCTGCAGCAGAAGTTCCTGGAAGCTGGCGGCGCTGCAATGCGGCATCTGCACCTCGGGCATGCTGGTCGCCTCCAACGCGCTGCTGAAGAAGAATCCCGAGCCGAGCGAGGAGGAAGTCCGCTTCTGGCTCGCCGGCAACCTGTGCCGGTGCACCGGCTACGACAAGATCGTCCGCGCGGTGATGGAAACCGCCGCAGAAATGCGCGCCCAATAGAATCCGGAGCAAGCCCAATGAACGTCGTCACCAACAACAAGTGGATCGGCCAGCGCACCATCCGTCCCGACGGCATGGACAAGGTCACCGGCCGCGCGCAGTTCGCCGCCGACACCACCATGCCCGGCATGATCTGGGGCAAGATCCTGCGCAGCCCGCATCCGCATGCGCGCATCAAGTCGATCGACACCTCGAAGGCGGAGAAGCTGCCCGGCGTGAAGGCGGTGGTCACCGCGCGCGACATCGTCGATTTCCCGATCGAGAAGGGCGCGGTGATGCTCGGCATCCAGGACATGCGCTGGATGTGCCGCAACGTGATGGCGCGCGACAAGGCGCTGTTCCCCGGCCATCCCGTCGCGGCGGTCGCCGCCACCACGGAAGCGATCGCGGCGCAGGCCTGCGAGCTGATCGAGGTCGATTACGAGGTGCTGCCGTTCGCGATCGAGATCGACGATGCGCTCAAGCCGGACGCGCCGATCCTGCCACGAGTTCAACAAGTATGAGGGCAAGCCGTCGAACATCGCCGGCAAGCTCGAAGTGAAGAAGGGCGACGTCGCCGAAGGCTTCAAGCAGGCCGACGTCGTGATCGAGCGCTCCTTCACCACGCGCCCGGTGCACCAGGGCTATATCGAGCCGCACGCCTGCCTCGTCAGTGTCGCCGCCGACGGCAAGACCACGATCTGGTGCTTCGAGCCAGGGCCAGTTCATGGTCCGCGCCATGACGGCCTATCTCGCCGGTCATCCCGCAGAGCGACATCCGCGCCATCCCCGCCGAGATCGGCGGCGGCTTCGGCGGCAAGACCATCGTCTATCTCGAACCGCTGGCGACCATCCTGTCGAAGAAGTCCGGCCGGCCGGTGAAGATGGTGATGACCCGCGAGGAAGTGATGCGGGCGACCGGCCCGACCTCAGGCTCGAAGAGCACGGTAAAGATCGGCGCGAAGAAGGACGGCACCATCGTCGCGGCGCAAGGCACCTTCTATCTGCAGGCCGGCGCGCTGCCGGGCTCGCCGATCCGCGGCGCGGTCGGCTGCAGCTTTTCGCCCTATGACATCCCGCATGTGCTGTCGCAGGGTTTCGACGTGGTATCGAACCGCTCCAAGGTCGCGGCCTATCGCGCGCCCGGCGCGCCGATCGGCGCCTACGCCGTGGAATGCGTGCTCGACGAACTCGCCGAGGCGCTGAAGATGGACCCGCTCGATCTCCGGCTGAAGAACGCCGCGAAGCAGGGCACCAAGGCCGCGCACGGCCCGGTGTACCCGCGCATCGGCTATATCGAGACGCTGGAAGCCGTCGAAGAACTCCGATCACTACAAGGCGCCGCTCGGCAAGTTGCAGGGCAGGGGCGTCGCCTCCGGCTACTGGTTCAACGCCGGCGGCGAATCGTCCGCGCAGGTCAACATCACCGAGGACGGCAACGTCGTCGTCACCACCGGCCACCCTGATATCGGCGGCTCGCGCGCGGCGATCGCCAACATCTGCGCCGAGCTGCTCGGGATCGATTACCGCCGCGTCTCGGTCCTGATCGGCGATACCGCCACCATCGGCTTCTCGAACCTCACCGGCGGCAGCCGCGTGCTGTTCGCCTCCGCCATCGTGGTCACGCAATCGACCGAGAAGATCATCACCACATTGCGCGAGCGCGCCGCCAAGATATGGGAGATCGATCCGGAAGCCGTGAAGTGGGAGAACGGCGCGGCGCATCCGGCAAGCCCGAACGCCGGCGAATTCCCGCCGCTGACGCTCGCCGACCTCGCGGCGAAGGCGCCTGCGATGGGCGGGCCGATCGGCGCCGGCGTGCAGCTCAACACCGAAGGCGCCGAGGGCGGCTTCGGCACCCATGTCTGCGACGTCGAGGTCGATGTCGATCTCGGCATCGTGCGCGTGATCCGCTACACCGCGGCCCAGGACGTCGGCCGCGCCATCCACCCGAGCTATGTCGAAGGCCAGATCCAGGGCGGCGTTGCGCAGGGCATCGGCTGGGCGCTGAACGAGGAATACATCTACAACAAGCAGGGCAAGGTCGATAATCCCGGCTTCCTCGACTACCGCATGCCGGTGTGTTCGGACCTGCCGATGCTCGACACCATCATGGTCGAGGTGCCGAACCCGAAACACCCGCAAGGCGTCAAGGGCGTCGGCGAAGTGCCGCTGGTGCCCGTGATGGCTGCGGTGGCGAACGCGGTGTACAACGCGCTCGGCAAACGCTTCTACGCGCTGCCGATGTCGCCGCCAAAGGTGGTCGAGGTGCTGGACGCACCGACCCAGCAGGCGGCGGAGTAGGTTGAGCTTCGTAGGGTGGGTTAGCGCAGCGTAACCCACCGTCTTGGGCGACAATCGGCGGGTTACGCTACGCTAACCCGCCCTACTGCCTGACACCAATGAATGACGTTCTTCCCTTCCGCACCATGGCCTACAACAACGCCTGGGCCAACCATCGCCTGCTCACGGCCTGCGCCGGCCTGCCGCCGGAAGAGTTCACCGCGAAACGAACCGGCTTCTTTCCAAGCCTGCGCGCCACGCTCAATCATATTCTGATCATTGATCATTTCTACGTCGATGCGATGGAAGGCGGCACGCTCGGACCCGACGCCTGGGCGGACCAGGAGCCTTGTGCAACGGTCGCCGCGCTGAAAGCAGCGCAGGCCGCGGTGGACCGGCGCCTGCTAGCCGTTGTCGAGGCGCTCGACGGCGCGGGACTGCAGCGCATCGTCTCCGTGCATCGCGGCACCACCATCCAGCGCGAACGGATGGACCGTTTGCTGCTGCATCTGTTCCAGCACGACATCCACCATCGCGGCCAGGCCCACGCCATGCTGTCAGGCACATCGGTGAAGCCGCCGCAGCTCGATGAATTTTTCTCGGAGGGCGAAGCCCCGTTGCGGGCGGGAGAGTTCGCGGCGCTTGGGTGGACCGAACAGAAAATCTGGGGCTCGGACGCCGGGACGTGATTGAACGTAGCCCGGATGAGCGAAAAGCGATATCCGGGGCTTCTTCCGCGTTCCCGCATGTCGCTGTCGCTCCTGCGGGCTACTTGCTAACTAACCCATCCCACGAACCTTGCTCGCTCCGCTGCAGCTCGCGCAGCGGCCGATAGCTGATCGGCTTGATTCCCTGCCGCTCGATCAACTCCCGCACCGTGGAATCGATCAGGCACGCGGCGTCGTGAATGCGAATGGCGGTATTGTTGATATCATAGCCGCGCAGTTCCTCGCCATCCTGCACGGGATGCGCAAAAATTTCGGAGACGCCGGCTGGCAGATCAGGCAATTCCTCAAAGAACACGTCGCGAGTTGGGCGCGGCCAGGGATAGACGAGGTTGTCGTTGAAGATGATGCCACGGGCAGCAGCCCGTTGCGCGGAGTGGAAGCCGGCAAGGCCAAGCCGCTCGGCTTGTGCCGGCGTGATCATCCGCACCGGCAAGCCATATTCCACGGCGAGATCGAGATAGACGTTGAACAGGTCCGCGCGCGCCTCGACGGCGTGCATATGCGCGTCGAGATGGGTCACGTCGATTCCCCAGGCCAGTGCGCGGTCGATCTGGGCGCGGCATTCGGCGCGCACGTCAGTCGCGTCCATCCGCGCGATGGCGGCTGCCGTCGTTCGTGGAAGGTAGCCGTCGTCGTCGTGCAGCGAGGGCCGGCCGGTGAGCGAAGTCCAGCGGTATCGTGGATATTCCGATGTCAGCGTCAGGTGCACGCCGACCGCCAGCTCCGTGAACATCGCCGCCGCCTCGCATGCGTAGGGGCAGGGCACCATCAGCGTTGCGCTGGTCGCCACGCCCTCAGCCATTGCCGCCAGCGTCGCGACGTTGGCGGCGTGACTGACGCCGAGATCGTCGCAGTTGACGATCAGGAGCCGGTCGCCGGCGGCATGACCTAGGCGCTCGGCGAGGCTTTGATTCGCCATGTCCGGCGTCCTTCGTTCGAATGATGGCTGCGACCGAGCGCAGCAATCTACCGCAATGATGTTGGATGAAATGCAGCGGGTTGTCGATGCGTTGGTCTCCGTGCGACAATTGAAGGAGAATTGAGCGACAAGAAAACAGGTAAGCCGCATTGAACGATCAAAAGTCCTCTTCCGCCTCTCCCTTCCAGTCCATCCGCGCCATCGACTACACCGTCATCATCGTGCGCGACATGGCGGCGATGCGCCGCTTCTATGAGGATGTTCTTCGCTTTCCGCTGACGCGCGAGCTTTCCGCGGGCTGGATCGAGTACCAGATCGGCGGCAATACGCTCGCCCTGTCGCGGCCGGGCCGGACGGCGAAGGATGCGCCGGTGCCCGCCGGCAGCGCCGCGCTGCAACTCGCCTTCAAGGTCGCCGCCGATGACGTCGATCGCTGCGCCGACGAACTGGTGCGGCAGGGCGTCGATCTGCTGGAGCCGCCGACGAACCAGCCGTTCGGCCACCGCACGCTGTTCTTCCGTGATCCGGACGGAAACCTGCTGGAGGTGTATGCGGAGATCTGAGGCGCGCGAAAACCGAGAACTGTAGTCCGCAACGCTGATGCGGCTACCAGTCTCTCATCCGCTTACTTGATCTTGTTGATTCGTCGCAGGTCCCGGTCGATCCGTGATTGCCATCCGGGGCCGCCGGCCTTGTACTTCTCGATCACCTGGCCGGACAGCCGCAACGACACCAGCTTTTTCGTCGGGGCCTTGTTCGGGCCGCGACCGCGCCGGATCGAAGCTGCAAGCTCAGGCAGCGCTTCAGCAAATGGCTTCGCTTTCGACATCTGTTCGCTGGTCAGTTCGGGATTGTCGGAGACTGCATCCCAATCCTTCCGGCTGTAGCCCTTGCCTGGTTTGTAGGTCTTAGCCATCGAGGAGCTTCCTTTCCTTTCGGCTTGCAGGGCGCATGCTGATGATACTGATGCCCTCTATGCCGAGCGCGACGAACACCACGACGACGATGCCGTTCGCAAGACGTCCCACCGCGATCAGCCGATCGCGCTTGCCGGGAACGACGACGGATCGCTCGAAAAAGCTTCATCCAGATCGGCGAAGTCGAGACCATCGTGCTTGGCGATGTTGGCAAGGCGCTTCGGTTCGTCCCAAACGATCTTCACATAGTATATTGTAGCTACAAATTAACTCTGGGTCAAGGAGGTGCATGCGAAGCACTTGATGCATCGCAAGGTGTACGGGGATGCGGACGTATACATTCAAAGCCATGACTATTCGCAATCGCCCGATGCCCCACGTCAAACCCGCAGCATGGTTCAAGTCGTTCTGCCTCGCGCTGCTGCTCAGTATCGCCTGGAGCGCGAGTGCTGCCGCGCTCGATGCGGAGCAGCGCCGCTCCAAAGCGATGCTGCAGGAATTGTGCGGGCGCTGCCACGCCGTCGGCACGACCGGCCAGAGCCCCAACCCGCTGGCGCCGGCTTTCCGCACCTTTGGCGAAAAACTCTACGACACCGATATGGTGCAGCGGCTGCAGGATGGACTCACCACCGTTCACCCGGATATGCCGACCTTCCGCTTCAGCCGGCAGGAGGCCGCCGCCGCTGTGAATTATCTGCGGTCAATCCAGAAGAGCAGGTAGAGCGCGCGAGTTGAGTTGCCCGACAGAGATGCGTGACGGGGTGGGGTGATCTCTCAACGCGAGCATTGTCAGACGCGGAGAGACCGTCACCCCGCCCCGCCGCGTGCTTCGCGCGCGTCGACCCTCCCCCTCCAGGGGAGGGTGAACAAGACCTCACAACTCCCGCGCATTCGAAAACGCGAACGACGACACCCGGCGCGTGTTCTCGTCGAGGATCAGCGTCCGCGTGATCGGCGGCTCGGCGCGCTGGCTGCAGTTTTCGCGTTCGCAGAGCCGGCAGTTGACGCCGATCGGCGTGCCCTCGGTCTTCTCCAGGTCCATCCCGGCCGCATAGACCAGTTTGGCCGCATGGCGGATCTCGCAACCGAGACCGATCGCAAAGCGCGGCTGCGGCTGCGGGTGTGGCGCCACCGGGCGGCGCAGCATCTGCGCGATCGAGAAATAGCGCGTGCCGTCCGGCAGTTCGATCACCTGCTTGAGCAGGCGGTCCGGCGTGTCGAAGGTCGAATGCACGTTCCAAAGAGGACAGGTGCCGCCGAATTTCGAGAATGGAAACGTGCCGGAGGAAAATCGTTTCGAGACGTTGCCGGCGTTGTCGACGCGCAGCAGGAAGAACGGCACGCCGCGCGCGTTCGGCCGCTGCAGCGTGGTCAGGCGGTGGCAGACCTGTTCGAAGCCGGCGTTGAAGCGCTGCGCCAGCACGTGCACGTCGTAGTTCAAGGCCTCCGCCGCCGAATGAAACGGCTGGTAGGGCATCATCACGGCAGCCGCGAAGTAGTTCGCCAGCGTGATGCGATAGAGCCGCCGCGGCGTGTCGTCGAGCGGGCCTGCGCGGTTGACGATGGCGTCGATGGCAGCGCCGAATTCGGCGAGCCCCGTCTGCAGCGCGAGCTGGAAGGCGCGCCCGGCGCCGTCGACCAGTTCGGAGATCAGCAATTGCCGGCGGTGGCGGTCGAACCGCCGCAGCGTATCGCGCATCACGTCGACCGGCATGATGCGGGTGACGATCGAATGCTTTTCGCGCAGCCGCGCCGCGAGCGCTGCGAACAGTTCCTCCGTGGAGGCGTTCAGTTCGTCGCGCAGGTTTTCCGCAGCCTGTTCGAGCTCGGGGAAGTAGTTGCGGTTGGCCTCGATCAGGTCGCGGACGCGCTCGATCGGGTTGGCTTCGAACCGCGTGCCCTCGTCGCGGTCGGCCATTTGGGCCGCCACGAGCGTTTCACCGCGGCGGGCCTCGGTATAGGCGGCATAGAGGCGCTGCAGGGAATGCGTCACGCCCGGGCACAGTTCGGCGAGGTCGCGCAGTTCCTGCTTCGGCAGGTCGATCTGGCGGAACAGCGGATCGGAGAAGATCTCGTTCAGTTCGGCGAAGAAGCGATCCTCGTCGGCGGTGGCGAGGTCGCGCAGGTCGAGGTCGTAGGTCTCGGCCAGCCGCAACAATATCTGCGCCGTCACCGGGCGCTGGTTCCGCTCTATCAGGTTGATATAGCTCGGAGAAATGCCCAGCCCCTCGGCGATCTGGGTCTGCGACAGCCCAAGCTGCTGGCGGATCCGCCGGAAGCGGGGGCCGACGAACAGCTTCTTTCCGGAGTCTGTCGCCATGGCAGGTTTCCTAGCTCTCTCAACGGGTTCGGCTTCTCCCGCTCGTCACGGGCGCACGGGAATAAGGCAACCTAGCTGACGCATTCCGAATGCTAATTTGTGACAAAATTGACAAAATGACATCTATGACAAGTTCAGATGTTACATGACATCACCATTCAAAATCAAGCACCCTATACGAAATCCGGCTTTTGGCGTTTAGCTCTCGGCACGTTTCGCAATGCACTGTCAAGAATGTCGAAGGGATATGACCATGAACTACCAGCCGCGTGGCATCAGCGATCAGGCCATCCAGGGACCCGCTTCCTATGCGAACGAGATCAGCGCTGCCAAGGCGCTCCTCGAAACCAAGCCGACCTGGAACGGCGTCACCGCCGAAGCCGTGGCGCGCATGCGCCTGCAGAACCGCTTCAAGACGGGCCTCGACATTGCCCGCTACACCGCGGCGCTGATGCGCGCCGATATGGCTGCCTATGACGCCGATCCGACCAAGTACACCCAGTCGCTGGGTTGCTGGCACGGCTTCATCGCGCAGCAGAAGCTGATTTCGGTCAAGAAGCACTTTGGTGGCAAGACCGATCGCCGCTATTTGTACCTGTCCGGCTGGATGATCGCGGCACTTCGCTCCGAGTTCGGGCCGCTTCCCGACCAGTCGATGCACGAGAAGACCTCGGTGCCGGCGCTGATCGAAGAGCTCTACACCTTCCTGCGTCAGGCGGACTCCCGTGAGCTCAACGACATCTTCCGCGCCATCGACGCCGCCCGCAAGGCTGGCGACAAGGCCAAGGAAAAGGAGCTGATCGAGAAGGTCGACAACTTCCAGACCCACGTCGTGCCCGTCATCGCCGACATCGACGCCGGCTTCGGCAATGCCGAGGCGACCTACCTGCTCGCCAAGAAGATGATCGAGGCGGGAGCGTGCGCCCTGCAGATCGAGAATCAGGTCTCCGACGAGAAGCAGTGCGGCCACCAGGACGGCAAGGTCACCGTGCCGCATGAAGTGTTTCTGGCCAAGATTCGCGCCTGCCGCCATGCGTTCCTTGAACTCGGTGTCGAAGACGGCGTCGTCGTGACCCGCACCAACTCGCTCGGCGCTGGTTTGACGCAGCAGATCGCCGTCAGCCACAAGCCCGGTGATCTCGGCGATCAGTACAACAGCTTCCTGGATTGCGAGGAAGTGACGCCCGAGAACGCCCGCAACGGCGATGTCATCATCAACCGCAACGGCAAGATGATGCGTCCGAAGCGGCTTGCCAGCAACCTCTACCAGTTCCGTGCCGGAACGGGCGAAGATCGCTGCGTGCTCGACAGCATCACCTCGCTGCAGAACGGCGCCGACCTGTTGTGGATCGAGACCGAGAAGCCGCACATCGAGCAGATCGCCAAGATGGTCGACCGCATTCGCGAGGTCATTCCGAACGCGAAGCTGGCCTACAACAACTCGCCCTCGTTCAACTGGACGCTCAACTTCCGTTGGCAGGTGTACGATGCGATGAAGGAAGCCGGCAAGGATGTCAGCAAGTACAACCGCGCCGACCTGATGAAGCCGGAATATGACGAGACGCCGCTGGCCATTGAGGCCGACGAGCGCATCCGAACCTTCCAGGCCAATTCAGCCAAGCGTGCCGGCATCTTCCACCATCTGATCACGTTGCCGACCTATCACACGGCAGCCCTGTCGACTGACAATCTCGCGAAGGAGTATTTCGGCGAGCAGGGCATGCTGGGCTATGTGAAGAATGTTCAGCGCCAGGAGATCCGTCAGGGTATCGCCTGCGCCAAGCATCAGAACATGGCCGGCTCCGATATCGGTGACGAACACAAGGAATATTTCGCCGGTGAAGCCGCGCTGAAGGCGGGCGGCGCCCACAACACGATGAACCAGTTCGGCTAACGACAGCAGCTAACGACAGGAGACTAGTCATGACGAAGAGCAATTTCTGGGTGATTGGCGGCGAGTTCGGCTCGATGAACTTCCACAAGCTCGTGGAAGGCTCGGCCCAGGTACAGGGACCCTTCAAGACCCGCAAGGAGGCAGAGGATGCCTGGCGCACGGTCTCGGAAGAGAACCGTCACAAGGCCGGCGTGCGCTTTTCGATCGTCGAAGAGCCCTCCCGCGTCTCGGCCTGATAAGATCTAGGGAAGCGCCAAGGACAGGCGGCCCCACCCGGAAAAACCGGGTGGGGCCGTTTGCAATTTGTTCATCCATTACTTCACGGAGACTGGCGGGGGTGCGGGTCGGCTCGACGAGTTTGCGACCATTGATCGCTAACTCCTTGCGAATAAACAACCTTTGTGTCGATTATGGTTACTGATAGGTTAAGTGAGGTTCAGAACAAAGGCGGCCCCCGATGTCAGACGCGCAGAATACCGGCAATGAAGCCCGCGACACGCGGCCGACGCGGTTGCGCGATGCGCTCCGGCAGGCCCGGATCGAGGCGGCCGATCGCACCGGCGTCGTCGTCGAACTGCGTGATGCCGAAGTAGCCCGGCTCGAGATCATGAACGAGGCGCTCGATCCGCTGTTTGCGCAGGTGCCCGAAAAGGTCGACCTGTTCGACCGCGGCGTCAGCCAGGGCGAGACGCCGCGGCTGTGGATCGACGTGGTCGCGCATATCGTGATGGGACGCGACAAGCGCATCTACCGCTTCGTGCAGGACACCCGGTTCGGCCGCATCGTGCTCGCCGAATCGCACGACGTACCTGTCATCGTCGATGCCGTCACCGCCTATGTCGCGCGCCGCATGGTCGAGCGCGAGCGTGCGATGGTGGCGACCCCGATCGCCGAACCGGTGGTTGAGAAGAAGCCGCGCCGCCGCGGCTTCGGCATGTTCGTGCTCGGCTTCCTGCTCGGCGCCGCGGCGCTGTTCGGCCTCGCGCTGTATGCGAGCCTGAAGAATTTCTAGAAGAGCGTCGCCTGCTTGATCTGCTTGACGCGGAAATCGGCGTCGATGGCGCGCACGGTCTGGACGCAGCGCCACTTGTCGCCCTCGCGCGTGATCGTGAACAGATTGTAGGCCGCGGCGGGATAATTCCGGTGCGCCAGCGCCGACGCCGACGGCACGCCGACCGCGGGGATCTGCTGGCCGGCGCCCTCGAGCCACGCCGTCGAATGGATGTGGTCGTGGCCGTGCAGCACGAGTTCGACGCCGCGCCGCTTCAGCACCGCGCGCAACGCCTTCGAATTGGTCAGCCGCTTCATCCGGGCATTCGAGTGCAGCGGGTGATGCACCAGCAGCACGCGGAAGGCGTCCTCGGCCGACAGATGCGCCAGACGGCGGTCGAGCGCGTCGAGCTGGGCACGGCCGAGCCGGCCGGTTGCCATCAGGGGCAGCGTCGGCACCGCCGACGATACCCCGATCAGTGCCAGCGGCCCGCGCCGGCGCACGAACGGAAACGGCGTGCCGTCGGCCTCTGCGACATCGCAGCTCAGGTACTTCTCGAACGTATCGGCGAAATGGTGCCGCGTGGCGCGGACATAGGCGTCGTGATTGCCGGGAACGACCGTGACCTGCTGGGGCGAGCCGACGGCTTCGAGCCAGGCCTGGGCCGGGCTGAATTCCGCCTCCAGCGCCAGGTTGACGAGATCGCCGGTCACCGCGATGTGGTCGGGCCGCTGCGCCTGCATGTCGGCGACCAGCGCGTCCAGCACCTCGCGGCGGTGATATTTGTGGCGGTTGCGCGTCCAGTTGAAATAGCCGAGCGCGCGCTTGCCCGCGAGATCGCGAAGCCGCGCTGCCGGCAGCGGCGGCAGATGCGGATCGGACAGATGCGCCAGCGTGAAGGTATCCGTCATTCGCGCTCCGCCGCACTGGCTGTGATATAGAGCCGTCGCACGATCATGTCGGCGATATAAGGATCAATCGTGAGACCTGTCCATCCGAGGTTTGCGTGACGGCCATCCAGCGTGTGCGGCAGCGCTTCGAACCGCAGCTCCGGCGGCTGTTTCACATCTATTGGTGGATGGCCCGCGGCATGACGCTCGGGGTCCGCGGCGTCGTGCTCGATGGCGACGACAGGGTATTCCTGGTCCGTCACAGCTATGTTTCGGGCTGGCATCTGCCGGGTGGTGGGGTCGAGGTCGGCGAGACCTTCCTCGAAGCCCTGCGGCGGGAACTGGTCGAGGAGGGGCGGATCGAACTGACCGAAGAACCGATGCTGCACGGCCTGTTTTTCAACGGCCACGTCTCCCGACGCGACCATGTAGCGGTCTATATCGTCAGGCAGTTCCGGCAGGACCGCCTGCCGGAGCCGAACCACGAGATCGTGGAATGCGGGTTCTATCATCCGCGCGAGTTGCCGCCGGATACGACCGGCGGCACCCGCCAGCGGATCGCCGAAGTGCTCGACGGGGCAACGCGGATCGCGACCTGGCGCTGACCTGCGGCTATCCGCGGCTTGGTTGCGCCGTGCCGTGGCAACGCCTAGAAACGAGGCGGGTTGGGGTGGATCGACAGGGGCCGAATGAACATCGCCAGGATTTTCTGCGGCTTGGCCCTGCTCGCGGTACTGGCGAGCAACATCTTGGCAATCTCGCGCTGGAACGAAAGCCGCGGCGTCTATGACGACGTCTGCTACCTCCGGCAGGCGCATCTGTTCCAGAAATTCGGCCTCGGCGGCATCGATACCAACATCACCTATGACGGGGATGACTACCTCAAGAACAAGCTGAAGGCGATCGGCTTTGCCGAATGGAACGACGTCAAGCGCGTTCCCTGCCACACCTACATTCCCGTGGCCGACAAGTATGTCATGCAGTATCCGCCGGGGACGGGGGCGGCGCTCGCGCTGTTTCCCGGCGGATATCAGGTGATCCCGCTTTACGTGCTGGCGAACGTCACGATCTTTGCGTTCGCGCTGTTCGGCCTGTTCCGCGCCCGCGAACCGGCGACACTGGCGCTGGCCGCGGTGTTTGGTCTGGCTGCGCTGTACCTGATGGTCAACCCGGCCAAGGCAAGCTATTCGGTGCCGCCGACCATGATGGTCTGCGCGGCCGCAGGCCTTCTCACCGCCAGATTTTTCGCAAGTCCCGCGCCGCATCGTCTTCTGTTGATCGCGCTGGTTGGCTTGCTGATCGGCCTTTCGGTCAATTTCCGGCTGCCCAATCTGTTTCTGGCGGCGGGCTATTGCCTCTACCTCGCCGGCGCCTTCCTTCTGGCGCGCACGAGACAGACGTTCCTGCAAGGGCTCGCATTCGGCGTGGCGTTCCTGGTCGGGATTGCCCCGACGCTGATCGCGAATGCGATCAATGCGGGAAGCCCGTTCTCGACCACTTATAGCTCGGTCGATGTCGTGCCGCCCGAGCTGAATTCCAGTGTACTGTTAAGCTATCTCGTTGACGTGCAATTCACCCTGCTGGCGATATCGGTCGTCTGGACGGCGTGGCTGTGGCGTTTCGACCAGGGGCGCGGCCGGCAGGTTGCCGTCCTGCTTGCGGCCAACATCGCCGTTAACCTGATTTTCTTCATGACCCATCCGATATTTACGCCATATTATATCATTCCGATCGACATGCTCTCGCTCTGGACCTTGCTGTTCGCAACGCTCGATCTGCGCCGCGAACGGGCCGCCGACGGCGCGGCCTTTCCCGAAACGGCCAACGCCTGATTGCGGTATATTGCGTCATGGACAGATCGGATGATTCGGTGGGCCTGCGATGACGGCAGCAGCGTTGCGAATTGCGGTTCTGGTGCCGTGCTACAATGAAGAGGCCGCCGTCGCGACCGTGGTCGCGGATTTTCGCAAGGCGCTGCCGACCGCTCAAATCTTCGTCTACGACAACAATTCGCGGGATCGCACCGCCGAGGTGGCGCGCACCGCCGGCGCCATCGTGCGCAGCGAGCGCCGTCAGGGCAAGGGACACGTGGTCCGGCGCATGTTCGCCGACGTCGATGCCGACATCTACATACTGGTCGATGGTGACGCCACCTATGATGCGCCGAGCGCGCCGCGCATGATCGATGCGCTCGTCAACGATCACCTCGACATGGTGGTCGGCTTTCGTGTCGATCAGTCGGTCGCCGCCTACCGGCCCGGCCACCGCGCCGGCAACTGGATGTTGACGAACTTCCTTTCCGCGGTGTTCGGCCAGGCATTCAAGGATATCCTTTCGGGCTATCGCGTGTTCTCGCGCCGCTTCGTCAAATCCTTCCCGGTGCTCTCCGACGGTTTCGAAATCGAAACCGAGTTGAGCGTGCATGCGCTCGAACTGGCGTTGCCGGTCGTCGAAATCGAAACGCCTTACTACGCCCGTCCGGAAGGGTCGTTCAGCAAGTTGAATACCTGGCGCGACGGTTTTCGAATTCTCGGCACCATCCTCAAGCTGTACCGGTCGGAAAAGCCCCTGCGATTCTTCATCGTCATCGGTCTGTTCCTGATGCTGCTCTCGGTCGGCCTCGCAATTCCTGTCATCGTCACCTATCTCGAGGAAGGCCTCGTGCCGCGGCTGCCGACCGCGGTGCTCTCGATGGGGATGATGATCGTGGCGGTGCTGTCGATTTCCTCGGGCCTCATACTGGACACCGTGACGCGTGGCCGCCGCGAGATGAAGCTGCTGGCGTATCTGTCCCAGCCCGCCCTCAGGAGGGACTAGGCCGTCCGAATTTAGGCAGCGCGGAGCGATGGACCGCGCCGCTGCCAGATGCTATCCCGCGCGTCATCATGAGTGAGCTTTCCGTCACCATCCTGGCCGAGACACCGAAGGACGCGCAGGCGATCGAACGCCTGCATGAGCGCACGTTCGGACCGGGCCGCTTCGTGCTGAGTGCCTACCGCCTGCGCGAACATGTCGACCATTTGCTCGACCTGTCGTTCACGGCGCGGATCGGCACGTTGCTGGTCGGGTCGGTGCGCCAGTTGCCGATCTGCATCGGCGACACGCCGGCCTTAATGCTCGGGCCGTTGACGGTCGAGCCGCCGTTCCGCAGCCGTGGGGTCGGCCGCCTGCTGCTCGATCGTTCGCTGACGGATGCGAAGGCCAGGGGACATCGGCTGATCATCCTGGTCGGCGACGAACCCTATTACGGCCGCGTCGGTTTCAAGGTGGTACCGAAGGGACGGGCGATCATGCCGGGTCCGGTCGACTACGGCCGCTTGCTGGTCGCCGAACTGGTCGAGGGAGCCTTCGAGGGAGTCTCCGGGAATATCCGGCCGGACTGGACCAAGGCACGGTAGCGCGACGGTAGCGGCGGACGCCGATTGACGACATCAGGAAGGCGGCTTCCTTCTGGCCTTGACGCCGGTCGTTCTGCCTACCGGCTGGGCGCCTCCCGCCGCCTGCTGCAATTCGTGCCGGAACTCCTCGCGCTTTTCATGGATGGACGCGACCACCAGTCCCATCGCCACGCCCAGCCCGATCAGCGCGGCTTCCGACAACAACAGGCTTGCCTCGATGGTCTCAGGCACGGCGTCGGTGACGCCGATCTGATACAGGTGCCGCGCGTGCTCCGCATCGCGGGCACGCGACACCACCAGCATGTCCTTCCTCAAGGAGCGGACCTGCGCCACGATTTCATCGATGGCTTTGGCTTCGGCGATCGTGACGATCACCGCGGCGGCTTCCATCAGGCCGCAGCTTTTCAGGAATTCCGGATTTGTCGCGTCGCCGTAATAGACGGTGCGCCCCCGCCGGCGCTGCTCCGGCACCGCCTCGGCGTTGTTGTCGACGGCGATGTAGCGGAACTGGTGCCGATCGAGCATCGCGCAGACGACCTGTCCGACCCGGCCATGTCCGACGACGATGGCATGACCGCTGCCGCCGCTCGGCGGCGCAACCGCAAGTTCGGGTTCGAGCGGCTTGTCTTCGCGCACCATCGGCGTGAGCCGTCGTGCGACATGGGACAGCGCGGGAATCAGCACCATCGTCAGCGAGGTCAGCGCGACCGTGAAGCTCGACATCTTGGCGTCGATCAGCCCGAGCGTTGTCGCCAGGCCGATCCCGACGAAGGCGAATTCACCGCCCGGACCGAGCAGCAGGCCGACCTCGATGGACGCCCGCCAGGAAAGGCGAAACAGCCGGGCCAGGCATGTGAGGATGATGGATTTGACGGCGATGAGTCCAACAGCGCACCCGATCAACCACACGGGATTGCGGGCAAGCTCGCGAAAATCGACGTTCATGCCGACCGTGAAGAAGAACAGGCCGAGCAACAGGCCCTTGAACGGATCGATGGCGGTCTCGATTGCCTTGCGGAATTCGGTCTCGGCGAGCAGCAAGCCGGCGACAAAGGCGCCGAGCGCCATTGAAAATCCGGCGACGGCGGCGGCGACGCCGGTGGCGACGATCACAAACAACGTCGTCGCCACGAACAGCTCGCTCATGCCAGCCGATGCGACCAGACGGAACAGCGGACGCATCACCACGCGACCGACAATGACGATCACGCCGAGCGCAAGTGCGGCGTTCGTCAGCGCCAGGACGAGGGTCGATACTACCGAACCGGCTTCGTCGGTGCCGTAGATGGAAATAAAGAGCAGGAGCGGCGCGACGGCCAGATCCTGAGCCAGCAAGGTCGCGAAGCTGGCCCGGCCCGCGGTGGTGTTCAATCGTCCTTGCCTGGAAAGCACTTCGACGACGATGGCAGTCGAGGACAATGCAAGACACGCGCCGAGGATGAGCGCGACCGCCGGCTTGCTGCCCGCCAGGGCTGCGATGCCGCCGATCACCGCCGTCGAAAGCGCGATCTGGGAGCCGCCAAGCCCGAAGATCAGGCGGCGCATCGACTTCAAACGCTCATACGACAGCTCCATGCCGATCAGAAACAGCAGGAACACGATGCCGAGATCGGCAATGCCGGAGACGTTCTTGGCGTCGACGACAGTTAGCCAATAGAGAAATGGAAAGCTGCCGATGAACGATCCCAAGCCGAGCGGCCCGAGGATCGCACCGGCGACGAGGTAACCGAGGACAGGATTGAGGCCGAACCGACGCACCAGGGGAATGACCACGCCCGCAGTGCCGAGCAAGACGAGAGCGTCGCTGTAGACGTGAATATTGATCGGCGCAGGCATCTATCCTTGTTCGTCCGCTTCGGGTGGCACATGTGACGCTGGATCGATCCTCGCAGCCACCGTCATGCGGACGTTAGCCGGTACCACCGGCTAACGCCACCCGTGAGCGCGTGTCCTAGAATTTCAGGTTGGCGAAAGCCCGCACGCCAATCCCCGGCATCAAAACCTGGTCCTTTGTGAAGGAGACCGAATTGCGGATGTTCTCGTTCAGAAGATTGTTGCCGACCAGCCCCACATACATCTCGCGTGCGCCGAACCGGCTCGGATCGAGCTTTGTCTTGTAGCTGATCTCCGCCTTCAGCAGGTTGTAGCCCGGCGTCGGCGTCTCCGCGATCGGCGCGACGTCGTTTTGCGCGAACGCGTGCAGCAGGTTGAGGCGCGCAAACCAGTTGGCGTCGCGATAGAACACGCCACCGCCCAACCGCTGCGGCGGAATGCGCGGCACGTTGGTGCCGTCGTCGAAGGTCGCACGCACGATGTCGTACTGCCCCTCAATGCCCCAGATGCCGTTCCAAACCGGCATCACGTCGTACTGGAACTGGAATTCACCGCCGCGAAAGGTCGCATCGCGCTGGGAGTAGATGGCCTGGTTCAATTCGAGACCTGGGCCGGGCTGGCAGACACCGTCCTCGCATGTGTTGCCGGTCAGGCGGCGGTAGATAAAGCCGTTGAACTTCGTGTAGTAGCCGGTGAGTTCGAAGCGAAGCGGCCCGGTCGCTCGTCGCAGCCCAGCCTCGATCGATTTTGCGGTTTCGATGCCAAGATTGGGATTGCCGATGTCGAAGGTGGCCGTGGCATCGTGGCCACCGCGCGAGAACAATTCGGCCGGCTTGGGCGCGCGCTCGACATATTGACCGGTGATGCTGGCGACGAGATCCCACGGCAGATTCTGGAGCAGGCCGATACTCCCGCTGATTGGCGTGAAGTTGCGGTTGACGGCCGTCGCAGGGCCGATCGCGGCCGGGTCGACGGTGAGGTCGAACACATCGGGGACGAAGGCCGGCGCCGTCCCGCTCAAACTTGCGTTCTCGATGCGCCCGGCGATTTGAGCCTTGGTAACGTCGCTGAACCTGAACTCGTTGAAGATGTATCCGGCGACCTTCGTGTTCTTGTTCGGATCGAACAGCCCGTTGACCGGGCTGCCGGGATCGTCCGGGCTCGGCGCGGTCAGGTTCTGGTGCGACGCCTGAACGCCGACCGCTGTGGTAAGCGCGGCAAAGCGAACGTTGAACGGAGCAAACTGCACCTCGACGCGGCCTTCCTGTTCCTTGTTGGTAAAAGTCTGCCTCACGCCGAGCGTCGTCAGGTCGGCAGGGTCGGCGAGCCCGATTTCGTTGTGCTTGTAGTCGGTCGCCCCGGCCCAGAATCGGATCGCGTCGATCGCCGCAGCGTCGGGTCGATATTCGCCCTTGGTCGTGAATTTTGTCTGTTCTCCGTCGATCCGGGTCAGGTGTTCGGCGCCGTCGATGCCGGGAATGTGGTAGAGCGCGTTGTGCTGCGTGATTGCCGCGCCGATGAAGCCGCCATCGAAGATATAGGAGCCGCCAACCGATCCGCCGTAGGCCTGCGACGCGGAATTCGGCTGGCGCCCGTTGAACGGCAAAGTCGGGTCCGTCAGATATGGATAGCTCGGGACAGAGTAGTCGCCGGACTTGCGGCCGAAGGCGTCGGCATGGACCGCGAAGTTTCCTCCGCCCGCATCGAGCAGCACGGCACCATCGACGCCGCGATCGACCGACGTCACCGCGGTCCGCGTTTCGGCGGTCACGCAGCCCGGCGATCCGACATTGGCCAGCGGTGCCTTGGTGGGAAGGCCGTAGGTCTGGAATGGCTGCGCGGCGCAGGACGGCAGTGCATCCGGAATTCGGTTGTTGGTTGCGCTGACGACGCCGCCAATCGCGGTCGATCCATAGCGCAACGTCGCTGGGCCGCGAATGACCTCGACCTGGTTGGTGGACAATGGATCGATCGGCACGAAGTGGTCCTCGCCGAGATCGGACGCACCGTTGCTGCCGATTCCGTTCTCGACAATGCCGACGCGGTTGCCGTCGAGGCCGCGGATAATCGGCCGGCTGGACGCGCCGGGCGCGAAGCTGGAGCCGGTGATGCCGGGCTTTGAAAACAGCAGGTCGCCCAGCGTCGCGCCGCCATTGCGACGGATTTCCTCGTTGGGCACAACGGTGACCGTCGCGAACTGGTCGGTGACGACAGGCAGCACGCCCTGTTGGGGCGCCGCCGCGACAGGCGTTGCCTGCGGTTCCGGGGCGCGTTCGCGGTTCTGGCCGGGCGCCGCACGGGCCACGCGCGCCGGCGTTCGTGGTGGCGCGGGCTTTCGCCGCACGATCGGGCTTGGCGCCGTCACGGTGATTTCGGGCAGTTGCGTCGTCGAAGGGGGCGGCGCCGCCGCGTCCTGGGCGAAGGCATGGTGGCCTGCCGCGCACAGCAGCAGCCAGCTTGTTCCAGCGAGGTGGAACGCTCGTTTATTCCTGAATTTCATTGTCCCGATCCTGATGCCGTCAAAAGTAACGGCCGATTTCGATTCTCCCTTGGCGGATCGACGGCGTGTTGCGGGCCGATCCTGTCGGGAGAGCATCAATCCATCGATGTCAGGAGGCGGGAGGGGCGCGGGAGCGGAACGGAGGATGGAGCGCGCCGAGATGCGCGAATTCGGCGTCGGTGGTCAGGTACAGGAGTTCGACCGCCCGCGGCAGCTCCAGCAAGGGCGAGGTGGCGAACAGGAAATTGTTGGCAAGCGAGGTGACCGCGCAGATGACGCAGGCGTGGGTGCTGTGCTGGTCGGTATCGTGATTGGAGGGCTGTTGCTGCTGCGCGGCCTCGCTGGCCGCAACAAGCACGACCTGCTCCGTGGCAGCGGTGGGACCAGCATCCGAGAGGCCGATCTGGACGTTCTGCGCGGCGGCCTCGTGGAAATGCCCGAACGACAGCACGAACTGGATCGCGAGCGCGAACAGCGCCAGCCGCGAGCCGTGCTTGAGATGTTTCCGGAACCAGTTCACGACGTCGAACGCCTTCCCCGAACGGCCAGGCTTGCTGTTCAGGCAGCCTTGGTCGCTTGATGTTATATTATAACATCGGAACGGGATGGCGGTGTCAACAGGCGCGCCGACGACTTCCGTGCGACGGGCGGGCGCTGTGTGATTGCTGCAACGATTCGAACGCGTGCGGGGTTGCCATTGAGGCTTGCGATGGCCGCGATCAGCGGCCCTCGCGCACCCAGGTGGCGGCAAACGCACCGAGGAGTAGCAGCAGGCCGATCAGCCCGGCGAACATCGGCAGCACGCCGACGCCCTTGACGACGCTGGCGTCGCGCATCTTCACGCCCATCCAGCCATCGCCGTGGAAGATGCCGGAGGCGCGCACCGGCACCACGCGGGGGAGGTCGACGCTGCCACCATCGCTGACGCGGCGGGCATCGCCGCCGGTCGCCTGCGCCAGCGGCTTCAGCACCTCGATGGTCGAGGTGACTTCGGAGAATTCCTTCGGATTGGTCGGCCCGACATTGATCAGGGCTTTCAGCGTGCCGTCGGTCGCCTGCCAGAGGCCGAGTTCGTCGGCCGGGAACGCCGAGCGCCAGGTGCCGGGCTCGCTGGTGGACAACGTCAGTTCGCGGGTGCTGCCGCTCGGCGAGGTGACGGTGACCGGGCTGACGGTATCGGCCATGGTCTGGCGCAGCACCACGAGGTCCTTGCCCTGCACCTGCAGGCGCAGCGCCTCCTCGTCCAGATCGGGTTGCTTCATCAGCCAGTGCGAGGTCCGCCGCAGCAGATCCAGATGCGGTCCGCCGCCCTCGAAGCCGCGCGCCCACAGCCAGATGTGGTCGGACAACAGCAGCGCGACGCGGCCTTCGCCGAACCGCGACAGCAGCAGCAGCGGCTTGCCGTCGGCGCCGGTCATGACCGGCGGGGTGATGGCGTTGCGCGTCTCCACGGTGCGGAAGAAGCGGCTCCAGCGCGGCGGCTCGCTGGCGGAGCCTTCGAGGCCTCGCGTCACCGGGTGGCGCTTGCCGGCGTCGCTCAGATGCGCATAGAACGGCTTTTCGCTGACGCCGACCGGCTCGGCCGGCAATACCGAATCCAGCGGCGTGCGCCAGATGCTGGTGGTCGAGGCGTAATCGGGCCCGGCCGACACCAGTACTGCGCCGCCGGCGCGGACGTAGCGGGCGATGTTGTCGAAATAGGCAATCGGCAGAACGCCCTGGCGGGCATAGCGGTCAAAGATGATCAACTGAAACTCGTTGATCTTCTGCTGGAACAATTCCCGCGTCGGAAATGCGATCAAGGACAATTCGTTGATCGGCGTGCCGTCCTGCTTCTCCGGCGGACGCAGAATCGTGAAGTGCACGAGATCGACGCTCGCATCCGACTTCAGGAGATTGCGCCAGGTGCGCTCGCCGGAATGCGGTTCGCCCGACACCAGCAGCACCCGCAGCTTGTCGCGCACGCCGTCGATCGCGACCACGGCGCGGTTGTTGACCAGCGTCAACTCGTTCTCCAGCGGCGAGGCCTCGATCTCGACGATGTTCTGGCCGGCGTGCTTGATGTCGATCTCGACGTTCGCGGTCTGGCCGCTCAGCATCGTGCGCTCGCTCACCACTTCGCCGTCGCGTCGGACTACGATCTTCGCGCGCTGGCCGCTGACGCCCTGGTCGTCCAGCCGGTAGGTAATGGTCTGGGCCTGCCCGACGATGCCGAACCGCGGCGCCGCCGAGATCGCGATGCGGCGGTCGCGCTCGTCCTTGCGCCCGGTGACCAGCGCGTGCACCGGCGCCTGGAAGCCGAGGGCGGCGGCGTTGGCGGGAACGTCATGCACCCGTCCATCGGTGATCAGGAAGGCGCCGGCGACGCGATCGACCGGAACGTCCGACAGCGCCGAGGACAGCGCGCCGAACAGCTTGGTGCCGTCGGTTTCGCCGTCAGCCTGTCCGGCCTCGACGACACGCACTTCCAGTCCCTTGATCTTCTTCAGCGTGTCGACGAGGGCTTCCTGCGCCTTCGCGGTCTCCTGGTTCCGGGTGCCGAAATTCTGGCTCGGGCTCTTGTCGATCACGACGGCGGCGACCGAAGACAACGGCTCGCGGTCCTCGCGGGTGAAGGAGGGGTTGGCGAGCGCCAGCAGGATCAGCGCCAGCGCCGCGACGCGCACCGCGGCGCCGCGCGCGCGACCGAACAGCAGCAGCGCCGATATCACGACGATTGCCGCAAGCGCGATCCACAGCACGATCGTGGGAACAAGGGGGGTGAATGCGATACCGTACTGCATGCGCTATTGCCCCAGCCGTTCGATCAAGGCAGGCGCGTGGACCTGGTCGGCCTTGTAGTTGCCGGTCAGGGTGTACATCACGATGTTGACGCCGGAGCGGAAGGCGAATTCGCGCTGGCGCGGCTCGCCCGGGGTCAGCGGCAGCATCGGCTGGCCGTCCGGGCGGATCGCCCAGGCGCCGGCGAGATCGTTCGAGGTGATGATGATCGGCGAAACGCCGTCGCCGCCGCGCGCCGGGCGTGAGGCCGTGTCCTCGTCATCCTCGCGCGGCAGGGTCTCGACCCAGGTCTGGCCCGAGTTGAAGCGCCCGGGGAAATCACGCAGCAGGTAAAACGTCTTGGTCAGCACGTGCTCGCGCGGCACCGGCTCGAGCTCGGGCACGTCGAGGGAAGAGAGAATTTCCCGCAGCGTGCGCATGCCGGGCGTCTGCGACGCGCCGTTCTCGCCGGGCGGTGCCTCGATGGCGTCCCGGGTATCGAAAAGCACCGTGCCGCCCTGCTTCATATAGGCGTCGATACGGTTGATGGCGTCCTGCGGCGGCTTCGGCGCGCCCGGCACCACCGGCCAGTAGATCAGCGGGAAGAACGCCAGTTCGTCGCGCGCGGGATCGATGCCGACGGGATCGCCGGCTTCCAGCGCGGTGCGCTGCGCCAGGAACAGCGTCAGCCCGGCCATTCCGGCCTTGACGATGGAATTGACGTCGGCATTGCCGGTCACGACATAGGCGAGGCGGGTCTGCGAAACCGACTTGATGGCAAAACTGTCGTTGCTCTGGTTTTGCGCATGCGTCGGTGACGGTGCGATCGATGTCGCGGGCAGCGCCAGCGCCAATACCAGGGCAGCGGTTGCCGTGCGCCGCCGCCACAGCGCGGCAAAGCCCGCGCCCAGCATCGCGACGACGATCGCGTCGATCAGGAACAGCGCGAGTGATGACGACAGCAGAATGCCGCGGAGATCGCGCGGCTCGGCGTTGGTGTAGCTGGCGCGCTGTGCGCGCAGGCTGGAGAGGTCGAGGGCTGCAATGCGATCGGCTGCGGCCAGCGTGTTGACCGCGATCGGACCCTCGGCCGAGCCATAGAAGCCCGGTGGGTGTTCCAGCGTCGCGCGATCGCGATAATCCGCCGGCATCGGCTTGGCGGTCGAGGGCGGCGGCCCGAACGCGCCGAAGCCGTCGAGCGTGCGCAGCGGCGCGACCGTTTCGACATTCGAAGCCTCGCTGGCAACGCCGGCGCCGGGCTTGGATGTGTAGCCGGACATGTCCACCAGCCGCCGCAGCATCTCGACGAAGCTGCCCGACATCGGCAGGTCCGACCAGCGCGAATCAGCCCCGACATGGAACAGGCTGACCACGCCCTTGCCGCGATGTTCGCCGGTCACCAGCGGAGTGCCGTCTTCCAGCGACGCCCAGCTCTTGGTGGCGAGGACGGCGTCCGGCTCGGCGAGCACCTGCCGGCTCACGGTGATGTCCTTTGGTACGGCGAGGCCGGCGAACGGGCCGTCGGCGGCGAACGACGCCAGGTGTTGCGGCTTTTCCCAGGTGAGGCTGCCGCCGAGGACGCGACCGCCGCGGCGCAGCTTCACTGGCACCAGGTCGTCATCGGCCTGCGCCAGCCGGGGACCTGCGAAGCGCACCAGCACGCCGCCCTGGTCGATCCAGGCGTTCAGCCGTTCGCGGATTTCCGGCGACAGCGTGCCGACATCGGCCAGCACGATCATCGGCAGCCGCTGATCGAGGAACTGCGCGATCACCTGTTGCGGAGCGCCGCGATCGCCGAGCCGCACATCGGCGAAGGGCGCCAGCGCGCGGGTGATATAGAAGGTCGAGGCCAGCAGCGGCTGCGCGGTGTCGCTGGTGGCGCCGGTGACGACGCCGATCGCGCGCCGCCGCCAGCGCTTGTCCAGCAGCTGCACCGCGCCCGCGGAGCGTTCGCCGGAAATTTCCAGCCGCGCGATGTCGTTGCGCAGTTCGACCGGCAGATCGAAAGCCGCCTCGGTCTCGCGATCCTGCATTCCGAACGCGTAACGCGCTTCGCCGATCGGCGAACCCTTGGCGTCGATGGCGCGGACCACGCCGGCGGCAGCGCCGCCCGCGATGCGCAGCACCTTCACCGTCATTTTCGCCGCGGCGTTTTCGGCGGCGACCAGCGCCAGCGCCGGAGAAGCGCCACCCTCGAACACGGTCAGCTTGCGTTCGCCGATGGTCTTGCCGAGGCCGTCGACGAACTCCGCGCCGCGCCCGGTATCGATGCCGTCCGACAGCCATGCGATGTCGGCATCGCCGGTCGCCTTCAGGAAACGGTCCACGGCGGCAAGCGTATCGACGCGGTCGATCGACCAGGGCTTTGGCGCAATCTGGCGCAGCGCCACCCGCGCGGTGCCGGCCGGCATCAGCGTGATGTCACGGGTGGGCTCGGAAAGCGGAACCAGCGCCACGCCGCGGCGGTCGTTGTCGGCGTTGGTGATGAGTTCGTCGGCGGTCCTGATCCTGGTGTCCCAGCTCGCCGCCGCGCTCCAGCCGTCGTCGAGCAGGATCACCAGCGGCGCGTTGCTGCCGCCGGCGCCCGTCTGCGGATTCCAGATCGGGCCGGCGGCGGCGAGAATGACCAGCGCGGCGGCGGTGAGGCGCAGCAAGGTCAGCCACCATGGCGTCCGCGACGGGGTTTCTTCCTTTGGCTTGATGTCGAACAGCAGCCGCGTCGGCGGAAACTCGATCCGCTTCGGCCGCGGCGGCATGACGCGCAACAGCCACCACAGCACCGGCAGGCTGAGCAGGCCCATCAGCAGCAGCGGTTGGGCGAAGGTGAGGGGGATGCCCGCGATCATGCGCTTCGCCCCACCTTGACGGCCGTGCCGCGCGTGCTTCCCTTGTTCACCATCATGCCGGAGTGCAGGAACAGCAGCAGTTCGGCGGCGGAGCGGCTGGTGGTGTGGGTCGAGAACAGCCAGTCGAGCTTGTTGGTCTCGTTGCGGATCTCGTCGCGATGCAGCGCGACCCGCGCGACATAATCGCTGGCCCAGCTCTCGGCGCGGCCCGCAGTGATGATTTCGCCGCCCTCGGGTTCGACGAACTCGACGCGGCCGGAATAGGGGAAGGTTTCTTCGGCGGGATCGACGACCTGGATCAGCGTGCCGTGCGCGCCGGAGGCCGACAGGCCGGCCAGCATCTTCCTGATGTCGTCCATCGGCGTCCAGAAGTCGGCGAGCACTACGATCTCGGCCAGCGACGACGGCACGAACGAGGGCGGCAGGCTGGCGCGCGCGGCGTCGTCATGCAGCATCGCCTGCGCCATCTTGTCGATCACGTTGCGGCTGGCGGTCGGGTTCATCAGGCCGGGAATGCCGACGCGTTCGCCGCCTGCGACCAGCAGTTCGGCGAGCGCGAAGCTGACGATCAGCGCGCGTTCCAGCTTGCTGTCGCGCGCGCCCTTCGAGGCAAAGGCCATGGACGGCGAGCGGTCCGGCCACACCCACACGGTATGCGCGGCTTCCCATTCCTGCTCGCGGACATAAAGATGATCGTCGCGCGCCGAGCGCCGCCAGTCGACGTTCTGCGACGGTTCGCCCGAGACGAAACGGCGGTATTGCCAGAAGCTTTCGCCCGCGCCGGCGCGACGCCTGCCATGCAGGCCATGGATGACGTTGGCGGCGATACGGCGGGCTTCGAGCACGAGACGGGGCAGCGATGCGGCGAGCGTTCGGCTTTCGCCATCGGCACGTCGGATTGCAATGATCTCCCCGGTCTCGCGTTTGGTCTCTGCGGCCATCAACCGATCCGCGTCTTCAATTGCCTGATGACATCGGGAATGGTGCGGCCTTCGGCGCGGGCGGCGAAGGTCAGCGCCATACGATGCTTGAGAACGGGTTCGGCAAGGTCGAGTACGTCGTCGACCGAAGGGGCGAGGCGGCCGTCGAGCAGCGCGCGGGCGCGGACCGCCAGCATCAGCGACTGGCTGGCGCGCGGACCCGGTCCCCATGCGATCAGCTTGTCGCCGCCATCAGGATCGGGACGCGCGGCGCGCACCAGCGAAAGAATTGCCTCGACTACGCTGTCGCCGACCGGCAGCCGCCGCACCAGCCGCTGCGCCGCGATCAGAATCTCCGCGTTCATCGACGCCTTGGCGAGCGTCTCGTCCGCGCCGGTTGTTTCGAACAGGATGCGGCGTTCGGCGTCGCGATCGGGATAATCGACGTCGATCTCCATCAGGAAGCGGTCGAGCTGCGCCTCGGGGAGCGGATAGGTACCTTCCTGCTCCAGCGGGTTTTGCGTGGCGAGCACGTGGAACGGCTTCGGCAGGTCGTGCCGCGCACCGGCAACGGTGATGTGCTGCTCCTGCATGGCCTGCAGCAGCGCCGATTGCGTGCGCGGGCTGGCGCGGTTGATTTCGTCGGCCATCAAGAGTTGCGCGAACACCGGGCCGGCAATGAAGCGGAACGAGCGCTTGCCGGAATTGCTTTCATCCAGCACCTCGGCGCCCAGAATATCCGATGGCATCAGGTCGGGCGTGAACTGGATGCGCTTGGCGTCGAGCCCGAGCGTGACGCCGAGCGTCTCGACCAGCTTGGTCTTGGCGAGGCCGGGCACACCGATCAGGAGCGCATGGCCGCCCGACAGGATCGTTACCAGCGTATTCTCGATCACCCGGTCCTGGCCGAAGATGACGGTGGAGATCGCCTCTTTCGCGGCGCGGATTTGACCGGCGACCTGTTCGGCCGAACGGACGATCGCGTCCTCGAGTTTCTCGACACCGTCTGCGCTCGCCATCTCTGTCTCCTTGACGCTTCATGACACCGCCGGTTGCGTCGTCATGCCATGAACCTCATGCTAAGCCTGTGCAAAGGCCATGTATTCGTTGAATTAAACTATCCCCACATTATCGGCATTTCGGGGTATGAACGGCATCACGTTATGGCGACCTTGATCCGGAATAGTACGGGCCCGGATCTCCGGAACACCCGTCGGAATACGTGCACCAATCGTGCCAGATGAAGCGCGAGACTCAGGGCAAACAATGGCGAAGCAAGGGCAGACCGGCCGCAAGGGCCTCGAAGCTGGAAGTGGCGAGGGCAAAAATCGTCCAGGCACGGGCCTTGACGGACTGACCGTCGCCGCGCGGGAAGCCGTCAATGCCACGTCGGCCGGAAAAGGGCTGCCGCCGGTACATCTGTGGAATCCGCCGTTCTGCGGCGACCTCGACATGCGAATCGCCGGCGATGGAACCTGGTTCTACATGGGCACGCCGATCGGCCGGCCAGCGCTGGTGCGGCTGTTTTCCACCATCCTGAAACGCGAGGATGGCAAGCACTTTCTCGTGACCCCGGTCGAGAAGGTCGGTATCCGCGTCGATGACGCGCCGTTCATGGCGGTGGAAATGCAGAAGGACGCCGATGACCGCGGCCGCCTGCTGCGCTTTCGCACCAATGTCGACGACTGGGTGCCATGCGATTCCGCACACCGCCTGCGTTTCGAGATGGCGGCCGACGGCGGGCTGACGCCCTATCTGCACGTTCGCGCCGATCTTTGGGCCAAAGTGACGCGCGCGCTCTACTACGACCTTGTTGACATGGGCGAAGAGCGGGTGGTCGATGGTCAACCCATGTTCGGGATCGAATCCGGCGGCGAGTTCTTTGCGATGGCCGATGCGAAGCAGGTGAGGGACGCGCTTTGAACGAGCCGATGGTGAAGGACAAGGAGACGGCGCCGATCGGCTCTGCGGAATTTTTCGCCCGCAGCCAGGCGCGGCTCAATTTCGACGTGCCGCCCGGACTGGTCGATCCCAACATCATTCCGAAGACCGGCGACGAGGGCAACGATCGCATGCTCGAGATCATCGCGCGCGAGCAGCCGGTGCGGCCCGCGGCGGTCCTGATTCCGGTGGTCGATCACCGCGAGCCGACGGTATTGCTGACGCAGCGCTCGCTGCATCTGTCCAGCCACGCCGGCCAGATTTCCTTTCCCGGCGGCAAGATCGATGCGACCGATGCCTCGCCGCTCGACGCCGCGCTGCGCGAAGCGGAGGAGGAAGTCGGCCTCCGGCGCGATTATATCGAGCCGATCGGCTACCTCGATCTCTATGGAACCGCGTTCGGGTTCCGCATCCTGCCGACGGTGGCGCGGGTCAAGCCCGGCTTCAAGCTGAAGATCAATGAAGGCGAGGTCGACGACGCCTTCGAGGTGCCGCTGGCGTTCCTGATGAATCCGGAGAACCACCAGATCCACTCCAGGGAATTCCGCGGCATGGAGCGCTCTTATTACGCGATGCCGTTCGCCGAGCGTTACATCTGGGGCGCGACCGCCGGCATCCTGCGCGTATTGTACGAACGGATTTATCTCGCATGATCCGTCCGGTCCTGACCGAAATCGCAATTTTCCTGATCCCGTTCGTGGCCTATGCGGCGTTCCTGGTCGCCACCCGCGCGGGCGTGTTCACTTCCGCTTCATGGCCGATGCATCTGGTCGCCAAGCTGGTGCTGGGATCGCTGCTGCTGGTGGTGATCAGTTTCGTGCTGCTTGCGCATTTCTCCGGCGCGCCGCCGGACTCGACGTATGTTCCGGCGCATCTCGAGAACGGCAAGCTGGTTCCCGGAGCCACCAAATGAGCGAGGCACGGGTGCTGTCCGGTGCGCCCTGGCTCAAATCAGGCGCGACCGCGCGCGTGCTGGCCCTGCTCAATGGCGACGGCGAGGAAGCCCGCGTGGTCGGCGGCGCCGTCCGCAACGCGCTTCTCGACATTCCGATCGGCGACATCGATATCGCGACGACAGCGCGGCCGGAAGAAGTGGTTCGGCGCGCCAAGGCGGCCGGCGTCAAATGCGTGCCGACCGGCATCGATCACGGTACCGTCACGCTCGTCGTCGATGCGCATCCGTTCGAGATCACGACCCTGCGCGAGGATACCGAGACGTTTGGCCGCAAGGCCAGGGTCGCCTTCGGCCGCGACTGGGTTCGGGACGCGGAACGGCGCGACTTCACGATCAACGGGCTGTCGGTCGATGCCGGCGGCGTCGTGCATGATCACGTCGGCGGACTTGCCGACATCGCGGCCAGGCGGGTGCGTTTCATCGGCGACGCGGACCAGCGCATCGCCGAGGATTATCTGCGCATCCTGCGTTTTTTCCGGATGCATGCCGGCTATGGCAGCGGAGAGCCCGATCGTGCCGGATATCTCGCCTGCATCGCCGGCCGCGCCGGACTGGCGGGCCTTTCCGCCGAGCGCGTGCGGATGGAGATGCTGAAACTGGTGGTCGCCGAGAGGGCCGGGCCCGCAGCGCAGGCGATGGCGGACGCCGGCCTGCTGCTCTCGATATTTGGCGGCATCGCCTATACCGGACCGTTCACGGCGATGATCGCGGCGGAGCGCGCGCTGGACCTGGCGCCGAACGCGGTGCGCCGGCTTGCCGCACTCACGGTCGCGGTCACCGAGGATGCCAAACGCGTCTCGGCCCGGCTTCGTCTGTCCAATGCGGAAACCAAGGCGCTCGATTCCATGGGCCATCGCTGGTGGCGGTTCCCGGGCAAGGATGGCGTTCGGGCGCGGCAACTGCTCTATCGGTTGGGCGCGGATCCCTATCGCGACCGGGTGATGCTGGCCTGGGCACGGGCCGGCGACGGTGCTGCGAACTGGCATGACCTGGCGACGCTGCCGCAACGCTGGAGCGCGCCGAAGTTTCCGCTGCGGGCCGCCGATTTCATTTCCCGCGGCATCGCCGAGGGACCCGCACTCGGCCATGTGCTGACGCTTGCGGAAGACGCCTGGCTCGCGGCGGATTTCCCGCTCGATCCCGCCGCGCTCACCGCGATTGCCGATCAGGCCGCCGCCCGTTTCATCCGCGACCACCGGCTATAGGAGTACTCGCGTACTTCATGGATCGCTGGAATTCAGGCGACCTTGTGTTCGCGCTCGTCTTCGTCCTCTTCCTCATCATCATCGTCTTCTTCTTCATCCTCTTCTTCCGGATCGTCGATTTCGGCAGGTTCGAGGACCGCAAGCGGAAGGGTCTCGCGAAAGAGATCGCCATCTCCACCCATCCATACGCACTCGGCGCTATCCTCGGTAACCTCCGCGACCGTGATTGGAAGTCCTCCCGATTTCAGGATGACGACGTCGCCCGGTTTCAGTGCCATGAATTGTCCCTCCGTGCTGATTGACGGATTCGCAGGCTACCGATTTGTCATGACAGGCGGATCACGGCCGAGGCAGCAGTTCCGTCAGCGAGCGGATGATGCGGTCGGGCTTCACTTCGGAATCCGCGGGCAGCCCGTCGCCGTGCACGTCGATCCAGATGGCGTAGATGCCGAGGCGCTGCGGCGCCTCGACCTCCCATTCCAGATTGTCGCCGATCATCCAGGTCTCAGGTGCGGTGACGCCGAGCGCCTGCATGGCGTGCAGATAGGCGCGCTCCTCGGGCTTGCCGAAACCGTGCTCGCCCTCGATCTGGATGTGGTCGAAGCGATGCGACAGCGCAAAGCGCTCGACCTTGGCGCGCTGGGTGCCGGCTGCGCCGTTGGTCACCAGCGCCAGCTTGACGCCGCGCGATTTCAGTTCGTCGATGGCGTCGTGCGCGCCGGGAAAGACGAACATTTCTTCCTCGCGGAAGGTGGTGAAGCGGTTCGCAAGCCGCGCCGCCAGTTCCGTCGGTAACGCGTGTCCACCTGCACCAAGCGCGGCAAAACCGTCGCCGACCACGATGCGCCGCGCCTCGTCGAGTTTCAGCCGCCATTCGGCGCCTGCGACCGTCCAGAATTTTCGTGCGGAATCGAGCACGGCGTCGGCGACCTGTTGTGATGTGAACGGCCCAAACTCGTCGGCAAATTCGGCTGCGACCCTGTGCCAGGCGATTTCGGGACGGCCATAGGCCGACAGGATGGTGTCATCCATGTCGATCAGCATCGCGCGGGGCAGTTCGGTCATCGTTTCACGGCCATTTCACTTCGGGCGGCATCGACGACAGAATCGAATCGACGTTGCCGCCGGTTTTCAGTCCGAAGATGGTGCCGCGATCGTAGAGCAGGTTGAACTCGACATAACGGCCGCGACGGACCAGTTGCTCCTCGCGGTCGGCGGCCTCCCAGGGCTGCGCGAAATTGCGCCTGACGAGGTCGGGATAGATCTTCAGGAAGGCGCGGCCGACATCCTGCGTGAAGGCGAGATCGGCGTCCCAGTCGCCGCTGTCGTGCCAGTCGTAGAATATGCCGCCGATGCCGCGCGCTTCCTTGCGGTGCGGCAGATAGAAATATTCATCGCACCACTTCCTGTACTTTTCATAATCCGCGACGCCGTTTGAACCGTCGCAGGCTTCCTTCATCGCCTGATGGAAGGCCTGCGTGTCGGGATCGTTCTGGGTACGCCGCCGGTCGAGCACCGGCGTCAAATCAGCGCCGCCGCCGAACCACGCCTTGGTGGTGACGACGAAGCGGGTGTTCATGTGCACCGCAGGCACGTGCGGATTGTGCATGTGGGCGATCAGTGAAATCCCCGAGGCCCAGAACCGGGGATCGTCGGCTGCGCCCGGAATCTGCGCGCGGAACTCGGGTGCGAATTCGCCATGCACCGTTGAACAGTGCACGCCGACCTTCTCGAACAGCCTGCCGCGCATAATCGACATCACGCCGCCGCCGCCGGGCTTGCCGGTGTGGTCGGTGCGATCCCACGGCGTGCGCACGAAACGCCCGGCGTCGCCGCGATAGAGTGCGGGCGGCGCATCGTCTTCCAGCCGCTCGAAGGCCGCGCAAATGTCGTTGCGCAGCGTTTCGAACCAGCTCCGCGCCCGCGTCTTGCGATCCTCGATCAGCGACATGTCCATGGCGTCAGCCCTGTGGCCCGTAGTAGGTGCAGCTCTCGTTGCAGCTGTCGCGATGAACGCTGACGCGGGTGATCCTGCCGGCGTGCTGGACCCGCTCCCAGATGAACCGCGACAGGTTTTCCAGCGTCGGCGTTCCCAGCGCCTCGATCTTGTTGAGGAGCTTGTGGTCGAGGGTCAAGCGGACCTCTTCCATGCTGCGTTGGAGCAGGCCGAGGTCGAGCACCATGCCGGTCACAGGATCGGGCGTGCCGCGGATGCTCACTTCGGCACGAAACGAATGGCCGTGGATTTCCTCGCTGGCCGGGCCGAACGTGGTCCCCTTCAGGGAATGCGCGGCTTCGAAGCGAAACGATTTGGTCAGTTCCCACATCTTGAAAAGCAAGGTCCTATCTGATGCCGAGGGTCTTGTGTGTCTGCAGGCTGAGCCGCCATTGCGGATGGCGCAGGCAATAGTCGACCGCGCGCGCGGTGTTCTCGATCGCGTCAGGCCCGTCCATCGGCTGCAGCGAGAAGCGCTCGAAATCGAGGCTTGCGAAATCCTCCGGCGCGGCCCCGGCCTGCGGATAGACCAGTTTCAGTTCGTGGCCGCTGCGCACCACGAGGTCGGCACCGGCCTTCGGGCTGACGCAGAGCCAGTCCAACCCCTTGGGCGGATCAATCGTGCCATTGGTCTCGATGCCGATCACGAAGCCGCGGGCATGTAGCGCATCGATGAAGGGGGTGTCCACCTGCAGCAGGGGTTCGCCGCCGGTCAGCACGACATAGCGGTTGGTGTCGTCCCCGGTCCATTGCCCGGCGATGGCGTCGGCCAGTGCGTCGGCCGAACCGTAGCGGCCGCCAAGCGTGCCGTCGGTGCCGATAAAATCGGTGTCGCAAAACCGGCAGGTGGCGGTGGCGCGATCCTGTTCGCGGCCGCTCCAGAGATTGCAGCCGGAGAAGCGGCAAAACACCGCCGCGCGCCCGGCATGGGCGCCTTCTCCCTGCAGGGTCAGGAATATCTCTTTGACCGCGTAGCTCACGAACTTTCCTCGGACCGCCTCTCACTCGGGATCGCCTGACCCGTCTGCCGCAGCGCCTCGCCCAGTGCCATGGCGGCCGCCATCGCCACATTGAGCGAGCGCATGTCCGGCCGGATCGGGATCACCAGCCGGGCGTCGGCTGCCGTCGCGACCTCCGCGGTAACGCCTGCGGATTCCCGGCCGAAAAGCAGGACATCGTCCCTCTCATAGCGGAAATCCAGATAGGAACCGGCGCCCTTGGTCGTGAACAGCACCAGCCGGCATCCCGCCTCGTTACGCCATTGGCTGAATTTTGACCATGAGTTCATGCCGGTTAACGGTCACCTGATCGAGGTAGTCCATTCCCGCCCGGCGGAAATGCCGGTCCGTGGTCGGGAATCCCGCCGGCTCGATAATGTGGGCGGCCACATCGAGGCAGGCGCACAGGCGCAGAATCGTCCCGGTGTTTTGGGGGATGTCAGGCTGGAAAAGCGCTATCTGCATGGTGTCGGACTTCGGACGCGCGGATGAAATGTATTGAATAAATCACGCTCGGGCGCGGATTTAGTGCATTGCACGATTGCGAGCCGATAGCGGGCTTGCGCTCTTCCGGCAAGGGTGCCAATAGAACGATTCTGGACTGCTTGTTCCGCCGGATTGGGGGAGGAAAAAGCGGTTTTTCTGCCGCCGCGGGGGCCGCGGGCGCCGGCAGCCTCTTCAGTCGCGCTTTTGGCGTGTCCGGAGCGGTTCCACCGGCTGCAGACAAGAAAGGGCTTGGAATTGTGACGACAGCGTCTTCGGCGGACCATCCGACACGCCGTGATTTCCTTTTTGTTGCAACGGGAGCTGTCGCCGCGGTCGGCGCTGCTGCCACGGTGTGGCCGCTGGTGGCCCAGATGAACCCTGACGCCTCGACGATTGCGGCTGGTGCGCCGATCGAGGTCGACCTGACCCCGATCGCCGAAGGACAGGACATCAAGGTGTTCTGGCGCGGCAAGCCGATCTACATCAGTCACCGGACCAAGAAACAGATCGAAGCCGCCCAGAACGTGCAGCTGTCGAGTCTCCCCGATCCGCAGCCCGACTCGGCGCGCGTCAAGCAGGGGCATGACCAGTGGCTGGTCGTGATCGGCATCTGCACCCATCTGGGTTGCATCCCGATCGCCCACGAAGGCGCCTATGACGGCTTCTTCTGCCCGTGCCATGGCTCGGTCTACGACACGTCGGGCCGTATTCGACAGGGACCTGCGCCGACCAATTTGCTGGTACCGCCCTACGCATTCGTTTCCGACACCAAAATCCAGATCGGCTGAGGGCCCGGACGCCAGTCCAAGACCCCTTAGTCCCGTCGCGTCGTCTTCCTTCCTCAGGATCGCATCAATGAGCGGACCATCCGATTTCCAGCCGACCAATCCCGCCTTGAAGTGGATCGAACGGCGCCTCCCGATCATGGGACTCATGCATTCCTCGTTCGTGGCGTATCCGACGCCGCGGAACCTGAACTACTGGTGGACGTTCGGCGCCATCCTTTCGATGCTGCCTCGTGGTGCAGATCGTCACCGGCATCGTGCTGGCGATGCACTTCACGCCGCATGCCGATCTCGCCTTCAGGTCGGTCGAGCGCATCGTGCGCGACGTCGACTACGGCTGGCTGATCCGGAACATCCACGCCAACGGCGCCTCGATGTTCTTCCTCGCCGTCTACATCCACATGTTCCGCGGCCTGTACTACGGCTCGTACAAGGCGCCGCGCGAGGTGCTCTGGATCCTCGGCGTGATGATCTACCTGCTGATGATGGCGACCGGCTTCATGGGCTACGTGCTGCCGTGGGGCCAGATGTCGCTTCTGGGGCGCCACCGTCATCACCAACCTGTTCGCGCGCGTGCCCTGATCGGCGACAGCATCAAGACCTGCTGATGGGCGGCATTCCGTCGGCGACCCGACGCTGAACCGCTTCTTCTCGCTGCACTATCTGCTGCCGTTCGTGATCGCCGGCGTCGTCGTGCTGCACATCTGGGCGCTGCACGTGCCGGGCAACAACAACCCGACCGGCGTCGAGGTGAAGATCGAAGAAAGACACGGTGCCGTTCACCCGTACTACACGGTGAAGGACGGGTTCGCGATCGTCGCTGTTCCTGATCTTGTTCGCGTCGTTCGTGTTCTACATGCCGAACGCCTCGGCCACGCCGACAACTACATCCCGGCCAACCCGCTGCAGACGCCGGCGCACATCGTGCCGGAATGGTACCTGCTGCCGTTCTACGCGATCCTGCGCGCGTCGACATCGGCCCGATCGACCAAGCTCGTCGGCGTGTTGGCGATGTTCGGCTCGATCGTCATCCTGTTCGTTCCTGCCGTGGCTCGACACCTCGAAGGTGCGCTCGATGCGCTACCGCCCGATCGCCAAGCAGTTCTTCTTGCTGTTCGTCGTCGTCGGCATCGGTCTCGGCTATCTCGGCGCCCAGCCGCCGGAAGGCATCTACGTCATTGTCGGCCGTATCCTGACCTTCCTCTACTTCGCGTATTTCCTGATCCTGCTGCCGCTGCTCTCGCGGATCGAGAGGCCGCGCCCGGTGCCGAACTCGATCGCTGACGACGTGCTGGCGAAGTCGGGCGGCAAGGCTGCGCTGTCGAGCGTGATCGCGCTGCTGGTGGCCGGTGGGCTGTTCGTCGGCGGCGTCGAGAGCGCTCGCGCCGCAGAAGGCGCACCCAAGCCGCCGGGGCTGAAGTGGTCGTTTGCGGGTCCCGTCGGCAAGTTCGATCGCGGCGCGTTGCAGCGCGGCCTCAAGGTCTACAAGGAAGTCTGTGCGGCTTGCCACGGCCTGTCGTTCGTCGCCTTCCGCAACCTCGCCGAACCCGGTGGTCCCGGCTACTCCGTAGCGCAGGCCGCCGCGTTCGCCGCCGAATACAAGGTCAAGGACGGCCCGAACGATCAGGGCGAGATGTTCGAGCGGCCGGGTCGGCCCGCCGATTATTTCCCGTCGCCGTTTCCGAACGAGCAGGCCGCGCGCGTAGCCAATGGCGGCGCTTATCCGCCGGACCTGTCGCTGATCACCAAGGCGCGCAGCTACGGCCGAGGTTTCCCGCAGTTCCTGATCGACTTCTTTACCCAGTACCAGGAGCAGGGCCCGGACTACGTCGCGGCGCTGTTGCAGGGCTATGAGGACAACCCGCCGGCCGGCTTCACGCTGCCTGAGGGCTCCTACTACAACAGGTATTTCCCCGGCCACGCCATCAAGATGCCGAAGCCGTTGAGCGATGGCCAGGTCACCTACGACGACGGCTCGCCGGCGACGGTCGCGCAGTATGCCAAGGACGTCACCACGTTCCTGATGTGGGCCGCGGAGCCGCACATGGAAGCGCGCAAGCAGCTTGGCCTGCAGGTGTTCGTGTTCCTGATCCTGCTGACCGTGCTGCTGTACTTCACCAAGAAAAAGGTCTGGGCCAACGCGCACTGATTGCGCTGGACAGCGAAATCCGGAAAAGGCCCCTGCGGGGGCTTTTTTTGTTTGGGCTCTTCATTCCGGGGTCGATGCTCCGCATCGCTCCGGAATGACCGTGTGCGCGATTGCTTCCTGACCCCACTGCGGACAAAATGCCGCCAAACCAGCCAGAAACCATTCGGAGGAACCCATGGGTACCAGCATCACTTTCAAGCGGCCGGACGGCAAGGATGCCAGCGGCTACCTCGCCAATGCGGCGCGCGGCAACGCGCCGGGCGTGGTCGTGATCCAGGAATGGTGGGGCCTGTCGGACCAGATCAAGGGCCTGTGCGATCGCTTCGCGGTGGCCGGTTTCGACGCGCTGGCGCCCGATCTCTACAAGGGCAAGGTGGTGCCGTATCACGACACGGACGCCGCCGGCCAAGAGATGAACTCGCTGGATTTCATCGATGCCACCACGCAGACCGTTCGTGGCGCCGCGCAATACCTATCCAAGAACGGCGCCAAGGTCGGACTGACCGGCTTCTGCCTCGGCGGCGCGGTCACCATCATCGGTGCCGCCAAGGTGCCGGAACTGACCGCGGGCGTGGTGTTCTACGGCATTCCGCCGGAGCAGGCCGCAAAACCAGCCGACATCAGGATTCCGCTGCAGGCCCATTTCGCCAACAAGGATGACTGGTGCACGCCGGCCGCGGTCGACGCCTTCGAGAAGGCCATGAAGGCCGCCGGCAAATCGCTCGAGCTGTTCCGCTATGATGCGGAACACGCCTTCGTCAACGAACAGCGGCAGTCCGTCCATGACCGCGAGGCTGCGGAACTGGCGTGGGGCAGGGCGACCGAGTTCTTTAGGAAGCATCTCGGCTGAACTGATCAGCGCTTCCTCGTCATTGCGAGCGAAGCAATCCATCGTGAGGGACGCGGCGATATGGATTGCTTCGTCGCTTCGCTCCTCACAATGACAGTGGAGGTCGTGAATGAAAATCTTCTGCACCGGTGCGTCCGGCTATATCGGTGGATCGGTGGCGGCGCGTCTTGTTGCCGCCGGCCATCATGTGACCGGCCTGGTCCGTTCGCCCGAGAAGGCCGAAGCGGTTCGTGCGCGGGGCATCGAGCCGGTGTCGGGAACGCTCGACGATGCGGAAGTCTTGGCGCAGGCGGCACGGGCCGCGGACGTCGTCGTCAATGCGGCGAGCGCCGATCACGAGGGCGCAGTCAAAAGTCTGCTCGGTGCGCTTGCCGGCAGCGGCAAGCCGTTCATCCACACGTCGGGATCGAGCATCGTCGGCACGCGCTCCAAAGGGGAGCGCTCGGACGCCGTGTTCGACGAGGATACGCCGGTGACGCCGTCGCCCGCCCGCGTCAAGCGCGTGGCGTTGAACGAATTCATTTTGTCTCACCGCGACAAGGGCTGCCGTCCGGTCATCATCTGTCCGAGCCTGATCTACGGCGCTGGCCTTGGCGCCGGACCCGACAGCGTGCAGGTGCCGTTGCTGATCCGTCTTGCCAAAAAGCGCGGCAACGCTACGCATGCAGGTCCCGGCGAGAACATCTGGTCGAACGTGCATATCGACGACCTCGTCCCGCTCTACGCGCTTGCAATCGAGAAGGCTCCGGCCGGCGCGTTCTATTTCGCCGAGAACGGCGAGCATTCGATGCGCGAAACCTGCGAGGCGATCAACCGCATGCTGGGTTTTGCCGGACCGCCGGCCGCGATGTCGATGGCGGAAGCCGCAGTCGAATGGGGCGAGGGCACCGCCGAGGATACCATGGCCTCCAACAGCAGGGTGCGGGCGAAGCGTGCCCGTCAACTCGGCTGGACGCCCGGGGCACGTGACCTGATCGAAGAGATCGAGCAGGGGTGTTACCGGGAGTAGTCAGGCGCCGCCTTTCGTCACCTCGTCCCACCACGCACAGGTGCCGGACATCAGCTTGTAATTTCCCTCCATCACCTGCACCGGGGCGCGCAGGCCGGAAGCTGCGGCGCGCAGGCGCATTTCGCGCGCGACTTCGCGGTCCGCTGGCGGCAGCCAGACGCGTTCATGTCCCCACAGGCTGGGGCCGTCGTGCATCTCGACCGGCTGCCATGTCGCCGGGTCAATCTCACGGCCGCCCCAGCCGCATTCGATCATGAAAGACGACGGCGTTTTCGCGTAGAACGAGGTCATGAAGTCGTTGGTGTGCCGGCCAAGGGTGACGCTGACGCGGCCTTCCTGGGTCTGCGCAATATCGTAGCACTGGCCGACATCGTCGAGCGAGAACAGCTCGACCATCAGATGATGCATGCCGTTTTTGCCGGTCTCGATCAGCGCGAGGCTGTGGTGCCGGGCGTTGATATGGAAGAAATAGGCGCGGAACGGTTTTTCGATGAAGTCGGAGAGCCCGAAGCCGAGCACGTCGACGTAAAACGCCATCATGGGGTCGATGTTCTCGACCGTCAGCACGGCGTGTCCAAGCCCAAGTGGCCCGGTGCGGAAACCCGAGATCGAACGGCCCGGCATGAACGGGGTGTCGTCGATCTCGGCGCCATGAAAGGCTTCCAGCCGGTTGCCGGCGGGATCGCGAAACGAAATCAGGCCGCGGACACGCCTGGCATCGGCCAGCGTTTGCGGCTCGGCGGTGACAGGCACGCCGGCCTTTTCCAGCCGCGCCGCCAGCGCATCGAGCGCCGCGCTGTCCGCGACCTCCCAGCCAAAGAAGCGTGCGCCTTCGCCCATCGCGCGGTCGATGACGATCCGCTGCTTGCGGTCGTCCATGCGGAACGCGAGCAGCGAATTGCCGCGCTCGACCGCCTGAAGCCCGACGAGGCCGGTCCCGAACTGCCGCCAGTCCTCGAGATCGGACGATCCAAAGCCGGCATATCCCAGGCCCAGTAATGCCATCCCGTGCCTCCGTCCCTGTAATTGTGCGTCGAGAGCGCCGCTGCTTGCACAAATCCTACGCAAGTTTTGCGCCTTCCGACACCCAAAGATGGGCCCCGAGGATGGGCTTGGTACCGGCCCTCCGCGCCGGTCCCTCCCTTGACATCGGTCCCGCCGGATGGTGATTAAGTCCCATGAGCACCGCAATCAGCCCATCCCGTCTGTGGTGGCGCACCTCTTAAAAGAGGTGGCCGGTGCGATTTCATTTTTTCAATCGTCGAAGGTCGCCATCGCAGTGCGACCGATGGTTTGTTTATTTGCCCTTCGTTTGTCCTGTGTGGCGCTCCCTCCCGAAGTTTCGTAAGAGGATCACATGAACAGGACAGCCTTTTCCCTGCCGGAGCACAGCGAATACCGGACCAGCGGCGGCCTCGCGATATCGCGAACCGTCGAGCAGTTCACCGGTGATGCCAGGCGGCTTGACGACCTGATCGAACTGCTCGATCGCCACCGCGGCGTGGTGCTGTCTTCAGGCACCACCGTGCCGGGCCGTTACGAGAGCTTCGACCTCGGTTTCTCCGATCCGCCGCTGGTGCTGGAAACGGTTGGCTCCGACTTTTCGCTGTCGGCGTTGAACGCCCGCGGCGAGGTGCTGATCGCGTTTCTTGGCGACGCGTTGCGTGAGCCGTGCGTGGTCATTTCGGAGCGAAGCGCGACGCGCCTCTCCGGCCATATCATCCGGGGCGCTGCGCCGGTCGAGGAAGACCAGCGCACCCGCCGCGCCAGCGTGATGTCGCTGGTGCGCGACCTCGTCGCCGCCTTGTCAGCCAATGACGATCCCTTGCTCGGTCTGTTCGGCGCCTTCGCCTACGACCTCGTGTTCCAGATCGAAGACCTCGTCCAGAAGCGGGCGCGAGAGAGCGATCAGCGCGATATCGTCCTCTACGTGCCGGATCGCCTGCTGGCCTATGACCGTGCCACCGGCCGCGGCGTGGTGCTGAGCTATGATTTCGCCTGGAAGGGAAAATCAACCGAGGGCCTGCCGCGCGACACCGCCGAGAGCCCTTACGTCAAATCGCCGCGCCAGGGTTTTACCGATCATGCGCCGGGTGAGTATCAGGCGACGGTCGAGTTCGCGCGCGCGGCGTTCGCGCGCGGCGATCTGTTCGAGGCGGTGCCCGGCCAATTGTTCGCCGAACCGTGCGAGCGGTCGCCGGCGGAAGTATTCCAGCGGCTCTGCCGCATCAATCCCGTCGCCCTATGGCGCGCTGATGAATCTCGGCGAGGGCGAATTCCTGGTGTCGGCGTCGCCGGAAATGTTCGTGCGCTCCGACGGACGGCGGGTCGAGACCTGCCCGATCTCGGGCACGATCGCGCGCGGCGTCGATGCGATCGGTGATGCCGAGCAGATCCGGCAGTTGCTCAATTCGGAGAAGGACGAATTCGAGCTGAACATGTGCACCGACGTCGACCGCAACGACAAGGCGCGGGTCTGCGTGCCGGGGACGATCAAGGTGCTGGCGCGGCGCCAGATCGAGACCTATTCGAAGCTGTTCCACACCGTCGATCACGTCGAGGGCATGCTGCGCCCGGGATACGATTCGCTCGATGCGTTCCTGACCCATGCCTGGGCGGTGACGGTGACCGGCGCGCCGAAGCTGTGGGCGATGCAATTCGTCGAGGACAATGAGCGTTCGTCGCGGCGCTGGTATGCCGGCGCGATCGGCGCGGTGAATTTCGACGGCAGCATCAATACCGGGCTCACCATCCGCACCATCCGCATGAAGGACGGCCTTGCCGAGGTCCGCGTCGGCGCCACCTGCCTGTTCGATTCGGATCCCGCCGCCGAGGACCGCGAATGCCAGGTCAAGGCGGCGGCGCTGTTCCAGGCGCTGCGCGGCGATGCGCCGAAGCCGCTGTCGGCGTTCGCGCCCGACGCGACCGGCTCGGGCCGCAAGGTTCTGCTGATCGATCACGACGACAGCTTCGTGCATATGCTGGCGGATTATTTCCGGCAGGTCGGCGCAAGCGTGACCGTGGTCCGGCACATCCATGCCCAGGAAATGCTGAAGCAGAAGGGCTGGGATCTGCTGGTGCTGTCGCCGGGGCCGGGCCGTCCGGAGGATTTCGGAATCTCGAAGACCATCGGGACGGCACTCGACAGCAAGCTGCCGATCTTCGGGGTCTGCCTCGGCGTGCAGGCGATCGGTGAATATTTTGGCGGCCAGCTCGGCCAGCTCGCGCATCCTGCGCATGGCCGGCCTTCGCGGATTCAGGTGCGCGGCGGGCGTCTGATGCAGAACCTGCCCAATGAAATCGTGATCGGCCGCTACCATTCGCTCTATGTCGAGCGTGACAGCGTGCCCGATGTTCTGGAAGTCACCGCCACGACCGAGGACGGTGTCGCGATGGCGATCGAACACAAGACCCTGCCGGTCGGCGGCGTGCAGTTTCATCCGGAGTCGCTGATGTCGCTCGGCGGCGAGGTGGGCCTGCGGATCGTCGAGAACGCCTTCCGTCTGAACGCATCACCCAAGTGAGGATTGCGAGATACGATGACATTCGACCATGACCTGAAGGCCACCGTCCGAACCATCCCGGATTACCCCAAGAAGGGCATCCTGTTTCGCGACATCACGACGCTGCTGGCCGATGCGCGCGCGTTTCGCCGCGCGGTCGACGAACTGGTGCAGCCCTGGGCGGGGCTGAAGATCGACAAGGTCGCGGGCATCGAGGCGAGGGGATTCATCCTCGGCGGCGCGGTGGCGCACCAGGTCTCGGCGGGCTTCGTGCCGATCCGCAAGAAAGGCAAGCTGCCGCACACCACCGTGCGGATCGCCTATTCGCTGGAATACGGCCTCGACGAAATGGAAATGCATGTCGATGCGATCCAGCCCGGCGAGCGCGTCATCCTGGTCGACGATCTCATCGCCACCGGCGGTACCGCTGAGGGCGCGGTGAAGCTGCTGCGCCAGATCGGCGCCAACGTGGTTGCGGCCTGCTTCATCATCGATCTGCCCGATCTCGGCGGCGCCGCCAAGCTCCGCGCGATGGACGTGCCGGTGCGAACGCTGATGGCGTTCGAGGGGCATTGAACTTCGACGTTGCTGAAGACCCTCGAAGCGGTCCGCAGCGCGAACCACGTCAGACCGCCTCCGCATTGAGCTGCGCGCGCCAGTGCAGCGCGCGCTCCTTCAGCAGCGCATCGCGGATGTAGGCCGTGTCTTCCGGTTCCAGCCGTTCGCATTCCTCGAATGTCAGGCTGTCGGGGCCGTGGGTGGTCCAGGCCGCCTGCAGGCTGCGGCAGGTGTGGCTGCCCTGGCGCAGCGAAAACCAGATCCGGTTCTGGATCTTTTCCAGGTCGGGCGTCTTGCCGACCCATGCAGCGGGCGATGCCTTGCAGCGGATCACGAAGATGCCGGCGACGGACTTCCGTTCCTTGTAGGCGGCAATCGCGGCCTTTCGGTCTGATGTCATGGGATCGGCCTCGCGCCATGTGGGGTCGGACGAGGCGATAGCAGGCCGGCAGCATGCCGTCAATATTATCCGGGTAATATTCGGTGGCTGGGTGCGGAGCTACGATCGTGCTGGAGCAAACTGAGCTCGATATCGCGCAGACTGGTGTAGTTCCTCCGGATCCATTGATGGAGTTCGGTGGAGGAGTCGCGCTCGTTGCGCAGATAGCCGGTGAACGAGAAACTGACCCGGTCGACATAGGTCTTCAGGAACGAGGGCAGCGCCGTTATTCGAAGAACGTGCCCGTCTGCCATCGCCGCAGGCAGCTCGCCGCGCACCACGTACTCGTTGTCGATGGTAATCAGCGCCTTCGGCGGGATTTGCTGCTGAAGCATCGGAAAGCTGCGGGCGGAGACGCGATCGGTATCGGCGATGAACAGCACGATCGGCACGACGTTGCGCCGGGCGGCCTCCTTCAGGAAACCGATCTCTTCGGTCATCTTGAAGAACTCGTCGAAGGCGTGAAAGCCGAGGTCGATCACCTTGGCCAGGCCGTCATTGACGATCAGGCGGTCCATCAACTGCATCTTGCCGTAGGTATCGTGAACGTCTGCCGTTTCGGTGACCTGCGGCAGGTATTCGAGCAGCGACGGCTCCTTCAGATTGATGTCGAAAGCGGAGACCGTGCCGTTCTTCAGGAGCAGGAATTCGCTCAGCAGACGCGCAAGCAGCGTCTTGCCGACGATCGGGCGGGGCGAGCAGACGATGTAGACCGGCGTGACGCTCATCACGCGCTATATCAGGCGAATTTCCCGGCTAATCCAGCCATATCGCAACCGGCCTGCGACTTATTTTTCACTGCCGCGCACCACCGCCTTGCCGGCTCCGACCAGGTCGGTCAGCTTGATGCGGTCGAACTCGCTCCAGACGTTGGCGAGCCAGTGCCGGACGTAGCCGCGCAGCACGAAGGAATAGTTGGCGGCCTCGTCGTCCTTGCCCTTGTTGGCGACGAATTTGAGGAACGGCACCGACGAAAGCTCGACCTGCTCGTAGGCCATTTCGTTGAGCTTCGGGATGACGAGGTCGGTCGCGTCCTTGATCCGATGGAAATAGGAATTGTAGGTCGCCTGGTCCCACTCGAAGAACTGGGTGTCGTTGATGAAGTTCTTCACCAGGAAATATTTGGCGCCCTGCATGAAGTTCGCGGTCTCGGCGATCTCGTCCAGCGAGGCGATCGACGGTCCCAGGATGTGGAACACGGCGAAGGTGATCTGTCCGGCCTTTGCGGCGTCGAGAAAGCCGATGTCACGCAGCGAAGCCAGGGTCGGGGACATCAGTCCGGCGCGAACGTCGATCACGGTGACGGAGGGCCCGGCGCTCAGCGTGTCGAAGATCTTCATCTGGTCCGCGGTCGTCGTCATGTCGACGATCTCGGTGATATCGGGGTGGAACCGCTTCAGCGTGCCGCGCGGCAATTCGGTGTCGAACGCCCGGGTCGGTATGTTGTTGGCACTGAAGTAGTCGAGAAGCGTCGCGCGATACGGTCGTCTTGCCGACCCCGCCCTTGTCCGCACCCACCACAATAACGACCGGCTTTGCCATGGAATTCCCTTGAAAAACGTCTGCGACCGCGGGAGCGGTCGGCAGGTCCCCATCCTCTGCTTTGGGCGCGAACATGGCAGAAACAAGGGCGAATTCAATTCCTTAGAACTCGCCGCCGCCATTATTCGTCTGCGATCGTCGCCAATCCGGGGCGGGCGGCCCGAATAGCTCAGCCACGCCGGCCCCAGGGCCGTTGCGACGGGCCGGGAGCGGACGTCCGGAAGGCTTGCCGGCGGAATCGTCTCCAGCGGGTTGCGGGTGACCGGGGGCGGGAGCTGATCGGCGGCCGGTTGCTCCGCCTGCATCGTCCGGTTCCTCGGTCGCCTCGGAGGGCAGCGCCAGCGGGCCCGGATCGTGGCCGCCGGCGAACTGCACCAGCGCCTCGACGCGGTTGTCGATCGACGGGTGGGTGGCGAACAGGTCGGCGAAGCCCTCGCGCGGATTGTCGACGCACAGTCTCCATCACCGCCGAGGTCGCGCCGTCGAAGCTCGCCGCGGCCCTCGATCTTGCGCAGCGCCGAGATCATGGCGTCGGGGTTCTTGGTCAGTTCGACCGCGCCGGCGTCGGCCAGGAATTCGCGCGACCGCGACAGCGCCAAGCGGATCGACCAGCGACAGCAGCCAGGCGAGCGCGATCAGCGCCACCGCGATGATGATGGCGAGGATCGCGCCGCCGGCCCCTTGCTGTCGCGGTCGGACGATGCGACGAGGACGACGAGACGGCCGGCCGCCGGAGCTCCACGGCACGTTGGTGAACATGCGGAACAGCAGTTCGCCGAAGAAGCCGATCACGCCGGCGATGATGACCGCGACCACCATCAACTGCACGTCGCCGTTGCGGATGTGCGTGAGCTCGTGGCCGAGCACGGCCTCGATCTCCGGCGTCGTCCAGCGCGCTCCAGCAGGCCGGTGGTGACCGTGATGGCATATTGCTCGTCGGTTGAGGCCGCTGGCGAAGGCGTTCAGCGCCGGGCTGTCCATCACCTTGAGCTTCGGCATCGGGATGCCGCGCGAGATGCAGAGGTTTTCCAGCAGATTGTAGAGCCGCGGCTGCTCTTGCGCGTCACCTCGCGCCGCCGGTCACGGCGTCGATCATCGTTCTGGTGGAAGAGATAGGCGATCACGATCCAGATCGCGGCGGCGATGGTCGCCCAGGGGAAGGCGGCGACGAGGTCGCGCCGTGCCGTGCGCAGTAGCCAGTCGAGCGACGCGTTGCTGTAGTCAGCACTTCGGCGACCAGCGCGCCGGCGAAGACCACGACGTAGATCAGCAGGAACAGCCCGGCGAGCAGCGCGATCGAACGAAACTTGTTCGACTGAGATGTGCGTGTAGAGACCGTATGCGGCCATGGGCTCTGCCACGTCGTCATTCCGGGGCGCCGCGAAGCCGGAATCCGGATGCGAGAGTTCCAGCGGGTCAAGGCGCCGTAGTCGATGCTTTGCATCGCCCGGAATGACGGGGAACGAGGGCATGTGCTAGAACTTCACCGCGGCACCGTCTCGACCTGTGCGCGGCTGGCGCCGAGGTCGAAGAATTCCTTGCGGGTGAAGCCGAACATGCCGGCGAACAGCGCTGCCGGAAGCTGCTGGATGCCGGTGTTGTATTCCTGGACCGCGTTGTTGAAGAAGCGGCGGCTGGCCGCGATCTTGTTTTCGAGGTCGGAAAGTTCGCTCGCCAACTGCTGGAAGTTGGCGTTGGCCTTGAGGTCCGGATAGGCCTCCGACAGCGCGATCAGGCGCCGCAGCGCGCCGCTCAACTGGTTCTCGGCGGCGGACACTCTGCGCCGGTCCCTGCGCCGACATCGCGGAGTTGCGCGCCTTGATCACGTCGTCAAGCGTGCCGCGCTCGTGCTGGGCGTAGCCCTTGACGGTCTCGACCAGGTTCGGGACCAGGTCGTGACGCTGCTTGAGCTGGACGTCGATGTCGGCAAAGGCCTGGCTGACGCGCTGGCTGAGCGCCACCAGGCGGTTGTACGCACCGAAAGCAAACAGCGCGAGGATGACGATGACGCCGAGAACGATCCAGCCGGTCGACATGGCAGACAACTCCTGTGGGACGAAAAGACAGGGAAAATAGACGAAAAGCGACGCGCACGGCAGCCCGCCGCGAGTTGGGGCATGGCGTTAGTCGGAAGTGAGGCGGGATAAGTTCATCCGATGCCGTAATTCCGGGATGGTCCTAGGTCGGACCATCGCTCCGGCAGGATCTACGAATTCGAATCCAACCGCATCGCCCCAGCGCCAGCGCCGGGCCGTCACGGCGTAACCGGCCTTGGCGCGACGGGGCACTCTGGTGATGGCGACACCGGCAGGCGTGCACAGCTTGGCCGCGACTTCGACTTTCCCGACGGCGGGCTGGGCGAGCACGCGGGAAGGCCGTTGTGCAACGGTCGTGCGCGTCAGCGCGACATAGGCAAATCTCTCGTCCTCGAACGGCAATTCGGCGCCCTTGACCTGCTTGTGCGCGCGCGAGCGTTGCAGGCGCTGGCTGAAATGGCACCAGTCGGGCGCCTGGAGCGGGCACCTGTTGTCATGCGGGCAGGGCGCGGCGACATGCGCGCCGAGGGCGATCAATCGTTCGCGCAGCTCGATGATGCGTGCATAGCCCGCGGGCGTACCGGGCTCGACGATCAGGAGCGTGTTGCCGGTTTTTTCCCACATCAGTTCGCCGAGCGCGCGCCGCTCCGCATCGCCGATTTCGCCGATCATGTAGCTCGCCACGACGAGATCGGCGGCATCCGCTTTCGCCAGTGCGGCGCGGGCTTCGCCGCGTTCATAGCCGATGTGACGCAGCCGCGTGCTGTCCCGCGCCAGGTCCAACGCCAGCGTGCGCAAGGCGTCATTGGCGTCAAGCAGCGTGAAATCCCGGAGCGACGGGAAGGCCGTCGCTGCGGCCCAGCTCGCCGTTCCCGGCCCGGCCCCGATGTCGAGCAGACTTTCGGGAAGGAAGTCCGGCCTGGTCTCGACCAGCGCGTTGAGGCTGGCCGTGACTGCGGCGTAGGTCGCGGGCATCCGCGCCAGCGCATAGGCCAGCGCATCGGTCTCCGAGCGGATGGTGCCGGAGTTGCCGCCGCCGCGGTAGGTTTTTGAGATCGTCGTCGCGCGGCCGGCGGCATCGCTGCGCGAAAAGCCCCGCAGCTTGCCGTCGAGTGCGGCTTTCAGTTCAGCGGGAAGGTCGGGTGAGGTCATATTTCTCATGCCGCCGGTCATGCCTCGGCAGCCGGGACAGGCTCCGGCGGGCATCCAGTACGCCGAGGCGGCTGTGATGATCATGGACAGCGCGGCATACTGGATCATCCGCCTTCGCGGATGATGACGTCAACCACTGAGGCGACGGCTCACGCCACGTTCTGATCCAGGATCTTCACTGCGTCGTCGAGGCCGACCGAGACCAGTTGCGACACGCCGCGCTCGGCCATGGTGACGCCGAACAGCCGGTTCATCCGCGCCATCGTGATCGGGTTGTGCGTGATGATGATGAAGCGCGTCTCGGTCGACGAGGTCATCTCGTGCGAGCAGGTTGCAGAACCGCTCCACGTTGTGGTCGTCGAGCGGCGCGTCGACTTCGTCCAGCACGCAGATCGGCGACGGGTTGGTGAGGAACACCGCGAAGATCAGCGCCAGCGCCGTCAGGGCCTGCTCGCCGCCCGAGAGCAGCGACAGCGTCTGCGGCTTCTTGCCGGGCGGCTTGGCGATGATTTCGAGGCCGGCTTCCAGCGGGTCGTCGCTTTCGATCAGGTGCAGCGCGGCTTCGCCGCCGCCGAACAGTTCGGTGAACAGCCGCTTGAAGTGTTCATTCACGGTCTCGAACGAGGTCAGCAGCCGCTCGCGGGCTTCCTTGTTGAGGCTCTGGATGCCCTGGCGCAGCCGCTTGATGGCTTCGACCAGGTCGTCGCGCTCGGTGGTCAGCGCGGTGTGCTGGGTTTCGACCTCGCGCAGTTCTTCCTCGGCGCGCAGATTGACGGCGCCGAGCCGCTCGCGGTCGCGGCGCAGCTTTTCGAGGTTTTCCTCGATCTCGTTGAGCGGCGGCAATTCCGCGCCGGGCTCGATCTCGGCCAGCGCCGCGACCGCATGTGGTTCGACTTCGAGCATGTCGTGGATTTCGCGCTCGATATCGGAAAGCCGGCGCTTGCTGCCTTCCATGCGCTCTTCGGCGCGGGCGCAGGCTTCGCGGGCGCTGGAAAGTGCTTCGAGCGAAGCCTTGGCCTCGCGGTCGGTTTCGGCCATCACGCTCTCGGCGGCGGCCAGCGCATCGGCGGCGACGCGACGGGCGCTTTCGGCGGACTCGATTTCGCTGATCAGCGCGCGGCGCTTCTCGGCGAACAATGCCGGCGCATTTTCGAGCTCGGCGCGCTCGGCGGTCACTTCGGTAATACGAGCCTCGACGGTGGCGACCTGCGAGGCCGAGCTCTGCTTGCGGTTCTGCCAATCGGCGCGTTCGGCCAGAATCGCCTGCACGCGGCGGTCGGCGAGTTCGGCCTCGCGCGCCAGCGCCTGCGCCTCGGCGCGCACCTGCGCCGCGAACCGGCGATGGCCCTCGATGTCGCCGCGAACGGCGTTGAGCCTGGTTTCGGTTTCGAAGGTCGGCGGCAGTTCGACGAGCGCGGCATTGGCGCTTTCGTGCGCGGCTTCAGCCTCGCTGCGATCGGCGGCGAGGCGGGTGTGGGCTTCGGTCAGCGCGGACCGGCGTGCGGCGTGACGGTTGATCTCGCGCTCGGTGGCGGCATGGCGCTCGCGCGCGGCATCGGCCTCGCGCTGCGCGGCCCGCCAGGCCTCGCGGGCGGCGGAACTTGGTGGCGGATGCCGCTTTCAGTTCGGTCTCGGCGTCTTCGAGGGACTGCCGCTTGCTGGCGGCATCGACGCGGGCCTGTTCCAGCTCGTGTTCGATATCGACCAGCCGTGCACGTTCGGCCAGACGCCGCGCGGCGCCGGACGGGGCGTGGGCCGCCGCAACAAAACCATCCCAGCGCCAGACATCGCCTTCCAGCGACACCAGCCGCTGGCCGGTCTTCAGCTGCGAGACGAACTCCGCGCCGCGCTCCTTCGGCACCACGCCGATCTGCGCCAGGCGACGCCGCAGTTCGACCGGGGCCTCGACATGGGCGGCGAGCGATTCGACGCCGTATGGCAGCGCCGGATCGTCGGAGCCCGCGCCTGCATTGGTCCAGCGCATCGGCGCCGAAGGATCGACCGGCGCGTCGAGATCGTCGCCTAGGACGGCGCCGAGCGCCTTTTCATAGCCCTTGGCGACGGTGACGCCGTCGATGATCGGTGGCCACAGGTTCTTGGTTTCGGCGTTGACGAGCTTTGAAATCGTGCGCGCTTCGGTTTCGAGCCGCTGCACGCGCTTGTCCGCCTCGGTGAGCGGGGCGCGGGAGGCTTCGAGCCTTTGCCGCGCAGCGACATGGCCGGTCTCGCTGGCCTGCGCGGCGGCTTCGGAGGCCGCCAGGGTTTCCTGCGCGGTCTCCATCGCGCCGGCAAGCGCGTCGAGGTCGCCGAGATTGCCGGTTTCGTCGTTGAGTTTCTGCTCGTCGGCCTGGACGCTGGCGATTTCCTGGTCGAGCCGGGCCAGCCGGTCACGATGGGTGCGCACACCGGCCTCTAACTGGTTGCGCTTGGCGGTGAGATCGGCAAGCGCGGTGGTCAGTTCGCCGAACATCTGTTCGGCGGCAGCCAGCGTAGCTTCCGCTTCAGAAACCCGTTCATCAACGCCCGAGCGCTTTTCCACCCGCGACTTGATCTCTTCCTTCAACTCGGCGTCTTCGGTGTCGAGCCGCTGCAAGGCGATCTCGGCGTCCGAGGTCTGCTGCTGTTCGCGGGCGATGTCGGCGGCGAACTGCGTCAGGCGCCGGTCGAGTTCGGCGACCCGCTCTTTGGCGCGCTCTTCCTCGCGGTCGAGCTGTTCGCGCGCGTTGGTGAGGCGCTGCAGGCCGGCGGCGGCCCGGGCTTCGCCTTCACGCAGCGCCGGCAGTTCGGAAGCGCGGATTGCCTGGATGCGCGCGGCCTCGGCCTGCTCGCGGGTGCGTTCGGCCATTTCGCGGACGTTGAGATCATGGTTGCGTGCGGCTTCCGCGACGTCGGCATTGGCTTCGAGCCAGCGCAGATGAAACAGAGTGGCCTCGGCCTTGCGCACCTTGGCGGCGACTTCTCGGAAACGGATGGCCTGCCGGGCCTGCTTCTTCAGGCCGTCCATCTGCCCGGCCAATTGCCCGATGACATCCTCGACGCGGGTGAGGTTGGTTTCGGCAGCTTTCAGCCGCAACTCGGCCTCGTGGCGGCGGGCGTGCAGTCCGGCGACGCCGGCGGCGTCTTCCAGCACGCGGCGGCGCTGCTCGGGCTTGGCCTGGATGATTTCGCCGATCTTGCCCTGGTGGACCAGCGCCGGCGAACGCGCGCCGGTGGCGGCATCCGCAAACAGGATCTGCACGTCGCGGGCGCGCACATCACGGCCGTTGATGCGGTAGACCGAGCCTGCTTCGCGCTCGATGCGGCGGGAGATTTCCAGGAACTGGCTGTCGTTGACGGCGGCCGGCGCGGTGCGATCGGCGTTGTCGATCGTCATGGTGACTTCGGCGTGGTTGCGCGCCGGGCGATTGCCGGAACCGGCGAAGATCACCGCGTCCATGTCGGCGGCGCGCAGCGATTTGTGCGAGGTCTCGCCCATCGCCCAGCGCAGCGCCTCGACCAGGTTCGACTTGCCGCAGCCGTTCGGTCCGACCACGCCGGTGAGGCCGGGTTCGATCATGAAGTCAGTGGCTTCAACGAACGACTTGAAACCGTGGAGGCGAAGGCGCGTGAGTTTCATGAACACAAATCTCTGTTGGCCGGGCGCGAATCTCCCAGCCGTGACAATACCATGGAAGGCAATGTCGGTGTGTGGACGAACAGTCCGTTGCGGCTCTTATCGAGGCGACAATGGCGAGGCCGCGGCCCGAGAGCAACCGGCCCCAGGGGCTTTTCCCAAGGGATTTGAAGCGATTTTATCCAGCCTTTTGCTGGACTTATGGCGCCTTATGAATCCACGGAGCGAATCAGCTCTTCAGCGCCGCGTTGATGCGCTTCGAGAACTCCTCGAAGCTCTGCTCGCCCTTGATCATCTCGCCGTTGATGAAGAAGGTCGGCGTCGAACTCACCTTCAGCACTTCGGCCGCGAATTTCTGGTCGGCGACGATCTTGTCGAGCAGCGCCTGGTCCTTGAGGCATTCCTCGACCTGCGCCTGGGTGAGGCCGGCCTGCTTGCCGATCCGGGTCAGCGTCTCCGTGGTGTTCTTCACCACCCAGTCGTTCTGCTGCTTGAACAGCAGGTCGATGACGGCGAAAAATTTCGGGGCGTCGTCCTTGGCGATGCAGCGCGCCAGCATCGAGCCCGCGGCCGCCTTGATGTCCAGCGGGAATTCACGGAACACGAACCGGATCTTGCCGCTGTCGATGAATTCGGACTTGATCTTCGGGAACACGTTCTCGGTAAAGGCGGCGCAGTGCGGGCAGGTCATCGAGGCGTATTCGGTGATGGTCACCGACGCATTCGCCGGTCCAAGCGCCATGTCCGGCAGCGACTGCGGCTTGGCGACGTCGGCGGGGCCCTGCGCGATGGCGTCCGTGATCAGCCGCAGCGGCGAGAAGCCGGCAAGAGCGGTCAGCCCGGTCAAAGACAGGGCGGCGGTGAAGGCGCGGCGCGTGATCATCAAGTTGTGCTCCGAATGGCGCGTTCACGCCCGGGAAGTGCGAAAAAGAAGCCTTCGCTAGCTTGAAACGATAATTGTGGCAATGGCGGGTTGCGACTGGCGAGGTGGGCCAAAGGCTCAATTTCGCTTGATCGCGGCGCCGAGCCGCGCCAGCGCGGCGCGCAATTCCTCGTCCTCCACCGCCGACAGCGTCTTGGCGACATCCGCCACTGATTTCGGGTCCGGCGCGCGGCGCGGCGCGGGGCGATTACGGCGCGACAGCGGGGCCTGCCGCAGCGCCAGCCGGCCGACCGCGCTCCAGCCGAGGAAACGGTTCACCCGTTGCAGGATAACGTCGGAGGAATGCTGGATCTCCAGCGCCGCCGGGCCCTCCACCCGCAATACCAGCGTCGCCGGTTCCTGCGGCTGGCCTTCCACCGGCCGCGGCCATTGCATCTTCAGCGGCTCGGAATGGGCGGCGATCTCGGCTCCCGCGATCTCCGCCCAGCGCGTCACCAGTTCGCGCGCGGCGAACCCCTGCTTGGCATAGGCGTCCGAGAACACGTCGCTGAGCAGCACGGAAAGCGGTTTTGCCGAGATCGGGCCGGGTTTTGCCATGGGGGCTTTATATCACCTCACTTGTTGCAGGCGCCATCGCCGCCGTCATGGCCGGATTTATCCCGGCCATCCACGACTATGACTGCCGCGAAGAAGAAAGACGTGGATGCCCGGGACAGGCCCGGGCATGACGTGGTGAGAGTTGCGCTTCGACACTAGAATACACGGATGAGTTCTTCCGCAGTCGCCAAAACCAATCGACGAACGGAACCGGCCGGAAGCAGTTCCTCCCGACCCGCGCTGCTGCTTGCCTGGTACGATCGCCATCGCCGCCGGCTGCCGTGGCGGCCGCCGGCGGGCGAGCGGGCCGAGCCGTATCGGGTCTGGTTGTCCGAAATCATGCTGCAGCAGACCGGCGTAAAAACGGTCGGGCCGTATTTCGAGAAATTTCTGGCGCGCTGGCCCGATGTGGCTGCGCTTGGCCGCGCCTCGCGCGATGACGTGCTGCGGATGTGGGCCGGGCTCGGCTACTATTCGCGCGCCCGCAACCTCCATGCCTGCGCGGTCGCCGTGCTGCGCGACCATGCCGGGGTGTTTCCGGACAGTGAGGAGGGATTGCGCCAGTTGCCGGGGATCGGGCCCTACACGGCAAAGGCGATTGCTGCGATCGCCTTCGATGTCAGGACCATGCCGGTCGACGGCAATATCGAGCGCGTGGTATCGCGCCTTTACGCGGTGGAGCAGACGCTGCCGCAGGCCAAGCCGCTGATCGCGGAACTGGCGGCGACGCTGCTCGGCGAATCTCGCGCCGGCGACGAGAAGTCTCGCGCCGGCGACAGCGCGCAGGCGCTGATGGATCTGGGCTCATCGATCTGCACGCCGAAGAAGCCGGCCTGCGCGCTGTGTCCGCTGAACGAGGATTGCGCGGCGCATGCGCGCGGCGATCAGGAGACGTTTCCGCGCAAGGCGCCGAAGAAGACGGGGACACTGCGCCGGGGTGCGGCCTTCATCGTCACACGGGGTGATGAACTGCTGGTTCAGACGCGTGCGGAAAAGGGCTTGCTCGGCGGCATGACGGAAGTCCCGGGCTCGGAATGGCTCGCAGGGCAGGACGACAAGGTCGCACTCAAGCAGGCGCCTGCGCTCAAGGGCGTAACGCGCTGGCACCGCAAGGCGGGCGTTGTCACCCACGTGTTCACGCATTTCCCGCTCGAACTCGTGATCTACACCACCAAAGTGGCCGCGCGCACACGCGCGCCGGAAGGCATGCGCTGGGTGCCGGTCGCGACGCTCGCCGACGAGGCGCTGCCCAACGTGATGCGCAAGGCGATTGCGCATGGCCTTGAGACGCGACGCGCGGAAGCCTGCTGACACCATGTTGGCAACAGGCCTGCGCTAGACGGGGCCTGACGGAGGCTCCCATGATCGCAACCGCTCTCGACCATCTCCCGGCGCCGCCATGCGCAAGGCTGCTCGGCTGGCACCTGCTCGACGCGCGGCCGAAAGACGGCTGGATCCGGATCGGGTTCGACGGCAAACGGGATTTCTGCAACCCGGCTGGCTTCGTGCAGGGCGGCATCCTTTCCGCGATGCTCGACGACACCATGGGGCCGGCGGTGTTCGCGATGACGGATGGAAAGCTCTACACCGCGACCATCACCATGACGGTGAATTTTCTCAGTCCCGCCAAACCGGGGCCGATCACGGGCGAGGCCAGGGTCACCCAGCTAGGCAAGACCGTCGCGTTCGTGGAGGGCAGGCTGACGGCCGAGGACGGGACCGTGCTCGCCACCGCCACGACAAGTGCGCGGCTGGTCGAGACCGCGAAGGCGATCGCCCCTTCCGCTAATTCGCCCGCTGTGCTTCCTGCTTGAGCTGCACGATCGGCGGCCTGGCGTTGAGGCCCTCGACCTGGAAGCCGGCGACGCGCTTGTAGTTCGCGGCGATGTCTTCCAGCTCTTTCAGCGACAGCACGTCCGTGACGACCTTGTAGCCATCAGGCGCGCGCTCCTCGACCATCTGCATGACCTGCTCAGGGCCGTTACGGCGATTGAGCATCACGAGGTCGGTGGTGGCCGGCCGGCGCTCGGCTTCGTAGGCCACGAGTGCCGCGTGGGTCTCGCCCTTTGCCAGGATCTCGCGGGTAAGCACGCGGGCGTCCAAAATCGCCTGCGACGCGCCGTTGGAGCCGATCGGGTACATCGGATGTGCGGCGTCCCCCATCAGCGTGATGCGGCCGAACGTCCATTGCGGAATCGGATCGCGGTCGACCAGCGGATACTCGTAAGCATAAGCGCAGTTCCGGATCAGTCCCGGCACGTCAAGCCAGTCGAATTTCCAGTCCTTGAACCAGGGCAGGAACTCTTCGAGCTTGGCGGCCCGGTTATAATCCTCGCGCCGCCACTGGTAGGTCGGCGGCATGTGCCGCTCGGCCACCCAGTTGATCCTGAATTTGCCCGCGCTGTCCGCCTGCTTTGAAATCGGATAGCAGACGAATTTCAGGATTTCGTGGCCGGCCATGATCATGGTGCGGCCGGACAGGAAGGCGTCGCTGTCGGTGATGCCGCGCCACAGGATGCGTCCGTTCCAGATCGGCGGGCCTTCGGCGGGATAGAGCTTTTCGCGAACCGCCGAGTGGATACCGTCGGCTGCGATCAATAGCGCGCCTTCATGATGGCCTTTCGATTTGCCGGTCGCCTTGTCGATGAATTCGGCGCGCACGCCACTTTCCGTCTCGCTCCAGCCGCAGAGATGATGGCTGGTGAGGATGTTCTCCTTGCCCAGCCGCTCCGTCGCCGCGTCGAGCAGGATTTGTTGCAGCGTGCCGCGGTGGATCGAGAATTGCGGCCATTTGTAACCGGCCTCGATGCCGCGCGGCTCGCTCCAGATCGGCTTGCCGTGCTTGGAGAAATAGGCGAGTTCCCTGGTGCGGACGGCGGCTGCGTCGAGGGCGTCGTGCAGCCCGAGTTCGATCAGCTCGCGCACCGCATGCGGCAGCACGTTGATGCCGACGCCGAGCGGCTTCAGCTCGGAGACGCTCTCGAATACTTTGGCGGGAACGCCGATCTGATGCAGGCTGAGCGCCAGCGTCAGCCCACCGATGCCGCCACCTGCAATGAGAACAGTCATGATACGCCCCCGGTCCGCCCTGCTGCAGTCTGTGTTTGCATGGTCATGACATGGCGGCGTGGCCGTGGGCAACCGCGAAAACTCCGGCGACAGCCGTCGGCCGACCGGGATGGACGGCGGAACGGCGTACCACTAACCTGCAACTCCCATTGTGAGGACAACCATGCTCAAGCTCTATTACACCCCCGGCACCTGTGCGCGGGCTTCGCATATCGCGCTCGCGGAAACCGGCGCCGGCTACACTGCCGAGCGGATCGATTTCAAGACCAACCAGCAGAACAGTCCGGAATATCTCGCCATCAATCCGAAGGGGCGGGTGCCGTCGCTGGTGACGGATCGCGGCATTCTGACCGAGACGCCGGCGATGCTGGCCTTCATCGCGCAAAGCTTTCCCGATGCGAAGCTGGCGCCGTTCGAAGACGCCTGGGCGTTTGCCCAGGTTCAGTCGTTCAACAGCTATCTCTGCTCCACCGTGCATATCAACCATGCCCACAAGATGCGTGGTCCGCGCTGGGCGACCGAGGAATCCTCCTTCGCCGACATGAAGCGCATGGTGCCGAAGACCATGGCAACCTGCTTTGGGCTGATCGAGCGCAACATGCTGAGGGGCCCCTGGGTGATGGGCGAGCAGTACACGGTCTGCGATCCCTATCTCTATACGCTGTCGGGATGGCTCGAAGGCGACAGCGTCGATATCGCGACGCTGCCGAAGGTGGCCGATCACCGCAAGCGCATGGAGCAGCGGCCCGCGGTGCAGAAGGCGCTCGCCGAAGAGCAGACGTAGGCTTCAGGCCGCCTTGCGCCTGCCGCGCTCCATCTCGCGGCCGATGGCGAGCATGATGTTGCGCAGCCAGATCGAGCCGGGGTCCATCTGGGCGCGGGTCGGATAGAACATGAACTGCTCGTCGATTCCGGGATCGAGCGGCGGCGCGATAGTCGCGAGCGACAATTGCCTGGCCAGCGCGCCGATCAGGCGGCGCGGCACGAAGGCGACGAGATCGGTGCGCGCGGTAACGTGGAGCGCTTCGATATAGCCGGGCACGACCAGCGCGATCCGCCGCTCGATGCCCTTGGAGCGCAGCCAGCCGTCGATCAGGTCCTCGCTCTGGCCGCGGATCACGACCGCGACATGCCGCGCACCGCGAAAGACTTCGAGGCGCTTCAGCTTCGCCCCGGCAGGGTGGCCGCGCCGGACGGCGAGCGCGTCGCGGTCGGTGTAGAGAAGCTGGCGGTGGAATCCGGTGAAGGCGTTGCCGATCGAGATCACGAGATCGATCGTGCGGGCGAACTCGGCAGTGAAGATGGCGGGGCCTCGCCACGGCACCACGTCGATCCGCACGTTCGGGGCTGCCTTCGTGATCCTCTCCATCAGCGGCGGCATCAGCAGTTCGACGGCCAGATCCGGCATCATCAGCCGAAACTGGCGCTCGCTTCGTGTCGCATCGAAATCGTCGGGAACGAACAGGGCGCGCACCTGGTCGAGGGCCTGCGCCAGCGGCGCGCGCAGCGCCTGCGCCCGCGGCGTCAGCTCCATCCGTGCGCCGGTCCGCACCAGCAGCGGGTCGCCGACCAGGTCGCGCAGCCGCTGCAGCGCGTGGCTGGCGGCCGGTTGCGACAGCCCGATCCGCAAGGCCGCGCGGCTGACATTGACTTCCCTGAGCAGGGCGTCGAGCGCGACCAGCAAATTGAGGTCAAGCGAATTCAAATTCATGAAGTGAATATATATCATATTCACTATCGATTGGAAGAATGTCGTCGGTTGCGCGATTCTCGAAGGCGTCACGAAGGAGAATTCGTCATGAGCGCAGCAGCCAACAAGCAACTGGTACAGCAGGTCTACACCGATTCCGCCAACCGCAGCGGGACCACATTCCTCGACAATCTCGCCGAAGATGCCACCTGGATCGTCACCGGCCAGTATTCGTGGTCGCACGAATTCAAGGGGCGCGATGCGATCAACAACGGCCTGATGGGCCACTTCCGCTCGTTCTTCGCGGTACGGCCGCGCACGCTGGCGTTCAATTTCATCGCCGAGGGTGATTACGTCGTGGTCGAGGCGCGTGGCGACAACGTCACCAAGTCAGGCCAGCGCTACGACAACCAATACTGCATGGTCTGGCGCATCGAGGACGGCAGGATCAAGCAGATCAAGGAATACTGTGATTCCGCGCTGGTCGAGCGCGTGCTCGGGCCGTTTCCGGCGGAACGGAAGATCACGGCTGTGGCGTGAGAGACCACTGTAGATAACAACGGCGCCCCTTGCGGGGCGCCGTTGTTCGTTGGATTGGCCCGTTCAGGCCGCCTTGATCTTGAGATGCCTGAACATGTTGTTGCGCGCCTCGTCGTCCATCTCGGCCTTGAACTTGAAGTTGTCCTTCAGCGCGATCGCCTTGGCTGCCGCGGGACGTGCCGAGATCTCGTCGACCAGTCGCTTGACGTTGGGATATTTCGCGACCGCATCCTCGCCGAGAACGAACGGGATCATGCGGGCCCAGCCCCAGACGTCCATGTCGACGATGGTGTAGGTGTCGCCGACCATGTAGCGGCGCTTGGCGAGATGGTCGTTGAGAATGCCGAAATGCCGCTGCGCCTCGAACTGGTAGCGGTTGTGGGCGTAGTCGACTTTCTCTGGCGAGAAGTGCTTGAAGTGAACGGCCTGGCCGGAAAACGGCCCGACGCCGGTGGCGACGAACATCAGCCAGGACAGCAGTTCGCCGCGATTGGCAGGCGTGTTGGCGGGAATGAACTTGCCGGTCTTTTCCGCCAGATAGAGCAGGATGGCGTTGCTGTCGAACACCTTGACGCCGTCATCGTCGATCGCGGGCACCTTGGCGTTCGGATTGACGGCAAGATATTCAGGCTTGAACTGGTCGCCCTTGCGGGTGTCGACGGCCACCGGCTCGATAGGCGATGCCGGCTTCCTCGAGGAAGAGAGCGACCTTGGTCGGGTTGGGCGATCCGTTGAAATAGAACTTGAGCATTCAGAATTCTCCCTGTGCTTTCTCGTTGCCGACAAAAAAATCGGGGCGCGGCGTTACCGCCGCAGGCAAGCCCATCAATGCGCCAGTTCTGACGGCAAACGCAACCGAAGAGTTCGTGAAGAAATGCCGACAATTCTAGCGAAGGTTGTCAAAGCCCGTGACGCGCTGGAATACGGGCTGCCATTCCTAAAAATCGTACAGCTCCGGCAAAAATATGGGTCGGTCCTTAAGACAAAATTCAGTTCGGGTTTCTAACCCATTGCCAGGCGCATTCAACGTCGAATGCGCAGCGGAAACCAATGATGGCCAATCACGTTACCCCGACCGGTCGCGAGACCTTCTTTCCTTCCTCCGAAATGATCGTCTCGAAGACCGACCTCAAGGGACGCCTGACTTACGCCAACGGCCTGTTCTGCAGAATGGCAGGTTATCGCGAAGCCGAACTGATCGGCCAGCCGCACAGCATCATCCGTCACCCAGACATGCCGCGCGCCGTATTCCGCCTGCTGTGGGATACGATCGAGGACCGCCGCGAGATATTCGCCTTCGTCAAGAACCTGGCCAGGAATGGCGATCACTACTGGGTCTTCGCCCACGTGACGCCTTCCTACAACGCCGGTGGCGAAATGATCGGCTATCATTCCAACCGTCGCGCTCCTGATCGCGAAGTGATCGAAACAGTCATCATCCCGCTCTATGCCGAGGTGCTGAAGATCGAACGCAGCCACGCCAACGGGAAAGAGGCGCTTGCCGCCGGCTACAAAGCCCTGACTGATTTCGTCGCTTCGCAGAAAGTTGCCTATGAAGAACTCATATTCTCTCTCAAGAGCGCTGCTTAGTATTGCAGCCGCGATCTGCGGATCGCTGGTCGCGATGGTTCTGCTCTGGTTGAATTATCCTGTCGAGGCCGTCGTGGTCGAGGCGGCCGCGATCGTCTGCCTTTGCACTTTCGATGTTCTGGATCGCCGGGACGGCGCGCCTGATCTGGCAGGCGAAGGATGTCTGCAGGCGAATTGCCGTGGGTGATTTCGAAGCGCGCGTCCACGCGATTCCGGAGCGTGACAGCGCCGCCGAACTGCTCCACGCCGTCAATGACATGATCGACGGCTGCGATGCATTCGTGCGCGAGGCGACGGCGGCGATGGATGCCGTGCATCACAACAAATACTACCGGCGGATCATGCCGGGCGGGTTGCATGGCGCGTTGCTGCAGGGCGCCAACACGATCAACAGCGCCACGACGAGCATCGAGGTTCGAATCCGGCAATTCGAGCGGCAGACCGCCGAACTGGAGGGCAGCGTCGGCTCCATCGTGTCCGCGCTGGATAACGGCGCGGTGGAAATGAGCGGAACGGCCGGCAATCTTCGCAGCGGTGCTTCCGCCACGCGCGAGCGGCATCACCTCGATCGGCGCAGCGTCGGAGCAGGCGGCCGCCAACCTGCGGACGGTCGTATCGGCGACGGCGACACTGTCTTCCAATGCGAGCGAGGTGGGCGCCGATATCCAGCGTTCTTCCGACATCGCCGGGCGCGCGGTCGAACGCGTCGCCGATGCCGCCAGCAGCGTCGACGTGCTGAAGGACGTTGCCGGGCATATCCGCGACGTCGTCAAGTCGATCAACGCGATCGCCAGCCAGACCAATCTGCTGGCGCTCAACGCGACGATCGAAGCCGCGCGCGCCGGGGATGCCGGGCGCGGCTTCGCCGTCGTCGCCCATGAGGTCAAGGCGCTGGCGACGCAGACGGCGAATTTCACCGCGGAGATCGAGGCCCAGGTCGGGCAGGTGCAGTCCGCGGCAGACCGCGTCGGCGTGTCCATCACCGAGATCGGAACGGTTATCGCCGAGGTCAACGATATTACCGGCAAGGTGGCGGGCGCGTCGCAGGCACAGTCGGAGGCGACCGCCGAGATCGCCCGCACGATCGATGAAGCATTCGCAGGCGTCGGACAGATCGCCGCCGACATCCATGCCCTGGGGCAGACCGCAAGGGAGACCGAGGATCTCGCGTCTTCGACCATGACCGCGTCGGGCGATCTGTCGTCGCAGTCGGGGCTCCTGACCAGGGAGATCAGAACCTATCTCGATCATGCGAGAGGAAATCTGGTCGATCAGGTCGGATCGGGCGCAGCGCAGAAGGTCGCGCGCGCACGCTGATCCCGACCGGGATCAGCCGTAGCAGAACACGCCATATAGTCCGGCGACGGCAAGTCCTGCGCCCGCGATGATCATGGTCACGGCAAAACGGATCTCCGATCGCAGATTGGTCCGCTGGATCGTGCGCTCGGTGCCGCGCGTGTAGCCGTGAACGATGATCTGCTCGCTGTAGGCGCTGTTGGCCTCCAGCACGTCGGTCAGGCCGACGGAGGCAAGGAGAATGCCGAGGATCACCAGTCCGGCAGGACCCATCAGGCTCAGCAGCAGCATCGGAAATGCGCCGAGCAGGAAGATCGGCAGCAATGGCAGGACGATGAAGGATTCGGATTGTCGCGCGCGCATGGCGGTAGTCTCATGAAATGGGAAAAATGAACTTGGTAATCTCGCCCGAATATCGGGGCGAAAAGGACCGAGCGCCTGCGCGCGTGACACGACAGCCATGCCGACCAGGTGCGAAAACTGCGCAGAACGTGGGCAGGGCGCATTTCGCGCCATCGACGGCTATGTGCACGCTGGAGTGCGTTGCGGGCTGTCGTGGGCGGTTGATCCTGCCGAACGCCGACGCGTTGAAGTCAATGCGTGAAACGGAGTGTCAGCCCGCCGCCATCCCGGAGCGGATTTCGGCGCGCAGTTCGTCGATCAGCCTGAGGCCGTTCTTGGTCTCGACGTGCCAGAAGGTCCAGCCGTTGCAGGCGCCGGAGCCCTGTGCGACCGCGCCGATGCGGTGGATCGAGCCGACCTTGTCGCCGAGCATGATGGCGCCGTCGGCGCGGACCAGCGCACCGTGACGCTTCTTGGAATCGACCAGCCTGGTGCCGGGCGGAATCATGCCGCGTTCGATCAGTTCGGAGAACGCCACGCGGGGGGCGTCGCGTGCGGTCATGAACGGCGCCAGCGTCGCCTCGGGCAGCGGTTCGACCGCCGCGATGCGCGCTTCGGCCGCGTTCGCATAGGTCTGGTCGCGCTCGAAGCCGATATAGCGGCGGCCGAGACGTTTTGCCACGGCGCCGGTCGTGCCGGTGCCGTTGAAGGGATCGATCACGAGATCGCCGGGCTTCGACGACGACAGCAGCACGCGCGCCAGCAGGCCCTCGGGCTTCTGGGTCGGGTGCACTTTCTTGCCGTCGGCGCCCTTGAGGCGTTCTTCGCCGGTGCAAAGCGGAATCAGCCAGTCGGAACGCGCCTGCACGTCCTCGTTGGCGGCCTTCAGCGCTTCGTAGTTGAAGGTATAGCCCTTGGCCTTTTCGTCGCGCGCGGCCCAGATCATGGTCTCATGGGCATTGGTGAAGCGGCGGCCGCGAAAGTTCGGCATCGGATTGGTCTTGCGCCAGACGATGTCGTTGAGGACCCAGAAGCCGAGGTCCTGCATGATCGAGCCGACGCGGAAAATGTTGTGGTAGGAGCCGATCACCCACAGCGTCGCCGACGGCTTCATGACCCGGCGGCAGGCCAGCAGCCAGGCGCGGGTGAAATCGTCGTAGGCGGCGAAGGATGAAAACTTGTCCCAGTCGTTGTTGACGGCATCGACGTGGGATTCGTCGGGGCGCTTCAGGTCGCCCTTCAGCTGCAGGTTGTACGGGGGGTCTGCGAACACCAGATCGACCGAACCGGCCGGAAGCTTCGACATCTCGGCGACGCAATCGCCGACGACGATACGCAGCGCTGGACTCGGACTCGAATTTGGTGCGGGGCGCCCTTGCAGACGCCCCGCGACGCGACACAACCATGACTCAATTACTCTGACTCAGGCGACGCTGTCGGCGACGCGGGACTAAACAACCGACTGGCGATACATTGACCGGGCAAAGTAAAAATCGACTTAACTCAGGTTGTTGCACGCGCAGAGAATGCGGAAGGCGACTGCCCGGAGAGCAGCGCTCGGAGATTGTCCCGGCTTCGCACTAGGCAATATTTGCCGGGCAGGATATTGACTAACGGGATGGAAATTTTACGTGACTGCCGCGTTGGGTATTTGAGCCAACAGCCGGGACGAGGGAAATACGGCCATGCGTTACGATGACTTCCGCCGCAGCGACGAGATCGACGACCGTCGCGACGAGGGCGGTGGCGGAGGCGGCGGCGGTGGTTTTGGCATTCCGATGGGCGGCGGCGGGCTTGGCATCGGCACGGTCATCGTGCTCGGCCTGCTCGGCTACGCCTTCGGCATCGACCCGCGCATTCTGATCGGCGGCGCCGAAATCCTCACCGGCGGCGGCCAGGCGCCGTCCTACCAGACCGATCGCAGGTCGGATGCGGGCAAGACCGGCGCGCCAAAGGATGAGGTCGGCAGCATGATCGCCGGCATTCTCGGCGAGATCGATGATCGCTGGAGCGAGATATTCCAGGCCAGCGGGCAGAATTATACCGGCCCGCGCATCGTGCTGTTTCGCAACGCCACCAATGGCGGCCGCTGCGGCATGGCGCAGTCGGCGATGGGGCCGTTCTACTGTCCGCCCGACAAGCAGATCTTCCTCGACACCAATTTCTTCCGCGAAGTCGAGACGCGGTTCCGCGGCTGCTCGGGCAGTGCGTGCAAGTTCACGACGGCCTACATCATCGCGCACGAAGCGGGCCATCACATCCAGAACCTGCTCGGCATCCTGCCGCGGGTGCAGCGGCTGCAGCAGCAGGCCGGCAGCAAGGCGGAAGCCAACGCGCTGCAGGTCAAGGTGGAGTTGCAGGCCGATTGCCTGTCCGGCGTCTGGGTCAATCGCGAGGCCAAGAAGCGCCCCGGCTTCCTCGAAGAGGGTGACATCGACGCGGCCTTGCGGACGGCATCCGCGATCGGCGACGACACGTTGCAGCGGCAGGCGACGGGCAGGGTCGTGCCCGATAGCTTCACCCACGGCTCCGCAGCGCAGCGCAAGCAGTGGTTCATGACCGGCTTCCGCGAGGGCACGGTGCAGGCCTGCAATACGTTTGCTCAGGGCGCGCTGTAATTGAGGCTGGCGAAGTATTGGATTGTCATGGTCGGACTTGTCCCGGCCATCCACGCCTTTACCTTGGCGAGAGTTTGAAGACGTGGATGCCCGGCACAGGGCCGGGCATGACGGGAAGCAGTCATGTCCCATCGACGAATCAAAACAGTTCGTGCCGCTCAACATCGCGGTGTTGACGATCTCCGACACGCGCTCGCTCGCCGACGACAAATCCGGCACGACGCTGGCAGACCGGTTGACGTCAGCCGGTCATCATCTGGCGGCGCGCGAGATCGTTACCGACGACGTCGAGGCGATCCGCGCCGTCATCCGGCGCTGGATCGCCGACGCCGGCGTCGATGCCGTCATCACCACCGGCGGCACCGGGTTCACCGGTCGCGACGTGACGCCGGAGGCGGTCGAGCCGCTGTTCGAAAAGCGGATGGATGGATTTTCCATCGCGTTCCACATGCTGAGCCACGCCAAGATCGGCGCTTCGACGGTGCAGAGCCGCGCCACTGCCGGCGTAGCAGGCGCGACCTTCATCTTCTGCCTGCCGGGATCGCCCGGCGCCTGCCGCGATGCCTGGGACGGCATCCTCGGAGCCCAGCTCGATTACCGGACGCGTCCCTGCAACTTCGTCGAGATCATGCCGCGGCTGGACGAGCATCTGCGCCGGCCCAAGGCCAAGGGCGCCTCGGCCTGATCGGTTCTGCCGCGCGCGCCCGCCGGTGCCTTTCACAATTCGAGTTCCCAGGTTTCGCCGATCAGGCTTTGACCGAAACTGCGGTGCGGCTCGGTGGCGACCAGTTCGAATCCGGCATCCTGGTAGATCTTGCGGGCGGCGACCAGGATGCTCTGGGTCCACAGCGTGATCCTGCGATAGCCGCAGGCCCTGGCAAACGTGATGCATTCGCCGACCAGCCGGTGGCCCAGCCCCTGTCCGCGACCGGCGGGATCGACCAGCAGCAACCGCAGCTTGGCGATGTCATCGCTATGCCGCACCAGGAAGACCGAGCCGACCTGTGTGCCCTCGATGTCGGCGATCCAGCAACGCTCCCGCGACGCATCGAACGCGGCAAGGAACTTTGCGGCGATCCCGGCGACGAGGCTCTCGAACGAGGAATCGAAACCGTATTCGCGGGCGTACAGCGCGCCATGGCTCTGCACCACCCATCCCATGTCGCCGGGGCGCGGCTCGCGCAGGATCGCGGGCAAGGGTGAGCTTTCGGATGCGCCGAGCAGCCGTTCGATCGTGGCCATCGCCCCGGTCAGGCGTTCCCTGCCGTCATGCGATAGCCTTGCCAGCATCGCCGCGACGTCTTGCTGGGAGCTTTGTTCGAGTTTTGCAAATGCCTGGCGGCCCTTGGCGGTCAAGGCGAGGCGGTATTGCCGGCGGTCGGACGGCTCTGGCTTGCGGGTGATCAATCCGGCTTCATCGAAACTCTGGACGATCCGGCTGAGGTAGCCGGCGTCGAGGCCGAGTTCGCTGCCGATTTCCTTGGCCGACGGATCTTCGCGGTGCGCGAGTTCGTAGAGCACCCGCGCCTCGCTCAACGAGAACGGGCTCTTCAGAAGCTGCTGGTCCAGTACGCCGAGCTTGCGGGTGTAGAACCGGTTGAAGGCGCGGATTGCCGCGACCTGATGCTCGGAATCGTCCCTGGACATGCGCGCACCTCTATATTTGCCATTGTCAAATACATAGTTGCTATTGGCAAGTATAGTTCACGTGGGAAGCGCACTGGCGCGATGCCGCTTCTACTTTGCATGGGGTTGTTTTCGATATTTTGAGCCTGGGGCCCTGCGGTGTACCGCGTCAGGCGACGACCATGATCCGGCTGCGCAACTGGGTGCGCGAGGATCGGCCGAGCTGGCGCAGCAGCCTGGTTTCGGAGCGGCGGGCATCCGGTCGGTAGCCGCCAAGCCGCTCGTAATGATCGCGCGCGATCAGCAGGCCCTGATCCGCCGAAGGCCCCGCGATCAGTCGGGCGACGAACTTGAAGCCGTCGCGCAGCCGCGCATCGGAATAGGGTGAGCGGGCGTAGCGGAAGATCCCGGCGCGCGGCCTGCCACTGCTCGATACGCCCTGGATGAACTGCGAGGTCTCTTCGATCCAGCTGCTGTCGAGCACCGCGCCGGCGTGGAGGAACATCAGCCAGGGCGAGCGCGCCGCCCGGGCGCCCGCGGCCAGGGCGGCCGCGCGTGATCCCTTGAACGCAAGAAAATGGCAGCCGGCCACGTCCGCCACCCGTTCGATCACGCCGGTGTCTGCGCGATCGACCAGCAGCACCTCACGAATGATGCCCGCCGCAGCTCCCGGCACCAGGGCCGCCAGCGTCGCGACGGCAGGCTGCTCAACCCCCTCGGTCGGAATGATCACGCTCAGCATGATTGAGGCTTCAATGGCTCAACGGTGAAAACCGCTGCACTGTTATCACCTTGTCACAATCAAAGCAGCCGTCGGCTTGCAGGTTTAATGTTTGATCGCGCGATTTCCCTGGTTGTTGTTCTTGATTTGTTCTTTTGGCGTGCTATGTTCCCTCCATGAGCCGAGCATCCTCCCATGCCCTCAAGCACCCGCCGGTCACGGCGCCCTCCGAGCCGGCGGGTGCGACACCTTTTCCCGAGCTCGCGGTCGCCATCGAACGAGAGCGTCGGCGCGGACGCGGCGCGCAGTCCAACGACAGCGGCCGGTTCGAGGCCGAGGCGCGGGTCGCGTTCGACGATGGCTGGCAGAGCCTGGACGATCTGCCGCCGTTCAAGACCACGGTGGCGCTGGATACGTCACGCAAGGTCATCACCCGCAACAAGTCGCCCGACATCGGCTTCGACCGCTCGATCAATCCCTATCGCGGCTGCGAGCATGGCTGCGTCTATTGCTTCGCGCGCCCGACCCACGCTTACCTGGGCCTCTCGCCCGGGCTCGATTTCGAATCGAAACTGCTGGCCAAGCCCGACGCGCCTGAATTGCTCGAGAAGGAACTGGCGGCACCGGGCTACGAGCCGCGCATGATTGCGATCGGCACCAATACCGATCCCTATCAGCCGATCGAGCGCGAACACAAAATCATGCGCGGCATTCTCGAAGTGCTGGAGCGAGCCGGCCATCCGGTCGGCATCGTCACCAAGTCGGCGCTGGTGACGCGCGATATCGACATCCTGCAGCGAATGGCCAGGCGCAATCTGGCCAAGGTCGCGATATCAGTGACCACGCTCGATCCCAAGCTCGCCCGCACCATGGAGCCGCGCGCCTCGACCCCGGCGAAGCGGCTGGAGGCGTTACGGCAATTGGCAGACGCCGGCATTCCCGCGACCGTGATGGTCGCGCCGGTGATCCCGGCGCTGAACGATTCGGAAATCGAGCGCATTCTCGATGCGGCGGCCCATGCCGGCGTCAAGGAGGCGAGCTACGTGCTGCTGCGTCTGCCGCTGGAAGTTCGCGACCTGTTCCGCGAATGGCTGATGGCGAACTATCCCGACCGCTATCGCCACGTCTTCACCCTGATCCGGGACATGCGCGGCGGCCGCGACTACAACTCGCAATGGGGAACGCGGATGAAGGGAACCGGCCCGATGGCGTGGATGATCGGTCGCCGGTTCGAGGTCGCGTGCGAGAAGCTCGGCCTCAACAAGCGCCGCTCGAAACTGACGACCGATCATTTCGTCAGGCCGAAGCGCAGTGGACAGCAATTGAGTTTGTTCTAGTCCTCCGCGAGAGGGCGGTATTGAGCAGGGGGCGGTGCCTCTGTTCGGCCAGTCGCGGTATTTGGATAACGGGAATTACGCCGGGTTTCCGGTTGCGTCGGGGCATCCGCTTTCGCACCATCCCGGCATGATTCGGGACAAGTCAGCCAGGAAGTCCGACGAGACATCCGACAGCAAAGCCGGCGCGAAGGCGAGGCTGCCAAAGGGTGTGATCGCGGTCGCACCGCCGAGCTTCCGCCGCGAGCGGGCGCTGATCAAGCGCGGCATCTGGCCCGTGGCCGGCTGCGACGAGGCCGGGCGGGGGCCGCTGGCCGGTCCGGTGGTGGCTGCCGCGGTCGTGCTGGACCCGAAGCGAATTCCAAAAGGGATCGACGATTCGAAGCGGCTGACCGCCGAGCGCCGCGAGGAACTGTTCGAGCAGATCTGCGCGACGTCGTCATTTGCCGTCGCCTTTGCCTCGCCGGCGCGGATCGATCGCGACAATATCCTGCGTGCCTCGCTGTGGGCGCTGGCGCGCGCGGTGGGCGCGCTGCCCGAAGCGCCGCAGCACGTGTTCGTCGACGGCCGCGACAGGATCGATGCATCGTGCGATTGCGACGCCGTGATCGGTGGCGACGGCATTGTCATGTCAATCGCCGCGGCGTCGATCATCGCCAAGGTGACGCGCGACCGCCTGATGTGCGCGCTGGCGCTGGATTGCCCGGGTTATGGCTTCGAGACCCACAAGGGCTATGCGGTGCCGGAGCATCGCGAGGCGCTGGACCGTCTCGGTCCAAGCATCCACCACCGCCGGTTTTTCGCGCCTGTCATCGCGGCGCGGGAGAAACATCAGCCGGCGACCACCGAGCGCGACCTCTTCACGGTCGACGTGCCGACTGCGCCGGAGGTTTCGGCGACGGTTTGAGGCTTCATTGTGTTTTCCTGACGCGAATCGTCAATTGCAGCGTTTGAGAACGCCGCGGTTGCCTCCGCGACGGGTGCGCTCTATCAAAACGTAGTCGGGACAGGGCTGCCCGGTCCGGGCATTTCGGAAGTTACATGCGCTTCACCTCGCTCGTTGTCGAACTCATCCGTGCCCGGCCGCGGCTGGTGGTCTGGCTCGTGGTGCTGCTTCAGGCCGGGCTCTGGCTGGTCCTGCCGCTGCTGCTCTATCGCAGCCCGCCCGGCGACGTCGCGACCGTGCTGGCCTTTGGCCGGGAGTATCAGGTCGGAACCTGGCTCGGTCCGCCGCTCGCCTTCTGGGTTGCCGACATCGCCTTCCGCGCCGCCGGCAACCACATCTTCGGCGTCTATCTGCTGGCGCAGATCTGCACCGTCGTCACCTTCTGGATTTTCTATCAACTGTCGCGCGCCATCGTCGGCGGACAGCAGGCGGTGCTCGCCGTGCTGCTCTCCATCACCGTCGTGGCCTTCAGTTCGCCCGGCGTCGAATTCGGGCCGCTGGTGCTGGCGCGCCCGATCTGGGCGCTGCTGCTGCTGCACTCCTGGCAATTGATCGGCCAGAATCGCCGCAGCGCCTGGTTCGCCTGGTCGATCGAAGCCGGCCTGCTGCTGCTGACCACGCCCGCGGCGATCGTGCTGTTGCTGCTGCTGGCCGGATTCGCGGTTGCCACGGAGCGGGGGCGGCGCACGCTGACGTCGCTGGATCCGCTCTATGCGCTGCTCGTCATCCTCGTGCTGGTCCTGCCCTATTTGATCTGGCTGATCCGGGCAGACGCGCTCGTCATGCCGACCTGGCCCGCGATCTCCGATCTCGGGGCGCGTGCCCGGCAATGGGGAACGCTGCTGGGCGGTTTGGCGCTGACGATGTCGGCCATCGTGCTGCTGGTGATCCTCAATTCCCGCTGGTTCGCCCGCAACGCGGAGGATGCGCCGATCATCTTTCGGCCGCCGATCGATCCGCTGGCGCGCGATTTCGTCTATTTCTTCGCGATTGCCCCCGCGCTGCTCGGCAGCCTGATTGCGGGCCTGTTCAACTTCGAACGCGTGGTGGGCGGTGCCGGCGTCGCGCTGCTGATGTCCGGCCTTGCCGTCATCGTTGCGACCGGCGATCTGCTCCATCTGCGGCGCCAACGCCTGCTGCGAACGGTCTGGGCCGCGGCGCTTGCGGCTCCCGCTTTCGTCGCCATTGCGACCAGCCTGCTGTTGCCATGGACCGGCGGTTCGGAAGTATCGACTTCGCTGCCGGCGCGGGCGATCGCGCATTTCTTCGGCGACAGTTTCGAACGGCGAACCAATCAGCGGCTCCGCGCGGTGACGGGTGATCCGCAGCTTGCCACCCTGATCGCGATGAACTCCGGGCGGCCGCATCTCTTGCTCGACACCACGCCGGAGCGTACGCCCTGGCTGTCGGTCGCGAAGTTCAACGAGACCGGCGGCGTGGTGGTCTGGCGCGCCTCCGATACGTCGGGGGCGCCGCCGCCTGACATCGCGCAGCGGTTTCCCGGCCTGGTGCCGGAAGTGCCGCGCGCCTTCGAGTGGATGGTGAACGGCCGCCAGCCATTGCTGCGCGTCGGCTGGGCGATCGTGCGGCCGAAGGCGCCGTAGTCGTTCCCTCATTGTAGGGTGGGCAAAGCGTAAGCCTGCCCACCATCTCGGACACGTCAAGAATGGTGGGCACGGCGCAAAGCGCCTTTGCCTACCCTACGAACCTGCCTGCTCCAGCGCCTTTGCAATCGCGCGCAGGTCCTGCCACGACATCCGCTTGTAGGACGGCGAGCGCAACAGATAGGCGGGGTGAAACGTCGCCATGGCGCGGATCGTACGCGTGCCGGTGTCGTAGTCGAACCACTTGCCGCGGGTCTTCATGATGCCGTCGCGGGTCGACAACAGCGTTTGCGTCGAAGGATTGCCGAGCGTCACCAGCACGTCGGGATTCACAAGTTCGATCTGCCGCTGGATGAACGGCAGGCAGATTTGTGTTTCCTGCGGTGTCGGCGTGCGGTTGCCGGGCGGCCGCCACGGGATCACGTTGGCGATGTAGGCCTTGCTGCGGTCGAGCCCGATCGCGGCGATCATCCGGTCGAGCAGTTTGCCCGAGCGCCCGACAAACGGCAGGCCTTCGATGTCCTCCTCGCGTCCGGGGGCTTCGCCGACGAACATGATGCGCGCTTCGGGATTGCCGTCGGCAAACACCAGCCGCGTCGCGGTATGCTTCAGCGCGCAGCCCTCGAAATTCTCCAGCAGCGCGCGCAGCGCTTCCAGCGTCGGCGCTGTTCGCGCCGCATCGCGTGCAGACGCGATCGCTGCTTCCGGAGCCGGCGCTATTTCGCTGCGCGGAACTGCCGGGATCGCCGCCGGCGCTTCCCTGACGGTGCGAGCCGGTGCGCTCTCGCGGACCAATGCGGCGGGTGGAACGTCGGGCTCGGCGAGGCGGTTGACCGGCTCTTCCGCCAAAGCGCAATCGACCCCGGCCTCCAGATAAAAGGCGAGCAATTGCCGGACATTAGGTGCGGGTTCGGGGATCAAATCCATTATGCCAATCTATATAATGGAATGCACCGGCACGAAACGTCTCACATCGCATTTCCGTGGTTGTCCTCTCTGCAAAAATCGGAAACAACGAGCCTTTAGAGCCGTTCTCAATTGGGCTGAGATCAGATCATGAGCACCGAAGAGCTTCCTCCCCGCGAATCCATGGAATTCGACGTCGTGATCGTCGGCGCCGGCCCGTCGGGCCTCGCTGCGGCGATCCGCCTGAAGCAGCTCAATGCCGATCTCAGCATCGTCGTGGTCGAGAAGGGTTCCGAAGTCGGCGCGCACATCCTGTCGGGCGCCGTGATTGATCCGGTCTCGCTCGACAAACTGATTCCGGACTGGCGCGAAGACGCGGATTGTCCGTTGAAGACCCAGGTCAAGGACGATCGCTTCTACTGGACCACCGCGACCAGCGCGATCCGGCTGCCGAACTTCGCGATGCCGCCGCTGATGAGCAATCATCACTGCTATATCGGCTCGCTCGGCAATGTCTGCCGCTGGCTGGCGCCGAAAGCCGAAGCGCTCGGCGTCGAGATCTATCCCGGCTTTGCCGCCGTCGAAGTGCTGTATGACGAAAACGGCGCAGTGCGCGGCATTGCGACCGGCGACATGGGTATTGCCAGGGATGGCAGCCACAAGGATTCCTACACCCGCGGCATGGAGCTGCTCGGCAAGTACACGCTGTTCGCCGAGGGCGCGCGGGGCAGCCTGAGCAAGCAGTTGATCGCGAAATTCTCGCTCGACGCCAGGAGCGAGCCGTCCAAGTTCGGCATCGGGCTGAAAGAGGTCTGGCAGATCGATCCTGCCAAGCACCAGAAGGGCCTGATCCAGCACTCGTTCGGCTGGCCGCTGAACAATTCGACCGGCGGCGGCTCGTTCCTCTATCACTACGACGACGACAAGGTGGCGGTCGGCTTCGTGGTGCATCTCAATTACGACGATCCTTATTTGTCGCCGTTCGAGGAATTCCAGCGCTTCAAGACACATCCCTCGATCCGTTCCGTCTTCGAGGGCGGCAAGCGGCTCGCCTATGGCGCGCGCGCCATCACCGAAGGTGGCTATCAGTCGGTGCCGCGCCTGAGTTTTCCGGGTGGTGCGCTGGTCGGCTGCGCCGCGGGCTTCGTCAACGTGCCGCGCATCAAGGGCGTGCACAACGCCATGGGCACCGGCATGCTCGCCGCCGAACATGTTGCCGCAGCACTCGGCGCCGGCCGCGCCAATGACGAACTGGTCGACTACGAAAACGCCTGGCGGGATTCTGCCGTCGGCCAGGACCTGCACCGGGTCCGCAACGTCAAGCCGCTGTGGTCGAAGTTCGGCACCATCATCGGCGTGGCGCTCGGCGGTTTCGACATGTGGTGCAATACGCTGGGCTTCTCGCTGTTCGGGACCCAGTCGCACGCCAAGCCCGACCGCAAGACGCTGGATGCGGCAAAGACGCACACGCCGATCGTCTACCCCAAACCCGACGGCAAACTCAGCTTCGACAAGCTGTCCTCGGTCTTCCTCTCCAACACCAATCATGAAGAGGACCAGCCGGTTCATCTCAAGGTCGCCGACATGAACCTGCAGAAGACCTCCGAGCATGACGTCTATGCCGGTCCGTCGAACCGCTATTGCCCGGCGGGGGTCTACGAATGGGTCGAGGAGACCTCGGGCCCGCGCTTCCAGATCAACGCCCAGAACTGCGTCCACTGCAAAACCTGCGACGTGAAGGACCCCAACGGCAATATCACCTGGGTTCCGCCGGAGGGCGGCGGCGGGCCAAATTACGAAGCCATGTGAAGCCATGTAATGGAGGCCGTCCCGACCACGATTGCGTGAAAGGGAGCGGGGTAATACCGCCCCCGGCCACGATACCGCCACAGTAAAAGCGTTTCCGGGTCGGGCTAGCCAAATTGGCGGCTTAAGGGCCTAATCCGCCAATGGATTCGCCAGCCCGCATCCTTGCGGTTGAAGGCCAAAAGCGGCATTGTCACCGAGCGAGATGCCGCCGCTTGGGTTTGCATTTGAAACCGATCGTAATGATCCCGCCGTACATCCTGGAGCTAGGCGAACCGTGATGCTTTCCACTCGCTTGAATCGTTTGACGATCGCCGCAATTGCGTTTGCCACGCTGGCCGCACCCGGCGCAGTCTGGGCGCAGACGCCCGAGCATACGGCCGACAGCGCTGCGCAATTCCCGACCAAGGCCGATCTGAAATCGCTGACCACCTCCGGCAGCTATCTGGCCGCGCGCCACGCCAGCGTCGAGCGCGACGCGGCTTCCGCTGCAGCATTCTATCGCTCCGCACTGCGTACCGATCCGAAGAACAACGAACTTCTGGACCGCGCCTTCATCTCGTCGCTGGCCGAAGGTGACATCGACGAGGCCGTCAAGCTCGCCGACCGCATCCTGACGATGGACAAGTCCAATCGCGTGGCCCGGCTGGTCGTCGGCGTGCGCGACCTCAAGCAGAAGAAATATTCAACCGCCCAGCTCAACCTCAACCAGTCGATCCGCGGGCCGATCACCGACCTCGTGGCGACGCTGCTGTCGGGGTGGGCAAGCTATGGCGCCGGCGACGCCAAGTCGGCCGTCGCCAACATCGACAAGCTGACCGGACCGGAATGGTACCCGATCTTCAAGGATCTCCATACCGGCATGATCCTCGAGACAACGGGCAAGGAAAAGGACGCGGGTACGCGCTACGAGCGTGCCTACAAGCTCGACGATTCCATGCTGCGCGTGTCCGATGCCTATGCGCGCTGGCTATCGCGCAACAAGGATGGTGCTGCGGCGGCCGCAATCTACGAGGCGTTCGACAAGAAACTGCCACGGCATCCGCTGGTGCAGGAAGGCCTGCGCGAAACCAGGGCCGGCAAGAAGCTGCCGCCGCTGGTCGAATTCGGCACAGGCCGGCGCGGCCGAAGCCCTGTACGGCATAGGCGCGACGCTCACCCGCCGCGGCGGGGAGGATCTGGCGCTGGTCTATCTGCAGCTCGCGCTGTACCTGCAGCCCAATCATCCGCTGGCGCTGCTGTCGCTCGCCGATCTCTACAAGTCGGTGAAGAAGCCGCAAATGGCGATCAAGATCTATGAGCGGATGCCGGCGACCTCGCCGCTGAAGCGGAACGCGCAGATCCAGCTTGCCACCAACCTCGACGCCGCCGATCGCAGCGACGAGGCGATCAAGATCCTGAAAACCGTTACGACGGAGGCGCCGAAGGATATCGAGGCCATCATGGCGCTCGGCAACATCGAGCGCGGCCGGAAGAAGTTCGCCGATTGCGCCACGACCTATTCGCAGGCGATCGATGCGATGCCCGGGGTGACCGACAAGAACACCTGGGTCACATACTACTATCGCGGCATCTGCGAGGAGCGTTCCAAGCAGTGGAACAAGGCCGAAGCCGACATGCGCAAGGCGCTCGAACTGCAGCCCGAGCAGCCGCACGTGCTGAATTATCTCGGCTACTCCTGGATCGACCAGGGCATCAATCTCGACGAAGGCATGAAGATGATCCGCCGCGCGGTCGATCAGCGGCCCGACGACGGCTACATCGTGGATTCGCTGGGCTGGGCGTTCTACCGCATCGGCAATTTTGAAGACGCGGTGAAGCATCTCGAGCGCGCGATCGATCTGAAGCCGGAAGATCCCACCATCAACGATCACCTCGGCGATGCCTATTGGCGCGTCGGCCGCACGCTGGAAGCCAAGTTCCAGTGGGCCCATGCCCGCGACCTCAAGCCCGAGGCGGAAGAATTGCCGAAGATCGAGGCCAAGATTGCAAACGGCCTGCCCGACGAAGACACCTCTTCTGCGGCCTCAGCCGACAAGAAAAAGGAAGACGGCAAGGGTGGCTGACAAGGGTGGCTGACTGGGGACGTTGGGGGCTGTTCGGCAATGCCGGCATTGAGTGATGAAGGGCGGGCCAAGGTCAACCTGACCTTGCGGGTGAACGGCCGCCGTGGCGATGGCTATCATGATCTCGAAAGCGTCGTTGCGTTTGCCGATTGCGCCGATCGGCTGACACTGACGCCCGGTCCCGGACTGGAACTGAAAATGTCCGGACCGCTGGCGCAGGCTTGCGGCGAGACGTCGGACAATCTGGTGCTCAAGGCCACGCGCCTGTTGTCTGAACGCGTACCCAATTTGAAAGCTGGCAGTTTCAGTCTCGACAAGGTCTTGCCGGTCGCGGCCGGCATCGGCGGCGGTTCGGCAGACGCTGCAGCCGCGCTGCGGCTGCTGGCGCAGTTGAACGGGCTGGCGCTCGATGATCCCCGCATCACCGAGGTCGCGCAATTGACCGGCGCCGACGTACCGGTATGCATCCGGTCGTTGGCCTGCGTCATGACCGGAGTTGGCGAGACGCTGCAACCGCTCGATCTGCCGACCATGCCCTGCGTGATGGTGAACCCCTGCGTACCTGTCGCGACCCGCGACGTGTTCAACGCGCTCGGTCTGCGCAACGGCGAGCTGCTGGTCGGCGCCACCGATGTGCTGCTGCAGGACCGTTCATGGCCCGACGAAGGGGGCTCGCTGGAGGAGTGGGTCGAAGCGCTCGCCGCCAATTCCAACGATCTGGAAGCTCCGGCGACGCGAATCGAGCCCGTCATCGGCCAAGTCATCACGGCGCTGAACGGCACCAACGGCGCCTGGCTGGCGCGAATGTCAGGCTCCGGCGCCACCTGCTTTGCGATCTATGAGAACACCGCCGACGCGCGGCGTGCCGCCGAGAAGATCAGAAGCGAGCACTCCGGATGGTGGGTGCATGCGGGCACGCTGAGCTGATTGTCGCTCTTCCGGCTTCGTCTTGGGGTCCCTCGCTATGACAGGCGAGGGGCCGTCAATCATTGACCGGGCCAGACAGAACGCCACGACCTGCTCGAGCGCGGTCTTCATCGGCGACGCCGGGAACAGCGCCAGCGCGTCGACTGCCATAGCGCCGTAGTGCTGGGCTCGGCTGATCGTATCCTCGAGCGCACGATGCTTGGTCATCAATCCGATGCGCATGGTCGAGATCGCCGTCGCCGATCTCGCCGCGCTCCAGCGCCTTGATCCAGAACGCGCGCTCGCTGTCATTGCCGCGGCGGAACGCCAGCACCACCGGCAGCGTGATCTTGCCCTCGCGGAAATCATCGCCGACGTTCTTGCCGAGCTTTGCCGACTTGCCGCCGTAGTCCAGCACGTCATCGACGAGCTGGAACGCAATGCCGAGATTCATGCCGACCGAGCGGCATGCAGTCTGCTCGGCTTTCGGGCGATTGGCGATGACCGGTCCGACTTCGCAGGCAGCGGCGAACAGTTCGGCGGTCTTGCCCCGGATCACGGCGAGGTATTCGTCCTCGGTGGTCGCGGTGTTCTTGGCCGCCGCAAGCTGCATCACTTCGCCTTCGGCGATGGTGGCCGCAGCCGAGGAGAGGATGTCGAGCGCGCGCAGCGAGCCGACCTCGACCATCATGCGAAAGGCCTGGCCGAGCAGGAAGTCGCCGACCAGCACGCTGGCCTCGTTGCCCCACAGCATCCGCGCCGAAAGCTTGCCACGGCGCAGTTCGCTTTCATCCACCACGTCGTCGTGCAGCAGGGTAGCGGTGTGCATGAACTCGACCGAGGCGGCGAGCTTGATATGGCCGTCGCCGGAATAGCCGGTGAGGCCGGCCATCGCCAGCGTCAGCATCGGGCGCAGCCGCTTGCCTCCCGAGGAGATCAGGTGGTTGGCGACTTCGGGAATCATGGTGACTTCAGAACCCGTCCGCGACAGGATCGTGGCGTTGACCCGCTCCATGTCGGCGGCGACGAGCCCGACCAGCGCATCGATCGATGCGTTCGAAGGGCTTTCGAAGGGTACAATAACCGCCACGCGGGCCTCCAATTTTGGCCAATTCGCACTATCCTCATCTACAATAGAAAGTGCCGGTGAGGGCGGCAAGGGCAGGTAGCGGTTGACAGCCGCCGTGTCACCCTCGCAACCAGGCGACAGGAGTGCCTCAATTGCGGGAATTGGTTCGGACCAACGATATCGTGCTGGTTTCCGCCGTCGGCGCGCTGCTCGATGGCGCCAATATCCATCATCTGGTGTTGGACCAGAACATGAGCATCATCGAGGGCTCGCTCGGTATCCTGCCGCGCCGCATCCTGGTCCACGAGGACGACAATCGCGAGGCGCGCCAGCTTCTGACCGATGCGGGTCTCGCGCACGAATTGCGTCCCGATGACTGAACCCGGCCCTGATGTTACCGAGGATGCGTTCCTCGGCGGGCAATTGCGCTTGCGGCAACTGAAGTCCGGGCATCGTGCCGGTCACGACGCCATCTTGCTGGCGGCGGCGACACCGGCGCGTCCGGGCGATCGTGTCGTCGATCTCGGCGCCGGCGTCGGCGCGGCAGGCCTGGCGGTCGCCAGGCGAATCGCCGGCATCGATCTGGTGCTGGTCGAGATCGATCAAACGCTATCGGATCTCGCGCGCGCCAATGCGGCCGCGAACGCGATCGCCGCCGAGGTCATCGTGCTCGACGTGGAGGCGGATGCGGCCGCGTTTGCCGCCGCGGGCCTGGCTCCCGATACCGTCGATGCCGTGCTGATGAATCCGCCGTTCAACGATCCCGCACGGCATCGCGCCTCGCCGGACAGAGCGCGCGGGATCGCGCATGTGGCGACCGCGACCACGCTCGCCAACTGGGTTCATGCCGCGCGCCGCATGCTCAAGCCGAAGGGCACGCTGACATTGATCTGGCGCGCCGATGGTATCGGCGAGGTGATCGCCGCGCTCGATCACGGTTTCGGGAGCGTCGTGATCCTGCCCGTTCACGGTGACGCGAGGAGCCCAGCGATTCGAATTCTCGTTCGCGCCACCAAGGGAGCGCGCGCACCTGTTCAAATCCATCCGGCCCTGATGCTCAATGATGAGTTAGGCGTGCCCAATAAAAGGGTTCAGGAGATTCTTGCCGGGAAGGCGAGCTTGCCGCTGGCGGTCCCGTGAGCGCGGCCTTGCGCGAGGCAAGGAGCTATTGCGGCAGCGTTTCCGACTGCCGTTTCGGCGTCGACGTGAAGTGGATCGCGGTCAAGAGGGTGCCGATGAGCATTATCAGCAGATAGATTTTCATGTCACTCTCCGCTGCACCATTGCAGCTTCAACGTCTGCAATGCAAAAGGCGTTCCAGCCAAAAAAATGCGTTCCTGCCCTTTCAGTGACAGTGGCGGGATAAAAAATGGTTAATTCGAGGTAATGGCATGAGTGAACAATTTAGTGATCGCGCCGGGCCGCCGAGCCTCATCGATCGGATGGTGGAACTCGTGCCGGCGAGGTTCAGGCGCGGGGCCGCCGTCGTGCCCGTGGTGCGGCTATCGGGCGTGATCGGCGCGGTGACGCCGCTGCGGCCGGGGCTGACGCTGGCGGGAATCGCAAAGACGCTCGAACGCGCGTTCGCTACCAGGCATGCCAAGGCGGTCGCGCTGGTGATCAACTCGCCGGGCGGCTCGCCGGTGCAATCGCGGCAGATCTATCTGCGGATCAGGCAACTCGCCACCGAGAAGAAACTGCCGGTGCTGGTGTTCGTCGAGGACGTCGCGGCGTCCGGCGGCTACATGATCGCCTGTGCGGGCGACGAGATTTTCTGCGATCCGTCCTCGATCCTCGGATCGATCGGCGTGGTCGGCGGCAGTTTCGGTTTCCAGGAACTGATCCGGAAGATCGGCGTCGAGCGGCGGCTGTATACGGCGGGCGAGCACAAGGCGATGCTCGATCCGTTCCTCCCCGAGGACCCCGACGATGTCGCGCGGCTGAAGGCCCTGCAGCGCGAGATCCACGCCATCTTCATCGCGCTGGTCAAGCAAAGCCGCGGCGCGCGGCTGAAGGGCGCCGACGACGTGCTGTTCACCGGCGAATATTGGGCGGGCGAAACCTCGGTGTCGCTCGGCCTGGCGGATGCGGTCGGCGATATCAGGTCCACCTTGCGGGCGCGCTTCGGCGACAAGGTGCTGACGCCCGTGATCGCGCCGGCAAGCGGCATGCTGGCCGGGCTGTTGGGCCGCAAGGCGCCCGGCGCGGGTTCGCTGGCGGGGCTGGATGGTATCCGGGGACTGCCGGACGAGCTGATTTCCGCACTCGAAACCCGGGCGATCTGGGCCAAATTCGGGATCTAGCGATCAACTTGAGGTCAACAGCCGCGCCATTTAGCCCCAAAAGCGGAATTGCGGCGCAGGCCGGCTTAAGCGAGAATGCACGTCATGGGGGCTGACACGTGAACAAGGATCGACCGATGCCGCCGCTGATCGCTTTCGCCGGTGCCCTGGGTGGGCTCGCCGTGGTCCGCTGGGCCTACAAGACCGCCGTCCGCATCAACCGGGAGCTGGAAGAGGCGCGCATGGCGCGCGTCGCCGAACCCGCCCGCGCGGATATTCCCACCCTGCGGCGCGACCCCGTCACCGGAGCCTATCGGCCGGGCTAGCAACGCGCCCCTCATCCTGAGGAGCGGGCGTAGCCCGCGTCTCGAAGGATGGCCGCAACATCGGGGCCTCATGGTTCGAGACGCGCGGCGTTGCCGCGCTCCTCACCACGAGCAATACAAGCCCCCATCGCCTTGATTCCCCTCGCCACCGCCGATACGGTCCCGCGCGCTTCAAACCCCCTTCGCGAGACCGATTCTGCCGATGGATGCCTTGCCCGACCATATGCGCCCGGAACGTTCGTTCCAGGGATTCATCCTCGCTTTGCAGCGGTTCTGGGCGGAGCAGGGCTGCGTGATCCTGCAGCCCTACGACATGGAAATGGGCGCGGGCACCTTTCATCCGGCGACGACGCTGCGGGCGCTGGGGCCGAAGCGCTGGAACGCGGCCTATGTGCAGCCCTCGCGCCGGCCCAAGGACGGTCGCTACGGCGAAAATCCCAACCGGCTGCAGCACTATTACCAGTTCCAGGTGATCATGAAGCCGTCGCCGCCGAACCTTCAGGACCTGTATCTGAAGTCGCTGGCCGCCATCGGCATCGATTCACGCCTGCACGACATCCGCTTCGTCGAGGACGATTGGGAGAGCCCGACGCTCGGCGCCTGGGGGCTCGGCTGGGAGTGCTGGTGCGACGGCATGGAAGTCAGCCAGTTCACCTATTTCCAGCAGGTCGCGGGCGTCGAATGCGCGCCGGTTGCCGGTGAACTCACCTATGGGCTGGAGCGTCTGGCGATGTATGTGCAGGGCGTCGACCGCGTCTACGACCTCAACTTCAACGGCCGCGAGGGCGCGGACAAGGTCACCTATGGCGACGTCTTCCTGCAGGCCGAGCAGGAATATTCCCGGCACAATTTCGAGCACTCCGATTCCGAGATGCTGTTCAGGCAGTTCGCGATGGCGGAACAGGCCTGCCGGAAATATCTCGATGCCGGATGGAAGGATGGCAAGCGCGAGGCGCATCTGATGGCGCTGCCGGCCTATGACCAGTGCATCAAGGCCAGCCACGTCTTCAACCTGCTCGATGCCCGCGGCGTGATCTCGGTGACGGAGCGACAAAGCTACATCATGCGGGTGCGCGAACTGGCGAAGGCCTGCGGCGAAGCCTGGGTCCACACCGAAGCGGGCAGGGCGGTCTGATGCCTGATCTCCTGCTGGAACTGTTCTCCGAGGAAATCCCCGCGCGCATGCAGGCGAAGGCGGCGGACGATCTGCGCCGCATGGTCACCGACAAGCTGGTCGCCGAAGGCCTGGTCTATGAGGGCGCGAAAGCGTTCGCGACGCCGCGGCGGCTGGCGCTGACCGTGCACGGCATTCCGGCGCGGCAGCCCGACCTGAAGACCGAACGCCGCGGACCGAAAATCGGCGCACCCGATGCGGCGGTGCAGGGCTTCCTGAAAGCGACCGGCCTCAAATCGCTGGATGAGGCGACGATTCAGAAAGACCCGAAGGGCGATTTCTATGTCGCGCTGATCGAAAAGTCCGGCCGCGCCGCGATCGACGTGATCGCCGAAATCCTGCCGGTCATCATCCGCACCTTCCCGTGGCCGAAGTCGATGCGCTGGGGCGAGCGTTCGGCGAGATCTGGCTCGCTTTCCTGGGTGCGGCCGCTGCACACGATAACAGCGACGTTTGGTCTGGAGACCGAAGAGCCCGACGTCGTGAAGTTCGAGATCGACGGTATCGCAACGGGACAGACCACGTTCGGCCACCGCTTCATGGCGCCCCAGGCAATTTCGGTGCGCCGTTTCGAGGACTACGAGGCCAAGCTGCTGGACGGCAAGGTCGTGCTCGATCCGGAGCGCCGCAAGGACACCATCGTCACCGACGCCAAACAACTGGCGTTCGCGCAAGGCTTCGAGCTGGTCGAGGACCAGGTTCTGCTCGACGAGGTCGCCGGCCTCGTCGAATGGCCGGTCGTGCTGATGGGATCGTTCGATCAGGAGTACCTCACGATCCCGGACGAGGTGATCCGCGCAACCATCCGCAACAACCAGAAATGCTTCGTGGTCCGCGATCCCAAGACCGGGAAGCTGACCAACAAGTTCATCCTCACCGCCAACATCGAAGCCAGCGACGGCGGCAAGGCCATCGTCGCCGGCAACGAGCGCGTCATCCGCGCACGGCTGAGCGATGCGAAGTTCTTCTACGAGACCGACCTGAAGACGAAGCTGGAAGACCGGCTGCCGAAGTTCGATCAGATCGTGTTCCACGAGAAGCTCGGCACACAGGCGGAGCGCATCAAGCGGATCGAGCGGCTTGCCGCGAGATCGCGCCGCTGGTCGGCGCCGATGTCGAGAAGGCCGACGCGCGCGGCGCATCTGGCGAAGGCCGATCTGCTCACCGAAGTCGTCGGCGAATTCCCCGAATTGCAGGGCCTGATGGGGAAGTACTATGCGCTGGCGCAGGGCGAGGATGCCTCCGTCGCCGCCGCCAGCGAGGAACATTACAAGCCGCAAGGACCGGCGGATCGCGTGCCGACCGATCCGGTCAGCGTGGCGGTGGCGCTCGCCGACAAGATCGATACGCTGGTTGGCTTCTGGGCGATCGACGAGAAGCCGACGGGGAGTAAAGACCCGTATGCGCTTCGGCGCGCGGCGCTGGGCGTCATCAGGCTGATCGTTGAGAATACGCTCCGGTTACCGATCCTGAACGCGGCGAAGTCGGCCGTTGCTGGTCTCGATGCGAAGGGCGACGCCGGGAGAACTTTCGGCTGACCTCCTTGTCCTTCTTCGCCGACCGCCTGAAGGTCCAGCTCCGCGAGCAGGGCGCACGTCACGATCTCGTCGATGCCGTGTTCTCGCTCGGCGGGCAGGACGATCTCCTGCTCGTGGTCCGCCGCGTCGAGGCGCTCGGGAAATTCCTTGAGACCGATGACGGAAAAAACCTGCTTGCGGGAACCAAGCGGGCATCCAATATCCTCTCTATCGAGGAAAAGAAGGACAAGCGGACATTCGACGGCGCGCCGGATGCCGGGCGTTACAGCCTTCCCGAGGAAAAGGCGCTGTCGAAGGCCATCGACCAGGTCAAGGACGAGGCCGCCGCCGCCGTCGCCGGGGAAGATTTCGCCGCCGCGATGAGCGCGATGGCCAAGCTCCGTCCCGCCGTCGATGCGTTCTTCGACAAGGTTAAAGTCAATGACGATGAACCTGATGTCCGCGAGAACCGACTAAAGCTGTTGAACGAAATCCGTGCGGCGACCCGTGCGGTAGCGGATTTTTCGAAAATCGAAGGCTAGATCATGGATCCTCAGACGCTCGCCGCCTACGACCTCGATGCGGCGACGTTTGCGAAGGACTGGCACGATCAGCCGCCGCCGGACGACCTGCGGGAAATCATCGAGCGGTTCTTCATCCGGGGCGGCGTCTCGGCCGATATCGGCTGCGGCAGCGGCCGCGAGGTGGCCTGGCTCAACGCGGATGGCTTTCCGGCCGTCGGCTTCGATGCCTCGGAAGGCCTGCTCGCCGAGGCGCGGCGGCGCTATCCGGGCTTCAAGTTCGTGCGCGCCGAACTGCCCGAGTTGCGCGGCGTCGGCACCTACGACAACGTGCTGTGCGAAACCGTGATCATGCATCTCGACTGCAAGCAGATCGTGCGCTCGGTTCGCCGGCTGCTCGACATCCTCAAGCCCAGCGGCATCCTGTACCTGAGCTGGCGCGTCACCGACGACACAGACCAGCGCGACGAGCATGGCCGGCTTTACGCGGCGTTCAACGCCGCGCTGGTGCTGTCGGAACTGAAGACGGCAACCGTCCTGCTCGACGAGGAGGCGATCAGCGCCTCGTCGGGGAAAAAGATCCACCGGCTCGTGGTGAAGAAGGCGGGCCTGGAAATCCGGGAATAGTCCCGGCGCCATATTAGAAACAGCGGATATACAGATGAAGAGCCCCGCCCGGAGGGGGACGCCGGGCGGGGCTTTCTGTCCAGTCGTTTCTCGCGCACATCCGCTTGCGCGGCGCCTGGACCTATCGTTCAGGCTGCCGAGGTCAATCGACCACCTGAACGATGCGACGCGAGCGTGGTTCGACCAGCACGGTCTGCCCGTTCACCACGGTGTAGCGATAGGGCGTCGAGCCGAAGGATTGCGGCACGTCGTAATAGGTCACGCCGACTTCCGGCAGTACGCCGCCGACAATCACGCGTTCCGAGATCGTGTAGTTCGGCACCCGCTCACGCACGATGTATTCGCGAAACGCCGGACGCTGATCGACGGCGATGCCGTCGTGCTCGCCAATGACGACGGTATTGCCTCCAACGGTACCCGTGGTGATCGTGCTCTGCGCCTGCGCCGCGATCGGGGCAGCCATCGCGCCGGCGATCGCTGCAATGGCCAATAGTCTGTTTCGCATGTTCGACTCCTTCGCGAGAAGAGGCGCCGGCTTGCGCCAGCGCGCACAATGCGAGCCAATTCATCGCGCGCGCGGTTGTTCCGGAAAAGCCGCGGCCACATACGCGGTATTTCCGTGGAATGATTGCGAAGCACGGGAACCCGTTGAAGCGACGGGCGTCTGCTATTCCGGAACCGCCGCAGCGGGTAGATTGCCGACCGCGATTCGACTCCCCACCAAATCAGCCGGAGATTTCAATGACCGTCACCGCAGCCCACCTGCCCGCGATCGTCGCCCTTGTTGCGGGGATTTTGATCCTGATCATGCCGAGGCTGCTCAATTATATTGTAGCTATCTACCTGATCTTTGTCGGATTGGTGGGTCTCGGCGTGCTCAAGATGTTCAAGTTCTAAGAGCGTTTCAAGCGAAAGCCTGCCCCGGACTTGATCCGGGGTGGATACCGGTTGGCGTGAAGAAAACGCGTCAAAACAAGAATTTGGAGCTCTGGTTCTGATCTAATCAGGACCAAAGCTCCAGGCTGGAAAGCGGGGTCTCGCGGCTTGCGCGGAACCCCTCAAAGTGGTGTAAGGCGCGCATCTTCCTTCCCTTTTTCGGATAGTTGGAATCCATGGCCAAAGCCGTCGCGAAGTCCAAACGGGCTGCAGTGAAATCCGCAGCGAAATCAAAGTCATCCGCTCGATCCAAGGCCGCCGCTCGGCCATCCGCCCGCAAGCCGTTGAAGAAGGCTGCGGCCAAGCCGGCCGCCAAGAAATCCGTGGTCCGCAAGCCGGCCACCGATGCGATCAAGTCAGGCAAATGGGTCTACACCTTCGGTGACGGCAAGGCAGAGGGCAAGGCGGGACTGCGCGACCTGCTCGGCGGCAAGGGCGCGAACCTCGCCGAGATGGCCAATCTCGGCCTGCCGGTGCCTCCCGGCTTCACCATTCCGACGTCGGTCTGCACGTATTTCTACGCGCACGAAAAATCCTATCCGCCCGCATTGAAGGCCCAGGTCGAGAAGGCGCTCGATCACGTCGGCAAGCTGACCGGCAAGGCGTTCGGCGATTCGAAGAATCCGCTTCTGGTGTCGGTCCGCTCCGGCGGCCGCGCCTCGATGCCCGGCATGATGGACACCGTGCTCAATCTCGGCCTCAACGACCGCACGGTCGAAGCGCTCGCCGAATTGTCCGGCGACCGCCGCTTCGCCTATGACAGCTATCGGCGCTTCATCACCATGTATTCGGACGTGGTGCTCGGCTTCGAGCATCATCACTTCGAGGACATCCTCGACACCTTCAAGGACGGCCAGGGCTACGCGCTCGACACCGATCTCACCGGCGATGACTGGGTCGAACTGGTCGGCCGCTACAAGGAAGCGGTGGCGCGCGAGACCGGCAAGGATTTCCCGCAGGATCCGCATGAGCAATTGTGGGGCGCGATCGGCGCGGTGTTTTCGTCCTGGATGAATGCGCGCGCGGTGACCTATCGCCGCCTGCACGATATCCCGGAATCCTGGGGCACCGCGGTCAACGTGCAGGCCATGGTGTTCGGCAACATGGGCGAAACCTCTGCGACCGGCGTCGCCTTCACCCGCAACCCTTCCACCGGCGAGAGCAAGCTGTACGGCGAATTCCTGATCAACGCGCAGGGTGAGGACGTGGTGGCGGGCATCCGCACGCCGCAGGACATCACCGAGGAAGCGCGCAGGGAATCCGGCTCCGACAAGCCGTCGATGGAAAGCGCGATGCCGGAGGCGTTCAAGGAACTGACGCGGTTCTACACGCTGCTCGAGAAGCACTACCGTGACATGCAGGACATGGAGTTCACGGTCGAGCAGGGCAAGCTGTGGATGCTGCAGACCCGCGGCGGCAAGCGCACCGCCAAGGCGGCGCTGCGCATCGCGGTCGAACTCGCCAATGAAGGCCTGATCTCGAAAAAGGACGCGGTGATGCGGATCGATCCGGCTTCGCTGGATCAGTTGCTGCATCCGACCATCGATCCCGCCGCCAAGCGCGACATCATCGCGACCGGCCTGCCGGCCTCGCCGGGCGCCGCTTCCGGCGAGATCGTGTTCTCCTCCGACGAAGCCGCCAAGCTGCAGGCCGACGGCCGCAATGTCATCCTGGTGCGGATCGAGACCAGCCCGGAAGATATTCACGGCATGCACGCCGCCGAAGGCATCCTCACCACTCGCGGCGGCATGACCTCGCACGCCGCGGTGGTCGCGCGCGGCATGGGCAAGCCCTGCGTCTCCGGCTGCGGCGCCATTCGCGTCGATTACGGCCGCGGCACCATGAGCATCGGTTCGCGCACCTTCAAGACCGGCGACGTCATCACCATCGACGGCTCGCTGGGTCAGGTGCTGGCCGGCCGGATGCCGATGATCGAGCCGAAACTATCGGGCGAATTCGGCACGCTGATGGGTTGGGCCGATTCCGTGCGCAAGCTCGGCGTTCGCGTCAACGGCGACACGCCCGATGATGCGCGCACCGCGATCAAGTTCGGCGCCGAGGGTATCGGCCTGTGCCGCACCGAGCACATGTTCTTCGAGGAAAACCGCATCCGCACCGTGCGCGAGATGATCCTTTCCGAAGACGAGCAGTCGCGCCGCGCGGCGCTGTCGAAGCTGCTGCCGATGCAGCGCGCCGATTTCGTCGAGCTGTTCGAGATCATGAAGGGACTGCCGGTCACGATCCGCCTGCTCGATCCGCCGCTGCACGAGTTCCTGCCGCACACCCAGGCCGAGATCGAGGAAGTCGCGCGCGCGATGAACACCGATCCGCGCAAGCTGGCCGATCGCGCCCGCGATCTCGCCGAGTTCAACCCGATGCTCGGCTTCCGCGGCTGCCGCCTTGCGATTGCCTACCCTGAAATCGCCGAGATGCAGGCGCGCGCGATCTTCGAAGCGGCGGTCGAAGCCGAGAAGCGCACCGGCAAGGCCGTCGGTCTCGAAGTGATGGTGCCGCTGATCGCGACCAAGGCCGAGTTCGACCTGGTCAAGGCGCGGATCGACGCCACCGCGCAGTCGGTGATGAAGGAAACCGGCAAGAAGCTGGCCTATCAGGTCGGCACCATGATCGAGCTGCCGCGCGCCTGCCTGATGGCCGGCGACATCGCGCACACCGCGGAGTTCTTCTCGTTCGGCACCAACGACCTGACCCAGACCACCTACGGCATCAGCCGCGACGACGCCGCGAGCTTCCTTGGCACCTATGTCGCGAAAGGCATCCTCGAGATCGATCCGTTCATCTCGGTCGACCGCGATGGCGTCGGTGAGCTCGTGAAGATCGGCGTCGCCCGCGGGCGCAAGACGCGGCCCAACCTCAAGGTCGGCATCTGCGGCGAGCATGGCGGCGATCCCGCATCGGTGGCGTTCTGCCACGAGATCGGGCTCGACTACGTCTCGTGCTCGCCCTATCGCGTGCCGATCGCACGCCTCGCCGCCGCGCAGGCCGCGCTCGGCAAGACGGTGGCGAGCCAGGCGTAAGTCGTAACACGTAGTGAAATTGAAAGTGGCCGGGATGTTCTCCCGGCCATTTTCATTTGTGCGCGAAGTTGCGGGACATCAATTGGTGGCGTCATTCCGGGGTGGTGCGAAGCACCAGACCTCAGGGGTGCAATTGCACCCCGGGGAATCTCGAGGTTCCGGGTTCGATGCTTCGCATCGCCCCGGAACGACGCCGTAAAGTCGCAAAGTTCCTTCATCATCTCCGTTGACGGTATCTTTACCAGTTTCATCCAGCGCCCGTTTACCAACACTTCTCATGCGATCGGGCAAAGGCGGGCGATTTCTTGCGTGTAGCACGCAGGCCACGCCGATTAACTCCCCGGCAACCTAAATTCGATACCAACGAAAACGGTCGAATTGCACGGATGTACTGAGGTTCGATCTTGTAAGCGTTGCGTGAGCGTATCGATGTTTGTGTTGCGTAACCAGCCGAAGGGCGCACGGTTTGCGTCCTTCGGACTCGGTCTTTGCGTCTTCGCATTGATGCCGACCGAGATTGGATATCAGGACGTAGCCGCGTTGCTGGCCCGGCAGCCGGGCGTTGCCGAGCGCTGGCAGAAGCGAGTCTTCTCCTCGGCAGGCAACATCCAGGTCGCCACCTTCAGCTTCGGCCGTCCGATTGGAACTTCCTCGCAGCAGACGGCGACTCTTCGCCTGGCAAGTCTCGATAATCAGGGCATCGACATAACAGGCTCGATCACGCGCAATCCGATCGTTGCGCCGCCGCCGCGTTATCATGCCGCCGATTTCCCCACCGTCGATCGCACGCTGAAGGGCGATCGCCTCGTCATTCGGTCGCCTGCACCGGTGGACATTGCTCCGGCCGAGCGTGCGCCCGCGATCGAGGATCCCGCGAACTCCAACGCACTGGTGGCCGGCGCCAAGACCGCCGACGCCGCACCGGCGGTCAGGCGTGCGCCGCTCGATCCCGAACTCCAGGCCGCGCTGAGCGCGCCGCCACTTCACATGTCGTTGTCGCCCGAAGGCAAGCCGCACGACCAACCCAAGGCCGCGGCGAAAGTGCCGGCGCCGCCGCGCGATGGCTTCTCTTTCAAGACCTCCAGCCTGTTCTTCGGCTCGTCGCTCGGCTCGCCCGAAAGCATGGAGCGCTGGCAGCCCGGCGAAGAGCCGATCATCATCAAGCATCCCGATCCCGACATGAAGGTCATGGCCTCGCTGCCGTCAGATACTGGCGTGACGATGCCCGGCGGCGACAGGGGCGAGAGCGTCGCGCCGAAGGGCGAGGTCAATTCCGACAACCAGCGCACCAGGACGCCGGCCGAAACTCTCGGCCTGTTCGACGACAAGTCGCGCGCCAAGTCGGAAAAGTGCTTGGCCGAAGCGGTCTATTTCGAAGCCCGCGGCGAAGCGGTGCGCGGCCAGATCGCGGTGGCGCAGGTGGTGCTGAACCGCGCCTTCTCCGGCAAATATCCGGATACGGTGTGCGGCGTGGTCTATCAGAACAAGCACCGCCATCTGGCGTGCCAGTTCACCTTTGCCTGCGACAACAATCGCGACGTGATCCGCGAGCCCGAGATGTGGGAGCGGGCGAAGAAAATCTCAAAGGCGATGCTCGACGGCCAGCTCTGGCTGCCTGAGGTCGACAAGTCGACGCACTATCACGCCTATTGGGTGCGTCCGTCCTGGGTCAACGAAATGAAAAAGATGTACAAGACCGGCGTGCACACCTTCTACCGGCCGCGTGCCTGGGGCAATGGCAGCGACGCACCGAGCTGGGGCACCGCCGCCGAGACCGCCGCGATCTCCGCCAGGCTCGCGGAAGTGGCGCAAAGCTCAGCCGAGCAGGCCAGCGCGAAGCGGTAGCGACGTCGTCGCTGCAATGACGAAAAGTCATTCTCGCCGCGACAAAACAACCCGACGGGCAACTCACTGAAAGTCTGTCCAGCCCTCCCACGAAAAATATTCCGCTCGCACCGTCGGGCAAATCAGTGGCTTGATTTGGCCCGTCTCACCCGATGAGAGGGGCGGCTCGCGATCGTCACGAACGTGCGGTGGGATGCGGTGGACGTGATGGCTGCGACTGACGAGCGCGGCTGACGCGTACGGCGAAGTCGTGTGGTCCTGGCGCCCGAAGCTGGCGTCAAGTTCTCGAGAAGCAAGCTTCTTGGGGGCGACGGTGGCAACAGAGCCCGTCTCACCGGGGAGATCACGTTATAAGCCGTAAAGCCACTGCGCAGGGAAGGCCGGATGCTCTCCGCTGAACCTGTATGCTCGTGTGCGTTTTCTTTTGTGCGCTTGGCACACGAGACCGCGGGTGCAGCGCGCACCCGGTCTTCCTTGCGCCCTCCATTTTCGAGGGAGCAAACCAACAAGCAAACCTCGGGCAGACGATGCCGCGAGATCGCGAACACACATCCACTTGTCGTCACCCGCGCAGGCGGGTGACCCAGTATTCCAGACGTCAATGATTGAACCGACAAGCTGCGGCGTACTGGATGGCCGGGACAAGCCAGGTCAAGCCGGGCGACGACAGCAGGGGTCGCGAAGCCGCACCTGTTCCACGCTCGAAAAATTGCATCGATTGCCCTCGCCAAATTTGCAGGGCTGCCCTGCAACGAATTCCTGCATCGCTGCTTGGGATGTTCATGCAAATGCATTAAGTCACTGCGGCACGCGCTTGGCCTGCAGGGGTATTGATATGGCTGTAACGACCGGCGACCTCCGTCCATCTTCCAGCCTCGCTACCTGGCGGACGCCGACGGTGATCATCATCTGCGGATGCGCGATCGCGCTCCTGAGTTTCGGTCCGCGTTCCAGCCTCGGCTTCTTCATCCAGCCGATGGGCCGGGATTTCACCTGGGGCCGCGACGTCTTCGGTCTCGCGCTGGCGCTGCAGAACCTGTTGTGGGGCCTGGGCCAGCCGATTGCGGGAGCCATCGCCGACCGCTTCGGCATCCTGCGTGTCATGGTTGTCGGCGCGCTGCTCTATGCCGCCGGCCTGCTGTTGATGCGTTATTCGACGACGCCGCTCTCGCTCGATATCGGCGCCGGCGTGCTGATCGGCTTCGGTCTGTCCGGCTGTTCGTTCAATCTGGTGTTGTCGGCGTTCAGCAAGCTGCTGCCGCCGGAGAAGCGCGGCATTGCGCTCGGCGCGGGCACCGCGGCGGGCTCGTTCGGCCAGTTCCTGTTCGCGCCGTTCGGCGTGGCGATGATCGACAATTTCGGCTGGCAGACCGCGCTGACGGTGTTCGCGCTGCTGATGCTCCTGATCGTGCCGCTGTCGCTGGCGATCGCAACGCCGCCTTCGACGTCGTCGAACGAGCCTGTCGCCGTCCAGCAATCGTTCAAGACCGCGCTGGCGGAGGCGTTCGGCCATCGCTCGTATGTCCTGCTGGTGCTCGGCTTCTTCACCTGCGGCTTTCAGCTCGCCTTCATCACGGTGCATCTGCCGGCCTATCTGGCTGATCGCGGGGTCTCGTCGCAGGCCGGCGGATGGGTGGTCGCCGCCATCGGCCTGTTCAACATCATCGGCTCGCTCAGCGTCGGATGGCTGCAGAACAAATATCCGAAGCGTTACATCCTCTCGATCATCTATTTTACCCGCGCCTTGTCGATCCTCGCCTTCATCTCGTTTCCGATCACCACCTTCTCGGCGATCATGTTCGGCGCGGTCTCCGGCCTGACCTGGCTCTCGACGGTGCCGCCGACCTCGGCGCTGGTGGCGCTGATGTTCGGCACGCGCTGGTTTGCGACGCTCTATGGCTTCGCCTTCGTCAGCCATCAGGTCGGTGGTTTCCTCGGCGTCTGGCTCGGCGGCATCGTGTTCGAACAGTACGGCTCGTATACGCCGATCTGGTGGCTCTCGATCCTGTTCGGCGTGCTGTCGGCGCTGATCAACCTGCCGATCGTCGAAAAGCCCGTCGCGCGGCTGGTTGCACAACCCGCGTGATGCGGTAAACACTCCCCGACAGCTAAAAATCTCGGGGAGTTTGCCGTGGGAACGTTCAAGGCGATCAGGATCGACAAGGCGGAAAAAGGCACCACCGTCGCGCTGACGCAGTTCGACGACGCCGAACTGATGGAAGGCGACGTCACCGTCGCCGTCGAATGGTCGACGCTGAACTACAAGGACGGTCTCGCGGTCACCGGCAAGGCCCCGGTGGTGCGGCGCTTCCCGATGATCGCCGGCATCGACTTCGCCGGCACCGTCGAACAATCCTCACATCCGCAGTGGAAGGCCGGCGACAAGGTCGTCTGCAATGGCTGGGGCATGGGCGAGACCCATCTCGGCGCCTATGCCGAGAAGGCCCGCGTCAAGGGCGACTGGCTGGTGCGGCTGCCGGATGGGATGTCCACGCGCGAAGCCATGGCGATCGGCACCGCCGGCTACACCGCGATGCTGTCGGTGCTGGCGCTGGAGAAGCACGGGCTGACGCCCGCGAGCGGTCCTGTTGTGGTCACGGGCGCCGCCGGCGGGGTCGGCTCGGTCGCCATCGCCGTGCTCTCGAAACTCGGCTACCACGTCATCGCGTCCACCGGGCGGATGTCGGAAGCCGGCTATCTGAAGGGCCTCGGCGCCGCCGAGGTGATCGATCGCGCCGAGTTATCCGGCCCGGCCAAGCCGCTGGCCAAGGAGCGCTGGGCAGGGGGTGTGGACAGCGTCGGATCCACCACGCTCGCCAACCTGCTGTCGATGACCAGGTATGGCGGCGCCATCGCCGCCTGTGGCCTCGCGGCCGGTATGGACCTGCCGTCCTCGGTCGCTCCGTTTATTTTGCGCGGGGTGTGCCTTCTCGGCATCGATTCCGTGATGTGCCCGCTGCCGCAGCGAAAACTGGCCTGGAGCCGCCTCGCCAGCGATCTTGATAAGGCAAAACTTGCTGAAATTACTCATGAAATTGGCCTGGACCAGGTCATCGGCGCCGGCGCCCAGATTCTCGCCGGCCAGGTCCGGGGGCGAATCGTGGTAAAAATTACCTGAGGGCCGTTAACGGCATTCAGACTTTACCAACCAAGCTGCTCCAATGTTGCCACGGTTGTTATGGTAAGCAGCGGGTAAAGAGACCTGCAGCGTGGTCCGGTCGTTCGAACAGGCCATGCTCGAGGGTGCCCGCGCTCTTGTAAAGTTGGAGTAGCTGCATGCTTGCGCGTATGGTTTTGGCGGCCGTCATGGCCGGTGCGACGGTTGTCCCTGCGGTGGCCGGGATGATGAACGCGGACGAGGCCCGCAGGTTCGTGGCCGGCAAGGTTTTCGCCTTTACCTGTTTTGACGGGACCCGCGGCGCCGGACGCGTGCTGGACGATCTCGGCGCTGCCGGTTCCATCCAGTTCAGCGGCGCAGGTCCGATCCGCCATGTCCGCCTGCCCGGCAATACCCTCCAGATCCGCGGCCAGGCTGTCTGCGCATCCATCAAGGGTGTTCCGTTCGAGCCGTGCTTCAATCTCGACAAGCAGGATGATCGCACCTTCCGCGGTTCCGTCTCGGGCATGGGTTTCGCCTATTGCGATTTCCGCCATCAGGGCGCGTCGCAGATGCTGCTGGCGCGCTCGGTGGCGCGACCGCGTTCGCTGCTGAACCGTCGCGGGGAGCCGACGCGCCAGGCCGACGCACGCGCCGAGGTAACGGCGCGGGTCGAAACGCCGGCGGTCGAAAGCGCCAGACTCGAGCCGGTGAAGTCAGGGAAGGTCGAACCTTCGAAATCCGAAAGCGCGCCGGAACTGCGCCGCTCGACCGACTGATCACGCAATAGTCCAGTTCGACGATCGCGCGCGAGATGTGTCTCGCGCGCCGGCACCGCCGCGCCCATGGTCAGGTATCGAACTGCCTGATCATCCCGTCGGCGACCGCCGCCTGCCGGCGAAACAGGATACGCTGGTAGAGCCAGCCGATCGCCACCAATACCAGGCCGAGGCACATGAACGAGAGTGCGCGGTAAACGCCTGTCAGCGTCGACATGTCGATCAGGAACGCCTTCAGGATCGTCAGCGCGATGACGGCGGCGGACGCCAGCCGTGCGCGTTGCGAGTTGAAGACGATGCCGATCCCGAGCAGGGCTACGCCGAACGCCAGGTATGCGATCGAGTAGGTGTATTGCTCCGCGCCGGTGGTCGGGCCGACGGAAATCGCCGGGCCGTGGTAAATTCTCCTGATCTGGAACGTCACATAGGCAAGCGCGAGAACGAGCGCCCCTGCGGCGATCGTGTTGGCATAGGCCACCGGGCGGCGTCCCGCGACGGCGTAGGACAACAGCAGCGCGAGAATTGCGGGCAGCGCGTAGCCGAGCAGCAGCAGGTTGATCACGACGCCGCCGACATCGATCCACCGCAGCAGCGGGTTCTGCAGCAGCAACAGCCCGAACACCGCCGCCAGGCCGGCAAACGCGGTGAGCAGGATAGCGCCGGCATTGTGGATGACGCTGCCGGTGCGGATGCGCAGGCGTTCTAGTCCGATTGCCATGGCGAGCGCCACGCAGACCTGCAGCGCGACCTCGGTGAGCCCGGCGCTCGGGCGATACACATCGCCATGATTGACCGCGTGGCGGATCTGCATGAACGCCAGCAGCACCGTGAACAGGATGGCTGCCGATTCCACTGTGCGCAGCGGCCCGTCGTCGCCGCCGCGGCGCAGGAAGATGCTGCCGGCCCAGAACGCGAGCGCCGGAATGCCGTAGCCCCACAACAGCCAATTGAAGATCGGTGTGGTGCCGACAGCGGTGCCGACAATGCGCGGATCGTCGGCGATCCGCACCACCACGATCGCAGCCAGGATTGCGGCCAGCGAGCGCAGGAACCGAATCGGCCGCTGCGTCGAAATCCAGGCGGTACCTGTCGACATCAACGCCAGCGCAATCGTGAGCCAGCCCTTCTCCAGCGCAAAGGTCAGCGCCAGCGCAAGCGCGGCCAGCGCGCCCGTTGCAAACAGCGCGATCGAAGCCTGCAGTCCCGGACGGTCGTCGCGCCTGGCGAGAATCTCGGTCGCCGCAGCGTAAGCTGCCGCCAACACGACCGCGAGAATCGCGAACGGGATCGAACGGTCGAGATGCACGATGCGGGCATAGAGCGCGACCAGCAGCGCCAGCGGCGTGAAGACGGCCGAAGCCGACCAGATCACCGGTATGACAGCGCCGGCCGAACGGCCCTGAGCCAGGAATCCCGCCACGCCAAAGCCTGCGGCGAAGATCGCAGCCGTGATCAGATGCAGCGACACCGATCCGTCCGTCGGGTTCGGCCCGATGCCCGGCAGCGGCCCGCCGGGAAGTACGAGCATCTCCGCATTGGCGCGGACGGCCCATTCGGCGAACACGACGAAGACCAATGCGGCTGCAGCGCCCACCGCGCCGGCCGCGGCGTCGCTGCGCCAGGCGACGATCAGGCTGCCGGCCACCAGCAGGCCGAACGCGATCATCGCCGTGTCGGCATGAAAACTGTTCAGCACGATCAGCGTGGCGCCGAGCAGATAGGCCGCCAGCGAGCCGGATGAGATCGGCTCGACCTGGCCTTCGTCTGCAGGCGGCCCGAACATGAATCCGCATACCACCAGCAGCGCGGCGAGGATGAATCCGGCAAGCACATGGAATACATGCGGGCCGACCATCGACGGGCCGCATTGCAGGCAGGGGAACGTCCACAGCAGCGCGAATGCGATCGTGGTCACTGCGAGCCAGCGCCACAGCCGGACACGCGCCAGACCAAAGGCCGCCGCGGTGACGATGGCGAGATAGATGTAGAGCGCCCAGAAGTCCGGCTTGTCGGACGAGACCAGGATCGGCGTCACGAATGCGCCGACGACGCCGAGACCGGCGAGCGCCGGCCCGTGCAGCAATGCGGCGGCGAGCGTGCCCATCGCCACCAGGCCGAGCAGCACGAACGCGGTCGCCGGCACCAGGAAGCCGTAGAGTGCATAGGCCGCATAGACGGTCGCAAACGCCACCGCTGTCCCCGCGGCGGTGAGGATGGCGGGGATATTGGCGACCGGCAGCGCCGCAATGGTGGAAATGCTTTCCTTGCGGCGGGTCCACTCGCCTGCGGCAAGCAGGACGAGGGCGAACAGGCCGCCCAGCGCCGTTCGGATTTCGTCGCTGATCAGGCCCGCCTCGATCGAATAGCGAACCATGAAGAAGCCGCCGAGCGCGAGCGTCAGCCCGCCGACCCACACCACCCAGCGCGTGCCGATGGTTTCCTCGAAGCCGCGATCGGGTTGTGGCAGTGGAGGCGGCGTGTCCGCTGCGGTGTCGAAGGTCGGTGCCGTTGCGTCAGCGCTGGCAGCGGGCGCAATCGACTCGGCATCGGCAACGATGGGTGGAGGCTCCGGCGCGATGTCGGGCCCTGCCGGAGGCTGCGCTTGTTCGAACGACTGCAGCGGCGGCAGCGGCGGGGGCATCACCGTGGCGACGGTCGTGGTCTGGACGGCGTCGAGGCGTACGCGCAAATCCGCAACCTGGTTCATCGCCTTCCGTGCAACGATCAGGGCGACGATCGCGATCACGATCGCGAACAATTCGAATGGTGAATCGAACATCAAGCCTCCAGCCGGGGGCGCTCCAACGCGGCTTCAAGCGAAAGGGGGGCCAATTCGCGCGAAGAAGACGCGTCAAAACGAAAGACGAGCCGCTACCCGGCCACGTCCGCGGACCGGTTGCAATCCAGTGAGTGCAGCTTTACCGGCTAAAAGTTCAAATCTGGAGCTAGTCCAGATCGAGTTGGAAGGGCCTGCCTTCGACCGTCATGCTGCCGGGGCCCATTTCATCAAGGGCGCGCAGCATCCGGCCTTCGCGTCCCAGCGCCTTGTCGGCGAGGCTGACGATCAGCCGGTTGGGTGAGGCGATCGGGGATCGCGCGCGAATTTGCCGGGCGATATCGATCTCGTTACGGTGCGGGTTGAGCATGCAGGCGGCGGCAAAGGCGCTCGCCGTCGAGCGGCTGATGCCGGCATAACAATGCACCACCATCGGCGCGCTGCGGTCCCAGCCGCGCACGAAATTCAGCACCTTCTCGATATGCTCGTCCGACGGCGCCAGAAAGCCGTCCATCTGCTCGGTGATGTCGTCCATCGAGACGCGCAGATGGTTCGCTTCCAGCACCGAGGTCGGGCGCTGCACCTGCTCGACATTGGCCATCACGGTGAGAATGTGGCTGGCGCCGGTGGTCCTGACGGTTTCGGGAAGTGCAGCAAGCGAGCAGATGTGAAGCATGGCGATCCTTGAAGCTGTCCCTGGAGCTTGCTCTCTGTTTGGCTTGATTATAGGCCCGCGCCCAAGGCGGTGAAAGCGGCTTTGGGCCGGCTTTCAACCAAGCAACAGGTTGAATCGCGCCAAAAACTGCTTCTCGGCCCTGGCCGCGGTCCATGGCGTCATGTAGTCGCGCATCGTCGCTTCGGGCAGGCCGGGATCGCGCCCGAACAGCCGCTTCGCCTCGGCCTGTGAAAAACCGGCCAGGTGCGTGGCTTCGAGGTAGGCTGCGCCGCGATCGGCAGCCTTGATCGCCCGGGTGATTTCGTCGGCCAGAACAGGCGGCAGGCCGAAGCGAATGTGGATTGCCGCCAGCAGCCGCTTCTCCACCACCTTGTAGTCGCCGCCGAGCACCGCCTTGAACGGCGAGATCATGTCGCCGATGACATATTCCGGCGCATCGTGCAGCAGCGCGGCGAGGCGGAAGCGGAGGTCGACGCGCGGCATCTGTTCGCGCATCACGGCTTCCACCAGCAGCGTATGCTGCGCCACCGAGAAGATGTGCGCGCCGCTGGTCTGCCCGTTCCAGCGTGCGACGCGGGCAAGGCCATGGGCAATGTCGGCGATCTCGATATCGAGCGGGGAGGGGTCGAGCAGATCGAGCCGCCGCCCCGACAGCATCCGCTGCCAGGCGCGGTTGGATATGCTGGACGATTTGCGCGCCGTCATTTGATCTTGAGGCGAGGCTTGCGATGCTGTCCACTGCAGGTCTCGTGGCAGAAGCATGTGACGAGATGGTCATTGACCATGCCGGTGGCCTGCATGAAGGCGTAGACGATGGTCGGGCCCACGAACTTGAATCCGCGCGCGCCGAGCTCCTTGGAAATCTTGATCGAGACCGGCGTCGACGCCGGGACGCTGGCGGTGGTCTTGAACTGGTTCACTTTGGGCTTGCCGTCGACGAAGTCCCATAGAAACCGAGAGAAGCCAGGACCTTCTTCCATGATCTTCAGATAGGACTTCGCGCTGTTGACGGCACCCTCGATCTTGGCGCGGTTGCGCACGATGCCGGCGTCGTTCATCAGCGCGTGAACCTTCTTGGCGTTGTAGCGCGCGATCTTCTCCGGCTGGAAGTCGTCGAAGGCTTTGCGGAAATTCTCGCGCTTGCGCAGGATCGTGATCCACGACAGCCCGGCCTGGAAGCCGTCGAGAATCAGCTTCTCGTACAGTGCGCGGTCGTCATATTCCGGCACGCCCCATTCGGTGTCGTGATAGGCCATATAGAACGGGTCTTCGCCCGGCCACGGGCACCGCGTCTTGCCGTCGGCGTGCAGGCGCGCAGATCGGCTCATGCGACGGTCTGCTTCGGTGGGGTGCGCACGTCGTTCGGGTCAGCCAGGTGCATTGCAAGGCCGCCCGCGGTCAGCGCCAGGCCGGCATCGAGTGCGTCCGCGACGCGATCGATGCGGACCAGCGCCAGCCCCTTGCCGTCGGCGGTCGAACCCATGGTGCCGACCGGCTTGTCGCCGGCGATAACCTGGACACCGGTTTCCGGCGAGAAGTCGTCAAGGATGACCCGGACGATCCGCGTGCGCGCGGTGCCGCGATGCTGCATCCGCGACACCACTTCCTGGCCGACATAGCAGCCCTTGTCGAAATCGACGCCGTGCAGGCGGTCCATGTTGGTCTCATGCGGGAACGCGTCGCTATACATGAAATCGAGCCCGCCGCGAGGCACCCCCGATGCGATGCGATGTGCCTCATAGGCCTCGCTGTCGACGAGGTCAGCGCCGATCAGGTCGGCGACCTTCTGCTTGAGGTCTTCTGGCACGAGGATGCGCCAGCCCAGCGCCTCCTGGCGCGGATCGACAAAAGCGAGATCGGGTTTGATGGCCGGTTCGCCGTCCCATGCCGCCAGCACGCCCATGCCGTCGGAGATGTTCTCGACCGCGACCTTGGCGCGCAGCTTGTAGAAGCCCAGCTTGTCGGCAAGTCCCTGCGCCAGGGGGCGAGGAACGTCGATCAGGAAACCGCCGCCGTGTCCGGCAGGGATCTCGGTCATCAGGAAGTCGGCGATGATCTTGCCTTGGGGCGTCAGCAGCGCGCCGAACCGGCCGAGGCCGGGCTGCAGCAGCGTAACGTCTGTCGTGACGAGGCCATTGAGGAAGTTGCGGGCATCCTCGCCACTGACCTTGACCACGCCCCGGTCTGGAAGAAACGCTGCTTTCATAAGCGAAAATGGCCTCTTTTGACGTTCTTTTGAAGTTCCCGGGAAAACGCAGGCGATGGATATCCCATGCGAAGTTAAGGCGCTAAGGTACCGCCAACAAGGCCCGCGCGACAGCCTAAAGCGGGCATCCGAGGACCTTCGAATCTCCAATGAATCAACGATTTGATACCATTCTCAAATCCGGCACCGTGGTCAATCAGGACGGTGAGGGCATCCGCGACATCGGCATTTCCAATGGCCGGATTGCGGCGATCGGCGGCCTCGGACAGGCGTCTGCCGGCGAGACGATCGACTGCAAGGGCCTGCATATCCTGCCCGGCGTGATGGATACGCAGGTGCATTTCCGCGAGCCGGGTCAGACGCATAAGGAAGATCTTGAAACCGGATCGCGCAGCGCCGTGATGGGCGGGGTCACTGCCGTGTTCGAAATGCCGAACACCGATCCGCTGACCGTCACCGAACCAACCTTCACCGACAAGGTGAAGCGCGGCCGCCACCGCATGCATTGCGACTTCGCTTTCTTCATCGGCGGCACCCGCGAGAACGTGCAGGATCTGCCGGAACTGGAGCGTGCGCCGGGCTGCGCCGGGGTCAAGGTCTTCATCGGCTCCTCCACCGGCGCGCTCCTGGTCGAGGATGACGAGAGCCTGCGGCGGATCTTTCAGGTGATCCGCCGCCGCGCCGCGTTTCATGCCGAGGACGAATACCGCCTCAACGAGCGCAAGCCGCTCCGCATCGAGGGCGATCCGCGTTCGCATCCGGTGTGGCGCGACGAGACCGCGGCGCTGATGGCGACGCAGCGGCTGGTCAAGCTCGCGCATGAGACCGGAAAGCGCATCCATGTGCTGCATATCTCGACCAAGGAGGAGATCGATTTCCTGCGGGATCACAAGGACGTGGCCTCCTGCGAGGCGACGCCGCATCATCTGACGATGGCTGCACCCGAATGCTACGAGCGGCTCGGTACCCGCGCGCAGATGAACCCGCCGGTGCGCTCCGCCGATCACCGCGAGGGTATCTGGTACGGCATCGAGCAGGGCATCATCGACGTGCTCGGCTCCGATCACGCTCCGCATACGCTGGAGGAAAAGGCCAAGACCTATCCGGCCTCGCCGTCGGGCATGACGGGGGTGCAGACGCTGGTGCCGCTGATGCTTGATCACGTCAATGCCGGGCGGCTGTCGCTGGCGCGCTTCGTCGACCTCACCAGCGCCGGCCCCGCGCGGCTCTTCAACATCGCCTGCAAGGGCCGGATCGCGGCGGGCTATGACGCCGACTTCACCATCGTCGACCTCAAGCGCTCCGAAACCATCACCGACGATTGGGTCGCCTCGCGCGCCGGCTGGACGCCCTATCACGGCGTACGCGTCACCGGCTGGCCGGTCGGCACCTTCGTCCGCGGCAGGCGCGTGATGTGGCAGGGCGAGGTGACAACGCCATCGACCGGCGAGCCGGTCCGGTTCCTGGAGACACTGAAGGCGTAGGGCGCAGCTTCGCCCCGACTAAAACTGTCGTCACCCGCGACAGCGGGTGATCCAGTATCCCAGAGACAACAGTGATTGAATTGAGAAGCCGCGGCGTACTGGGTCGCCCGGTCAAGCCGGGCGATGACAGCCGTATGGCTTACTGCTTCGCCAGCGCCAGCGAAAATTCGCCGTTGCGGACGCGGCCGGGCAGGCCTTCGACAAATTTCGCCACGGCGTCCTCGCCGTAGGTCGAGACCAGTTCGGCAAGCGCCGTGAACATGCTGGCCTGCGCCAGGCAATCGCCGTCGACACCGTCGTGCCGTGCCTCTGCCCAAGCCTCGTTGAGGTAGCCGAGCGCCGCCTGCTTCTGTTCGTGGTCGGGAAGGGGGTCGCGGGCGATCGAGAAGGACGCGGGGTGACGCATGAAACTCAACGAAATCTGTGCGCGATCCAGGGCGGAACGCGTCGAACGAGAAACCTGTAGCACGCGATGCGGGCTCGCCTAGGTCACTTCTTTAGGAAAGGTTAACGGCGTTGCCGACATTTCCGGCGGGTTGAAACTGACCCAATTCAGGTCCGCTCGATGCAACCCAAGATTGCTTCTGGGGTGACGCAAACGTGGCTAGCGCCGGCCTCGATCAATTCGTCCCGGCTGCCATAGCCGTACAATACGCCAATGGCCTTTATGCCGTTGTTCTTCGCGCCGATCATGTCGTGGCTGCGGTCACCGATCATCAGGGCTTTCGCCGGATCGACCGACGCTTCCTTCAGCGCGTATTCGAGCAGGTGCGACTTTTCCACGCGGGTGCCGTCGAGCTCGGCACCGAACACGCGTTCGAAATGACTGCGCAGGTCGAAATGGTCGATGATGCGATCGGCGAACACATGCGCCTTGCTGGTGGCGACGAACAGCCGATGGCCGGACGCGCACAGTGTCGTCAGTACGTCGCCGATGCCGTCGTAAACGCGGTTCTCATAGAGGCCGATATCGGAAAATCGCTCACGGTAGAGCGACACTGCGCGATCGGCCGAATGATCGCCGCCCAGCAATCGGACGAAACTCGTGCGCAGCGGCGGGCCGATGCACCAGGTCAGTTCGTCCTCGGTCGGGATCGTGGGATGATCGAGCCGTTGCAGCGCATATTGAATCGAACGGGTGATGCCGGGCTTGGGGTCGGTCAGCGTGCCGTCGAGATCGAAGAAGATCGCGCCCATGGCCTCAGTTCGCATAGCGGGCGGTGAGGTCGCGCGAGATTTTGGAGCCTTCCTCGATATATCTCCGGATCGCGACCGAGGCTGCCGGCGTGCAGGTGCGATAGGTCTGCTGAAAGCCGTTATAGCCGCGGTTGAAGCCCGCGATCATGCGGGCGCGGCGTTCGCCGGATGGCGTCTCGGCATCGATCAGCGCCTGCATTTCGTTGCGCCATTTCGAACCTTCATTGGTGCCGCAGATGCCCCGGAGATAATGCAGGGTGCCGAGAATTTCGGCCAGCCGCTGCAGGTCGCCGTCAAACGGCGCAGCCGCGTCCTGGGCGCGCGCGGGGGCCGCAAGGATCGTCGAGAGCAGGATGAGAGCGGCGAGAAGGTGCTTGAGCATCTGGGGGTCCGGCAACAGGCCCGATATGCCTCCTCAATACGCCCGAGGCAAGGCGCGGGGATGCGAAGTTGCGGGCTATACAAGCCGGCGGGCGGCCTCAATGACCTCCAGGAGGCCGCCGGTGACCTTGAGATCGCCGATCGCGTCAGGCGCCAGCCATGTGAAGTCGTCGTGTTCGTCGTTCAGGACGGGTTCCCTGGCCATCCAGCGGGCCGCAAACGACATGATCACGTAGTGGCCGCCGCCAGCCGCGGGCAGCACCTCGCGCCAGCCGGCGAGGCCCAGAATTTCGATCCTCAGCCCGGTTTCCTCATCGACCTCGCGGTGAAGTGCCGTGTGCAGCGATTCGCCGAATTCGACCCGGCCGCCGGGGAACGAGTAGAAGCCCTTGCCGGGCGAACGGGCGCGGCGAACCAGCAGGATCTTGCCGTCGCGGAAAATGGCGCCGCTGACGGCAAGCTGCGGGCGATCGGGCGTCATGCACTCAGCTCGACATGGCGGTTTCGACGTCGGACGGAGTGTAGCCGTTGATGATGCCGCCGGCGAGCGCGACCAGCGGCTTGACCCAGCCCGTCGCCTGTTCGGCGAGCGTGGCGCGGGTCTTGTCCTGTTGGGCTTCGCGCATCGCCGTGCCCACCGCGGTCAGGATCGAGGTCATACTTGCGGTGAGGTTGTCGAAATCGGCGCGGATCTTGGGGTCGGCAGCCTCATAGGCTTCGATCGCGAGGTCGCGGGCCTTGAAGTTGGAAGCCCAGAAATGCTCGGCGTAGGTCAGCGGGCTCCAGGTGAGGAAATCCTCGGCGCATTCCGGCATGTCCGGAATCATCTCCAGCAGCATGATGGCTTCGTTGAAGTGATTCAGGTAATCGGTGGCCAGCCCGGTGCGCGGGTTGATGTTGGCAGCCTTCAATTGCGCCGCGCGGGCCTCGTCAATGGGGCCGGTCGGTGGCGGTAGCGGGCGATCGGATCGCGTAGCTGTGGCGGCCGTCGAGGTCATCGGTTTCCACTGTTGTTGCTTGGGGTTAACAGCGGTTGAACGGAAGCCTATCTTGGTCAGATAATGTGCGGACGCTTTGTGATTACCTCGCCACCGGAGGCGCTTCGGCAGATTTTCGGCTATGTCGAGCAGCCGAATTTCCCGCCACGGTATAATATTGCACCCACCCAGCCAGTGCCGGTTGTCATTCTGGAAAACGGCGGCCGTCATTTCCGGCTGATGCGCTGGGGCCTGATTCCATCGTGGGTCAAGGACCCCCGTAAATTTACGTTGTTGATCAACGCACGCTCCGAAACGGTATTGGAGAAGCCCGCGTTCAAGAACGCCGTCAAGCGCCGTCGCTGCCTGATTCCGGCAGATGGATATTACGAATGGCAGGATGCGGGCGGGCGCAAGCGGCCGTTCTTCATTCATCGTCGCGACGGCGCGCCGGTCGGTCTTGCCGCACTGGCGGAAACCTGGATGGGACCGAACGGCGAGGAGACCGACAGCGTCGCGATCGTTACTGCGCCGGCAAGCCGCGATCTCGCCGTGCTGCATCATCGCGTGCCGGTCACGATCGCGCCGGAGGATTTCGAGCAATGGCTCGATGGGCGCAGTCACGATGCGCAGGACGTCATGGCGCTGCTGCGTGGACCTGCGGAAGGCGAATTCGCCTGGCACGAGATTTCCACGCGCGTCAATCGCGTCGTCAACGACGACGCGCAACTGCTGCTGCCGATCACGGATGAGGAGAGGGCGGCCGAGGAACCGAAGCCGGTGAGGAAGGCCGCGCCGCGCAAGGCGGCCTCGGTGGCGCCGGAGGACGACGGGCAGGGGTCGTTGTTCTGAGGGGGAACTCAATCTCGTCGTGGTGGTTTCGTAGGGTGGGCAGAGCGCAGCGTGCCCACCATTCCCTCCACGCAATGCCGTTCACAATGGTGGGCACGCTGCGCTTTGCCCACCCTACAGCCTACAGCCTCACCGGAAAATATTCAGCGCCGCGTGTTGCAGCAGCATGATGGTCTTGGCGTCGGCGATGCGGCCGTCTGATATCATGGCGAGTGCGGAATTGATCGGCAGTTCGAGCACCTCGATGTCCTCGCCTTCGTCGGCGATACCGCCGCCATCGCCGATCCGCATCGAGCGATCGTATTCGGCGACGAAGAAGTGCAGCTTTTCCGTCAGCGCGCCGGGGCTCATGAAAGCCTCGAACACCTTGCGCACATCGTTCAGCCGGTAGCCGATTTCCTCCTCTGCCTCCGCGCGGATCCGATTTTCCGGGCTCTCGTCGTCGAGCATGCCGGCCGCCGCCTCGATCAGGAGATCGTCATGGCCGGCGAGATAGGCCGGCAGCCGGAACTGGCGCGTCAGCACGACGGTGCGGTCGGCAAGATTATACGGCAACAGCGTCGCGGCATGACCGCGGTCAAAAACTTCGCGCTTCTGTGTTTGCCATTCGCCGTTGCCGCGCAGATAGTCGAACTCGACTTCCGTCAACCGGTAGCGCCTGTCGGAGAGCTCGCTGACGTTCTTGACGCGGACGCGATCGGAGACGGTCATGCTGCCCTCGAAATCATCTCACCGCGGCGGCTCGCGGCCGTCGAGCCATTTGGTGAAGAACAGGATCTGCTGCTCGCCGAAGCCGATCGACTGGTAGAACGCCGCGACACCGGCGTTCTCGGGCCGCACCAGCAATTGCAGTTTTGCAATGCCGGCCGCACGCAGCCAGTCCTCCGACGCGTTCATCATCGCGCGGCCATAGCCTTGGCCGCGGAGATCCGGATCGGTGGCGACGTAATAGACCCAGCCGCGATGGCCGTCATGGCCGACCATCGCGGTCGCCACGATCGCACCGCCGTCGCGACCGATCAGAATGGTCGAGTTCGGCCCCCGCCGGGCGAGTGCAATGTCGCTGGCCGGGTCGTTCCACGGCCGCGTCAATCCGCAGGCCTGCCACAGCGCAATCACGCTCGCGACGTCGCCATCCACGATGTCGGCGACGGCGAGCGCGGGAAATGGCTTCGACACCGGCGCGATCACAGCACCTTGCCGGGGTTCATGATCCCTGCGGGATCGAGCATCGCCTTGATGCCGCGCATCAGTTCGATCGCGACCTTGTCCTTGACGTCGGGCAATTCGTCACGCTTGAGCACGCCGATGCCGTGCTCGGCGGAAATCGATCCGCCCATCCGCAGCACGATCGCGAACACGACCTCGTTGACCTCATGCCAGCGCGACATGAAGTCGGCGGTATTGCCGCCGATCGGCTGGCTGACATTGTAGTGGATATTGCCGTCGCCGAGGTGGCCGAACGGCACCGGCCGCGAGCCCGGAATCAGTTTCACCACGGCCGCGTTGGCTTCCTCGATGAAATCAGGCACGGCGGCGACCGGCACGGAGATGTCGTGCTTGATCGAGCCGCCTTCCGGCTTCTGCGCCGCCGACATTTCGTCGCGCAGCTTCCAGAACTGCGAGCGCTGGGTCAGGTTCGCCGCGATCACGGCATCGTCGACGATGCCTTCCTCCATGCCCTTGGCGAGGATCGCCTCCAGCGCGGCGCGGGCGTCGTCGCGGGAGGACGACAATTCCATCAGCACGTACCAGGGGTACTTGGTCTGAAGCGGATCGCGGATGTCGATGCCGTGGCGCAGGCTGAAATCGACCGCGATGTCGGCCAGCAATTCGAAACTGGTGAGGCTTCCGGCCGCCTCGTTCTGCGAGATCGACAAGAGCTTGAGCGCCTGCGCCGGCGATTGGAGTCCGACATAGGCGGTCTCCACCGCGCGCGGCTTCGGAAACAGTTTCAGCGTCGCCGCGGTGATGATGCCGAGCGTGCCCTCGGCGCCGATGAACAGGTTGCGCAGGTCGTAGCCGGTATTGTCTTTCTTCAGCTTCGACAGGCCGTTCAGAGTACGCCCGTCGGCAAGCACCACTTCGATCCCGAGCGCCATTTCGCGCGCCACGCCATACGCCAGCGCCGCCGTGCCGCCGGCGTTGGTGGAGAGGTTGCCGCCGATGGTGCAACTGCCCTCGGCGCCAAGCGACAGCGGGAACAAGCGATCGACCTCGGCCGCGCGCTGTTGCGCGATCTGCAGCACCACGCCGGCCTCGCAGGTCATGGTGTTGGAGGCGGGATCGATGTCACGGATTTTATCAAGTCGGCGCAGCGAGACGACGACCTCGCCATTGTGCGGGGTCTGGCCGCCGACGAGGCCGGTGTTGCCGCCCTGCGGCACCAGCGCAATCCGGTGTTCGCTGGCGAGCTTGCAGATCGCCGACACTTCGGCGGTCGAGCCGGGCCGCAGCACCAGCGGTGAGCGGCCGTGGAACAGGTCGCGTTCCTCGGTGACGTAAGGCGCGATGTCGGCGGCGTCGGTCACCGCATACTTGTCGCCGACGATGGCGCGGAACCTTGCGATCAGTTCGGGCGGAAGCGGCGGCACGGCGCTGGGAGCGATGTTCATTGTCGTCTTCTCGTCTTCTTTCATTCCCGCCCGACCGCTGCGCGGCGCAGCCGGTCGTTGATGGCTTCGCCCAGCCCGTCGTCCGGAATGGGCATCACCGCGATGGTGCGTACGCCCTGGCTGTCGAGCGCACGAAGATGGCCGAACAGATGGGCGGCAGCCTCATCTATGTCGCCACGTTCGGACAGATTTAGCACACGAGACGCGCCGTCAATTCCCGAAATTGCTCCGAGGCCGAACGCCAGCAGCGCCTCGCCCGGCTCGACGCTGACGGCATTGAGCCGCACCTTCGCTCGCGGCGCGTAATGCGAGGCCAGCATGCCGGGCGCCAGCGGCTGATTGCTGTCGCCGTCGGTCTCATGTGGCGCCTGCGCCAGCGTGCGGCCGAGCACGCGCTCGATCTCGGCGCGTGGTACGCCGCCGGGGCGCAGCAGCATCGGTTCCTCGAAGCAGCCGACAATGGTGAATTCGACGCCGACCGCGACCGGCCCGCCATCGACGATCAGGTCGATCCGTCCCGCGAGGTCGCTCCGCACGTGATCAGCCGTGGTCGGCGAGACATGACCCGACAGGTTCGCGGACGGCGCCACCACGGCGCCGCCGAAGGCGTGCAGGATTTCCCGCGCCACGGGGTGGGCGGGTATACGGATCGCGACCGTGTCGAGACCGGCGGTGGCGAGGTCGGCGACGGCGCAGCCCGCCGCCTTCGGCAGCACCAGCGTCAGCGGGCCCGGCCAGAACGCCTGCGCCAGCGCGGCGGCCGTGGCGTCGAACCGCGCGATGTGCCTGGCGGCGGCGATATCGCCGACATGGGCGATCAGCGGATTGAAGGCCGGCCGGCCCTTGGCCTGGTAGAGGCGGGCGATTGCGGCCGGATTGGTGGCGTCGGCGCCGAGGCCATAGACGGTCTCGGTCGGGAACGCGACCAGCCCCCCCTCGGCCAGCACGCGCGCAGCCGCCGCCACGGCGGCCTCGCCGGCGGGCAGGATCTGGGTTTTCAGGCCGACATTCACTGTGAATTATTTCCTTAATCCGGCTCCTTGCGGTGGCCTGAGCCCAAGGCTATAAGCCGCGTCTTAGTCGGAGTGTGGCTCAGCCCGGTAGAGCACTGCGTTCGGGACGCAGGGGTCGCAGGTTCGAATCCTGCCACTCCGACCATCCTTTCAAGTACTTATACTTTCGATGCTTTTTCGGTGCAATGAAATGCGCCATGAATTGCGGCTGGAGCGGCCATCGTCGTTGAAGCGGTCCACCGCGTTTGGCCGCGACGGCATCGTGACTGCATCAACGGGAGTTCCAGCGTGAGCGTCGCTTTCACCAAGGAAGAGAGTGCGGAGACCGCGTCCGAGACGTTGCTGCCGGACCGTCCGATTTCGCTTCATCCCAACCTTGTTACCGAGACCGGACTGAAGGCTTTGGAGCGCCAACTCCTGGAGGCGCGCGAGGCCCACGAAGCCGCGCGGCACATTGAAGACGTCAATGAACGGCGCCGGCAATCGGCAATCCCGCTGCGCGACGTCAGATACTTCACGGAACGGGTCCGAACAGCTCAGGTCGTCCCTGATGCAGGTTCGACCGATACCGTATCGTTTGGGAGCACAGTGACTTTCAGCCGCGCCGATGGGCGCGTGCAGACATATCGCATCGTTGGAGAGGATGAGGCGGATCCCAAGAGTGGATCAATTTCCTTCGTGTCCCCGGTAGCGAAGTCCTTGATTGGCAAGAGTGTGGGCGAGGTGGCGGGGTCCGGCGGTCAGGAACTCGAGATCCTGGCCATCGCATGAGTGTGCAGATGGGTGGATAGGGCGTGCAGTACTAAGCTGCTCGCACCGAACTCAGGAAGTTGCTCACTTCGACCTTGAGCCGGTTGCTTTCGGACGACAGCGACTGCGCGGCCGACAGCACCTGGGTGGACGCAGATCCGGTCTCGGAGGCGCCGCGCTGCACGTCGGCGATGTTTGACGACACCTGCATGGTGCCGTCTGCCGCCCGCTGCACATTGCGCGAGATTTCCTTGGTCGCCGCGCCCTGCTGTTCCACCGCCGAGGCAATGGTCGAGGAAATCTCCGACATCCGGCCGATGGTGTCGCCGATGTCCTTGATGGCGCCGACCAATTCCTGGGTCGCCGCCTGAATGCTGGAGATCTGCTGGCTGATCTCGCCGGTGGCCTTTGCCGTCTGCTCGGCCAGCGCTTTCACTTCGGACGCGACGACGGCAAAACCGCGGCCGGCATCGCCCGCCCGCGCAGCTTCGATGGTGGCGTTCAGCGCCAGCAGGTTGGTCTGACCGGCAATGGTGTTGATCAGTTCGACGACGTCGCCGATCCGCGCCGCGGCTTTCACCAGTTCGCCGACGCGGTTGTTGGTCTTGCGTGCCTCGCTCGACCGCCTGGCTGGCGATATTGGCGGATTCCTGCACCTGGCGGCTGATCTCGTTGACCGAGGACGTCATCTCCTCGGTGGCCGATGCCACCGACTGAACGTTGGTGGAGGCTTCCGCGGAGGCCGCGGCCACCACGGTGGTGAGCTTCTGCGAACGCTCGGCGGCGCTGGTCAAGGTACCGGCGGAAGCTTCGAGCTCGGTGGAGGCCGAAGCAACCGTTCCGACGATCTCGCCGATCAGGGCTTCGAAATCGCGGGTGATGGCGTTGACGCGCTCGCCACGCCGAATCTTTTCCTCGGCGTCGATCGCGGCGGCTTCGTCGGCAGCCTTCTTGGCGATCAGCGCTTCCTTGAAAACCTGCAGGCTGTTGGCCATGTCGCCGATTTCCGTTTTCTCTCCCTGATGCGGCACCATCGCGGTGAGGTCGCCGGCGCCCAGCGCCTGCATCGGCGTCACGATCGACTTGATGCCGGTGGAGACGTCGCGCACCAGCAAGACTGCAGCGCCGATGCCGACGATCATGGCCAGCACGAGCGACACCAGCACCATCTTCATGGCCGCGGCATAGCTTTCCGCCGCATTGGTGGCGGCCCTGTCGGCGCCCTTGTTGTTGAGGTCGATGTCCTTCTGAAGGATCTCGTCGGATTTGACGCCGGCGAGCGATGCCTTGGCGTGCAGGGCGCGTGCCTCGTTGTCCTCGTTCTTGCGCGACAGGATCAGCACCTGCTTCACCCCGTCCAGATACTCGTTCCAGGCGGCCTTGGATTCGTTGTAGAAGGCGCGCTCCTCGGCCGAGTTGATCAGGGGTTCATAGCGCTTGTGAGCCTTCTCGACGTTCTCGATCCACTTCTTCAGAAGGACTTCCTGCGCCTGCTTGCCGGATTCGGTGGTCGCCAGCAGATGGGAGCGAACGATGGCCCGGTAGGTGATGGTAGCCGCCCGGATTTCGCCGAGTACGCGCACGCTCGGCAGCCAACTGCTGGCGATCTCAACGGTCGAGGTGTTGATGTCGCTCATCTGCTTCATGGCCAGCCCGCCCATCGTCGACATTGCGATCAACAGGAAGCACACCACGATCGTGATCTTGGCGCGGATAGAATAGCGGGCGAGCATACTGGCAGTTCCCTGAGCAATCCTCCGCCGGGATCGGCGAGGCGTTCTGTGACTGCGATCCTCGCCGCTTTTGGTTAAAAGGCCTTTGCGTAAGGCGATAACCATTTCACATGGCGCGTATGCATTACCGCTGTAGTTCAATTTGAAATTGTATCACTGTTTTCGATGGAAAAGCATGCGCACACGCCAGGAGATGTGCTGGATTGCCGCCCATGCACGCGCGAGTTGCGTCGGTCGATCCCGGTGACCATGTTCATCAGCGCGCAGCCGAGATGAATGGCCGATCCGGTGCCGGCCGAAGCGAACTGCATCTTTTCCTTGTTGGCCTTGGCGTAGGCGACGAATTCCGTCATGTCCTTGACCGGCAGATCCTTGCGCGCCACCAGCACCAGGGGCGCCTCGATCACCAGCGCCACCGGCGCAAAGTCGGTGGTCGCGTTGTAGGCCGGCTTCTTGTAGAGCGTCTGGTTCTGCGCCTGGGTGCCGACGGTGCCTTGCAGGAAGGTGTAGCCGTCGGGCTCAGCCTTGGCGACACGGCTGGCGCCATTCATGCCGCCGGCGCCGCCGACATTCTCGACGACCACGGATTGCCCGAGAATTTCTCCCATCCGCTGGGCGAACAGCCGGGCGACGACGTCGTTCGGGCCGCCCGGCGCGAACGGATTGATCATGGTAAGCGGCCGTGTCGGCCAGTCGGCGGCATGGACGGGGGTGAAGCTCAGGCAAAGTGGCGGCGAGCAACGCAAGATGATGACGCGACATGGTACTTCCTCGTGGTTTCTTGTTGTTCTGGTGGCTCTCGTGCAGTGAGTTCAGACGAAGGAGATCGCCTCAGCCATTTCCAGGATGCGCCTGATCTCGATCAGCGCGCGTTCCAGGTTTTCTTCGGTTGCCGGTGCGCCGAGGCACAGCCGGATTCCCAATTGTTCGGTCGGCATGCGCTGCAGCGAGCCGGGAGGCGCCAGCGTGATGCCGGCCTGCGCGGCCTGTGTGACCAGTGCGTTCATCGTGCGGCCCGCGGGCAGCGGCAACCAGATGTGAAAGCCGGGTGCAGAGTTCGGAAGGCGGCAACCATTCCTTCAGCACACGCCGCACGATGGTGTTGCGCAGCGCCGCCTTGTCGCGCTTCATCCGGGCCTGCCGGGCCAGGTCGCCGCTGCGTGATCAGCCGCGCCACCACTTCGGCCATCAACGGGACGGCCATCCAGCCGGTGGCGCGCACGGCATTGATGGCGCGGTCGCGGAATGAGTCCGGCGCGATCATCGCTGCGATCCGCAGCCCGGGCGCCAGGCACTTGGCGAAGCTCATGACATAGAAACTGCGCTCGGGGATCAGCGCGGAGACAGGCGGCAGCGGCGGCGTCAGCAGATAGGCATAGGCGTCGTCTTCCACCAGATAGGCGTCGTGCTTGCGCACGATCGCGGCAATGGCCTGCCGCCGTGCCGGCGACATGATGGCGCCGGTCGGCGTCTGCAGCGTCGGCATGCAATAGAGCACGCGCGCGCCGGTCTCGGTGAAAGCGAGGTCGAGGCTTTCCGGCACCAGGCCCTCGCCATCGATCGCGACGCCCTGCAGGCGATAGGAGTTCTGCACCGACAGAGCGAGCATGCCGGAATAGGTGAATGCCTCGGTGAGGATGGTGTCGCCGGGCCTGGCGATCATGCCGAGTGCGATCGAGAGCGCGTGCTGGCCGCCATGCGTGATGAAAATCTGCTCGGCATCGGAAGTCACGCCGAGCGATGCGAGCCAGCCGACGATGGCCTCGCGGTGCTGACGAAGGCCTTGATGCGGCAGATAGCCGAGCAGATTCGACATTTCGCCGGTGGCGACGATCTCGCTGATCGTCGATGCGATCAGGTCGTCCTCGCCGGTATAGGGCGGCACATTGAGTGCGAGGTTGATGGTGGCGTCCGACGTGCCGAGCGCGGTGCGCTGTTCCGGCCGGCGGCGTTGAACGAAGGTGCCGCGTCCGACCTCGCCGGAAATCAGGCCGCGCTGCTCGGCTTCGGCATAGGCTTTCGACACCGTTCCGACGCTGAGGCCGAGGCGCTGCGCCATGTCGCGCTGGGGCAAAAGCCGCATCCCGGGCTTGACGCGGCCGGCGGCGATATCGGCATCGAGCGCGAACACGAAGGCGAGGTAGCGAGGGCCCAGGATCGGCTCGAGGTCAGGCACCCAGTCGGTCATCTCGGTTCATTTTCCAGCGCCCGCATCCGCGGGCAATCATCTGAGTCGGCAAATAGTACAATATTCGAATTGATGCAATATTCGCTGGAGTGACTTCGCTATTTGGTACAATGAAAAGATAGTGCAAAACGCCGAATATCATATGCATCGGCCGGATTGGCACCGAGAGCAGCATTTTCTGGATTTCTAAGCTATGCTACATGCTGCATTGCAAGAATTGCATCATATCAATTGTACATGATAGGTATGATTGAATTAGTTTATGTTTGACAATTGATCCGGCGAGCTCTTAGCTCTGGACCAACCGTCGTATCGAGGGGGAGTGAGCAGTTGATCTACGAGATTCGTGTTTACGAAGCCGCCGAGGGCAAGGCTGACGCGATGCGCCGCCGCTTCCTTGAGGTCGTCGCGCCCAAGTTCTTCCCGCGACACGGCATCGAGCTGATCGGCACCTTCACGTCCCAGACCGAGGATGGCCGTCTTACCTACATGACGCGTTTTGCCGATGAGGATGCCCGCAAGAAAGCCTGGGCGGCATTCGGCGCCGATGCCGACTGGGCCGCGGCCAAGGCTGCCAGCGAGACCGATGGTCCGCTGCTGAAGAACCAGGTGGTCTCCGTGCTGTCGCCAATATCTGCCAGCCTGCTGTTGAGCTGAGCGAGGATCATGAAGCCGGCGCCGTTCGAATACATCAGGCCGCAGTCGCTCGCTGAAGCGTGCGAATTGCTGGCTGGTGATGAAGATGCCCGCGCCATCGCGGGCGGACAGACTCTGGTGCCCATGCTGGCGATGCGTCTGGCCCGGCCGGCGAAGCTGATCGATATCATGCGCCTTCCCGAGCTTGCCGGCATTCGCACCGAGGGCGACGCCCTCGTGGTCGGCGCGACAACACGGCAGGTCGTTGCCGAGCGGGATCCGCTGGTCCGTGCGCAGGTGCCCGCGCTGGCGCGCGTGCTGCCATGGGTCGGTCATCCGCCGACGCGCAATCGCGGCACGGTTGGCGGTTCGATCGCCAATGCCGACCCGTCTGCGGAAATCCCGCTGGTCGCCGTCACGCTCGGCGCCGAGATCATGCTGGCGACGCCGGATGGCCCGTCGTCGATGCCGGCCGACGACTTTTTCATCGGTCCGATGCTGACCACGATCGCACCGGGCGAATGCGTGAGCGCCGTGAAGTTTCCGGTCTGGCAGCACAAGAGCATCGGCGTCGGTTTCTTTGAAGTGAGCGCCCGCAAATCCGATTTCGCCTTCGCTTCGGCGCTGGCGCAGGTCGCGCTCGATGAGGACGGGCGCTGTGTCGATATCGTGCTCGGCGTCGGTGGCGTCGGCGATCGCGCGCTGCGGCTGGATGTGTCGCCGCTGCTCGGCACGAGGCTCGATGCGGCCTCCGTCGCGGAAGCCGTTCATGCGGTTGCGAGCGACATGGATGCGTCGAGCGACCTGCATGCCAGCGCATCCTATCGCCGTCGCGTCGCCATCACGCTTGGCAAGCGCGCCATTGAACAGGCAAGAACCGAAGCCAGCGCCCGCACGCTGAAGGGAGCGGCATGATGAAAGTCGAGCTTCGGGTCAACGGCGTCAGCCGGACGGCAGATGTCGAGCCGCGCAAGACGCTGCTCGATACGTTGCGCGAGAATTTCCTGCTCAACGGCGCGCATGCCGGCTGCGAGCACGGCGTATGCGGCGCCTGTACCGTGCTGGTCGACGGTGAGCCGGTGCGTTCATGTCTGATGTTCGCGGTGCAGGCCGATGGGTACGAGATCACCACGATCGAAGGTCTTGCGCCGGCCCCGGGCGAACTCAGCGTCATTCAGGATGCGTTCTGCGAGACCCACGGTCTGCAGTGCGGCTACTGCACGCCGGGCATGATCCTGTCCGCGCATGCGCTGCTTCAGCATACCCACACGCCGAGCCGCGAGGATATCGTCGAGGCGATCTCCGGCAATATCTGCCGCTGCACTGGCTACGGGCAGATCGTCGAGGCCGTGCAATTTGCCGCAGACCGCCTGCAGAAATCCAATGCGTTGCGGCCGCAGCGGATCTCTGAGGCAGCCGAAGCCGATGCGCCGACGGAGATCGTGCGATGACTGTCGCTCCTTCGTCCTTCCGCTTCGTCTCCAGCAATCGCCGCGTTCGCGAAGACCGTCGCTTCGTGGCCGGGCAGGGACGCTATGTCGCCGACATCGCGCTCGAAGGCATGCTGCATGTCGCGGTGCTGCCGTCGCAGCATCCGGCCGCAAAAATCGTGTCGATCGATGACTACCGCCGCGCTGGCGATGCCGGGTGTGCATTACGTGCTGACCGGCGATGAACTGGCCGGCGCCACGGACCAGTTGATGAACGGTCTCGACACCCCGCATGTGAAGCGCTTTCCGCTGGCCGTGGGCCAGACGCGCTACGCCGGTGAATGGGTCGCGGCGGTGGTCGCGGAGACCCGCGCGCAGGCCGAAGATGCCACCGAAAAGCTGCGTGTCGTCTATCAGCCGTTGCCGTTCGTCCTGAAGGCAGAAGAAGCGCTGAAGCCGGACAGCCCGCCCGTCCATCAGGACCACGGATCGAACGTGCTGCTCGACAAGCTGTTCGTCTGGGGCGAGGTCGATCGGCACTTCGCCGAGAGCCCGCGCCATCTGTCGTTTCGCGTCACCTGGGGGCGCAATTCGACGGTGCCGATCGAAACCTTCGGCGTGGCTGCGTCATGGGATCCGTGGCGCGACATCCTCGATGTCTGGGCCTCGATCCAGATGCCCAAATATCCGGACCAGATCGCCCGCGCACTGCGCATTCCGGCAAATAATGTCCGCGTCCATCACGACGTCGACGTCGGCGGCAGCTATGGCGTCAAGCGCGGCATCAAGCAGATCCGTTCTCGTGGCGCATCTTGCCCGCCGTGTCGGTCGCCCCGTGCGCTTCATCGAGGATCGACTGGAGAACATGCGCAGCGGTGATGCGCATGGTCCGGAACGAATCTTCGACGTCGATGTCGCGTTCAACGGCGACGGCATCGTCAAGTCGATGAAGATTCGCGCGCTCGACAATGCCGGCGCCTATGCCGGACGTGCGCCGTTCCAGTTGGGCAAGCCGATCGGCGCCATCGTCGGTCCGTACAAGATCGAGAGCGTGCAGTACCGCGCGCAGTCGGTCACCACCAACAAGGCGATGCAGGAAGCCGTGCGCGGCTTCGGTCAGGCGCCGACGAACTACGCCATTGAAACGGCAATCGACAAGGTGGCGGCTGCGGTCGGCCTTCCGCGCATCGAAGTGCGTCGCCGCAATTTCATCCGCAAGGAGGAGTTCCCCTATCTCATTCCAAGCGGCAGCACCTATGACAGCGGCGACTATCACACCGTGGTCGAAAAGGTGTTCAAGCACGCCGACTTCGAGGCGATGGAGCGGGAGCGTGACCGGTTGCGCGCTTCCGGCATGCTTGCGGGCATCGGTATTGCGGCCTGCCTGGAGCCGAGCGGCGGCAATTCGTCGTTCGAGCCGCTGCTGAACGAGAAGAACACGACCACGACCTGGATGGATTCCTGCCGCATCAATGTCGATGCCCTGGGGTATCGTCACCGTGACGATTCACACGACGTCGTCAGGGCAGGGCCACGAGACCCTGGTCGGCACCATCATCGGCGAAGTACTGCAGATCGATCCGGACATGATCCGCGTGGTCAGGCCGGACACGCTGGCCTGTCTGCCGTCGAATTCCCCGGTCGGCAGCCGCATGGCGATCATGCTCGGTGGTGCGGCCTTCCATGCCGCGCAGAAGCTGAAGACCAAACTCGCCAGGATCGCCGCGCACCAGTTCGGTTGCGCCGAGGACGAAGTGACGTTCGCTTCCGCCGCTGCCAGCGACAAGGCCGGCCACTCGCTGAGCTGGGCCGAACTCGTCACCATCGCGCATCGCAACTATCACCTGCTGCCGCAGGACATGGAGCCCGGCCTCGAGGCCTCGCACGTCATGCAGGTGCCGACCGGCAACAAGCTGCCGGAAAACGGCCGCGTGCAGATGTATCCGTGTCACTCCTTCGAGTTTCACCTGGTGCTGCTGGCGATCGATCCGGATCTCGGCAAGCCGGAGATCAAGCGTTATGTCATCGGCCACGACTGCGGTGTCGTGATCAATCCGCATATCGTCAGGGGCATGACCCTCGGCGGCATCGCCCACGGTCTCGGTGCGACGCTGCTGGAGGAGTTCGTCTATGACGAGCAGGGCCATCTGATCACCCAAAGCTTCATGGACTATCTGCTGCCGTCTTCTCACGAAATGCCTGATGTGGAGATCGTGCATCACTGCACGCCGTCGCCGCATACGGTGTTCGGACAGAAGGGCTCCGGTGAAAGCGGCTACCTCGGGTCGCCCGCGGCGATCTCCAGCGCCATCAACGATGCCGTTTCGCCGCTCGGCATTTCCTTCAACAAGCTTCCCATTCGCATTTCCGCGATCGGTGACGCCATCGCCGACGCGCAACAGGGCAAACCTCAAGAGAAAGCCTCATGATTATCGATTGTCACGCCCATCTCGTTCCGCCGAGCCTGCTCGAGGATATCAAGTCGCAGGCCGGGAAGTTTCCGTCGGTCCGCCTGATCGAAGACGGTGCGAGCCTCGGCTTTTCCTTTGCCGGCGGCAAGCCGACGCGCCCGGTGTCGAAGCCGCTGAGCGATCTGTCCGGTCGCCTGAAGTGGATGGACGAGCAGAAGATCGATCGTCAGGTCGTCGCCGGCTGGCTCGACATGTACGGCAATGATCTGCCTGCCGCAGAAGGTGCCGCCTGGTCGCGGCTCATCAACACGCATCTGGCCCAGACCGCCAAGTCCGAGCCGCGCTTCATCCCGCTCGCCACCGTGCCGACCCAGGATGGCAAGCTCGCCGCCGAGGTGCTGCGTGAAGCCCATGCCGCCGGCTTCAAGGGCGTCATGATCGGCACCCAGCCGAAGGGCAAGGGCGGGGTACTGGATGATCCCGCGCTCGATCCGTTCTGGGAGGCCGCCAATGAGCTTGGCTCGATCGTGTCTCCGCATCCGGTGTTCGAGAGCGGCGACGATCGGGTTCATGATTACGGCATGGCCAATGCAGTCGGTCGTGTCACCGACACGATGATCGCGGTGTCCCGCATGATCTATGCCGGACACTTCACGCGCTTCCCGAAGATGAAGTTCCTGGCCCTGATCGGTGGCGCCGCGCTGCCTTACGTCATGGGCCGTCTGCGGACCAATTACGCGCTCGACAAAAAGCTGGGTGACCCCGATGCCGCGCTGGCCACGATGTACTACGACACCATCGTGCAGGACCCGCGCACGCTGCGCTATCTCGCCGATATCGTCGGCGCGGACCGGTTGATGATGGGTTCGGATATGCCGTTTCCGATCGGCGATCTTTCGCCGCTGAAGATCGTGGCCGACACCAAGTTCTCCGATGCGGAACGCGCCTCCATCAATGGCGGTCTCGCGCAGAAGCTGTTCGGACTCTGAAGGAGCGCGTCATGAAGCTCGACATCGGCGGTGAAGAAACCATCCGGGCAACCGTGGAGCAATTGTGGTCGGCATTGAACGATCCGCTGGTGCTGACGCGCTGTATTCCCGGCTGCAAGACGATGACCGAAATCGCGCCGGACAATTACAAGGTCGAAATGCAGCTGCGCGTGGCGGCGGTCGGCGGTTCGTTCGAGGGCGAGATTTCGCTGTTCGACAAGACGCCCCCGAATGCCTGCAGCATCAGGGTATCGGGCGCGGGCACCCTCGGGCACGGCAATGGCAGCGCAGCCTTCGAGATCATTCCCGAAGGGCCCGACGCGTGCCGCCTGAAGTTCCAGGGGGTCGGCGAAATCGGTGGCCTCGTCGCCGGGGTCGGCCAGCGTATCCTGACCAGCGTGTCCAAGCACCTGGTCGGCAAGTTCTTCACGACGCTACGCAAGGAATTCGATAATCCGGTCGCGGGTGCGGCCTAACAAATCAAACAAGTTTTTGGGAGGGATGGCCATGAAGACGTTCTCGACGAGCATCGCCTGTGTATCCGCGCTGGCTGCAGCATCGCCCGCATATGCCCAGGCGCCCGAGCCGATTTCCATCGTGGTGTTCGGCGCGCCGTCGCTTGGCGCGCTTCTGCCGCCGGTGATCAAGGCGCAGAAGCTCGATGAGAAGAACGGGCTCGCCATCAAGTTTGAGGAACGTACGCCCGATGCCTATACGGCGCAGTTCAATTCCGGTGAGTTCCAGGTCGGCGGCAGCGCGGCGCTGCTGACGGTCGGTCTTGCCGATGCGCGCGGCGTCAAGGTGACCTATCTCTTCAATCTGTTCGACTTCTGGGGCGCCGTTGTCACGTCGCGCCCCGACGTCAAGGAGCTGAAGGATCTCGAGGGCAAGGATCTCGCGGCCGCCAAGGGCACCACGAATTACGTGATGTTCGACTGGTTCGCGCGCCAGCTCGGTGTCGACACCGGCAAGTTTTCGGTGATCAACACCGCAACGCCCGGCCTCGTTGGTTATGCGATGGCCGACCGTGCCGCTGCCATTCAGCTATGGGAGCCGGCTTACACCACGCTGATCTCGAAGAAGCCCGATATCCGCACCATCGACATCAAGATTGCCGATAGCTGGAAGAAGTTCACCGGCAGCAGCAGCATTCCGTATCTTGGCGTCGCGGCGCATGTGGCCTGGGTCGAAAAGAACAAGAATCTGATCCCCAAGCTGTTCGCTGCCTACAAGGAGGCGGCCGACTGGGTGGCGGCAAATCCGGAAGCGGCTTCCAAGCTGATCCTGCCGAAAGGGACGCCCGACGATCACAAGGCGATCGCGGCGCTGATCCAGCACAATGACCGTCTCGGCATGAACGTCAGGTGGGCGTCCGACCTGCGCAAGGAGATCAACTCGGTCTATGCGGCCGGCAAGTCGATCGCCTTCCTGCCGGCGGATCCGTCGCCAGCGACGATCTATGAGGGCGGGAAATGACCGATATGGCCCAGCAGATTGCATCTCCACCTTCCACGTCGAGCATGATGCTGGCGATGGCGAACAAGGTCTGGACGTCGGCTTTCCCGTTCGTCGTGGTGATCGCGCTGTGGCAGTTCGCGTCGCTGTTCTTCCCGCGCTTCCTGTTCCCGTCGCTGATCGACGTGTTCTGGCGCTGCATCGACATCTTCACCACCGGTTCGATGTTCTGGGACGTGATGGCAACGGTGCTGCGCATTCTCGCCGGCCTTGGCGGCGCGTTCATCATTGGCGGCATACTCGGCCTGATCATGGTGCGGTCGAAGGCGGTGGACAAGTTCCTGTCGCCGATCCTGACGCTGTTCCAGGGAATTCCCGCGCTGTCCTGGGTGGTGTTCGCCATCATCTGGTTTCACGGCGTCGAATTTCGAATCTTCTTCATCATGGTGATGACGACGTTGCCCGCGTTCACCTTCCAGGTGATCGGCGCATTGCGCGGCATGTCGAAGGATCTCACCGAGATGGTGTTCTCCTTCCGTCCGACGCGCCTGAAGCTGTTTCGCGTGATGATCGCGCCGGCCATCCTGCCGGACATCCTGACGGCGTGGAAGGTAAATCTCGGCAACGCCGCGCGCGTGGTCGTGGTGGCGGAACTGGTCGGCGCCACCGGCGGTGTCGGCTACCAGCTGCTGCAGCAGCAGCAACTGTTCGACATGGCCGGGGCGCTGGCGTGGACGCTGCAACTGGTGTTCTTCGTGCTGATCGTGCAGGGCGCGCTCACATTGATCGAAAACACCGCCTTCCGCTATCGGGCCGTTTCGGAGCGTGCGATATGACCGATACTCTGGTGGCCGAGAAGGCTGCAACGACCGGTGGCGTCATTCATCTCGGCGATGTCTCCAAGGTGTTCGGCAAGGAGGGGGCGGCCGGGTCCTACCGCGCGGTGGATCATCTCAACCTCGATGTCGCGCCCGGCCAGATGCTGGCTCTGCTCGGAAAGACCGGCTGCGGCAAGTCGACGATCTTCAACATGATCGCAGGTCTGACCGAGCCGACCGCCGGCACGGTGCGTGTGAACGGCAAGAACCCGTTTGCCGACTTCGACGCGTTCCGCGGCAAGATGGCCATCGTGTTTCAGGGCGATCGCCTCCTGCCGTGGCGCACCGCGATCCAGAACGTGCAGCTCGGTCTCGAAATGCTGGATACGCCGCCGCCGGACCGCAAGGACACCGCACGAAAGTGGCTGATCAAGCTCGGCCTTGGCGGCCATGAGGACGACTACCCGCATCAATTGTCGGGTGGCATGCGGCAGCGTGTGTCGATTGCGCGTGCCTTCGCGACCAATGCCGACATCCTGCTTTGCGACGAGCCGTTTTCCGCGCTGGACGAATCCACCGCCGGCAAGCTGCGCGCCGAATTCGTGCGACTGGTGAAGGAGAACGGCAAGACGGCCGTGTTCATCACGCACTCGATCAGTGAAGCACTGGAGATCGGCGACCGCATTGTCGTGCTGAAGCGCCCGGCCATGATTGCCTACGACGTCAGCTTCGACAAGGATACTTCGCCCGAGGCGCGCATGACGATCCGCGAGCGCATTGGAGAAGTTCTCGCGGCTTGATCCATGGCCGCCAGGTGACGCTTCGCTGCAGGCACACTTTCATGCAACAGGGCTCAGCGTTCCCGCAAGCTCTCCTGGCTGTAGCGCAGCAGCGGCGAGAGCAGATAGGCGATGATGCGCCGCTCGCCGGTCTTGATCTCGACCGTCACGGCCATTCCTGGCGAGAGGCGTACGAGCCGGTCGTCGACCTGCATGTCCGGGCTGTCGAGCGCGATGCGCGCTGAATAGACCAGTTCCTGGCCTTTCGGTTCGCTGGATGTCGCCTCCGATCCCGCGCCCTTGTCGCCGTTCCAGGTGTTGCCAAGTCTATTGAAAAGCATAGGGATTCAAGCTTACTAACCCGGACCTCGATAAGGCAGGATTTGGGCCGGAGAAGACCCTATGGTCGGTAAGAAGCACGCTTCGGGTGAGATATCGGCCAAGCTGGCGCAGGCAAGCGAGTTGGCGGCCAAGGGCAAGAACTCAGCGGGAGATTTCGAAGGCTCTTGGCGTCAGTATCATGACCTATCACCGCTGGAAGAAGCTGATTAAAACGGCCGGCGGCTCGGATCGGCACAGCGAACGCCGCGATGCCGATCCGCATCCCATGACATCGGGTGACGGTAGCGCAACGGAAACCATTCAGCGCCTGGAACTGGAAAATTCGCAGTTGCGACGCCTGGTGACCGACATGCTGCTGGAAAAGCTCAAGCTTGAGGGCGAACTCCGTGCCCGGCAAGAGGCGCAGTTTCAGAAGCCAGGCAAGCGCTGATCCGTTCACGGCCGCGGAGTCGACGTTAACCCTTGGTTCGGCCGGGGTCGGGATCATGCAGTCATATCGAGCGGTAGCCGCGGTGGCGTAGTAGCCATCCTTATAGCTGCCCAGCCAGCCCCGGACACAACGCCTACGGCCTTGCCGCGCTGGTACGGCCGTGGACCAAACGTATGTAAGCCGCCTGTTGACGCAGATGACGCGCAAGCTTGCCGTTCAGTGCACGGAGTAGATGCTTTCGGATCAGTATGTAATGAGCATGAAGCCAATGCCGCGGCGGCTGCGCGCGGCGGAGCGGACTGTCGGATATCCAGTGATGATACTTCATGATCGTATGAACCTTGATGACGCGGGGACCTTAGGCAGAGGGCCGGTCAGGCCCTTGCCTCCAGAACCATGTTGAACGGCGTGGCCGCGGCCTTGCGAATGCGGGTGAAGCCGCCCTGGCGGATCACTTCGCTCAGCCGCTTCTCGCCGGCCTGTGCGCCGAGCGCGGCGCCCACTTCCTGGTTGAGCGATGTCGGCACGCAGATGTTGGTGGACGAGGCGTAGAAGATCCGTCCCACCGGATTGAGATTGTCTTCAAGCCGGTCACCGGCCATCGGCTCCACCAGCATCAAGGTGCCGTCCGCCCTGATGCTCTCGCGGATATGGCTGATCGCGCCGACGGGGTCGCCCATGTCGTGGAGCGCGTCGAACACCGTCACCAGATCGTAGCCGGAGCCCTTGAAGTCCTGCGCGCGTGCGGCCTCGAAACGCACGTTCGCCAGGCCGTTCGCATGCGTTGACGCATGGGCAACCGAGGCCTCGTGAAAGTCGATGCCGACGAACTCCGAATTCGGAAACGCTTCCGCCATCAGGATGGTGGATACGCCGTGGCCGCAGCCGATGTCCGCTACTTTGGCGCCGCGTTCGAGCTTGGCCACGACGCCGTCGAGCGCAGGCAGCCAGTCTGACACCAGGTTGGTCTTGTAGCCGGGACGGAAGAAGCGTTCGACGCCGCAGAACAGGCAGTTGCTGTGATCGGCCCAGCCGACGCCCTTGCCGGTCCTGAAGGCTTCGGTGAGCTTCGGTTCGTCGCAATAGACCACGCTCAGCGGATAGAAGCCGCCGGTCATGTGCACCGGGCTGTCCTCGATCGCGAACACGGCAGCCTGTTCGGGACTGAGCGAGAAGGTGCCGCTCGCCGCGTTATAGCTGACGAAACCGGACGCCGCCTGCGACGACAGCCATTCGCGCACATAGCGCTCGTGCGTGCCGGTCTTTTCGGCAAGCTCCGTCGACGTCATGTCGCCGGTCGCAAGCGCGCGAAACAGTCCCAGTTTGTCGCCAATGATCACGAGGGCGGCATTCGACGCCGCGCCGAGTTCGTTCACGACAGTGCCAAGCAATTGTTCAAGCTTGTGATTATCGAGCATCTCAAAATCCTCTACTTTCAAAAGGAATTACTGCGATATTTGACCGCAGCGGGGAGATAGCTCTGGTTTGAAAAAGCCGTCAGGGGCAAAATGGCCGCTTTCGAGCCATTTGAGCCATCCGCATCGATCGTGATCAAACAATGCCCGTTCGCGTCAGTCTCGTCGTTTTCCCCGAATGCGACCCCTCCATCGTCTACGGCGTGTTCGACACGCTATGGGCCGTGGGTCGGGGATTGCTTCCGAACGATCCGGTCGCGCCGGTTTTCGAGCCGCGCCTGGTTGGCGCGGAGCGCGGGCTTCTCGAACTCGTGACCGGCGTCAGCATCGTGACCCAGGACAGCATCGCGGATGTCGACGAGACCGACATCGTGTTCGTTCCGAACGTGGTCGTGCAGACACCCGAGCAATTGCAGGCCCTCGACCCCACGCTCATTGCGTGGATCAGGCGGATGCATTTGAAGGGTGCGCAGGTCTGCGCGGCGTGCGGCGGCGCGCTGGTGCTGGCTGCCACGGGCCTCCTTGATGGCAAGGAAGCCACCACGCATTGGTCCTATGTTTCGCTGTTCGAAAACCAGTTTCCGAAGGTGAAGCTGCATGCCGATCGCCTTCTGGTTCAGACGGGAGAAGGCCACAGCCTGATGTGTTCGGGAGGCGCGTCGTCGTGGCAGGATCTCGCGCTGCTGCTGGTTGCCAGGCACGCCGGGATCGAGGAAGCGATCCGGACGTCGAAGATATTTCTCTACCAGTGGCATCGCGACGGGCAATTGCCGTACGCCTGCATGATCCAGAATGTCGATCACGGCGACGCCATCATGTCGAGGTGCCAGCAATGGATCGCCGAGAATTATGACCACGCCGACGTCGTCGCCGAACTGGTGCGGCAATCCGGATTGCCAAAGCGAACCTTCGACCGGCGCTTCAAGGCGGCAACCGGATATTCGCCGCTGGCCTACGTCCAGGCGCTCCGGATCGAGGAAGCCAAGCAAATGCTCGAAACGACCGATGAGTCGGTCGAAATCATCGGCCGGCAGGTCGGCTACGAGGACGCCGCTTCATTCCGTCGGCTGTTCCGGCGTCTGTCGGGCATGAATCCGGGAGATTACCGGCGCAAGCTGCAGCCACCCTCGTTCGTGGAAGCCGTCGGGCGTCAAAGACCACGGGCCGATATGTAGGGACTTCCCGAGGAAGCGGGGCCTCCGCCCCTCAAGCGTCCTTTGCGGGGAGGTCGCCAAGGATGTTCGACAGCCGGACCGCCAGCTTTCGAAGCCGGGCGTTTTCTTCGAGCAGCACCAGGACGTCGTTGGTTTCCTGCCGTGGCGTATCATCCGCCTGAAGCTTCGGCGGCCTCCTGCTGCCCTGAGACCGATGGAAATTTGCCGCCGCGCGGCAGCGGCTTGCGGTCTTGAAGAGGCACCTTGTCCCGATGCAGCGGCCGAACGTTGTCGGCGTATTGGGCATTCGCGGGCTGGCCGCGGCTGGCCATCCTGTCGCGCGGCGGACGCTCGATACTCATGACGATCCCCATCGGGCCGCTCCCGGCCGCCCTTCGCAGCGCAACCTCGATTGAGTCGGGGGCGAATTTGAGTCGGAAATTGGCGTCGGCGGAGGCGTTGATTCGAGATCGGGCCGAAGCGGCCACGCTCTGCCGGGCATTTGGCTGCTCGCAACCAGCGAAGGCTACGGGAATACCCGCCGACCGCGTGGCCTTATCCGGACTTCTACGGAGATGTGTGGCCCGTTAAACACAACTAGCAACCGTGTTCAACGCATCGTGAGCGCGCAATTGCGTTGGAATTAACGAATCACCTAGACCGATTCCGGGGTTGGGAAGCGGAGTGTTAGTATGAGAGTCGCTTCTTCGTTGGAGAGTGTCTTGACGGCGGCCACGCTGGTATCGGCCATCGTCGTCGTGCTGTGGGGAATCAAGATTTTCTACGGTGCGTGAAACAGGCAGGGAGCTTGCGTCGAACAGAGACCTCCGATCAAGAAGAGGCTCGCGACAACGGCGGTACTTCCGCGGCGGCGGAAGCCTTCTGTCTTTCTTCTTCCATTTGCCGACGATGGGGATCGTCGGACTAGCCCTTTTCGACGCGTTATCTGGTTTGGTTTGCGGCCTATCGCGGGTTCCCGCGTCGGCCGCGCGGAAGCATTTGGTTCACCTTCTTCATGCATTTTGGTTCTTATCTGACGACCGCAGCCCTCGTTCTCATGGGTCTGCAGGTGCTTTACGCGCTGTATCAACTGGCCTCGTTCGTCCTCTAGGACCGAGCCGGGCTCTGATTGAACAATTCGGGGCTCCCTCCCGCGTCGAGGACCGGTAAGCCCGAACCGCTCACGGTCCGCGCGCAGCCGGCCGTTTCTGCAAATTCAGGTTTTGCCGTTCGCCGCAATCACGCCGCTTTGGCGCCAGGGTCGGCGCGATGCGATTCCAAATTTTGTCGCAAATTTGCCAGCCGACTCAACTCACTTCCCGGCGCGGCAAGGCGACTGGGGGCGTGTTCTGCATTTTTATTGGAGTATCAATCATGCGAGTAGACCATCCGCAGCAGACAAACGAGGCCGCCGCACCGACCCCTCATTTTGGCCCGACGAACCTACTGACGACGCTCTTTCACTGCTCGAAAATGCCCTTAGCGGCGACGAGCCGGCCCTACGTCGCGGCGCAGCCTGACGACGAGGCCCGTTCGCTGCAGGAAGAGAATGCAAGGCTTCGGCAACTGGTGGCCCAGCTTTCGGAGATGATCCGCAAGAACACCGTCCACCCGAGATAATGCACGCATCCGGGGACGCGTCATGCGCATCCGCGGCAGAAGCAGTTCGGCCCGCTGCCGAGCGGGCCGTGCCCCTTGATGATTGTTTCGATTATTGAATTGAACAGCGCGACGCCGCTTGCTAGAGCTGCCCGCATGACCGATGTTCTTTCCGACACGATGCGCCGGCTCTATACCGATCCCGGCGAATATATCGACAGCGACCATCCGGCGATCCAGCGATTTCGCCACGCCGCCGTCCCGGCCGACGCCGGTGATCGCGAGAAGGCCAGCCTGCTCTACAGGGCGGTGCGCGACGGCATACGCTACAATCCCTATGTCAACATGCGCACGCCCGAGACGTTCCGCGCCTCCAGCGTGCTCGCGGCGGGCGTCGGCTATTGCGTCGGCAAGGCGTCGCTCTATGCCGCGGCTGCCGCGTCCATGGCATTCCGGCGCGCGTCGGATTCGCCGACGTGCGCAACCATCTGACGACCGAGAAGTTGCGCCAGAGCATGGGAACGGACATCTTCACCTGGCACGGCTATTCGGAAGTCCATGTCGACGGCGCCTGGCGCAAGGCGACGCCGACCTTCAACGCCACGCTCTGCGCCAAGGTGGGCGTCGCGCCGCTCGATTTCGACGGCCACAACGACGCGCTGCTGCATCCGTTCGACGGCGAGGGACGGACCTATATGCAGTATGTCAGGGATCACGGGACGTATCACGACGTACCCGCCAAATTCCTGATGCGGGAAATGGCGCGCGACTACGCCAACATGCAGGGCGAGGACCTGTCCGGCCGCGACATGGAACGGGAAGCCGCGGGAGGCTGAGCCGACCAGGCGCGACGCCCGCTTACATCGGCGCGTCGTGCGGCTTGAACAGCCGGCCCTTTTCGACCACCAGCACCACCGCGAGCGCGGCCAGCGTGCAGAGGAAGAAGCCGGTCGCGAACGGCACCAGCGTGCCGTCGTAATCCTGGCCGATGGTGACGCCGATGCCGATGCCGAGCAGGGTCGTGATCGAGCCGTACAGCGACGACGCGGTGCCGGCGATATGGCCCTGCGGCTCCATCGCCAGCGCCGTGAAGTTGGCGATCATCAGGCCGAAGGCGAACATCATCAGCGCCGACAGCGCCATGAACAGCGGCAGGACGAGCGTTCCGGTTATCGCCGCCACCAGCATGATGGCGGAAACGACGACAAAGCCGATCAGCGCGCCGTGCGAGATCATGCGCATGCCGAGACGGCCGACGAATCGCGAATTGACGAAGCCGGCAATGGCGACGCCGACGGCGACGCCTGCGAACGCCAGCGGGAAATAGTGCCCGAGCCGGTAGACCTCGGTGAAGATCTGCTGCGACGAAAACACGAAGGCGAACAGCGAGCCCTGCACGCCGCCGGCGACAAGCGCGTAGCCGAGCGTCTGGCGGTTGGTGACGGTCTGGCGGTAGGCGCTTCAGCACCTCGCCGATCGCCGAGCGACTTACGCTGCGCCTCCGGCAGGGTTTCCGGCATGCGCAGCGCGCTCCAGACGAACGCCACCACGCCATACAGCATCAGCACGATGAAGATGCCGCGCCACTGCGTCAGCAGCAGCACCGCCTGCCCGAACGACGGTGCGACGACGGGCACGGCGATGAACACCATCATCGCCAGCGACACCACGCTCGCCATGCGCCGGCCGGCGTAGCAGTCGCGGACGATCGCGGTTGCGATCACCCGGGTGGCCGACGTGCCGAGGCCTTGCAGCGCCCGCGCCAGCAGCAGCGTCTCGAAGGACGGGGCGGCGATCGCCAGCAGGCTGGCGACGCAATAGAGCGCCATGCCGCCGAGCAGCACCGGGCGGCGGCCGAAGCGGTCGGACAGCGGGCCCATCACGAACTGGCCGACGCCGAAGCCGACCAGGAAGATCGACAGCACCATCTGCGGCCGGTTGGCCGACGTGACGTGGAAGGCGGACGCGATGTCCGGCAGCGCCGGCAGCATCATGTCCATCGCGATCGGATTGAGCGCCATGATCGACGCGATCACGATCACGAATTCGGGAAAGCCCATCGGGCGATGACCCGATGAGACAACGGCATTGGCATTGATGTCGGACAACGTAAGACCCTCTTGCGGGGCGCCAATCTAGTGATTTTGCTGCAATGCACAATCGACGTTTTGGAATGGCAGACCGTCGGCAGTCGGGCCGGGGGCAGGCCGTGCCCGCCGGGGAGGGCTCATTCACCGCCGGGCCAAAGTCGTTGTTCTGGTAGGCCGCTTGCTCTATCCCGTACGCTCGAAAACACCGGATCGTGATCGGACTCGAACGGAGACCTCGTGTCAGGACAGACCTTGAGGATCGGCACGCGCAAGAGCGTGATGGCGCTGGCGCAGACGGACGCGATCGCGCGGCTGCTGCGCGCCGCCGACCCCGTGCTCGATGTCGAGATCGTCAAGTTCGAAACCCGCGGCGACCAGGACCAGACCAGCAAGCTGCTCCGCCACGGCGGCAAGGGCGGCGCCTTCGTCGCCGAAATCCGCGAGGCGATGCGGGCCGGCCGGTTGCAGGCGGCGATGCATTCGCTCAAGGACGTGCCCGGCAACGAGGAGACGCCGGGCCTGATCATCGCGAGCGACGCTGCCGCGCGACGCCGCCAATGACGCGCTGGTGCTGCGCCCGGGCGTTTCACTGGCGGATTTGCGGGCATCGAAGGGCAAAGGCTTCAAGATCGGCACCAACGCGGTGCGCCGCGCGGCCTATCTGCGCCGGCTGTTTCCGGAAGCCACCGTGATCCATTTCCGCGGCGCGGCCGATACCCGCGTCGCCAAACTCGATCGCGGCGACAAGCAGCGGCTGCCGGAGGGCGGCGAGGTCGGCCCGGCGGACGCGCTTGTCATGGCGCGATCGGGGCTCGAGCGCATCGGCATGGCCTCGCGCATTGCCCATGATTTTTCCGTGCGTGAAATGCTGCCGGCGGTGGGTCAGGGCATCGTCGCGGTCGAATGCGTCGAGCAGGACTGGCTGACGCGCGCACGGCTGGCGAAGATCGAGGATGCGCAGGCGCGGTGCTGTGCCGAGGCCGAGCGCGAGGTGCTGTGGGTCCTGAACGGCCATTGCAACTCGCCGATCGCGGGCCACGCCACGGTTGCGGGCAGCGAGATGACGCTCATCGCCGCCGTGCTCGATGAAACCGGCGACCGCTTCATCGAGGTGTCGCGGAACGGTGCAGCGGACCGGCCCCGCGAACTCGGCCGCGCAGTTGGGCTTGATTTGCTCGACCAGGGCGCCGCCGAGATCATCGCGCGGACACGGCCGGACGAGCATCAGGCCTGATTACAGCCACAGGATCTTCTTGCGGTATTCGAGATCGGTCAGCAGCGGCCGTGCCGGCCCCTCGTGAAACACCGCGCCGCGCTCCAGCGCGAACACGCGGTCGGCGAGCGCCAGCACCAGATCGAGATTGTGCTCGACGATCACGATGGAAATGTGCTGCCGCAGCCGGTCGAACACCTTGAACAGTTCGAGGATGACGGTCGGCGCCAGCCCCTCGAAGGGCTCGTCGAGCAGCAGCAGCTTGACGTTGCCCGACATCGCGCGCGCGACCGCCACCATCTGCTGCTCGCCGCCGGAGAGGTAGTCCGCCGCGACGTCCATCCGCTCGCGCAGCCGCGGGAAATAGTCGAGGATCTGCGCTTCGTCCCACACCACGCCGTTGCTGCCGTCGGTCTTGCGCGCGAGGCGGCCGAGCGAGAGGTTTTCCCGCACCGTCATGCCCGCGAACAGGCCGCGGCCCTGCGGCACATAGCCGATGCCGGCGCGTGCGATATCGGGTGCGGGCATCCGGGAGATGTCGGCGCCGGCATATTCGATGGCGCCCGATGACAGTGGGACCAGGCCTGCGAGCGTCTTCAGCAGCGTCGACTTGCCGGCGCCGTTGCGGCCGAGCAGGGCGACGATCTCGCCTTCGCGCACGTTCAACGTCGCGTCGTGCAGGATGTGGCTCTTGCCGTAAAAGGTGTTGACGCGCTCGAACCGCAGCACCGGCGCGGCACCCGCTTGTGCGCGATCGCATCACTGCTGACATGCTCGACCTCGGGCACGCCGGTGCCGGTGTAGATTTCCTGCACTCTCCGGTCGGCGCGCACGGCCTCGGGTGTGCCGGTCATCAGCACTTCACCCTGGTTCATCACGGTGACGGTGCGGGAAAAGCCGAGCACGCGGTCGATGTCGTGCTCGACGATCAGCACCGGGATGTTGGACGCGATGTTCCGGACGAGGTTCGAGACGCGCTCGCGTTCGGCGGCGGCAAGCCCGCCAGCGGCTCGTCGAGCAGCAGCACCTGCGGCTTGGAGCCGAGCGCGATGCCGAGATCCACCAGCCGCTGCCCGCCATAGGACAACTCGCCGCCTTCGATGGTCTCGATCCCCTGCAGTCCAAGGAATTTCACGAGCTCGGCGGTTTCGGTGTGGATGCTTTCGTACGTGTCGATGTCGCGCCAGAGGTTGAAGCGGCCATCGCTCTGCGCCTGCAGCGACAGCCGCAGGTTCTCGTAGATGGAGAGTCCCTTGAACAGGTTGGTGATCTGGAACGAGCGCGCCAGTCCCTGATGGCAGATCGCCTCCGGCGGCACGCCCTGGACCTCGCGGCCGTTGAGGCTGATGGTGCCCCGGTCGGTCGGGAACAGACCGGAGACCAGGTTGAACAGCGTGGTCTTGCCCGCTCCGTTCGGTCCGATCAGCGCGTGGATTTCGCCGGCGCCGACCTGAAGGCTCGCATTGGTCACGGCGCGGATGCCGCCGAAGGATTTGGAGACGCCGTGCACCTCGAGCACGATGCCGTCGCGCGCTTGCGGACGCAGGAACGCCGGCAGCGGCAGGCCGTCGTAGATCTTGCGTTTGCTCATGGCGGCGGCTTCTTCCGGCGCCGGCCACCAGCGCTTTGAGAGTGTCGCCCAGATGCCGACGAGGCCGCCCGGAGAATACAGTACGAAGGCGACGAAGATCAGGCCGAACCACAGCAGCCAGTTCGGCGTCCAGATTGAAAACAATTCCCGGAACAGGATGAAGAACAGTGCCCCGATCGCCGGCCCCAGCATGCTGCGCATGCCGCCGATCACGACGATCGCCAGCAGTTCACCGGAGAACGGCACCGAGACCGCTTCGGCCGAGACGAGGTAATTCTGAAACCCGATCAGTCCGCCGGCGAAACCGGTGACGACGGCAGAGATCACGAACACCCCGAGCTTGTAGCGCTCGACCGGATAGCCCTGGAAGGTGGCGCGCAACTGGTTCTCGCGGATCGCCATCAGCACATGGCCGAACGGCGAACGCACCAGCCGCAGCAGCAGAAAGAGCACGCCGAGGCACAGCACGGAGACGACGATGTAGTAGTTGAGCGCGCTGTCGAGGCTGAACGGGCCGATGCTGCCGCGCTTCAGCCCGCCGAGGCCGTCTTCGCCGCCGGTCACCGCCGTCCAGCGGAAGGCGATGGTGTAGGTCAGCGCTGACAGCGCCAGCGTCAGCAGCGAGAAGTACACCCCGCGCCGCCGCAGGATGACGATGCCGACGAAGGTCGAGATCACGGCAACCGCGACCGCCGCCAGCAGCAGCGGCAGGAAGATATCGTTGTTGAACCAGTTGCGCTGGACCAGCCCCGCCGCATAGGCGCCGATGCCGAACCAGGCGCCATGGCCGAACGAGACCAGTCCGGTATAGCCGATGCAGAGGTTGAGGCCCATTGCGGCGATCGCGAGCGCCACCACCATGGTGCCGGTGTTGAGCGACAGGCCCATCAGGTACAGCACGAACGGCAGCAGGATGACGGCAAGTGTCGCCAGCAGCAGCGGGCGATATTTGGCGGCGGGGGAGGTTGTCATTCGAACTTCTCGATACGCTCGCCGAGTAATCCGCGCGGTCTTACCAGCAGCACCAGGAACATCAGCACGTAGATGGAGGCCTCGCCGGCAGCCGGGGCGAAATGGATGGTGACGCCGCGCACCACGCCGACCAGCATCGCTGCGATCACCACGCCCCAGAAGCTGCCGAGGCCGCCGATGACGACGACGACAAAGGCGACCGTGATGATCTCGGCGCCCATCGCGGGATGCACGATCGTGATCGGCGCAAAGAACGCGCCGCCGAGCGCGGCCATGCCGACGCCGAGCATGACGACCGCGGTCATGTAGGGCTGCAGGCGGATGCCGAGCGCCGCCACCATGTCCGGGCGCTGGATGCCGGCGCGCACGACGCGGCCGAACGATGTCTTGTGCAAGAGCAGCCAGACGCCGAGCAGGACCGCGGCGACGACGGCGAGGATCAGCAGGCGATAGCGCGAGAACAGGAAGTCACCAAGAAAGAGCGAGCCGCGCAACGCCTGGGGTATCGCGGCCGATATCGGCGGCGCGCCCCAGATGATACGGATCGCCTGTTCGGCGACCATGGCGAGCCCGAACGTCACCAGAAGGCTCAGGATCGGATCGGCGTCGTAGAACCTTCGCAGGATGAAGCGTTCGAACAGGATGCCGAGCAGCGCCACGGCGATCGGGGACAACACCACCGCCGGACCGAAGCCGAGATACCTGGTGATTTCGACGGAGATGTAAGCGCCGAGCGCGTAGAACGCGCCATGCGCCAGGTTGACGATCCCGCCGACGCTGAAGATCAGCGACAGGCCAAGCGCGATCAGGAGGTAATAGCCTCCGAGCACCAGGCCATTCACCACCTGCTCCAGCAAGAATCCGAACTGCATGTGCGATCCGCAACTTTAGAAAGAGACGGCGCCGGCTTTGTGATGGCCGGCGCCGCAACGCCAGGGTCGACGCTAGACCCGGGCTTCTATGCCTTCATGTTGCAGGGGTTCTGCGTCTTCGTCGGGTAGATCGATTCGAGCTCCGCACCAGCCGCCGGCACGGCGTCGCCGAGCACGAGCATGTCCCACTTGTCCTTCATTTCGTTCTTCGGCTTCACCGTGAACGGATAGGCTTCCTGCACGAGCTGGTGGTCCCAGGAACGGAAATAGGCCTTGCGCCCCTTCATGATGTCGAACTGCGTCTGCTTCTCGAAATAGGCGATCAGCGCATCGCTTTCGGTCGACTTCGTCTCGGTGATCGCCTGCGCGATCGCCTTGAGCGTGATGTACTCGATCCAGGCATGGTTCTCCGGCGGCTTGCCGTATTTCTTGCTGAAGGCCTCGACGAAAGCCTTCGAGCCGGGATTGTCGAGCGTGTGATACCAGACCGTCGGCCAGGTGCCGCTGAGATTGCCTTCACCCATCGCCCAGGCGTCGCCGGTGTTGAGGTTGAAGCCGACGAGCGGGTAGGGGAAGCCGAATTCGGCGTACTGCTTGACGAGGTTGGTTACCTGGTTGCCGGCGAGGTTGCAGCACACGACATCGGGCTTGGCCTGCCGGATCTTGAGGAGATACGGGCTGAAGTCGGTGACGTCGGTCGCGATCAACTCGTCGCCGATCAGGGTGGCGTCGTTGGCGCTGAAGAAGGCTTTGGCGGCCTTGAGCAGGTCGTGGCCGAAAATATAGTCCGCAGTCAGCGTGATGAACTTCTTGCCCTTCACCATGCCCTTCTGGTTGAGCGCGGTACCGACGGCGTTCACCATCACGGTGTTCGGAATGTCGCAGTGGAAGGAGTAGCGGTTGCAATCCTTGCCACGCAGCGCGTCAGAGCGGGCCCCGGTCGAGAAGAACACCTTTTTGTTGCGTTCGGCGACCTGCATGATCGTCAGCGAGGACGCCGAAGAGATTTCGCCGAACAACAGCACCGCGCCGTCCTGCTCGATCATGCGCTGCGCTTTGGTCGAGGCGGTGGCGGGATTGACCAAGTCTTCCGAAATCAGATCGATCTGCTTGCCCATGATGCCGCCGGAAGCATTGATCTCTTCCGCAGCCATCTTCACGCCGAGCTGGGCGTAGCTGCCGATCGCGCCGAGAAATCCGGTCAGCGGCACCAGATGTCCGATCTTGATGCGTGCGGCCTGCGCGCGAAGGATCGCTGGAGATCCGATTGTCGATACGCCGGCAAAGGCCGCGCCGGCTTTCAACAGGGTACGTCGGCTGTAACGGGTCATCACTGGTCTCCTCCCGGGTGCGTGGCGACGTCCTGTCTCCAATTCTCGCTTATGCGACAATGTGAGAGACGTTCTTCTATTATTGTAAGATATTTCCGGACGCGATGGCTGCTGTCAACGCCAAATGCGTCGCAGGCGTGAGCCGCCGCGGAATGCGGAATGTGGGAGCGCAAGAAAGATCAGGAGGACTTTTTGGAAAGATTCCGGGCGCCGAACTCGGCCGAAAGGCGATTGGCCGCCATCTGCACCAGCTTGGCGCGACTCTGCACCGCCTGGTCGGTCATGCGCCAGATCGGGCCGGAGATGCCGAGCGCGCCGATCACTTCGCCGGTGAAGTTATACACCGGCACCGCAACGCAGCGGACTTCGGCGTTGAACTCGCCGTCGTCGAAGGCGATGGCGTTGCGGCGGATCTCCGCGATCTCACGCAGCAGCACGGCGGGCTCGGTGATCGACTTCTTGGTCGACGGCTTCAGTTCGACGCGTTCGAGAAAGCGCTTCAACTGGTCGGGCCGGAGCGAGGCCAGGATGATCTTGCCGAGCGCGGTGCAATGCGCGGGCCGCACCACGCCGACGCGGTCGGTCAGTTGAAACGCACCAGGTCCGCTGGTGCGGGCGATGACGACGACTGCATCGCCCATTCGCACGGCGAAATGGCCACTTTCGCCGGTTTCCCGCGACAAGTCTTCCAGGACCGGCATCGCCAGGTTGACCATCTCGATCTCGTCGAGCGCGCTCGCGGCAAGTGCAAACAGCGGGCGGCCGACGCGGTAGCGCTTGGAATCGCGCTCCTGCCGCAGGTAGCCCAGCGACACCAGCGTCTTGGCGAGGTGAAAGGCGGTGGAATTGTGCAGCCCCACGAGCTTGCTGAGTTCGGCGAGGCCGATGCCCTCGCGGTGGCGCGCCACTTCCTCCAGGATCGAGAACGCGCGTCCGAGCGACTGCACGCCGCCCCGTGTGCGCTCCTCGGCTTCGTCGTCGATGTTGGGTTCGCTTGATGGCACCAGTTTCGCGATCGAGACCTTGCGCGGCGTGGCCTGCTTCTCGGTCGTCTTCAGCCTGGTGCGCGATTTCACGGAATCATATCTCCAGCATGGGCAAGGCAAACTCTATCAGGCCGTCCTCGCCCGACAACAGCGGCGCGGCGCGTTCGGGTGCACTCCGAACCATACCACAATAGCAATTGACGTACAGTATTATGAGACATACGTTCGGCCCTTGCCGGCCGCGCGGGATCAAGACGCGGAGGCAGGACAGCCGTTGGGCCGCAGGGAGTGAGTGCATCAATGTCGGGTAACATGCTCAATGGCGCCCAGGTCATCGTCGACTATCTGATCCAGGAAAAGGTGCCGCAGGTGTTCGGCCTGTGCGGCCACGGCAACATTCAGTTGATCGATGCGCTGTACGAGCGCTCCGACGAACTCAAGACGATTTCGGTGCACCACGAGAGCGTCGCCGGCTTCATGGCCGACGTGTATTACCGAGTGTCGGGGCGGCCGACGGCGACCTTCACCTCCTGCGGACCGGGCTCGGCCAATCTGCCGATTTCGCTCGGCAATGCGTTTCTCGATTCGGTGCCGTTCCTCGCCGTCACCGGCAATGTGCCGACCAGCCAGTTCAACCGCGGCGCGTTTCAGGAACTGTACCGCCACCATCAGGCCGATTTCCCCTCGACGGTGCGTTCCTATTGCAAGAAGGTGTTCCAGCCGACCCGCGGCGAGATGGTGCCGCTGGCGGTGCGGCAGGCCTGGAAGACCATGACGACCGGCCGTCCAGGGCCGGTCGTGCTCGACGTGCCCTTCGACGTGTTCACGGAGGCGGCGGCCGAGGAGGCCCCGAACGCGATCGCCTGGAACGCCAACATATCGAGCCGCTGCGGCGCCGACCCGGAAGGTGTGGTCAAGGCCGTCGACATGCTGCTCGGCGCCGAACGCCCGGCGATCATCGTCGGCCAGGGCGTGCGATATGGCGGTGCGGCGGACGAGTTGTTGAAACTCGCCGAGCGTTTGCAGATCCCGGTCGCTGCTTCCGCCAGCGGTCTCGGCGCGATCGATTGCAACCATCCGCTGGCGCTCGGGCTGGTCGCGCGCGCCGGACACTACCAGGCCAACGCTGCGACGCGTCAGGCCGACGTGCTGCTGGCGATGGGGATGCGGTTTGACGACCGCACGTCGAGTTCGTGGATCCCCGGCTACTCCTTCACCATCCCGCCGACACGGCTGATCCACGTTGATATTGATCCCGAGGAGATCGGCCGCAACTATCCGGTCGCGCTTGGCCTGATGGCCGACGTGCGGACCTTCCTGCGACAGGTTCATGCCGAACTCGACCGCCGCGCTGATCTCTCGAAGAAGGCCGATGCGCGCAAGAAATGGCTTTCGCAGATCGATGGCTATCGCAAGGAATGGGACAAGTTCGTCGCACCTGGATTTTCCGACGACACCACGCCGATCAACCCGCAGCGCGCCGCGCTCGAAATCGACAAGGCGCTGCCGGAGGATGCAATCCTGGTCAGCGATATCGGCGTGCATCACAACTGGTTGCTCAGCTTCTGCAAGCCGAAGCGGCCGGATTCGCTGATCGGTTCGATGGGGTTCGGCCCGATGGGTTTTGGCGTCGCCGGCGTGATGGGCGCGAAGTTTGCCGCGCCCGACCGCCCCTGCGTGTCGGTGTGCGGAGACGGCGCCTTCTTCATGCACGCCAACGTGCTGGGCACGGCAGTCGAGTACAATCTGCCCGTGGTCTGGGTGGTCTGGAACAATTACGCCTATGCCTCGATCCGCGGACTGCAGCGCGGTTATCTCGGTGGCCGCGAACTCGCGACCGATTTTCACGATCCCACCACCGGCGAGCGTTACAATCCTGACTTCGCTGCGATGGCGCGTTCCTGCGGCGTCGAAGGCGTGCGCGTCGATCGTGCCGGCGATCTCGGCGAGGCCATCCGCAAGGGTATCGCCGCCAACAAGCCCTATCTGATCGACGTCGATATCGCCGCCGACATCAATCCGGTCGGCGCCGGCGTTTGGGAGTTACCCGGACTGGGCCAGAGCAAGGCTGGCATCGGCACCCGCTATCAGCCCGCCTGATCCTACGTGAGGAAGTCCTATGTTGCTTGCAGGCCAGAAAGTCGTCGTCGTGGGTGGTTCGTCCGGCATTGGTCTGGCGACCGCGGAGATGGCGAAGCGCGAAGGCGCTGAAATCATCATTGCGTCGCGTAACGCGGAACGGCTCGGCAAGGTGGCCGAGAAGCTGAACGCAATTGCCATCCCCGCCGACGTCACCAGCGACGATAGCGTTGCAAAGTTGTTCGAGCGTTGCGGACCCGTCGATCATGTCGTGGTGACGGCGGCGCAACTGCGCACCGGCCCCTTCAAGACGGTGGCAATGGAAGACGTTCGCTCCACCATGGAGGGCAAGTTCTGGGGCGCGTGGCGGGTGGCCCAACAGGCCGAAATCCGTCCCGGCGGATCGCTGACGCTGGTCTCGGGCTTCCTGAGCGTCCGGCCGCGGCCGAATTCGGCGATCGTCAGCGCTGCCAATGGCGCGCTGGAATCTCTGGCCCGGGCGCTGGCGCTTGAACTGGCGCCGGTGCGTGTCAATGCCGTATCGCCCGGAATCATCGATACGCCGATCCGCGCCGCGATGCCGGAAGCAGCGCGGCTCGACATGCTGGCGAAGACTGCCGCCGCGCTGCCGGTCGGCCGCGTCGGCATCGGCGAAGACATCGCGCGGCAGATCCTCGGCTTCATGGCCAACGGCTTTGCGACCGGATCGATCGTCTATATCGACGGCGGCGCGCTTGTGATTTGATTCAGGAGCGGCGGAGGAAGCATCATGGCTTCGGAAAACAACGGCGCCTTCATTCGCAACATCGCCGAAGTGCCGTGGCGCGAGTTTCCCAATCATTTCGGCGGCGCGCTGTCCAAGCCGCTGGTGATGCCGGAGACCGCCGGTTCACGTCACATCGACTATCGCATTTCGATGTATCAGCCGATGGCGCATGTCGCGCGCCACAAGCACGTAATACAGGAACAGATCTATCACGTGCTGGAAGGCGAGGGGCTGATGGAAATCGCCGGAAACAATCACGTCGTCCGCAAGCACGACTTCATCTTCCTGCCGCCCGGCGTCGAACACGCCATCTCGAACTCCGGGCTGGTCGATCTGGTGTTCCTGGTGATCACCTCGCCGGTGACGGACGACGAAAAGCCGGTGTGACGGTTGCCGCTCAGTGTCAGGTCGAGCGGATCGTGTGGACGCATTGCCGCATCAGGCCGCCAGATCCTGCAGCAGCAGCGACGAACCTCGCACCAGCACCTTGCGTCCGGTCGCCGTGATGACCGGAACATCGCCGTTCATGGTGGCCAGGCCCATTGCGATCAGCGTGTCGACGGCATGCCGGCGCATGCGCGGCAATTGCGGAGCAGGGGTCCGCAACGCTTTCAACGTTTCCCACTGGGCCGGCGTCAGGTCGTAGTCGAGTTCGTCGTTCATGGTGCCTCGGCATTCTGGCTCTGCTTGCCCACAATTCTTGTGGCGCCTCTTAGCGAGCGCACATGAAGTTCGTGCGACCACAACGAGTCGGTATTTCGACAAGCGACGATGCGCTGTCACATCATCGTGTCATTGGAATTGATCGATTTGGAATCACGCGCGCAGGGCGAATCAAATTACGTTTAGCGCAGGTCGCGTGAATACGGGCGTCAAAAAGACCGCCCAATCGGCTCAACGCTTAACGAGAAGTTGTTAACAAATCGTAAACGCCAGGCCCCAGGTCGTCGTCATGGCCGGGACAAGGCCGCGCATGACGGGCGATTTCTGCCGCTGTTGCTGCGACTGCGGTTCCTACCCCCGCCGCACGCTGGCGCCGCCATCGACCGGCAGGGTAACGCCGGTGATGAAGCCTGCTTCGTCGGATGCCAGAAACAGCGCGGCGTTGGCGACGTCCCAGCCGGTGCCCATCTTCTGCCGCAGCGGCACCTTGCTGTCGCGATCGGCCTCGACCTCGGCGCGGGTCTTGCCCCATTCGCGGGCGCGCGTGTCGACCGCCATCGGCGTGTTCATCAGGCCGGGCAGGATGACGTTGGCGCGGATGCCGTATTGCGCGTTCTGGTAGGCGAGTTGTTCGGTGAAGGCGATCATCGCCGACTTGGTCGCCTTGTAGGCGACGTAGGGATAGGTGGTGATCGCAGCCATCGAGGAGATGTTGATGATGGCGCCGCTCTTCTGGCTCCGCATGATCGGGATCACGTGCCTGGCGGCCCACACGCAGCTCTTCAGGTTGATCGCGACGCAGCGGTCGAACGCTTCCTCCGAAATCTCCAGCAGTTCGGCGTCGCCGCCCGACAGGCTGACGCCGACATTGTTGTGCAGCACGTCGATGCGGCTCCAGCGCGCAAGCGCATCCTCAACCATCGCCTTCAGGTCGGCACTTTTCGTGACGTCGGCCTTGAACGCCGCCGCCGTGCCCTGCTTGGCGGCGATCATGTCGACCGTCTCCTGGGCGGAGGCCAGATTGTGATCGACGCACAGCACCTTTGCGCCCTCGCGTGCGAAGGTGAGCGCCGTGGCGCGGCCGTTGCCAATGCCTTCGCCGGGGCTTTGTCCGGCGCCAACGATGATGGCGACACGATCTTTCAGGCGCATCTCATTCCACTCCCGGGATCGGGTACTGCTTCAGTACCTCTTTGTAATAGGGTTCGTTGTCCATCTTCATCGTCGCCAGCACGCGGACCACCGCGCAGTAGAAGCCGATGGTGACCACGAGGTCGACCATCTGCTCGTCGGAGAGTTCGCGCTTGATCTCGGCGAAGGTCGCGTCCGACATTGCCAGCTCGCGCACCATCTCGCGCGCGCCTCTCAGAATCGCCTTCGCCAGCGGTTCGAGCTTCGAGCGCTTGCCGTCGGTCTCGGCCATCATGCCTTCGATATCCTGATCGGTGACGCCGAATTCCCGGCCGATCTTCACGTGGTGGGTGAACTCGTATTCGGATTTCTCCATCCAGCCGACCTGCAGGATCGCCAGTTCGCGCAGGCGAGGGTCGAGCTTGCTGTTGAAGCGGATGTAGCCGCCGATGCCGTTGAAGGCGCGGGCCATGTCGGGGGAGTTCACCAGCAGCTTGTGCAGGTTGGTGTTGCGCTTGAGCATGTCGCGATATTCGGGGGCGACCTGGTCGGCTTCGAGATAGGGCAGGCGGGCCATTTTCTTGTTGTCCTTGTTGGCGTTGCCACGTCAAACTCATCTAGCCGTGGAGCGCTTTGTGCTCGCGTTCATAGTTGGCATAGGAATCCTTGATGCTCGCGAGATTGAGCAGCATGGTCGCGACCGGCGCGTTGCCGGCGGCGGCGAACACGGTCGTGCGCACCCACATGCTCTCGGTGCGCCGGCTGCCGCTGAGCGCGACCACTTCGCGTTCGGTGAAGTAGTTCTCGCCCGCGAACAGCGGGCCGCGGAGCAGGCGGATTTCCTGGTCCGCGAACAGCCCGACCGCGGGTCCGCGCACTGGCAGCCGGTCCTCGCGCGCCCGATACTGAAACAGCACGCTCAGCATCTCCATGGGGATGATGGCCCGTCCCCACGGATTGCGCTGCTGCGAATAATACACCGAAGGCTCGGTGATCACCTTCAGCTTCTCGGCCAGCGAAAACGGATAGAGGTCGCCCATGTTCTGGTCGAAATCCATCCGTACCATCTGACGGGTGGTCTTCATGCCGACCTTGACGTCGGCGAGAATGACTGGATCGGCCAGCGGCTTCAGTTCGCCGAGCCGGCGGCTCAGCGCCGTTTCCGATCCGTCGCCGCCGACCGAGGCGGTGCCGCGCAGGATCTCGGTGCCGTCGCGCTTGGTCATGCCGATCGCGCAGACCGTCTGGCCGGGCTTCGGCTTCTCGATATTGGCCTGGACTTCCTCGCCCTCGAAGGCGGGGTTGCGGTAATGCGCCGAAAGGCACCCGGTCTCGAACCAGGCCTGGCCCCAGATCCGCTCGCACAACGGCGCGAACTGGCTGAAATGGGTCGGTCCTTCGATGGTGCCGCCTTGAAACCCGAGCTTTTGCGCGGTCGCATCGTCATGGATCGAGGCGTGGGAATTGTAGACCTGCGCATGGAGCATCTGCTTGGGGCTCCGCCACGGTCCGACGAGCAAATTGTCGCGCTCCAATATTTCGGTCGTGAACGCCGCTGACGTCATCCCTGAGCTCTCCCTTTGCTTGCCAGCGTTTCAAAGAAGGCGGGTTTCGGCAAGGGGCGGTCATCCGAGAGGTACTTCGAGTTATGTCCTGCGGCGATGGAATCCCCGCTGGGCACGCATAGCAAAACCGGTGCATTCTGTTTGGAATTAGACCGATTCAAAATGCGGCACCGCTATAGCGCGACGGGGGAGCCAACGATGGCGTTGATGGAAGTTGGGCTGGACGACAAGTACCGGCTGGATGCGAAGCGGATATTCCTGTCCGGTACGCAGGCGCTGGTCCGGTTGCCGATGCTGCAGCGCGAACGCGACCGCGCGCAGGGGCTCAATACCGCCGGCTTCATCTCGGGCTACCGCGGCTCGCCGCTCGGCATGTACGATCACGCGCTGTGGCGCGCCAAAACCTTTCTCAAGCAGCACGACATCGAATTCGCGCCGGGTCTCAATGAGGATCTGGCGGCCACCGCGGTGTGGGGCAGCCAGCAGGTCGGCATGTTCCCCGGCGCCAGGGTCGATGGCGTGTTCGGCATCTGGTACGGCAAGGGACCGGGCGTCGACCGCTCGGTCGATGCGCTCAAGCACGCCAACTCGGCCGGCACCTCGCCGAACGGCGGCGTGATCGCGCTGGCCGGCGACGACCATGGCTGCCAGTCGTCGACTCTCGCCCATCAGAGCGAGCAGGTTTTCGCCGCGGCATTGATGCCCGTCGTCAACCCGGCGACGCTGCAGGATTATCTCGACCTCGGCATCCTCGGCTTTGCGTTGTCGCGCTACTCCGGTTGCTGGGTCGGCTTCAAGGCGATCTCGGAGACGGTCGAGAGCTCGGCCTCGATCGTCAGCGATCCCGACCGCATCAAGATCATTACCCCGACCGATTTCGAGATGCCGCCCGGCGGGCTTTCGATCCGCTGGCCGGATGCGCCGATGGACCAGGAGCGGCGGCTGCACGGGCCGAAGATGCAGGCGGTCGCGGCGTTCGCCCGCATCAACCGCTTCGACCGCATCGTGCTCGATTCCAAACCGGCGCGGCTCGGCATCATGGCCACCGGCAAGGCCTATCTCGATCTGCGGCAGGCGCTCGCCGATCTCGGCGTCACCGACGCCGAGGCGCAGGCGCTGGGCCTGCGCATCTACAAGGTCGCGCTGACCTGGCCGCTGGAAGAGTCCGGCGCGCGGGCGTTCGCGGAAGGCCTGCAGGACGTGCTGGTCGTCGAGGAGAAGCGCGGCTTCATCGAGGACCAGTTGCTGAGGATTCTCTACAACGTCGATGCCTCGAAGCGGCCCTCGGTGGTCGGCAAGCGCGACGAGACCGGCGCAATGCTGCTGCCGAGCGAGGGCGAGCTGACGCCGACCATGGTGGCGGCGGCCGTCGTCGCGCGGCTGCGCAGGCTCGGCCATCGCAGCCCGGCGCTGGAGCAGCGGCTTGCCAAGCTCGAAGCCTTCGACCGGCCGGCGGAAGGCGTCGGCGCGGCCAAGCTGCAGCGCACGCCGTATTTCTGTTCGGGATGCCCGCATAACACCTCGACCAAGATTCCCGAAGGCAGCCGCGCGATGGCCGGCATCGGCTGCCACGGCATGGCGCTGTCGGTGCCGAACCGCCGCACGCAGACGATCTCGCATATGGGCGCGGAAGGCGTGACCTGGATCGGACAGGCGCCGTTCACAAATGAACAGCACGTGTTCCAGAACCTCGGCGACGGCACCTATACCCATTCCGGCCTGCTGGCGATCCGCGCGGCGGCGGCCGCCGGCGTCAACATCACCTACAAGATCCTCTATAATGACGCGGTGGCGATGACCGGCGGCCAGCCGGCCGAGGGCGGGCTGACCGTGTCGCAGATCGCGCATCAGGTGTCGGCTGAAGGCGCCAGGCGTCTCGTCATCGTCTCCGACGATCCGGAAAAATATCCGTCGAACTACTTCCCATCAGGCGTGACCGTCCATCACCGCCGCGAACTCGACGCGGTGCAAAGGGAACTGCGCGAGGTCAAGGGCCTCACGGTGCTGATCTACGACCAGACCTGCGCGGCGGAAAAGCGCCGCCGCCGCAAGCGCGGGCTCTATCCGGATCCGCCGAAGCGCATCTTCATCAACGAGCGCGTCTGCGAAGGCTGCGGCGACTGCTCGGTGGTGTCCAACTGCGTCTCGGTGCAGCCGCTGGAGACCGAGTTCGGCCGCAAGCGACGGATCGACCAGTCGAACTGCAACAAGGATTTTTCCTGCATCGAGGGCTTCTGCCCGAGCTTCGTCACCGTGCATGGCGGCGCCTTGCGAAAGGCCGACCGCGCCGCCGCCGATCCGTCGGCGCTGTTCGCCGATCTGCCGACGCCGGCCACGCCGGCGCTTGACGGCGCCTACAACATCCTCGTCACCGGTATCGGCGGCACCGGGGTGATCACCATCGGCGCGCTGCTCGGCATGGCCGCCCATGTCGACGGCAAGGCGTGCTCGACGCTGGATTTCACCGGCCTGTCCCAGAAGAACGGCGCGGTCATGAGCCACGTCCGCATCGCACCCGTTGCGGACGATCTCACCACCGTCCGTATCGCGCCCGGCGGCGCCAATCTCATCCTCGGCTGCGACATTGTGGTCGCCACCAGTATCCCGGCCCTGAGCCGGGCCGACCGCGGCGTCACGCGCGCGATCGTCAATGCCGATCTGCTGCCGACCGCGAGTTTCGTCATCAACCCGGACATCGACTTCGAAGCCGGTACGATGCGGGATTCGCTCAACGAAGCCATCAGCGCATCCGATCTCGACATTCTGGATGCGACCGGGCTTGCCACCGCGCTGATGGGCGACAGCATCGCCACCAATTCCTTCATGCTCGGCTTCGCGTTCCAGCGCGGCGCGATCCCGCTGTCGCTGGAGGCGATCATGAAGGCGATCGACCTCAACGGTGCGGCGATCGACATGAACAAGCTGGCGTTCTCCTGGGGCCGGCTGGCCGCGCACGACCTGCAGCGCGTCGTCACCGCCGCGCGCTTCCGGAGTTCGGGCGCAGCGCCGGTCAAGCGCACGCTCGATGAAAGCATCGCGCTCCGCGCCGATTTCCTGACCGGTTACCAGGACGAGGCCTATTCAAAGCGCTACCTCGCCCAGGTCGAGCGCGTTCGCGCGGCGGAGGCCAAGGCCGCGCCCGGATCGCACGACCTGACAGAGGCCTTTTCGAAAGGCCTGTTCAAGCTGATGGCCTACAAGGACGAATACGAAGTCGCACGGCTCTATTCCGACGGCGAGTTTGCCAGGGCGCTGAAGGACCAGTTCGACGGCGATCCGGGCGTCAAGGTGAGCCTGGCGCCGCCGCTGCTGGCCTCCCGCGACAAGGTGACCGGACATCTGCAGAAGCGCGAGTTCGGACGCTGGATCTTCCGCGCCTTCGATATCCTGACGCGGTTCAAGTTCCTGCGCGGAACCGCGCTCGATCCGTTCGGCTACACGGCCGAACGGCGGATGGAGCGGGCGCTGCCGGGCGACTATTCCGACATGATCTTCCGCCATCTCGACAAGGCCGGGCCGCACGATTGGCCGCGGCTGGTGGCGCTGGCGAAGGCAGCCGATCTCGTTCGCGGCTACGGCCACATCAAGGAAGCCAATGTCGCGAAGTATCGCGGGGAATGTGCGCGCCTCGAAGCCACGATCGGCCAGCCGGTCGCGCAGGCAGCCGAATAGGCTGCCTGAACAAGGGTTGCAGCCGAACAGGCTGCTTCGATAAATTGCAGGGGAAACGGCTGGCATTCTCCGGCCGGCTCCCCACATCGGGGCTGTACTTCAATTCTTGATCGGTTTCAGGAGGCCAGCGATGGTCCCGAAAAGCGCACTCGCAGCATTGATCTGCGTGGGGCTCGCGGTCGCGGGCGGCCCTGTGATGGCGGCTGAATATCGCGCCGGCGAGTTGCTTGGTCTCGATCTGTCGAGCGCCATGCTGTCGCCGAAGCGGCTAGGCCCCGCGACTGAATTCGCCCCGGTCCGGATCGAAGCGATGACCGATCCCGGACAGGCCGGCGCGGAGGCCTCGGTCTGGCCGAAGCCGCCGGCCCGCAAGCCACAGGTTGCGAGACCCAGCGCCGAGCCGCGCGCTGCAGTCCGTGCGAAGCTGGTAAAGCGGCAGGGCAGTCCGCTCGATGCACAGGCCCGGGACACGCGGGACGAGAGGAAGCCGGTCCGGGCAACGCGAGTCCAGACCTGGCCGTGCAAGTCCGGCGGCATCTGCGACTGGGCGCGTTAGCGCTCAGGGCTGCGTCAGGGTGTCACCATCAGGTAGCCGCCGACGACCAGCAGGGTGGAGAGCGCCAGAACCACGCCGAGCACGGCCGCAATGATCGCGGGCAGTTCATGCGTATCCAGCCATCGTTGCAACGCCCTGACCATCCAATCCTGATCCGATCTTGATTTGTCGTGCGCCCCGCGCGCAGACTATTCAATAACGGCCTATTCCCGGCAATGAAACACCGTTCCCGCGGGTTTCATGGCGCTCCCGCCGATTTTACCTTTTCCGGAGCCATCATGGACAATCTGCAAACCCAAAGCCTGCAAGCCGGCGGCATCAACCTGCCCCGGCTCGGGCTCGGCACCTTTCGCATGCAGGGCGAGGCCTGCCGCGCGGCGGTCGAGAGTGCGCTGGCGATGGGCTACCGGCATCTCGACACCGCCGAGATGTATGGCAATGAGGAAGCCATCGGCGCCGGCATCGCAGCGTCAGGGATGGCGCGGAACGATCTGCATGTCACCACCAAGGTCTGGAACGAGAACCTCGCGCCGGATGCGATCCGCCGGGCGTTCGATGCGTCGCTGAAGAAGCTGCGGCTGGATCAGGTCGATCTCTATCTGGTTCACTGGCCGGCGCCGAACATGAACCTGCCGAAAATCTTCGAGACGCTGATGCGGCTGAAGGAGGAGGGGCGCACCCGCGCCATCGGCGTCGCCAATTTCAACATCGCGCTTTTGAAGACCGTGGTGGAAGAAATCAGGGCGCCGATCGCCTGCAACCAGGTCGAATACCACGTGATGCTGGACCAGACGCGGCTGCGCCAGTTTCTCACTGCGAAATCGATCCCGCTGGTGGCCTATTGCCCGCTGGCGCAGGGCCGGGTGGCTTCCGACCCCGTGCTCGCCGCGATCGGAAAAAAGCACAACGCCAGCGCGGCGCAGGTGGCGCTGAAATGGCTGCTCGACCAGGACGGCGTTGCGGCGATCCCGAAGGCGTCGCGCGCGGAAAGCCAGCGGGCCAATCTCGATGCGCTTGGCGTGAGGCTCGATGACGCCGACCGGCAGGCGATCGCGGCCTTGCCGAAGGACAGGCGTTGTGTAAATCCCGGCTTCGCGCCGGCGTGGGACTGACAGCCGATTTCCGTCTTTTCCGCCGGCCGGAATTCTGGTTTTCGCTACACAGGGACTGCGCTCCGGTCCATACTGTGTGGCATCAAAGGGAGGTCTTTCGAAATGCGTGAAGCCGTTATCGTTTCCTATGCTCGTACGGGTCTGGCGAAGTCCGGCCGCGGCGGGTTCAACATCACCGCGCCAATGGCGCTGGCAGGCCACGCCATCAAGCACGCCGTCGAACGTGCCGGCGTCGACAAGGAATACGTCGAGGATTGCTATCTCGGTAACTGCGCCCATGGTGCGCCGAACATCGGCCGTCAGGCCGCGCTGCTCGCCGGCCTGCCGAAGTCGACCGGCGGCGTCTCGGTGAACCGTTTCTGTTCGTCGGGCCTGCAGACGATCGCGATGGCCGCGAACTCGATCCGCTCGGACGGCTCGGACTGCATCGTCGCCGGCGGCGTCGAAAGCATCTCGATCCCTGGCGGCGGAACGCCGAAGGAATCGATTGATCCCGACCTGCTCAAGGTCGCCCCTGACATCTTCATGGCGATGATCGACACCGCCGACATCGTGGCCGAGCGCTACAAGGTCAGCCGCGAATACCAGGATGAGTATTCGCTGGAGTCGCAGCGCCGCATGGCTGCCGCCCAGCAGGCCAACAAGTTCAAGGACGAGATCGTCCCGATGAAGACCAAAATGAAGGTGGTCGACAAGGCGACGAAGGCCGAAAGCATCGTCGATTACGTTGTCGATCGCGACGAGTGCAACCGTCCCGAAACCACGATGGAAGGTCTCGCCAAGCTCGAACCGGTGAAAGGCGCCGGCAAATACGTCACCGCCGGCAACGCCAGCCAGCTCTCGGATGGTGCGGCCGCCGTCGTGCTGATGGAAGCCAAGGACGCCGAGAAGCGCGGCCTCAACCCGATGGGCCGCTTCGTCGCCTGGGCGTCGGCGGGCTGCGAGCCGGACGAAATGGGCATCGGCCCGATCTACGCCGTGCCGAAGCTGCTGAAGCGCCACGGCCTGAAGATCGACGACATCGATCTCTGGGAACTCAACGAGGCCTTCGCCAGCCAGTGCCTCTATTCGCGCGACAAGCTCGGCATCGATCCCGAGAAGTACAACGTCAACGGCGGCTCGATCGCGATCGGCCATCCGTTCGGCATGACCGGCGCGCGTCTCACCGGCCACATCCTGCAGGAAGGCCGTCGGCGCAAGGCCAAGTGGGGCGTCGTCACGATGTGCATCGGCGGCGGTCAGGGTGGCGCGGGCCTGTTCGAAATCTACAGCTAGGGCCTGCTGCGTAATCGCTGCTCAAGCCTCATCCTGAGGAGCTCGCGAAAGCGGGCGTCTCGAAGGATGAGGGCCACTGACAGGGCCTCATGGTTCGAGACGCGCTTTGCGCTCCTCACCATGAGGGTCTATCATCGAACAAAGAAAATGGCTCCGCGAGGAGCCATTTTCCGTTTAGGTCGTCCGAAACTCAGTAGTGGTGCTTCTTGATGACCACGACCCTGTTGCCGTGACCATGCCGATGCCCGCGATGCCAACCGCGATGCGGCCGGTATTCGGCGCGCGCGCCCTTATAGTGGTGATGGTGACCCATGTGGTGGCCACCCCGCTTGATCACGACGGTCTGCGCGCTTGCAATCGACGGCGCGGCCAGAACGAGCGCACCAAGCGCGGCTAAAGCGATTCCCAACTTCTTCATTACTTGCTGTCCTTCCTCGAAATGAGCGGACATTCAACCGGACAGCGAGGCAATCGTTCCGGCGGAACCCGAAGAGAATTCTGAATGCCTGTTCAGATGATCGGTGGTACGACCACAAGCGATGCCCACGACAGCGATATCGTAGCAACGATTCATTCCTGCGTGGGCCGATCCCTCGCGATACCCGGCTGCTTGCGGAACCGCACTCTCGGGCGCATCATCGCGCCATAAAAATCATATCGAGGGGGAACGCTGCGATGAGCGGATTTTCACGCCGTGATTTTCTGAAGCTGACGGGAGCAGGCACGGCCGCCGCGATCGGCGGACCGGTCCATGCCGCGATGGGTCCGAACGACAAGTTCGATCTCGTCATCAAGGGCGGCGACGTGCTGGACCCCAGCCAATCGCTGCGAGGCAAGCGTGACATCGGCATCCGCTGGGGGATGATCGAGGCGGTCGAGAATGAAATTCCGGCAGCCCGCGCCGCCAAGACCATCGACGCGTCAGGCAAACTGGTGACGCCCGGGCTGATCGATCTGCACTCCCACGTCTATCCCTATGGCTCGGCGATCGGCATTCCCGCCGACGAACTGGTGCAGGCACAGGCCACCACCACGGTGGTGTCGGCGGGCGATGCCGGCGTCAACAATCTCGCGGCGCTGCGGCGCTATATCGTGGCGCAATCGCGCGCGCGGATTTACGCCTTTGTTCACATTGCCAACAACGGCCTGTCGGGATTCCCCGTCGCCGAACTCTACAACATCGATTACGCGCAGATGGACGCCTGCGCGATGGCGCTCGCCGAGAACCCGGATTTCCTGCTCGGGGTCAAGGTACGGATGTCGGAGAATGTGATCGCCAAGCACGGCCTCGAGCCGCTGAAGCGCGCCATCAAGGCCTGCGAAATGTGCGGCTGGCCGGCCAAAATGATGGTGCATATCGGCGGCGTAGAGACCAAAGAGCTGATGTCGGAGATCCTCGACCTGCTGCGTCCGGGCGATGTACTGACGCACGCCTATTCCGGTGCGCCCAACATCGCCGGCGCCTTCACCAACATCGTGCAGGACGGCAAGCTGCTGCCGGCCGCACTGTCTGCCAAGCAGCGCGGCGTGATGTTCGACGTCGGCCATGGCGGCGGCAGCTTCGATTTCACTGTGGCGGAAGTCGCCATTCCTGGCGGCTGCGGCCCGGATACGATCTCCTCCGACATTCACGTCTTCTCCGGCAACTCGCCGGGCATGCCCTATCTGCCCAACGTCATGAGCAAGTTCATCCCGCTTGGATACACGCTGGAGCAGGTGGTGGCGATGGCAACCGCAGCGCCGGCCAGGATCATCAACCGGGCGCCCAAGATCGGCACGCTGCAGGTCGGTGCGCCCGGCGACGTCGCGATCATGGAACTGGTCGAAGGCCAGACCTCGTTCGTCGATACCCGCAGCAACCGGCGCGAGGGCAAGCTGCTGCTCAAGCCCGTGCAGACCGTGATCAACGGTGTCCCGTTCGGGCGGCCGTACCAGGCGCCGTTCGCCGTTCGCTAAGGGCGGGCTGCCTAAAATTTGATCCCGATCAATGCGGCGACCCTTTCGCTTAGTGAACATTGGCACAGCGAAAGGGTCGATCGTGCCGCAAATCGAAAGCCAATCCCCAACCGACGCCTCTCCGGGGCGTCCCCGGACGGTCCGCTTTGCCGATGACGCACGTCTGGCGCAGGAAAGCGAGTTTCTCAACCAGCTTGGCAGCCGGGTGCGCGAGATGCGCACGCAGCATGGCATGTCGCGCCGGGAACTGGCGCGACAGTCCGGGCTGTCCGAACGTTACGTGGCCCAGATCGAGGCGGGCAAGGGCAATGTCTCGATCGTCCGGCTGTTGCGGATTGCGCTGGTGTTCCGCCAGGAGCAGTCCGCCGCCTGAATCCAGCAGCGCACAGGGGAGGCGATTGCGATGGGAGAACTCGTTCTTGCCGCCAAGGTCAGCCACGTCCCGTCACTGATGCTGTCGGAGATGGAGGGAAGTCCGCTCAGGAGCGCCCGGGAAGCCGCGGTGAAGTCGCTTCGCGAACTCGGCCGCCGTGCCCGCGAGCGCGGCGTCACGACCTTCGTCGTGTTCGACACGCACTGGCTTTCCAATTTCGGCTATCACATCAACGCCAATCCTCGTCATCGCGGCGCCTTCACCAGCCACGAAGCCCCGCAGATGATCCAGGATTTGAGCTACGACCTGCCGGGCGACACGCGGCTTGCGGACGCGATCGCGGACGAAGCGGCCACCGCCGGGCTCAACGTCATCGCGCACAAGGTCGCGAGCCTCGGGCTCGAATACGGCACCATCGTTCCGATGCATTTCATGAATCCCGACGGCTGGGCCAAGGTGGTCTCGGTCGCCACGCCGCTGTTCACCTCGCTGGAGGAAAGCCGGGCGCTCGGCGAGGCGACGCGGCGTGCCATTGCGCGCTCCGGCGAGCGGGTGGCGCTGCTGGCCAGCGGATCGCTGTCGCACCGGTTGTGGCCCAACCGGAAGCTCGGCCCGGAAGCCTGGACCTCGATCGCCAGCGAGTTCAACCGCCAGGTCGATCTGCGCGTGCTCGAATTATGGCAGCAGCGCCGCTACCGCGAATTCATCGACATGCTTCCGGACTACGCCGTCAAGTGCAACGGCGAGGGCGGCATGGCCGACACCATCATGCTGTTTGCAGCGCTGGGCTGGGACGGCTTCGATGGCGAAGCCGAGCAGCTCTGCGACTATTTCCCGTCCAGCGGCAGCGGCCAGGTCAACGTCGAGTTTCACGTCGGCCGCTGAGCCGCGCGACGAGCAAGGCTCAAGCCTTCGCGCGCTCCACGTTCGCGATTCTGGCCGGTACGCCGAATTCCTTTCGGCACACTTCGGCGAGAGCGGCGACGCCCTCGCGGATCTGCTCGTGCGTCGGGCTGGCGAAGCACAAACGCAAACGACTGCCCGCATAGGCCTTGTTGGTTGACCATTCCGGCCCCGGATTGATGGAGACGCCTGCGGCGAGCGCAGACTGATAGAGCTTCAGCGTATTGACGTTGTCGGGCAGCTTCACCCACAGGAAGATGCCGCCCTTGGGATCCTCGAACTCGGCCGCGGTGCCGAACTGCTCGTTGAGCGCTTCCATCATCGTATCGAGCTTGGCGCGCAGGCCACGCGTCAGCTTCGGTATATGGGTCTCGAAATGCGGTGAGCAATATTCCGCCAGCACCATCTGCTCCAGTGCGCCACTTCCGGCATCGGTCTTCAGCGCCAGCATCCGCGACATCATTTCCCAGGGCGCGACGATGAACCCGACGCGAAGCGCCGGCGCGATCGATTTCGAGAACGAGCCGACGTGGATGACGCCGCCATGCTCGCTCATGGCGTAGATCGCGGGCGGTCGCTCGCCGGTCCAGATCAGGTCGGCGTAGCAATCGTCCTCGAAGATCGGAACGCCGTATTGCTGCGACAGCTTCAGCATCTCGGCGCGGCGGGATTCCGGCATGATGGTGCCGGTCGGGTTTTGCACGGTGGGGATCGTGTAGATGTATTTGGGGGTGATGCCGCGGGCCTTGTGGTCGGCGAGCGCCGCCGCCAGCGCGTCCATCCGCATGCCGCCGTCATCGAGCGGAATGCCGACCGCGGTGACGCCGAGCCGCGTCAGCCGGTTCAGCGCGCCCTGATAGGTCTCCTGTTCGATCAGCACGGTGTCGCCGCGGGTGAGCAATGTCTGGTTGACGAGGTCGAGCGCCTGCAGCGAGCCGGAGACGATCATGATGTCGTCGGCGTTGCAGGCGATGCCGGCGTCGCGCTTTAGTTTGGTGGTGAGGAACTCGCGCAAGGGGCGATAGCCCTGCGGGCCGCTGGCGAGGCCGTAGGTCGCAAGCGTCTTGCCCTCGCGCCTGAGCACGGCGTTGACCGCATCGATCAGGTCATCGACCGGAACCTGGTCGGGATCATTGTTGCCGCCGACGAAACTGTATTTGGCAAGACCCGTCCACCGCACCGCCGGGGCCGGCAGTCCGGCTGGCAGCAATCGGGAAAAATCGAAGGGTGCAGCGGTAGACATGGATGTTCACTCCCGTTTTGTTCTTGGTTGAGAAGGCCGTACAGCCTTCCGTGACGTCTAGTTCTTGCCGATCAGCCTGATCGGGCGACCCTGGCTGATGAAGGCATAATGACCGGGTCCGACGCTGCCGACCATCAAGGCTTCGACGGCAGGCTCGGCGATCGCGCCCGCGGCCGCCCAGTCCACCACGAAATTGGCTCCGGTTCCACCGCGCACGTCGGTCGCGGCGATGAATACCTCGACGGTCGAGAACGGCTTCAGCGCGATCGGCGATTTGAGGTGGCTTTCCACCATCATGCCCGCCGTGTCGAAATACGCGATTCGCTTCAGCACCAGCGCCCGCGTCTCTGATGCGTTGTGAACGCTGAGCGTAACCGAGAAATCCGCCCGCAGCTTGCCTTGGCTCATCGCGACGCTGGAGTAGACAGGCACGTAGAATCCACCGCTCACGGTGAGCGCTTCGGTCGGGATCGCGGTGAGCGAGCTGGCAAAATTCTGTTCGATTCCGCCTGAGGTTTGCGCGGCGGCGAGGGGGGTGTACAGGATCGACAGCACGGCCAGAATCACGAAAAGAAGGCCATTTCCGCTGCCGTGACACATTGCTTGTTTGACCCTCGCGCCGGTATCTCTAGGTTGGAGGGAGGGGAAGTCCGGAACTATGCACGAGCTTATTCGCGATATCACCTTGAGCATCCTGTTCGCCTGGGGGCTCGGGCTGCTCGCCCATTTTACGCGGCAGCCCTTGATCCTGGCCTACCTTATCGCCGGGTTCATCATTGGTCCATTCGGGATGGCCTGGGTCGAGTCCCAGGATTCGATCACCGTCATCTCCGAACTCGGCCTGATCTTCATGCTGTTCATGATCGGGCTCGAAATCGACCTGAAGAAGATCGTGCGCGCCGGCAAGGTCATCCTGTTTGCCGCGGGCGGGCAATTGATCGGCGGCGTCCTGCTCGGAATATTGTTCTTTGTCGGGATCGGGCTGTCGATGAGCAGCGGCCATTTCGACGCGCTCTATCTTTGCGTCGCCTGCGCGCTGTCGAGCACGGTCATCATCGTCAAGGTGCTGTACGAGAAGCACGAGCTCGACACCCTTCCGGGGCGGATCACGCTCGGCGTGCTGGTGCTGCAGGACATCTTCGCGATCCTGTTCCTTGCGGTGCAGCCGAGCCTCGACAATCTTCAGGTCAGCGTGGTGCTGATCTCGATCGGCCGGGTCGGCGTGCTGGTGGCGACGGCCCTGGTGCTGAGCCGCTATGTGCTGCCATGGCTGTTCCACCATATCGCGCGCCGGCCGGAACTGGTCCTGCTCGGCGCGCTGGCCTGGTGCTTTCTGATCGGCGAGATCGCGGAGCGTCTGCATCTGTCGCGCGAGATGGGCTCGCTGGTGGCGGGCGTCTCGCTGTCGACCTTCCCCTATGCGCTCGACGTCACCGCCAAGGTGACGACGCTGCGCGATTTCTTCATTACGCTGTTCTTCGTGGCGCTCGGCATGACGATCCCGATTCCCGGGCTCTCGGTGATCGGGCTGGCGCTGGTGATCGCGGCCTTCACGGTGGTCAGCCGCATGGTGACCACGTTCACGCCGCTCTATTTGATGAAGCAGGGGCTGCGCGCCAGCCTGTTGCCGGCGATCAATTTGGCACAGATCTCGGAATTCTCGCTGGTCGTGATCCAGACCGGCGTTGTGGCGCACCATATCAGCACCGAGACGTCGAGCGCAGTGTCGTTCGCCTTCGTGGTTCTGGCAGTGCTGAGCACCTTCGCGATATCGAAGAGCGATCAGCTCACGCGGGCCCTGATCGGCCCGTTGAAGCGGATCGGCCTCCGCGACCTCGATCACAAGCAGGAAGCCGATGGGCATGAAGGCGGGCACGGCGAGGCACGCCGGATCGTCATCCTCGGCTTCTTCCGCGCCGCCAGCGCGTTGCTGAGCGAGATCGAACGCCGCAATCCGCCGGTGCTGGAGCAGATCACGGTGATCGATTTCAATCCCGTCGTGTTCCGGACGCTGACCGATCGCGGCCTGCATGTCGTCTATGGCGACATCAGCAATGTCGAAACGCTGGTGCATGCCGGCGTCGGCAAGTCCGAATTGATCATCCTCAGTATTCCCGATGCGCTGCTGAAGGGCGCCGACAATGAAAAGCTGGTCCGGCATGTGCGCTCGCTCAACCCGACCGCCAAGATCGTCGCCACCGCGGATCTCCTGTCCAGCGTCAACGATCTCTATGCCGCCGGCGCCGATTACGTCACCGTGACCCGGCTCAGCGACGCCCGCGAGCTCTACCAGGTGATCGAGGCCGCGCATGCCGGGCTGCTGGAGGAAAAGCGCGCCGAGATGGACGCGCTGCTCAGCGAGCGCCGCGAGGTGCTGCCGTAGGGGGAAGGGTGGCGCGCCGCCCCTTCGGGCCAAACCACCCTGCCGCCTGACGGAAATTCATTGGGGGACGCATTATCTTTCCCGGGAGACGCCATTGGAGGGAGCCCAACCTCGTTCGATGATTTTTCCGGGTCTGGTCCTGTCGTGGCGCACCCTCACGGCCGGCCGCCGGCGCGGTCCTGAACCGCGTATTGACGCTGGCGCAGATCATGGAGTCCGGCTAATGCACTGGCTGCAAATTGCGAGATGTCGAGAAAATGGCCGATTCAATCCAGGAAGTTCTGCAAGCCTTTGCCAACGGCGAACTCGTCGTCGTTACCGACGATGAGGACCGCGAGGGCGAGGGCGATCTGATCGTCGCGGCCTCGCTGTGCACGGCGGAGAAGATGGCGTTCATCATCCGTCACACCTCCGGCATCGTCTGCGCGCCGATCACAACCGATGACGCCCGCCGGCTGCGGCTCGATCCGATGGTGGCGCACAATGAATCCAACCACACCACCGCGTTCACGGTCTCGATCGACTACAAGCCCGATGGCGGCACCGGCATTTCGGCGGACGAGCGCGCCTCATGCTGCCGCGCGCTCGCCAATCCCAACGCCGGCGCCAATGATTTTGCACGGCCGGGCCACATCTTTCCGCTGATCGCGCGCGACGGCGGCGTGCTCCTGCGCTCCGGCCATACCGAGGCGGCAGTCGATCTGTGCAAGCTTTCCGGCCTGCCCCCGGTCGGCGTCATCTCCGAACTGATGAACGACGACGGCACCGTGATGAAGGGCGAACAGGTCTCCCGTTTCGCCGCCACCCACAAGCTCAAGCATGTCACGATCGCTGACATGATCGCCTACCGCCAGGCGCGCGAGAAGCTGATCGAGCGGGTGGCGATGTTTACGACCGATAGCCCGATCGGCCCGTTGCAGGGCTATGCCTACCGTTCGCCGTTCGACGAGATCGCGCATGCCGCGTTCGTCTATAACGGCATCGGCGACGGCAAGAGGGTGCTGACGCGGCTGCACAAGCCCAACATCGTCAAGGACCTCTTCACCGGCCAGGCGCGGATGCAAATCGTGCTGGATCATTTCAGGAAGGCCGGCCGCGGCGTGCTGGTCTATCTGCGCGACGGCGCGGCCGGAGTTCCCGTCGAGCCGGTCGGCGAACAGAAATCGGCGGAAGCCGATCGCAACCGGCAATGGCGCGAAGTCGGCGTGGGTGCACAGATCCTGCGCGATCTCGGCATCACCTCGATCGTCAACCTGACGTCCTCGGTGCATGACTACAAGGGATTGTCCGGTTTCGGCATCGAGATCGTCGCCAACGAGAAGCTGGAGAGCTGATGTCCGTCATTCCGGAATGGTTCGCAGGACCATATCCGGAATCTCGAGAATTCCGGGTTCACGCTTCGCGCGTCCGGAATGACGTTCAAAACATTGCGCTTCCGACGATAGCGCACTAATTTGGCGAGCCATTTCATGAGGACTGTGATGCGAAAGGAATTTTCATGAGCGTACGCCCTCAGACCAAGGACAAGCCGGCGGCTGCGGGCTTCCAGTGGGACGATCCGTTCCTGCTCGACGAGCAGCTCACCGAAGACGAGCGCATGATCCGCGACACCGCGCGCGCCTATGCGCAGGACAAGCTGTTGCCGCGCGTCACCAAGGCCTATCTGGAAGAGAAGACCGACCGAGAGATCTTCAACGAGATGGGCGAGCTCGGCCTGATCGGCATTACCCTGCCGGAAGAATATGGCTGCGCCAATGCGAGCTACGTCGCCTATGGCCTGGTGGCACGCGAGATCGAGCGCGTCGATTCCGGCTACCGTTCGATGAACTCGGTGCAGTCCTCGCTGGTGATGCACCCGATCTATGCCTATGGCGACGAGAACCAGCGCAAGAAATACCTGCCGAAGCTCGCCACCGGCGAGTGGGTCGGCTGCTTCGGCCTGACCGAGCCGGATGCCGGCTCCGATCCCGGCGGCATGAAGACCCGCGCCGAGAAGGTGTCGGACGGCTACCGGCTGAGCGGCAGCAAGATGTGGATTTCCAACGCCCCGATCGCCGACGTGTTCGTGGTCTGGGCCAAATCGGCCGCCCACGACAACCAGATCCGCGGCTTCATTCTCGAAAAGGGCATGAAGGGCCTGTCGGCGCCGAAGATCGATGGCAAGCTCTCCTTGCGCGCCTCCGTTACCGGCGAGATCGTGATGGATGGCGTGGTGGTGCCGGAGAGTGCGCTGCTGCCCAACGTGTCCGGCCTCAAGGGGCCGTTCGGCTGCCTCAACCGTGCCCGCTACGGCATCTCCTGGGGCGCGATGGGCGCCGCCGAGGACTGCATGCACCGCGCCCGCCAGTACACGCTCGACCGCAAGCAGTTCGGCCGGCCGCTGGCGGCAACGCAACTGGTGCAGAAGAAGCTCGCCGACATGGAGACCGAGATCGCGCTCGGGCTGCAGGCAAGCCTGCGCGTCGGTCGCCTGATGGACGAGGGCAAGATGGCGCCCGAGATGATCTCGATCGTCAAGCGCAACAATTGCGGCAAGGCGCTCGACATCGCGCGCATGTCCCGCGACATGCATGGCGGCAACGGCATCCAGATCGAATACCACGTGATGCGCCACGCCGCGAACCTGGAAACCGTGAACACCTATGAAGGCACCCACGACGTCCACGCCCTGATTCTGGGCCGGGCGATCACGGGCATTCAGGCGTTTTCGTAGTTCAGCTTAGTGTCATTCCGGGGCACGCGTAAGCGCGAACCCGGAATCTTGAGCAATTTCCGGGTTCAGCCCTGTCGGGCTGCCCCGGAATGACGTCGGAGTGAAATTCCCAAATGGCCGATAACGACGACATCCCGTTCAACCGCGACTTTCCGCTTCAGCCCGGCATCGTCGACGAGGCGCGGCCCGGCGTGCGGCGGGTGCTTTGCAACAATCCGAGCCCGTTCACCTTCACCGGCACGGTCAGCTACATCGTGGGCCGAGGCAAGGTCGCGATCATCGATCCCGGCCCGGACGACGAGGCGCATGCCAAGGCGTTGCTGGACGCCGTGCGCGGCGAGACCGTGACGCATATCTTCGTTACCCACACCCACCGCGACCATTCGCCGAACACCGCCCGGATCAAGGCCGCCACCGGCGCCACCGTCTACGCCGAAGGGCCGCATCGCGCCTCGCGGCCGCGCTTCGAGAGCGAGAAGCACAATCCGGAATCCGGTTCCGACCGCGACTTCCGCCCCGACGTCGAGGTCAAGGACGGCGACGTCGTCGAAGGTTCGGGATGGGCGCTGGAAGCGATCGCAACCCCCGGCCACACCGCCAACCATCTGGCGTTCGCCTGGCCCGAGCGGAAGATCAACTTTGTCGGCGACCACGTGATGGGCTGGTCGACCTCGATCGTGGCGCCTCCGGACGGATCGATGATCGACTACATGGCCTCGCTCGACCGGCTGGAAGCCCGCGACGGAGGATCTGTACTTCTCGGGCCACGGCCCGGAAATTCCGGAAGGTCCGCGCTACGTCCGCTTCCTCGCCCGGCACCGCAGGGCCCGCGAGGCATCGATCCTGCATCGCCTCGCCAAGGGCGAGGCCGATATCCCGACCATGGTGCGGGCGATCTATATCGGCCTCGATCCGCGGCTCACCAATGCCGCCGGCTATTCGGTGCTGGCGCATCTGGAAGACCTGGTCGCGCGCGGCATCGTTGCGACCGAGGGCGATCCCGTGATCGGCGGCACGTACCGGATGGTCTAGGGGCGGACAGCAGTCATTCGGAGGACGATCGGCGAGAGATTCCGGAACCCAGGGACGCGATTGCGATCAAGCCGGTAAAGTCCCTTTTGATCCAGGTCAGGATGGTGACCGCGAACAAGATCAGTTCGCACGCCGCATATATCTTGTCCGACATGCTCTTGAAGGACATTACGCTAACCGGCATTCTCACTTCTTCACGTTCTTGGCCTGCGTCTTCGCCGGCGCCTGCGGCTTCTTCGGCGCGGTCGGCTTGGCGTTGTCGACCGCCGTGTTGATGTCCTCGATCAGCTTGGAGACGCGCGCGGCGTTGCTGCCGAGATCGCTTTCGAAATAGCGCGAGGAGGAGCGGATATCGACGCGCGAATCCTCGGCGTCGGGCGTGACGCGGATCGAGACGTCCTCGCGGAATCCCATGATCGGCGTTCGCGCCACGGCCTCGATGCGGCCGATGCGGCGCGGCGGCTGCGGCGGCGCGCTCGTCGATCACGAGCCATTTGCGCTTGTTGACCAGTCGAAAGCGCGACCTCGTAGGCGCGCTGCGGCGGGACTTCGAGCTCCACGGTCTCGATGTCGGGATAGGCGATGCGCTGCTGTTCGGCCGAATACAGGCCGGCATAGACCGCGGAGTTGGTGCCTTCGCCGGCGCGCAGCCGCGCCAGCGCCTCGAAACGCGGCGGATCGATCGGGTCGGTGGTGATGTCGTGGATTGCCGGCAGCTTCCGGTATTGCAAGGCGAGATAGGCCGGGTAGGCGAGGACGAGCAGCGAGATCAGCATCGCCAGCAGGATCCTCCCCATGCCGCGCGACCCGTTCTGCCAGATCGCGGCAAAGGCGGCGAGGCCGACCAGGATGGAAAGACCCGCCAGCGCCAGCGCCCCGAAGAAGGTCGCCAGCGCCGGCTTCATCTCGAGAAAGCCGAAGCGGACGATCAGGATGGAGACCACCACCGCAACCACGGAGAAGACGGCCAGATTGCGCGACCAGGTGGCAAGGCTGGACACGGGCTCCGACTGGTAGGGAGCGGAAAACCTTCGGGCCATCGTCAAAATCTGCCGGGTTGAGCTGTTTGTGGCCGGCGAACAGGCGCCGGCTGCAACCTGCCAGCTTGAGACCACGGCGGCCCGCGAATTTCAAGTTTGCCCATGGCACCGAAGCGGGGAAAACGCCGGTATTGACAACCTCAAAGGTTAACTATCCATGTAGATTGATTACTGGTTGTATGTTGACTTGGTGCCCCGTTTGTCTACCCCTCGCCCCCTGGTTGTCGCATTCGCCGAAGCGAGGGACCGTCCGAACAGGACATCGGCGAGCCGCAATCGAGAGGGAAAACGGCGGGTGTCAGCCGGAGGCGTTGCCAGCACGATCTCAACTCCCGGACCTTGTTGCTGGGCGACGCCGCGCAAGCGCTGCGGCGCCCTCCTGGAGTGCCTGGGATCCGACGGCGCCGACGGCATACGTCCGCAAGGGGCAGGTGGAAAGCCTCATCAGGGCGAGTGTTCAGCATGAGTGGTGACATCAAGCGCGAAAAAGACATCGGCCCCAACGACCCCGCCTACTACGCACCGCGTGAATTGCGGGACAGGCCGACGGGGGCGCAGCCCGACACGGCACCCGCGCAGGCCGCGGAGCGGCGCCAGCGAGGGACGGCGGAAGGCTCGACCTCGCTACCCGCCGGCATTCCCAAGCGCGGTGACCAATCGGAGATATTCACCAAGGCCGTCGCGCAGGCCCTGAAGGAGCAGATGCAGTCCGGGCCGGTCGAGGCGCCTTCGGTACTCCGCGGAATGTCAGGGCCGCGCACGCTGCTGATGCAGGCGGTCAGGCTCACGATTGCGGTGGCAATCGCTGCCAGCATCGCGTTGCTTCTCGTCATGGCCATTCCGGCCTTGCAGCGACCCGCGGGGTCGATCGACACATCCTCTTTTGCTTCGATCTGGCAATCGCTCAAATCGTCCCTGCTGCCGGCGGCGCAGCCGATGCGCGTCGCGACCTTGAGCGTGCAGGAAGGCCGTGGGCTTGCCAACGAGCCGCTGCCGCTCGGGATACATGTCGGCGATCCTCCGGCGGATGCCAGCGTGACCATCAACGGGTTGCCGGCCAACGCCAGGCTGACGTCGGGGAGGCGGGTTTCCGCCAGCGAATGGCGGGTGCCGGCCTCGGAGGTTTCCGTCGTGTCGGTGATTCCGCCGGAGGGTTTTGTCGGCCAGATGCAATTGACCGCGGAATTGCGTGACGGCGGCGGCGCGGCGCTCGCGGGCAGTTCCACGCGGCTGTCCTGGGCCGCTCCGGCACGCGCACCCGCCGTACCGCTGGCGGCGCCCGCGGCTCCCGTCGTGGCCGCGGCGCCAGTGGCTGCTGCACCAGCTCCGGTGCCGGCCGCGCCGAAGAGCGAGCCGATGCGCAATCTGGATCCAGGGGAAGTCGCAGCACTGATCCGGCGCGGGCAGGACCTGCTCACCGGTGGCGACGTCCAGTCGGCGCGGCTGTTGCTGCAGCGCGCGGCGGAGGCCCGCGATGCGCGCGCTGCGTTGCTCTATGGCAAGACCTATGACCCGGCGGTGCTCCGGCAGAGCGGCGCCAGCGACGCGCTGGCTGACGTGGTCCAGGCCCGCCTCTGGTACCAGAAGGCCAGGGAATGGGGCGAGCCCGAGGCCCAGCGCCAGCTCGATGCGCTGGCGCTGTCCCGCTGATTGCGGTCGCAAGCCACGCACGAAAAAGCCGCCCACCATGGCGGGGGGCGGCTTCCTCAGTTCTTGCGATGCCGTTGCGATCAGGCCGCGGCGTTCGGGAAGCGATAGCTCTTGAACTGCTCGCGCAGCGCGGTCTTCAGGATCTTGCCGGTCGCGGTGTGCGGAATCCCGTCGACGAACGCGACGTCGTCGGGCATCCACCATTTCGCGATCTTGCCGTCCATGAATTTCAGGATGTCCTCACGCGTCGCCTTCTGGTCCTGCTTGAGCTGGATGATCAGCAGCGGACGCTCATCCCACTTGGGATGATAGACCCCGATCACGGCCGCCTCGGCGACGGCGGGGTGGCCGACCGCGAGATTCTCCAGGTCGATCGATGAGATCCATTCGCCGCCGGACTTGATGACGTCCTTGGAGCGGTCGGTGATGCGCATGTAGCCATGGGCGTCGATGGTCGCGACGTCGCCGGTATCGAAGAAGCCGTCATCGTCGAGGATGTTGGTGTCGACCTTGAAATAGGCCTTGGCCACCGCGGGGCCGCTCACCTTGAGGCGGCCGAAGGTCTTGCCGTCCCATGGCAGTTCCTTGCCGGCGTCATCGGTGATCTTCATCTCGACGCCGAACGGCGGGTAGCCCTGGGTCTGCAGGATGTCCAGCCGTTCCTCGCCGGTGAGTTCGGCAAACGGCGGCTTCAGCGCCGCAACCGTGCCGATCGGGCTCATCTCGGTCATGCCCCAGGCGTGACGCACGCGGACGCCCATGTCGACGAACGACTTGATCATCGATCGCGGCATCGCCGAGCCGCCGCAAACCACGCTCTTGAGGTGGGGCAGCTTCAGATTGCCGGCCGCCATGTGGTTCAGCAGCATCAGCCACACGGTCGGCACGCCGGCGGTATGGGTGACATTTTCGGTATCGAGCAGTTCGTAGACCGAAGCGCCGTCGAGCTTGGCGCCCGGCATCACGAGCTTGGTGCCCATCGACGGCGCGGAGAATGCGATGCCCCAGCTATTGGCATGGAACAATGGCACCACCGGCAGCATTGTCTCGGCGGCGCTGGTGCCGAGAGCGTCGACATTGTTGGCCATCAGCCCGTGCAGCACGTTGGAGCGATGCGAATACAGCACGCCCTTGGGATCGCCCGTCGTACCCGATGTGTAGCACATCGCCGCCGCGGTGTTCTCGTCGAAGTCCTTCCACGTGAACTTGCCGTCGGCCTCCGCGATCCAGTCCTCATAGGCGACCGCATTCTTCAGCGTGGTCTGCGGCATGTGGGCCTTGTCGGTCAGAACGATGTAGCGTTCGACGCTCGGCAGGTGGGCTGCGATCTTCTCCAGGATCGGAACGAAGGTGATGTCGGTCATCACGATGCGATCCTGCGCATGGTTGATGATCCAGGCGATCTGGTCGGGGAACAGCCGCGGATTCACGGTATGGCAGATCGCGCCGATCCCCATGATGCCGTACCATACCTCGAGATGGCGCCAGGTGTTCCAGGCGATGGTGGCGACGCGGTCACCGAGCTTGATGCCCTCGCGGTCGAGCCGTTGCGATACTTTCAGCGCGCGCGCATGAATTTCGGCGTAATTGGTGCGATGAATGGGGCCTTCGACCGACCGCGTGACGACCTCTTGCGTGCCGTGATACTTCGCCGCGTGTTCGATAATCCGATGGCAAAGCAAAGGCCAGTCTTGCATCAATCCGAGCATACGCACTTCCCTCCCGATAGTTGCTTGCTGCCGCACGGACCGCCCGGGGACGGGCGGGTCGGCGCGAGATCATGGAATTGACATGAACTCTAGCGCGGAGAAAGCAAGCCGAAAATGGGCTAATGGCGCCTTTGGCCGCATCGCCGCGGCCATGGTTACCACCGCCGCGGCAGGGTTCTGGCTTGGCATGCCAATCGAGCCGGCGGTTGCGGCGAAAGCCTCGCGCGCCGCGCCGTGGGACAATTTGTTCAGGGTAGGAACGCCCCGGCCCCGGGCAACGGTGCAGCGTCGCGCGGCGGTGCCGCTGCCAAGGCCGCGTCCGGCGGAGGCGCCGTCGGCCGAGGCCGCCCCGCCGGTCGCCGCCGAGGAACGGCAGACGCCGTCCGAGAACGGCAAGCCCACCCCGAACGGCAAGCCCGTCGAACAGGCCGCGCCCGCACCGCAGCCGACACCGCAACCCTCGGCCTGCCGGCTGGCGCTCACGGACGCCATCGCCATTGCGCCCAGCGTTCCCGACATCCGTGGCGCCGGTGGTTGCGGCGGCGAGGACCTGGTGCGGCTTGAGGCGATCGTTCTGCCGGACAAGCGGCAGGTCTCGGTGAAGCCGGCGGCCATCCTGCGCTGCCCGATGGCCTCCGCGCTGGCTGAATGGATCCGCAACGACATCGCGCCGCTCGCAGCCAATCTCGGCAGCACCATCTCCGATCTCGACAATTTCGACTCCTACGAATGCCGCGGCCGAAACCGCGTCGCCGGTGCAAGGCTCTCCGAACATGGTCGGGCCAACGCGCTCGATGTCCGCGCCTTCAAGCTCGCCAACGGCCGTGCGATCTCGCTCACCGATCGCACCGTGCCGCGCGAATTGCGCGAGAGCGTGCTGCATTCAGCCTGCGCGCGGTTTCCGACGGTGCTGGGGCCGGGATCGGACTGGTACCACGAGGACCACATCCATCTCGACCTCATGGAGCGGCGCGGCAATTACCGGATTTGCCAGTGGAACGTGTGGGACCCGTTGCCGCCGCTCGCGCCGCTGTTGCCGGCCGAGCGTCCGGAAGAAGCGCCGCCGCGCGAGGTCGCCGCCAAGCCGGATGCAACGAAGTCCGATGTGTCGAAGCCTGATGCTGCCAAGCCTGATGCTGCCAGGTCTGATACGGCCAAGCCCGAGTCTGGCGCCGCGAAGTCGGACGACGAAAAAACGGAAGAGGCTGAACCTGCGCGCGAAGAGAAGCCGCCAACAAAAAAGCGCCGGCAGAACCGGCGCTCTTGATGATCGACTGACGCAAGCGCCGTCGGTTATTGGGTCATCGGGCCGCCGCCGCCCTGCAGCGCCATCTTGGAATTGAACGGCGAGTCACCCTGTTTGGGTTCGAGCACGACGACAACCGTGCCTTGCTTGACGCGGCTGTAGAGATCGATGACGTCCTCGTTGGTCATGCGGATGCAGCCTGACGAGATCGATGCCCCGATATATTCCGGCTGGTTGGTGCCGTGGATACGAAACAGCGTGTCGCGGTTGCCCTGGTAGAGATACAGCGCGCGTGCGCCGAGCGGGTTGTCGACGCCGCCAGGTACCGAGGCAGGCAGGCCTTCGATGCGCTTGTGAATGTCGGCGGTCGGCGTCCATTTCGGCCACTCGGCCATATTGCCCACCTTGGCAATGCCGGAGAAGGCGAGCGCTTCCTCACCGACGGTCACGCCGTAGCGGATAGCCTTGCCGCCGTCCTGCACCAGGTAAAGATAGTGGTTGTCGGAATCGACCACGATCGTGCCGGGCATTTCCTTGCGGTGATAATCGACGATGGCGCGACGGAACGGCTCGGCCGGCTTCACCGCGGCGTAGCGCGCCTTGGCGAGCTGGGCCTTGTCGCTCGGCTTGAGCGAGGCCTCGGGCGCGGCCTGATAGGTGGTCGCCTGCATGCAGCCGGACAACATCAACCCAGCGGCGAGTACCCCAAACATAACTTTCAGCGACGACATGATGTATTCCAATCGAAAGTCTGACGCCCGCAGCGGAAAAATCCTGCGCCACAAATGCCACGATTCCATTAAGCACAGTATCGGCAAAAACCGTCTGACGTTCCAGTGTTTGCAACCTCGTTCGGCACTGCGGAAGGCTGGCTGTGGCTTTTATGCCGCAAGTTTTGCGGGTTCCGGTCGATTCTTGGGCAGGATGGGCTCTCAGGTCAGGCTGGAGCCGCCTTGGCGCCACGCCGTTGCCACAAATATGGAGCGGCGGTTAATCGGCGCGTCATGAGCCACTTGCCAGAATCGCGTTAGTGCCGCTGGGTTGTGTCTGTCCCGTTCCGGAGTTTCCCCATGTTCTCGGTGTATGTACCCTCCGAATCTGCCCTGAAGAAGCTCCCGGCCTCGGAGACGCCGGCCATTCCGGACAATGCGGTGTGGATCGACCTCCTGAACCCGACCATGGAAGAGGATCGCGCGGTGGAGCGGCTGGCCGGGATCGCGGTTCCGACCCGGGAGGACATGCAGGAAATCGAGATTTCCAGCCGGCTGTATATCGAGAACGGCGCCCGCTACATGACCGCGACGCTGATGTGCCACTCCGACACCGACATGCCGAGGATCACGGCCGTCACCTTCATCCTCGCCGGCCATCGGCTGGTGACGGTGCGTTACGATGCGCCGAAGCCGTTTGCCCTGGTCGAGACCAAGCTGGCGCGCTCGTGCATGCCGGCGATCTCGGGCGAGATGGTGCTGATGGAATTGCTCGATGCGGTGATCGATCGCTGTGCCGATATTCTGGAGCGCGCCGGCGCAGAGGTCGATCAGGTGTCGCACGACATCTTCGAGCCCGAAAGCGTGCGCCACGGCCAGGCCAAGCGATATTCCCAGATCCTGATCACGATCGGGCGCAAGGGGGATCTGGTCTCGAAGGTCCGCGAGAGCCTGGTCTCGATCGGCCGAGTCGTCACCTTCCTGTCGGCGGTGATGGAAGGCGTGAAATGGTCCAAGGACATGCGCGAGCAGCTCAAGACCATGCAGCGCGACGTTTCCTCGCTCACCGATCACGCTTCCTATCTCTCCAACAAGATCACGTTCACGCTCGACGCCATGCTCGGCGTGGTTAATCTCGAGCAGAACAACATCATCAAGCTGTTCTCGGTCATGGCGGTGGTGCTGATGCCGCCAACGCTGATCGCCTCGATCTACGGCATGAATTTCAGGATGATGCCGGAACTCGAATGGACGCACGGCTATCCGATGGCGCTCGGCATGATGCTCATGGCAGCAGTGCTGCCGTACTTTCTCTTCAAGTGGAAGAAGTGGCTTTGACTCTGCGGTTCCCGACGGTTCGCTGCGTCGAAGCTGCGCTCGAACTCCACCGCTAAAATTTGAGCAGTGGTCTGAACGATTGATCGAAACTTGTCTGCGATAACCTGTTTCTCAGGCCGCGAGGATCCAATGGTTGAGAAACCCATAATGTCACCACGCAACGTCGTCGACTTTGCGCGGTATCAGCAAGGCCGCGCAGGCGCGCAGGCGTTCTCGACACGGCTTTGCCGCCACTGCGGCGCTGCGCTGGCGGATGGCGAAAACGAAGACGAGTGTTCAAGCACGTTCAACATCGTTACTCCGGCGTTGCGCGCCGCGCAGCGCAAGCTTTACGCGGAGTGAACGGCGCTTCGGAAAGTCACGGACCTCATCCTGGGGTGCGCGCTGTCGCGCGGCATCGTGAAGGATGGGGCGCCGGCGACACGGTTCGCGCGGCGAGGCGCGGCATCTTCCTGATATCACGCTAACGCGTTCCTCACCATGAACCGAGGGTTACGTCGCACACCTATACGTGCTGCCCGCCGTTGATGTGAATCTCCGCGCCGTTCACATACGAACTGGTCTCCGTACACAGCACATAGATGATCTTCGCGACCTCGTCCGGCGTGCCGAGCCGGTGCATCGGAATCTGCTGTTCGACGATCTTCTCGGTGCCCGGCGACAGGATCGAGGTGTCGATCTCGCCCGGCGCGATGGCGTTGACGCGGACGCCGACGCGACCGAAATCGGACGCCATCTCGCGGGTCAGCGAGGCAAGCGCCGCTTTCGACGTGGCGTAGGCGGCGCCGGCGAATGGATGCACGCGCGAGCCGGCGATCGAGGTGACGTTCACCACCGCGCCCTTGGCGTGCTTCAACTCCTCGAGCAATCCGCGCGCCATCATGATCGGCGCGAAGAAGTTGACATGAAATACGTGGCTCCAGGTCTCGATGTCGGTATCCATGGTGCCGAGCCGGCTGCCGCCCGCGCCCTTCGGCGAGATCGCGGCGTTGTTGACCAGCGCATGCAGTTCGTCGTTCTCCAGCCGCTCGCGGATTTCCGAGATCGCGCGCTTGGTGTCGTCAGGGTCGCCGAGATCAACCTCGATGTGATCTTCCGGCCCGGCGCCCCACGGGCAGACTTCCGGAAAGGCGTGACGCGAGCAGGTGATGACGCGCCAGCCGGCAGAGGAGAAGCGGATCGCGGTGGCGTGGCCGATGCCGCGGCTGGCGCCGGTCAGGAGCAGCGTCCGTCGTGGCGCGTTGGAAGAAGGATGCATGCAAATTCTCTCGTTCTCGTCAGGCCCGGCTTCGCGCCGGACATCCACGCCTTGCCCGGTTGCGTCGAAGGAGGTTGTGGATGGTCGGAGGCAGGCCGGCCATGACGATCATTCAGGGGTACAGCCTGACCTTGGACCACGCCCCGTCAGGCGCGTCGCGGCGGAATTCGATGCGGTCGTGCAGGCGGAACGGTCGGTCGTGCCAGAATTCGAAGCGCGCGGGCGTGATGCGCCAGCCGCTCCATCCCTGTGGCCGCGGCACTTCGCCGATGACATGTTTGGCGGCGACGAGTGCGATCGCCTGCTCGAAGGCGAAGCGGCTCTCCAGCGGCTGCGACTGCTTGCTGGCCCAGGCGCCGATCTGCGCCTGCTTCGGCCGTGTGGCGAAGTAGGCGTCGGCTTCTTCCGCTGTCACCGGGGTGACGTTGCCGCGGATGCGGACCTGGCGGCGCAGCGATTTCCAGTGAAAGAGCAGGGCCGCCTTGGGATTGGCGGCGAGTTCGCGGCCCTTCTGGCTGGCGATGTGGCTGTAGAACACGAAGCCATCCGCGTCATAACCCTTCATCAGCACCATCCTGACGTCGGGCAAACCGTCGGTGTCGACGGTCGCCAGCGCCATCGCGTTGGGATCGTTCGGCTCGGATTTCACGGCCTCCGCGAACCACTCGCCGAACAGCGCGAACGGTTCCCCGGCGGCGGTAAAATCACCCGATGTTAACGGTGTCGGGTGTTTGATGGAGCTTGTGTCCGTCATGGCAGGAGTCCCAGTTGCATATCCTCGCGTCCCAGAGCGCGCTGCAGCCCCGATACGGGCTCGCCCTATATAGGGCATGGGAACGAGTTGGCCTATCGGTGATCGGGTCGACGGGGGCGGCGATGACGCTGATCCTGCTCGGTCTCGGCTCCGGCGGCTGCAGCATGTCGCGTACCGACTCCAGCTATGCCAAGGCGACTCCCGCCGACCTCACCGGGTCGCTCAAGCAACCGGCGAGCCCATCGGCGCCGACCGAAAGCGATCTCGCCTTTGCCCGCACGGCGGCCTCCGACGTGCTGACCAAGGGCGACAAGGATTCCAGCCAGCCCTGGGAGAACCCGGAGACCGGTGCAAGGGGCTCGGTGACGCCGCTGTCGCAGGCCTATTCGTCAGACGATGGCCGCACCTGCCGGGATTTTCTGGCAAGCTACGTCAACGGCCGTTCCGAAAGCTGGCTGCAGGGGGCCGCCTGCAAGGCCGGCCATGGTCGGTGGGAAATTCACACGATCAAGCCCTGGACCAGGGGTTGAATGAAAAGGGGAGTTGCAAAAATGCAACTGGCACCCCAGATGAAGCCAAAGCGGGCGAAATGCCCTAAGTTTCGAGAATCGAATTTCCGTGAAGGAGACGTGACGTATGCGCGACCCCTATGAGGTCCTGGGGGTGCCGCGGGGGGCCAGCGCTGCGGCGATCAAGAGTGCCTACCGCAAGCTCGCCAAGAAGCATCACCCGGACGCCAACAAGAATGATCCGAAGGCTGCCGCGCGCTTTTCCGAGATCAACTCGGCAAACGAGATCGTCGGCGACGAGGACAAGCGCAAGCAGTTCGACCGCGGCGAAATCGACGCCGAGGGCAAGCCGCGCTTCCAGGGCTTTCCTGGCGGCGGCGACCCGCGCGGCCGTGCGGGTGGTGCCGGGCCGGGCGGCTTCGAGTCCTACAGCTTCCGCACCGGCGGGGGACAACCCGGCGCCGGTGCTGGCGGGGGGTTCGAGGACATCCTCAACAGCATGTTCGGCGGCGCGGCCCGGGGTGGTCGTCCCGGCGGCGGCGGTCGCACCTTTGAATTCGACACCGGCGGCATCGGCCTCGATCTCGATCTCAACGTTGCGATGTCGGTGTCGCTGGAGGAGTCGGTCAAGGGCGGCGAGAAGCGGGTCCGGCTGCCGACCGGCAAGGAACTCAATGTCAAGATTCCGGCGGGCGTCACCGCCGGTCAGCAGATCCGGCTCAAGGGGCAGGGCGAAACCGCACCGGGGCATCCTCCCGGCGATCTCCTGATCACCATCAGCATCGCGCCGCATCCGTACTTCAAGATCGACGGCAGCGACCTGCGCATCGACCTGCCGATCACGCTTTACGAGGCGGTGCTTGGCGGCAAGGTCCGGGTGCCCACGCTGGGCAGCGCGGTGGAACTGTCAATTCCGAAGAATACCTCCAGCGGGCGCACCTTCCGTCTCAAGGGCAAGGGCCTGCCCAAGGCGGGTGGAACCGGCGACCTGTTCGTGACCACGCGGATTATTTTACCCGACGGGAACGATAGCGAACTGGAGGCATTGATGGAAAAGTGGCGCGATGGCCACCCATATAATCCGCGCAGCGAGTTGGGCTGATTCGGATGATTCGGCGCGTGCTGAGGGCGTACAGGAGACGGTGGACGGCGTTAGCTGGACCGCATTTTTCCTGAAAGCCGAGCTTTTTCCGCGGAAACCGGCGGTTTCCAGGAAAGGGGCGGCCTCGAAAGGGGGACCAGCGCGGTACCAAACCCCGATCGAGGCCGCTTGCGCCGATCGGCGGATCGAACGCTACTCATTTTCGCGTGATCACCCGGTGCATTAATGAGACGTTCAGGTGGTTTGATTCCAGATTTTCGATGTCAGAATTTGGACAAAAAGCCCAAAGCTGCGCGAGGCGGTGTCACCTGACGGTACGCAGGCCGTCTATCTCATTGTTCGAACAGGCTGTTTCCGGTGAACCGGTTTCGGGCCGTCGGCAGGTGTCACGGCGGCGCGCGGCGTTCAGCCGCCATTTTTTTCCATCTGGTCGTAAACCGACTGGGCAATCTGGGTCAGTCGCTCGCGGTCGTTGACGGCGGAAACCACCACATAGGCGACGCCGCGATCGGCCCATGACAGGACGTTTTCCTTGCCCTGCGTCTCATACCGCATCTGCGCGGCTTCAGCCTCCGACTTGGCCGAGTAGATCGTGAAGCGCTCGCCGGACGCGCTTTCATACATCATGAAGGACGCCGGCCCCGCGGAACCCGGCAGCAGCCGGCCGCCGACCAGCTTCAAACCCGCTCCCGTCAGTTCGGGGGCGCGGACCAGCCAGCCGCAGCGCTTGGTCAGCCATTGCTGCAGATGGGCGCGTTCGCTGCCGGGCACCTCGACAGGGTGCCGCACCTCGACCACGTAAAGCCGGTGCGCATCGAGCGCCTCCACCGTAAAGCTCTGCAACACCGAGGGCGCGGCCGTCGCGCCGCGCGCCAGCCAGCCGACACCGCCCCCGACGACGAACGCCGCCAGCGTGGCAGCGATCGCTCCGACCACCCATCGGCGTGGCCGCTGCACCAGCCGCTCGAGCTCCAGCCGCTTCGGCACCGCCTCGTCGGCAACGGAATCGTAGCGCGCATGCAGCGCTTCCGCCATCGCACGCCACGACTGCACCCGCGCGGCATCCTCGGGATGCGAAGCGAGCCACGCCTCGACATCGCCGCGGCGTTCCGCCGGCAGCTCGCTGTCGACGTAGGCATGCAGCTCGTCCTCGGTGACGGGAATATTGCGGTCGGTCATGGTCGTCTGTGTCCAGTCCTGATCGTTCGATGCATAACGCTTGCCATCACGCCCTCACTTCACCCGCCGCAGCGCCGCGCGCTCGCCCTCGAGCGACGCCTTGACGTGCGCGCGCGCCCGCGCCAGCCGCGACATCACGGTGCCGATCGGCACGCCCTGGATGTCGGCGACCTCGCGATAACTCAGCCCCTCCAGCATCACCAGCAGCAGCACCGAGCGCTGCTCTTCCACCAGCGTCGCCAGCGCGCGGGCGATGTCGCGGCCTTCCGCCTCGGTCCCGCTGGCGTCGGGATTGTTGTCGAGCAGCGGCATGAATTGCGGCCGCCGCGCCAGCGAGCGCCGCCGGTTCTTGTTCAGGTTGGTCAGGATCGTGTAGAGCCAGCTCCTGACGTCACCGCCGAGAAACAGCCGTTCCGAACGCAACGCGCGCACCAGCGTGTCCTGCACCAGATCGTCGGCGATATCGGCGTCGCGCGCGAGCGCGCGAGCATAGCGCCGCAGCGCCGGAATCATGGCTTCGACACTTTGACGAAACGCGGTCATCGACACCAGATGGCAAGGGTTGTCAGGCGCGAACGCCTTGACCAGCATAACACCCGATCGCCGCTTCTATTCCGGCCATTGAGGCCCATCGAAAACAGCGTTAATCCGAAAGTCGGATGGGGCTCGACCGCGCCGGAGTGCTGGTGTACCTCCAGACGCGGGGCAACGCGATTGGAAACCGGATGTCGCAGAAATCAGGCCTGATGCAGGGCAAGCGCGGGGTCATCCTCGGCGTCGCCAACAACCGCTCGATCGCCTGGGGCATCGCCAGGGCATGCCGCGACGCCGGCGCGGAGATCGCGCTCACCTGGCAGGGCGACGCACTGAAGAAGCGGGTCGAGCCGCTGGCGAAGGAACTCGGCGGACTTCTGCTCGGCCATTGCGACGTCACCGATGCCGCGACCATCGATGCGGTGTTCGACGTGCTGAAGGAGAAGTGGGGCAAGATCGACTTCGTCGTGCACGCGATCGCCTTCTCCGACAAGGACCAGCTCGACGGCCGCTATCTGGAAACCACCGCCGACAATTTCTCGAAGACCATGATGATCTCCTGCTACTCGCTGACGGCGATCGCGCAGCGCGCCGAGAAGCTGATGACCGACGGCGGCTCGATCATCACGCTGACCTATTACGGCGCCGAGAAGTGGATGCCGCATTACAACGTGATGGGCGTGGCGAAGGCGGCGCTGGAAGCCAGCGTGCGCTATCTCGCCGCCGACCTCGGCGAGAACAACATCCGCGTCAACGCCATCTCGGCCGGACCAATCAAGACGCTGGCCGCGTCCGGCATCGGCGATTTCCGCTACATTCTGAAGTGGAACGAATACAACGCACCGATGCGCCGCACGGTGACGATCGAGGAAGTCGGCGACAGCGCGCTGTATCTGCTTTCGGACCTGTCGCGCGGCGTCACCGGCGAGGTGCATCACGTCGATTCCGGCTATCACGTCGTCGGCATGAAACGCCCGGATGCGCCGGATATCTCGCTCTCGAGTTCGACGAGCAAGGAATAGCCGCCAGTCCGATGCCCGCGCCAGTGATCTACTACATTCGCCACGGCGAGACGTCGTGGAATGCGGAAGGCAGGCTGCAGGGCACGCGGGACATTCCGCTCAACGATCTCGGCCGCAAGCAGGCGGCGCATGCCGGCGGCGTGCTGGCTGAATTGCTGGCGCGCGACGGCCACGACAAATCGTCCTTGCCATTCGTGGCAAGCCCGCTCGGCCGCGCGCGGGCGACGATGGAACTGGTGCGCGGCGCGCTGAAACTGCGCGCCGGGCGATTACGCGATCGATGATCGGCTGCGCGAGATCGGCTACGGCGTGTGGGAGGGCTCGACGCTGGCGGAGATGCAGGTGGCCGACCCGGTGCTGTATGCCCGGCGGCTGACGGCGAAATGGACGATGGCGCCGGAAGGCGGCGAGACCTATGCCGACGGTGCAGGCTTCGGATGCGCGACTGGTACGATTCCGTCGATGTCGACACCGTGGCCGTGGCGCATGGCGGCACGGCGCGCGCGCTGATGGTGGCGCTCGGCATCGAAACGCCGTCAGCGCCGCCGACCTGACGATCGAGCAGGGCGCGGTTTACGTGTTTCGCGACGGCGACTTGCGGAAGTATAGTTAAGATAGACTGTCATGCCCGGGACGAGCCCGGCCAACGACGATGACAGCGCATTTGACCCCTCGAACGGCGCGCGTTACGACAAACCATGTCCTTCAACACCTTCGGCCACCTGTTCCGGGTCACGACCTTCGGCGAGAGCCACGGGATCGCGATCGGCTGCGTGGTCGATGGCTGCCCGCCGCTGATCCCGCTGACGAACGAGGACATCCAGCGCGATCTCGATCGCCGCCGTCCCGGACAGTCGCGCTTCACCACCCAGCGCCAGGAGCCGGACACGGTGAAGATCCTGTCGGGCGTGATGGCGCATCCGGAGACCGGCGTGCAGGTGACGACGGGAACGCCGATCGCGCTGCTGATCGAGAACACCGACCAGCGCTCCAAGGACTATTCCGAGATCAAGGACAAGTTTCGTCCCGGTCACGCCGACTTCACCTACGAGGCAAAATACGGCCTGCGCGACTATCGCGGCGGCGGGCGTTCGTCGGCGCGCGAGACCGCCACCCGGGTGGCGGCCGGCGCCATCGCGCGCAAGATCCTGCCCGAGGTGCGGGTGCGCGGCGCGCTGGTGCAGATGGGCCCGCACAGGATCGATCGCGACAAGTGGGACTGGGACGAGATCGCGCGCAATCCGTTCTTCTGCCCGGACAAGGACAAGGCCGATTTCTTCGAGCAGTATCTCGACGGCATCCGCAAGAGCGGCTCCTCCATCGGCGCGGTGATCGAGGTCGTCGCCGAGGGCGTGCCGCCCGGTCTCGGCGCGCCGATCTACGCCAAGCTCGACGGCGATCTGGCGGCCGCGATGATGAGCATCAACGCGGTCAAGGGCGTCGAGATCGGGGCGGGCTTCGGCGCGGCCGAATTGTCCGGCGAGGAAAACGCCGACGAGATGCGCACCAGCAACAACGGCACGCGGTTCCTGTCGAACAACGCCGGCGGCGTGCTCGGCGGCATCTCCACCGGCCAGCCGGTGGTGGTGCGTTTCGCGGTCAAGCCGACCTCCTCGATCCTGTCGCCGCGCAAGACGGTGGATCGCTCCGGCGCCGACACCGATATCGCGACCAAGGGCCGCCACGACCCTTGCGTCGGCATCCGCGCGGTGCCGGTCGGCGAGGCCATGATGGCCTGCGTGCTCGCCGATCATTTTCTCAGGCACCGCGGGCAGGTCGGCGGGTAGCGCCGCTCACTGCATCGCGTCTGCGATCTTCTCCGCCGCCATCAACGTCGGGAAGTTGGTGTTGGCGCACGGCACCACCGGGAAGATCGAGGCGTCGACCACGCGCAGACCCTGCACGCCCTTGACCCGGCCCTGGGTATCGACCACCGCCATCGGGTCGTCGGCCCGGCCCATCCGGCATGAGCAGGAGGCATGCCACACGCCGATCGTCGCCTTGCGCACGAAGGCTTCGAGCGCCTCGTCGTCGCTCATGACCTGCTCGAACGTAAAACCCTCGACGACGAAATTGTCGATCATGTAGTGGCGCAGCGCCGCCGGCCCGTCCATCAGCTTCGCAGCGATGGCGGTGAGGATCTTGTTCTTGGTGTTGACCACGCCGATCTTGCGCACGCGGTCGGAATAGGCGGCCGGGAATGGCTTGTCGGTCACCGCCTTGAGCGGCGCGCTCATCTGCAGGCCCGCCATCTTGCGAAAGCCGCTCATCAGCCGATCGAGATCGCGCCGGTCGGACAACAGGTTGAATTCGACAATCGGCTCCTCCCGCGGGTCGCGCGAAGCGAGCTTGACCTGACCAGTCTCCGAATAGGTCTTGTTGACGAAGGTGAGCAGCGAGCCGATCTGCTCGCCGACCGCATGCCAGGCCGACTTGGTGATGACAACGACGAACATGTCGCCGGCGGGGATGCCCGGTAGCCCCGAGGAGTAACGCAGACCCATCTGCATGTGGCGTCGGGTGTGCGCGTTCATGCGCGCGCCACGACGGACATACGAGGACAGCGAGATCGAGGGATGGTCCATCAGGCGCTGGCCGACGCCGGCGAGGCCCGCCAGCACCGGAATGCCCATGTCCCGGAGATGCCCGACCGGTCCGATGCCGGCGCGCAACAGATGCGCCGGCGAATGGATGGCGCCGCATGACAGGATGATTTCGCGACCGCGGAATTCCTGTTCGCGGCCATCGACCAGCGCCTTGACGCCGACGCATTGCGTGCCTTCGAACAGCAGCTCCTTCACTTGCGTCCTGGTCGATATCGTCAGGTTGGCGCGCTGGCGCGTCGCGCGATCGAGATAACCCATGGCGGCGGAGACGCGTTGCTCGTCCTGATTGGAGTGCGTCACCGGGAAGTAGCCGTCGACAAACTCGCCGTTCTGGTCGGGCAGGAACTTGAAGCCGGCCTGCTTGCAGGCTTCGGCCATCGCCTGCGAATGCCTGGTCCAATGCGCTTGCGGAATGCGACGGACCGGGATGCGGCCATCCTTGCCATGATAAGGACCGTCGAAATCGAGGTCGTGCTCGACCTTCCTGAAGTAGGGCAGCACGTCCTCCCAGCTCCAGCCCGTGGCGCCGCGTGCTTCCCACTCATTGTAATCTGTCGGCGCACCGCGGTTGGCCATCTGGCCGTTGATCGAAGAACCGCCGCCCAGCACGCGCGCCTGCTCATATTTCCGTAAGGGAGGCCTGGCCTCGTCGGGATTGTTGTGGCTCACGACCTGGGTCGTGACCTTGAGTTCGGTCCAGTGGAAGCGTGGATCGAAATACGCCGTTCCCGGATAACTGTCGCGAATCTCCTTTGGTTCGTTACCCGGCGGTGTGTCCTGGCCTGCTTCACAGAGCAGGACCTTGTTGGCACTCTTCGCGGACAGCCGGTGGGCCATGACTGAGCCCGCCGACCCGCCGCCGACGATGATGAAGTCGTACACTTTGACGTTTCCCCCTGATTTTGTGCCGTGAAGCTAGCGTACCTCCGCCGCGGGGTCACGCCGGGTGTCGCGCAGGCGGTGCCGCAGCCGGCGCATGACATGCAGCGACTGGTCGCCTTGACGTTTCGCCGCGATGCACGGCAAATACCGCCGTGATGAACCCATCGGAACTGCAGGAGCTGACCGACTGGCTGATCGACGGCGCGCGATCCGCCGTCAGCCCGAGCAAGATGATGGCGGCGACCTGCGAGCGGATGATCGCCGCCGGGCTGCCGCTCTGGCGTGTCGGCGTGTTCGTTCGCACGCTGCATCCCGACATCTATGGCCGCAACTTCATCTGGAAGCCCGGCGCCGAGGTCGAGGTCGGCTCGGTCGATTTCCAGATTCTGGATTCGCCCGATTTCCACTCGAGCCCGCTGATCCACGTGTTCCAGCAGGGCCAGGAGGTGCGCGCCCGTGCTGACGATCCCGCGAGCAAGCGCTTTCCGATCATCGACGAGCTGCGCGAAGAGGGCGTCACCGACTATATCGCGCTGCCGCTTCCCTTCATCGACGGCACGGTGAACGCATCGAGCTGGACGACGAAGCAGCCGGGCGGATTCACCGACGAGCAACTGGCGGCGCTGCGCCGCGTCGTGAAGCCGTTGGCGCGGGTGATCGAGATCATCAGCCTGAGCCGCACCGCGGCGAGCCTGCTCGATACCTATGTCGGCAACCGCGCCGGCGAACGGATTCTCGGCGGTCAGATCCGTCGCGGCCACACCGAGACCATGAACGCCGCGATCTGGCTGTCCGACCTGCGCGGCTTCACCTCATTGTCCGACCGGGTGCCGGCGGAGACCGTGGTCGACGTCCTCAACAATTATTTCGATTGCCAGGTCGCCGCCATCAGGAACCATGGCGGCGAAGTGCTGAAATACATGGGCGACGGCCTGCTCGCCGTGTTTCCGATCGACGAATATGTCGGCGACGAGCAGCAGGTCTGCTCGCACGTGCTGCAAGCCGCCCACGAATCCCGCGCCAGCGTCGCCAGTCTGCAATACAGGATCGGTGACAGCGTCGAACGCTTTCGTTTCGGCGTGGCGCTGCATGTCGGACGAATTCTCTACGGCAATATCGGCGGCGGCAACCGCCTCGATTTCACCTGCATCGGCCCCGCGGTGAATCTCGCCGCACGTCTGGAAAAGATCGCCAGCCAGTTGCAGCGCACGGTGGTCGCCTCGGAAGGCTTTGCCGGCATCTGCCGGGGAGGCTGGAGCGATCTCGGCGAGTTTCCGGTCGCCGGCTTTTCGAAAGCCGCGCGAGTCTACGGGCTGCCCGACGAGACGTCGGTGGCCTGGAGCACTACCGGTTCTGATTGAATCAGAACCGAGCTCTGGATTCTTGTCTTGACGCGTTTTCTTCACGCGAACCGGTGTCCACTTCGCTCGAAAACGCCTTAGCCGCTGCGCAGGTAGGATTGCCTCAAGCCATAGGTGAGGACAATCAGCGTCACCCAAAGTCGCAGCATCGCGAAGCTGAAGATGAACATGAAGTAGATCAGATTCTTGATCATCTGACTGGATGCAGATGTCTGGTAATAGTGCCAGATCGCGTTGCGGACCAATCCCTGGCCGAACCCAAGGCCCAGATAGATGATGCCGAGCGCGACGACGGCCGCGCCGACCCAAAGAACCCGGTGGGCGAACTCTGCCGCGGCGTCCCGTAGCCTGACCTGTCCGCCGTTTCGGTCGGCCTCGACGATCATCAGCAGGGTGAGAGCGGCGACGACGGCGCTCCAGAACTTGCCGATATCAGTGAACTGATCGAACGCCATTCCGTCGAGCCCGGCCATCAGGTGGGGAGCGAGTGTTCGATATCCTGCCGCCGATACCACAAGCGAGGCGACGATCATCAGCAGGCCAATCCGCCACAGGATCGCCCGCGTCAGCAGCGACTGTTCCCTGAAGTCGAGCGCGCCCAGGTTGGTTTGACCATCGGCCTGTTCGATCGAGCGCTGCGCCACCACGAGAAACGCGTGCAGGACGGCGATGCTGGCAAATGCAATGGCGGGAATGGCTATCACTTGGCTGTTGAACGCAATCACCCGCATCGAGGTGGCCAGCACCAGCCAGGGCAGGGCCTCAAGGAACCGGAACGGTCCGAATGACACCTGCGGAGCAGTGAGCTGATGAAGCTGGCGGCGAAGCGCGATCGTCATGCCCGCCATGATGCCCGCAGAAATTGAATCCCGGCTGCCGTCAGTTGATAAAATTGAACGGAATTGGCTCCGCGGAGACGGTTTGCGCGTGCGCAGGCGGTTAACGAGGCGTTAACCATATCTATTCATTTGTTGCTAATCATTTCTCGCGCCGGAGGGTGCTTCGTGTCGATCTCGGTTGGATCAAACGCGCTCTCTTACCTCAGCTATGCCGGCAATGCTTACGGGGCCGGCAACACGGCGTCGAAAGCCAGCCCTGCCTCGACCGACACCACCGACGCATCCTCGCCGTCATCGTCGACCTCGGTCACCCTGTCTGACGAGGCCAAGGCCTATCTGGCGCGAACCGCGACGGAGAGCGAACAGCCTTCGGTCGCGACCCTCACCACGAGGGCGCGTGCCTGGTTCGACCAGCAATACGTTGCGCTCGGAACGTCATCGGCGATGCTCGACGGGCAGGTCGCCGTCGATTTTTCCGGCCAGACGCGCGCTACCTTGTCGGCGATCGCCGACAATGCACAGGGCCAATTCTCGACGGACGAGATGACGGCAGCGACCAGGGCATTGCAGTCACGTTTCAACGACGCCGTGTCTCCGTACGTCGTGATTGCCCGGCACACGGGTGACTATGCCGGCCTTTACGCCGCGGCGTCGAATTACCTCGATCAGGCTGGCAGCGACGAGCAGGCAACTTTGGCCTGGAAAGATCAGAAGCACGCCGTGCTGGAGGGCCTGGCAGCGGCGAGAGCAAGCTTTGGCAAGGCCCCTGTCACCGGCAATGATGCGGATCCGGTGAGAGCGCTGCTCGACAAGGCGCGAACCCAGACCTCGTCCACCACGGATTCGAGCCCGAATGCGCTGATGACCAACGCACGGGCGATGCTCGACGCGCAGGCGGGCAGCGCCAGGGATAACGGCAAGGAACTGGTCTTTACCGGCAGCAGGCAGATGGGGCAGCAGGTCGATTTCACCGGCTTCGACAATCGAACGTTGGCAATCATGACACTGAACACCGACGCATCGTTCTCTGTGGAGGAATCCCGCGCTGCAAAGGCAGAGCTCAATCTGCGCACGAGGAGCAACCTGCTGGATGCGTTCAATCCATCCGGCGGTGGTGGGTCGCAGGCCAGCAGTCTGGCGTTACTCCAGCAGCTACTCGGCAATAAGTCCCGAGGAGCGAAGCGTCCTCGGTTTCACTGAAGATTTCGCCAACAAGATCGTTGCCAACTACCGCACGGCGGCATCGATACAGAACGCCCTCAGTGCCGGCTTGGCCGCCTATTTCTGACGTCGTCCGCTCATTCTTCCGGCTCTGTCGTGAACAGCAGCGGATAGCCCTTCGCGCGGCCGGCGTCGGTGGCGCGGGTCGCCTTGGTTTCGGCGACGTCCTTGGTGAACACGGCGACCACGCAGACGCCGCGGCGGTGTGCGGTGATCATGACCTTGTGGGCCTGGTCCTCGGTCATGCGGAATTCCGCCTTCAGCACCGTGACGACGAATTCGCGCGGCGTGAAGTCGTCATTGACGAGGATCACCTTGTGCAGCCGCGGCCTTTCGGTCTTGGTTTTGACCTTGGTCTTTGGCTTGGCGACGGTATCGGCCATTTCCAGTGCGGTCCCGAACAGGCAAGTTCAGACGGGCGCGACGCACTCAGTTGGCGCGGCACTCCGCCAGCCGCTGCGCCATGGTCTGATCGCCGCGGCCCACGGCCGTCTTGATCAGCTTACAGGCTCCCGGCCGATCCTGAAACTGCGCGTTTGCGGAGAGCTTCAGTGCGATCAGCGCATTCATCGCGCCGGGCTCGTCGAGTTCGGCGGCTTCGACCGCGTAATACAGCGTGCTTTTGGGGTTGTTGACCCGCGCCTCCGGGTGCTCGGCAAGCAGCTTTAGCACCTGCATGCGGGCCTCGAAATCCCACACGCTGGCGCGGTCGATCAGTTCGACCGCCTGCTGGATGTCGCGCGGCAGCAGCCTGCCTTCGAGTGCAAGCCGCCCCAGCATGCCCTTTGCCGCCCAGCTATCGGTGGCTCCCTTGAGCAGGGACAGCACGCGCTTGGGATCGGCCGGCCCGCCTTCGCCCGTAATCAGCATTTCCGCCAGCGGAACGGTCGCGCCGCCGGAATCCGGACGGCGCGCTTCCTCGAGTAAATTGCGCGCGCGCACCGGATCGTCCTTGCGTATGGCGATGGCCAGTTCCCGCTTCGCGCCGAACACGCCGGCGTTCGCCGTCCGCTCCAGCAGATCGATGCCGCGCGCCCGCTCGTCCGGTTTGTCCGACGTCGCCAGCAACCGGCCGAGCACCATCAGGTCTTCCTTGTTCGCGCCCGGTGACTGAAGCGCGCGCTCGGCCCAGTATCGCGCGGCTGTGGGATCGCGCCTGACGGTGTCGCCGCGCTCGAGCAGCGCCGCCAGCAGTCGGGTGGCGTAGGGATGGCCGAGCTCGGCGGCCTTGCGCAGCGCGCGCTCGGCCTCGGCGCGCGTCACCAGTTGCGTCTTGTCGAGGTCGCCGCGGTCCCAGGATTTGTGGTGCTCGTAGATCTGGTAGTTGGCTTCGGCATTGCCCTGCGCCGCCGCCTCTCGCAGCATCGCGATGGCCTCGGTCTTGCGGGCGTAGGGCAGGTTGCGCGCCACCGCGACCTTGAGTTCCGTGTTGGCGGGATCGGCGTCGAAGGCTTTCTGGCAGCTTGCCGCCCGCAGGTCCCAGCGGCGGCGCTGCGCCTCACCATCGATATATTCCTTCGGCTCTTCGAACAGCTTCCAGCAGAGCTCGGCGGCATTCTCCGCCGTCAGCACGGGTTCCGGTTGTACCGGCTTGGGCACGGCGGTGCCGGACCCCATCTGCGGCAACGACGAGGCCACGGCGATCACCGCCATCAGCAGGCCGGTCGAGATCACGACCGCGCGCATCCATGGCGGAAGGGCGTCACTTGCGGGAGTTTTCGGGGGCGTAACCATGTCCAGGCCCGGCGCGGCGGGGCGCCGGCCATGCTCCCTTTGTCGTGAGCGGCCGAGGATTCGTTCAAGGCGCGAGCCCAACGCCGGTTTCGGGTCCGGCGGATTCGCGCTGGACCGCGCTATCGCCGTCTTGATGCAACACGCTAACCCGAATGTGAAGAACAAGCAGTATCAGCGCTTTGCGTCCGTCGTCTGGCGTGTCACCATCACGTCATTCGACGGGAGGGCAGCGATGCGCTGGTATGTCTCGATCGGGGCTGTGCTTGTCGCGGGCGTTCTCGTCGGCGGCGATGTCGCCGGTATTGCCGCGCCGGGGCCAGGGAGCCCGCCGGGCCAGCAACTGGATGCGGCCGGACAGAAGCGGGCAGACAAGGACGCCACGCCAAGCGTCGATGTCGAACTCGTCCTTGCCGTCGATGTCTCCTATTCCATGGACCTGGACGAACTCGCTTTGCAACGCGAAGGCTACGCCCATGCCATTATTTCCAAGGAGTTCCTGCAGGCGCTCAAGAGCGGCCCGAACGGCCGGATCGCGGTGACCTATTTCGAATGGGCGGCTTCCAACGACCAGAAGATCGTCATCCCCTGGCGTCTGATCGACGGACCCGAAACCGCCGACGCCGTCGCCAACGAGATCGTCAAGACCCCGATCCGCCGCGCCTCGCGCACCTCGATCTCGGGTGCGATCAATTTCGCCATGCCGCTGTTCGAGGAAAATCCGTATCGCGGCCTGCGGCGGGTGATCGATATCTCCGGCGACGGTCCGAACAACAACGGCATGCCGGTGACCATGGCGCGTGATGCGGCGATAGAAAAGGGTGTCGTTATCAACGGCTTGCCGATCATGGTGAAGGAGCCGTCTTATTCCACGATGGATATCGACGATCTCGATGCCTATTACGAGGACTGCGTCATCGGCGGCGCCGGCGCCTTCGTGGTCACGATCAAGTCCCGCGACAAGTTCAAGGAAGCGATCCGTACCAAGCTGCTGCTCGAGATCGCGGGCCGTACCCCTGAACGCCCCGTCGTGCCGGCGGCCGGCCGGGAGCCCCGCGTCAATTGCCTGGTCGGCGAGAAGATCTGGCAGGACCGCTGGGGAAGGTGAATTTTTCGTGGCTGTGTAGAGTGGGCAAAGCGCAGCGTGCCCACCCTACGAATTCTGGCTTATCTCACGAACCTGGCTACCAATTCCACATGCGGCGTGTGGCGGAACTGGTCGACCGGCGTGACGCCTTCGATCCGGTAGCCGCCGTCGATCAGGATTCGGGCGTCGCGCGCAAACGTCGTGACGTTGCAGGAAACCGCCACGACGGTCGGAACCTTGCTCGCCGCGAGTTGCGTCGCCTGCGCCTGCGCGCCCTGCCGCGGCGGGTCGAACACGACGGCATCATGGTCGCGCAGCTCCTGCGGCATCAGCGGCCGGCGGAACAGGTCGCGCGTCTCGGCCTTGACCGGCTTCAGCCCCGGCGTCGCCGCGGCGGCCTTCTGCAGCGCCGCCACTGCGCCGGCGTCGCTGTCGAAGGCGGCAATTCGTGAATTCGCGGCCAGCCGAAGCGCAAACGGGCCGACGCCGCAGAACAGGTCGGCGATGTGTTTGGCGCGCCTGCAGTGCCCGGCCACCAGCGCCGCCAGCGTTTCCTCGCCCGCGACGGTTGCCTGCAGGAACGAGCCGGGCGGCAGGGTGACCTGGGCGGTTCCGATCGAGACGACAGGCGGCGTTCGCATCAGCACCAGTTCGCCGTGGCGCGTCAGCCGCGCCAGCCGGTGTTGCTGCGCGATCTGCGACAGCCGCGTGATCAACGCCGTCGACAGCGGGCCGGAGCCGCGCACATCGACGTCGAGCCCGGCATCGGTCGCCGTGATCTGGATGTCGAGCGGCTTTCCCATCGCAGTCAGCGGTTCGGCGATGGCCCACGCCGCCTCGATCGCACCGTTCAGTGCCGGATCGAGAACGGGGCAGCGGTCGATCGGAATGATGTCGTGGGAATTGGCCGCCGCAAATCCGACCTTGAGCACCTCGTGGGTGCCCATCCGCCCGTGCAGCGTCATGCGGCGGCGGCCGTGGCCGTGGGCGTCGACCAGCGGCGCCACCGCGCACTCGATGCCCGCTTGCACGAGCGTCGTCACCACGAGGTCGCGCTTCCACGCGCGATAGGCTTCGAGGTCCCAATGCTGGATGGCGCAGCCGCCGCAGACGCCGAAATGCGCGCAGAATGGTTCGATGCGTTCCGGGCTTGCGGCAATGATCCGGATCAGCTGACGACGGTCGGGGTGACGGCCGGGAACCGGTGCGACCTCGACCGTCTCGCCGCCCAGCGCATAGGGCACGTAGATGTTGCTGCCGCCTGACATGGCGACACCGTCGCCATGATGGCCGACATGGTCGATCACCAGGTGTTCGCTGTCAGTCACGGCGGGCGCCCATGAAGAATTCGACATTGCCGTCGCCGCCCGTGATCGACGACGGAAACACCTCGATGCCGGTGCATCCGAGCGAGGCCGCGAAGGCCGAGATGTCGTCGCAGATTTGCTGGTGCACCATCGCGTTGCGGATGATGCCGTGCTTGGAATGGCGTCGTTCCGCCTCGAACTGCGGCTTGATCAGTGCAAGCAGGTGCATGGGGGCCGCCGCCAGCGACAGCGCCACCGGCAGCACCGCCTTCAACGAAATGAAACTGGCGTCGATGACGACGACATCGGGCCGGGCGGGCAGGCGCCGGCCTTCGAACGTGCGGATATCGGTCTCTTCCATCGACACGATTCTGGGGTGATCGCGCAGCGACGGATGCAACTGGCCGCGCCCGACGTCGACGGCGAAGACGAGGCTGGCGCCATTCGCCAGCAGCACCTCGGTGAAGCCGCCGGTGGAGGCGCCGACGTCGAGGCAGACATGGTCCTCGATCTCGATCGGATAGTGTTCCAGCGCGCCGGCGAGCTTGACGCCGCCGCGCGAGACATAGGGATGGGCGGGCTGCGCCGACAATTCGGCGCTTGCTGCGATCATCTCGGATGCCTTGAGAACCTGCCGGCCATCGGCCATGACGCCGCCGGCCTCGATCGCCGCGCGGGCCCGCGCACGGCTTTCGAACAGGCCGCGGTCGACCAGCAGCACGTCCACGCGCTTGCGGGGGAGGGGTTTGCTGTCGTTCTCTTTCGCCAACGTCAATCCGGTTTGCCGATGGCGCGATCCGCCGCGAGGGCGACGCAGGCCTCGAACGAGGTGAGATCGCGCCAGATGTCCGCCGGCCCTTGCCGCGGCATCACCAGTCTAGCACCGTGCAGGTCGAGGGTGTGGATCATCATCAGATTGTCCGGCAGGCCGAAATCCTCCACGGTCAGTCCGTCACCGTCGATCAAATGGCCCACGGCGGATTTCGTGACCTTGCCAAATCGCGCGGCGCGCTCGGCATAGACAGCGGGGTCGTTGCTGTAGGCGAACAAGAGCTTGCCGCGGCCGGCCATGTAGCCGAGTTCATAGACCGTGCCGGTGTCGGCACTTGGGCCGCGAAACGGCGTCAGGTTGGCGATGATCGCATCCGCCGCGTCCATCATCGCTTCGTTGCCCTTGAATATCTCAAGCGATGCGCCGGCGGCGGTGAGGTCCACCGCGTTGTCGAGCGGATAGAGCCCGGTCAGTCCGTGGCGGGCGCAGATGGCGGTCTTGCGGCGTCCGATTTCAACGGCGTCAGGCAGAAAAACGTCGGGGCCTGCCAGATAGACCTTCATGGCGTTACCGGGTGTTCTTCACACGTCGCGCGAACCGGTTTCCACCCCGGATCGGTCCGGGGCGGCATTCGCATATCAACGCCGTGGAGCGCCTCAGGCGAGCTTGACCGTCTCGGTCTTGTAGTCCTTGCCGAGCGCCTCGAACACCTTGGCGACGATGCCCTTGGCGTCGAGACCGGCGCGGGCATACATCGCGTTCGGCAAATCGTGGTCGAGGAACTCGTCGGGCAGGATCATCGCGCGCATCCGCAGGCCGCCATCGAGCATGCCGTGGTCGGACAGCGTCTGCATGACGTGCGAACCGAAGCCGCCGATCGAGCCTTCCTCGATGGTGAGCAGCACTTCGTGGTCGCGCGCCAGCTTCAGCACCAGGTCGACGTCGAGCGGCTTCATGAAGCGCGCGTCGGCGATCGTGGTGGACAGGCCGTGGGCGGCGAGTTCGTCGGCTGCCTTCTCGCATTCGGCCAGACGCGTGCCGAAGGAGAGCAGGGCGATCTTGCTGCCCTGGCGGACGATGCGGCCCTTGCCGATTTCGAGCGGGGATGCCGACCTCGGGCATTTCGACGCCGCGGCCTTCGCCGCGCGGATAGCGCACCGCGCTCGGGCGGTCGTTGATCGCGACCTGCGTGGCGACCATGTGCACCAGTTCGGCCTCGTCGGATGCCGCCATGATGACGAAGTTCGGCAGGCAGCCGAGATAGGCGTTGTCGAACGAGCCGGCATGGGTGGCGCCGTCGGCGCCGACCAGGCCGGCGCGGTCGATCGCGAAGCGCACCGGCAGGCTCTGGATCGCGACGTCGTGGACCACCTGGTCGTAGCCGCGCTGCAGGAAGGTCGAGTAGATCGCGCAGAACGGCTTGTAGCCTTCGGTGGCAAGGCCCGCCGCAAACGTCACCGCATGCTGCTCGGCGATGCCGACGTCGAAGGTGCGGTCCGGGAACGCCTTGTTGAAGATGTCGACGCCGGTGCCGGACGGCATCGCCGCGGTGATGGCGACGATCTTGTCGTCCTTCTCGGCTTCCTTGACCAGGCTCTGGCCGAACACGTTCTGGTAGGCCGGCGCGTTGGGCTTTGCCTTGGCCTGGGTGCCGGTGGCGACGTCGAACTTGACGACGGCGTGATACTTGTCGGCGGAGGCTTCCGCCGGGCCGTAGCCCTTGCCCTTCTGCGTCACGACGTGGACCAGGATCGGGCCGGTTTCCATGTCGCGGACGTTCTTCAGCACCGGCAGCAGATGGTCGAGGTTGTGGCCGTCGATCGGGCCGACGTAATAGAAGCCGAGTTCCTCGAACAGCGTGCCGCCGTCCATCATGAAGCCGCGGGAATATTCCTCGACGCGGTTGGCGCGGTTGGCGAGCACCTTCGGCAGATGCTTGTTGATCTGCTTGGCCGCCTCGCGCAGCGAGCGGTAGGTCTTGCCGGAGTAGAGCCGCGACAGATAGGCGCTCATCGCGCCGACCGGCGGCGCGATCGACATGTCGTTGTCGTTGAGGATCACGATCAGGCGCGAGTTCATCGCGCCCGCATTGTTCATGGCTTCATAGGCCATGCCGGCCGACATCGAGCCGTCGCCGATCACGGCGATGATGTTGTTCTTGCCGCCCGAGAGGTCGCGCGCCACCGCCATGCCGAGGCCGGCGGAGATCGAGGTCGAGGAGTGCGCGGCGCCGAACGGATCGTAGTCGCTCTCGCTGCGCTTGGTGAAGCCGGACAGGCCGCCGCCGGTGCGCAGCGTGCGGATGCGGTCGCGGCGGCCGGTCAGGATCTTGTGCGGATAGGCCTGGTGGCCGACGTCCCAGATCAGGCGGTCGCGCGGCGTGTCGAAGATGTAGTGGATCGCGGTGGTCAGCTCGACGACGCCGAGGCCGGCGCCGAAATGGCCGCCGGTCACCGACACGGCGTCGATGGTTTCCTGGCGGAGTTCGTCCGCGACCTGCTGCACCTGCTCGATCTTGAGCTTGCGCAGATCGTCGGGCGTGCGGATGGTGTCGAGAAGCGGCGTTTTACTGAATGTGGTCACAGCGATATTCCAATTTTGCATGTCAGGGCGAAATAGCCCGACGCGAGACGGGAAGCGCGTTAACCGCGCCGTGAAAATCCAGACGCCAGCCTGCCACCTCGGCAGGCCGGGACCTGATTTGAAAGCCTAGATGCACTCCGGCTCAAACCATGTGATATGCATCACGTTAGTAGCTTCGAAACCCTTCCCGGTTCAGTTTCTTTAGCTATTTGAAGCGCTTGCTGCCGTCGAAGCCGCCAGGCAGGCCGCTCTCCCCAGCCCATAGAACTGCAAGCTTTACACCAAAGCCGCCGCCAAAGCCAACCCGGCGCAGCCGATTCGGTTCCACGGCAGCGAGATGCGGAAAAACTCCGATTTTTCAACCGCTGCGGCGGGCGGATGGTTCCAATTTGGCTCAAATCGGCGGCACTTTGCGGCCGCCGTCGTGGCCGCTTCGATCCTTTTCCAGGCCCGTTCGCGCGCGCCGGAATCGCCGGTGGCGACATCCAGCGCGGCGTCGGGGAGCGGCCATGCGCGCGCTGAGCGGGACCGGTCCGCAGACGATCATGAAGAAGTCGTAGGCGTTGGGCAGTTCGTTGGCCATCACGAACTGGAAATGCACGCGGAAGAACTGCCAGCGAAATTTTTCGTAGTGCTCGGGCCGGATGATGTCGCGGAAGCGCACCGGCACGATCGTCGGATTGCGCCTCGCGGCGCCGACGTCGATGCCGTGGCTCGCGATCGGATCGAACTGGTAGAAGTTCATCACGTCCTTGCGGGCCTGGCAGTCGATCCAGTCGATCGACGGCTCGACCGCCAGCATGCGCAGATGCTCGCGAAACTCCTTCGACACGGCGTGATAGCCGACGATCGGGAAATTGCCGCCGATCGTCAGCAGCACGATCCGCGGACCGTGACGGCCGAGCGCGGGATCGAGCTTCAGCGCGCGCGCCAGCATTTCCGTCGACAGGAACGATCCGGAGCTATGGCCGACGATGACGATTTCTTCGGCGTCGGTGCTTTTGGCGGTCTTGACCAGATGCTGCGCGAAGCGGTCGATGCGCTGGTCCCATTCCGGGCGCTCGCGGTGCGAGAACTCCCAGGTCCAGATCGTGTCGCACAGGAGATAGAGCACGTAGGTGGCGTTCTCGGTGTATTTCAGCACGGCGCCGAGCAGCGCGACGAAGATGGCGGTCGCGGCCGCGATGCTGAAGATGTCGGGAATGCCGAGCGCATTCAGCCCCTTCTCGAACACAAAGGCGATGGCGCCGGCGCCGGCGGCTTCCAGCAGCAGCATCAGATGCGGATAGGTGATGAAGGTCGCAAAGCGCCAGTTCGCCTTGCCGAAGCGGGCGATGGTGCCGGCGAAGACCAGGCGCCAGTAGATCCATACCGCGCTGAACACCGTGCGCCAGATCGGCGACGCCAGGTCCTGCTGGATGAAATCCTCGAACCGGAGGAAATCGTAGGCCGTGCGGGTCTGCCAGTCCTCCGCCTTGGTATCGATGGTCCAGGACGCGATCTCGTCGTCGGCTGCGACCTTGGGCCGGCTGATGGTGGCCTGGAGCTGGTAAAGCCGGCCGAACTTGCGCAGTTCGGTCCGGAACATGCGGTAATATTGCGCCAGCCCGCGCGGATCGTAGCCCTGAATATAGATGATATGGCGGTGCTGGACGCGCACGTAAGTCCCCGGAGTGATGGCCGACTATAACAGGCTGGGCAGGGCGCCAAGAACTAAATCGGGCGCTAAATCGGATTGACCGGCTATCAGCCTTTCGATGCAGGCGGCGCCGAATTCGCCCGGATTCTGCCGATATGTCCGGCATGCCGCGATGCCGGGCGAGCTTCACTGCACGTCGAGCGGCTCGGTCCCGGTGACCTGGCCGCTGGCGTCGGTGGTGATCTTGTCGACGCGGGCCTCGGCCTGCCGCAGCAATTCGTCGCAGCGGCGCTTCAGCGCCTCGCCGCGCTCATAGATCGTGACCGATTTCCTCGAGCGGCACCTTGCCGTCCTCGAGCCGCTTCACGATCGATTCGAGTTCCTCGATCGCGCGCTCGAAGGTAGAGTTTCTTGACGTCGCGCTTGGGTGTTTTCGGCCATATGGGTTCCCGGATGCGCCTGGCGCTCCCGTGGCGCGAAGTCACCGGTTCGCGCGAGAAACGTCAAAGCAACGTTTTGCGGGCCTATTGTGGCGGGGATTTACGCGCCCATCAATGTGGTGACATGCGCCGCGACCGACTCTTTCAGCCCCTGCAGGTCGTAGCCGCCCTCCAGCACCGAGACAAGGCGGCCACCTGCGCTGGCCTCGGCCTGATCCATCAGCTTGCGCGTGACCCAGCCGAAATCCTCCGCCTTCAGATTGAGCGAGGCCAGCGGATCGCGGTAATGCGCGTCGAAGCCGGCGGAGATGATGATCAGTTCCGGCGAGAATTTCTGCAGTTGCGGCAGGATCAGGTTTTCGAACGCGGCGCGGAACTTGGCGCTGCCGTCTTCGGAAGCCATCGGCGCATTGACGATGGTGTCGTGCTCGCCGCGCTCGCCGCTGGCGCCGGTGCCGGGAAACAGCGGCATCTGGTGCGTCGAGCAATACATCACGGTCGGATCGTGCCAGAAGATGTCCTGCGTGCCGTTGCCGTGATGGACGTCGAAATCGACGATCGCCGCGCGGCCGATGCCGTATTTGCGCTGGGCGTGACGGGCGGCGATGGCGACATTGTCGAAGAAGCAGAAGCCCATCGGCTTGGAGACCTCGGCATGGTGACCGGGCGGGCGCACCGCGACGAAGGCATTCTGGTGCGTGCCGGACATCACAGCATCGGTCGCCGCCACCGCGCCGCCGACGCCGCGCATGACCGCTTCCCAGGTGCCCGGCGACATCGAGGTGTCGCCGTCGATATAGATCATGCCGCTCTGCGGGGCGATATGCCGGAGTTCGCCGACATAATGCTCGCCATGGCACAGCGTGACGGAATCCAGATTGCCTTCCGGCGCCTCGCCGCGCGTGAGCGGCTTGAAGCGATCTTCTCCCAGCACCTCGGCGACCGCGCGCAGCCGGTCGGGACGTTCCGGATGCCCCGGCGGCGTGACATGGTCGAGACAGGCGGTATGCGTCAGAAGGAGCGTCATGCAAAATCCTGGCGTTGAGGCGCGCGCCGGCAAGGAGCGGCTAATCTAGGCGCTTAGGAGCCGCTCGGAAAGGCCCACGGCATTCAGGCTCAGTTGATCCTGACAATGCGATCGGCGGCGGTCGGGCCGACCGGGCTGTTCGCCCCAAAATAGACATGCAGCGCATCGACGTCGTAGACGCCGATCAGCGGCGCGGTTCCCTCGGGTGAGCACGGTGAAACCGTCGCCGCCGACGAACAGGAAATTGTTGACGGTGACGCGATAGCTCGCGGCGGGATCGACCGGTTGCCCGTTCAGCGACATCCGCTCGGCGCATCACGCGTTCGCCGTCGCCGGCTTCGATCCGTCCCACGCATAAGCAAAAGCCCTTCGACACCTGCAGGATCCTTGGCCGCTTCGGATCGAGCCATTGCTGCTCCAGCATGTCCTTGATCTGTTTTCCGGTCAGCGTGATCGTCACCAGCTGATTGCGGAACGGCTGGCTGGCGAACAGGTCGCCATAGGTCACCGCGCCGTCCTCTCTGCGCGTAATGTCGGCGCGCACGCCGCCGGGATTGGTGAAGGCGATGACCGCGCCGCCTTTCGCTTCCGGGCTGGTCGCGGCGAGTTGCGCGTCGGCGATGATGTCGCCGAGCGGGCTTTCGCCGGCAGTGTTGGGCACGCGCGACAGCGTGGCCGTCACCGAGCCCGCCGGGCGGTTGGCGATCGGCGCGGCCAGCCTGTCGTAGGATTCGATCAGCGCGGTTTGCTCGGCGTCCTTCGCAAGCGTCGCTGATCGAACGATGTTGTTGTCGGCCTTGGCGCTGACGACGTCGCGCGTGACGGGATCGAGCTTGAGATCGATCGCGGTGACGAGCGTGCCGTATTTGTCGCCCGAGGTGACGAGCCGCCCGTCGATCTCGCAGACATAGGCGCGGTGGGTGTGGCCGGTGACCACGACGTCGACCGCGCGATCGAACTTCTTGACGATGTCGACGATCGGTCCGGAAATGCCGGGGCATTCGTTGTAGTCGCCGGTCGGCAAGCCGCCTTCGTGGATCAGCACGACGATGGCCTCGACGCCGCGCGCCTTCAGTTCCGGGATCAGCGCGTTGACCGTACTGGCCTCGTCGCGGAATTCGAGGTCGGCAACGCCGGCCGGCGACACCAGGCCCGGGGTGCCCTTCAGGGTCAGGCCGATGAAGGCGACCGGAATGCCGTCGAACTCGCGGATTTCGTAAGCAGGAAACACGGTCTTGCCGCTGCTCTTCTCGAACGTGCTGGCGGCGAGATAGCGAAATTTCGCGCCCGCAAACGGATGCGGTCCCCGGCATTGGTCGACCGGGTGGCAGCCGCCGTTCTGCATGCGCAGCAGTTCGTCCTTGCCCTCGTCGAATTCGTGGTTGCCGACCGAGGAAATATTCAAGCCCATCATCGACAGCGCCTCGATCGTCGGCTCGTCATGGAACATCGCCGACAAGAACGGGCTGGCGCCGATCAGGTCGCCGGCCGCGACGAAGATCGTATTCTTGTGTCCCTCGCGAAGCTGGCCCACCAGCGTCGCCATGTGTTCGGCGCCGCCGGCAGGGACGGTGATCTTCTTCGTCCTGTCCTCGGGATCGGCAATCGTGATCCCGCCCGGCGGCGGGCGCAGGTAGCCGTGAAAATCGTTGATCGCGAGAATGCGCAGGTCGACGGGGGCGGGGGTTTGGGCGCATGATGACGCGGCAAGCGCCGTGCATGATCGCCAAGCTGCAAGGATCGGACGGAAGGGAAGTTCTCATGGAGACCGATGACAGTAGCCAGCATGAACGCAGCGATCATGCGGGAAGGCGCGGCGACGAAGCAATCCCGGATGTCGCTGCGCTCATCCGGGCTGGTTCGGTGTATCCCGTCATTGCGAGCGCAGCGAAGCAATCCATCTCACAGCACGAGAGAAAGAATGGATTGCTTCGCTACGCTCGCAATGACGGTGGGGCGAGAGCGCTACTCTAGCCTACCCCTTCTTCCGCGCAAAGAACGCCTTGGCATGGAGAAGGAGCGCTGGCGGCCCATGCTCCGCGAAGCAACAGGCGGCGGTGCCGCTGGCCAATCATTCGGTCATATCCTACATGATCCGGCAAGGGGCCGAACTACCGTCTCGGCGATTTTCCCGGGGACGTGACTGGAGGATAACGCAATGCAGCTGGGCGGAATTCATCATCTGACCGCGGTCTCGGCGAAGCCGCGGGAGAATTTGGCCTTTTACACCGGCCTGCTCGGCATGCGGCTGGTGAAAAAGACCGTCAACCAGGACGACGTCAGCGCCTATCACCTGTTCTACGCCGACGGCAAAGCCAATCCCGGCACCGATCTCACCTTCTTCGATTTCCCGGCCGCCCCCGAGCGGCGCGGCACCAATTCGATCTCGCGCACCGGCCTGCGCGTCGCGGGCGAGAAGACGCTCGGCTACTGGCGGGATCGCCTGAAACAGGCCGGCGGCGTGACCGGCGAGGTCATCGAGGTCGACGGCCGGCTGACGCTGCCGTTCGAGGACGGCGAGGGCCAGCGCCTGGTGCTGGTCGACGACGGCGGCAAGGGCGCGGCCTCGCCGTGGGAGCGCAGCCCGGTGCCGTCAGAGCACCAGATCCGCGGCCTCGGCCCGATCGTGCTGACCGTGCACGAGCTGTCGCGCACCGCCTTCGTGCTGACCGAGGTCATGAACATGCGCCGCGTGCGCGACTACGCCGCCCACGGCGCGCAGCTTCATGTGTTCGCGATGGGCGAGGCAAGGGGAGAGGGCGGTCCCGCCGCCGAACTGCATGTGCTCGAAGACAAGAATTCGCCCATCGCGCGGCAAGGCGCCGGCGGCGTCCACCACGTCGCGTTCCGCACCCCCGACGAGGCGCAGTATCACGCCTGGACGCAGCGCCTGAACGAGCTTCGCGTCCCCAACAGCGGCGAGATCGACCGCTTCTATTTCCGCAGCCTGTATTTCCGCGAGCCCAACGGCATCCTGTTCGAGATCGCGACGGATGGCCCGGGCTTTGCGACCGACGAGCCGATGGAAACGCTCGGCGAAAGGCTGGCGCTGCCGCCGTTTCTGGAGCCGCGAAGGGCTGCGATCGAAGCGGGACTGAAGCCGATTTCGTAGGGTGGGCAAAGCGCAGCGTGCCCACCATCGCAAGCGGAGTGTCGATGGTGGGCACGGCGCAGGCGCCTTTGCCCACCCTACGTTTTCTTGAATCGCGCCCCCGCTCGGCGGCTACGACGCGGAAGCGATACGCCCCGGCACGACCTGACTGTGCTGAGGAAGGCGCCCGGGACGACGGGGAGCGAGCGGCCGGCCGTGCAAGCTGATGCGGTTGCGCGCCTCATGCAGATACATGGGTTCGAGGCGGATATTGAAGAGTTCATCGTGCGAACGAGGCCGGAAGGCGCGGAGTGCAATCCGGGTGGCATGCAGCGCCCAACCGATGACGCGCCGGTTTTCGTCGCTGTCGAGCCCGGCCATGGCGCAGGTCCGCGAAAGTGCGATGAGCGCGCGGCCCGCCCGGACGACGTTGAAACCGAGAAGGCTCATCAGGATACGGACGGCCGGCTCGCTTTCGCCGATTGCAAGCAGGCGTGTGCCGAGATCATGGAAAGCGACCAGCGCCCCGCGCAGGTTGCGTACGGCCCGATCATGCTCATGGATGGCCTGCGAAGTGGTCGCCAGTTCGCGCGGCCGGGGTAGTGCCGCATTCCGGAACAGCGCTATCCGCTCGAGAGCCGTGCGCCGAAGACGCAGCACGCTTCGTATCGGCTGGCCGACCTGGTCGGCGAGAAAGTGGCCAAGAAAGACGATGGCGAAAGCCGCCAATGGGTAGACATACCAATGCATGCCGCGCCCTGATCCAATCCGGGTGGTTTCAGCTTTTACGTTGCGATGTGGCTTACCGGCTCAATCAACCCTAACAACTCGTTAATCTCAAGCGAATTCGAAGTTCGTCGTTGGAGCGGCCGCGAATGTAGTTAACGGCGGCAACTGGCCGATGCGTGTTTCTTCATGTGCTTACGGTTTCTTGCTCGTGTTGACCGCCAACTGCGCCTCGAACGCCCGCTGGTAGGCGGGCCGCGCTTCGCCGCGCGCGAGATAGGCGGCCAGGTTCGGATATTCGTCCAGCATGCCCGACGATTTCAGCCGGAGCAGGACCGACACCATCATCAGGTCCCCCGCGCTGAACGCACCATCGAGCCAGTCGGCACTGCCAAGGCGGGCGGAGAGCTGCTTCAACCGGTCACGAATGCGATCCTCGACCAGCGGCAGGCGCTCCTTGCTCCAGGGCTTAACGACCCCGGATATGTCGCCGCGATCCGCGACCAGCTGAAACGCGAGGGCTGGTTTGCAGCCGCAAGCGTCTGCAGCGCGCATCGCCAGTACCATCACCTGCAGCTGAACCCATGGCAGGCGGCACCGTGTCAGATCGATCCTGACGAGATCGACGCCATCATCGAGTAAGGTCCGCTGATCGATAACCACGAATTCGGCGCGGCGAAATTGCTCAAGCGCATGCTGGCGCATGGGGGCAGCCAATATGATCCCGCGCCGATTGACGCAATCGCGGCAGGCCGCCGATGACCACCCGAATGCGGACATTCGCTACTTGGGACGACGTCCCCTTACCGCATGCGCGCGCGCACTGCAGGTGATGCGACCGTCAGCATCCGCCGGTATGCGCGGACGTACCCGTGAGATGAGTGTCTCAACGTCTACGGAGTTCATGGCTGCAACTGTCGGCCGAAGCACAGGAGACTTGAGATTTGTCACCCAGAAATCGTCGAAGTTTGCAAAAGTCCGGTGCACTGTAATTTCTCGCGTTTGCACATCTTCAAGGCCCGCGCCGATCCATAAGTCCCGCAGCACTTCCATTCGAGATGCATTCAACTGTGGTGGACGCGTAGGCACGATGCCCATTGCCTGCATTTCGGAGTAGATGGGATCGAGCGGAAATCCACCACCTAACATGTCCGACATGTAGGTCACGACAGCACCCCCAGGGACGACTACTCGCACCATTTCGCTGACGCCCTTCGCCGGGTCCGGCACGAACACAAGAACCAATGCCATCACAGCCGCGTCGAAGCTGCTATCAGCGAAAGGAAGGTCCATAGCATCGCCTTGCTGAAACTTTGCCAAGCGCGACGCAGGTCGAGTGCGTGCGAAAGCAAGCTGCTCTTCGGATGGATCGATCCCTTGGACCTCCGCAGGGCTACATCGCTCGACTAACAGTTCAGTGAAGGCATCGTTGCCGCAACCGATGTCGATCCACCGCAAACCTAAAGGGGGCGCTAGCCAATCAAGGAATATCTCGCCAGCGGACCGGCTCCAAATTCCCATCATCTGCTCGTAGGCGGCACCATCGTCGAAGTGAATTTGCCGTTCTGCCATTTTGTTTTCCTCCCCCAAAGGACGATCCTTACCTCGTGCCATTTTGCAGAAAAATTTGGATCAGAAAAGGTCTTGGATGTGGCTTAATTTTTCGGGGAGGCACGTGGCGTCATTTCGCTGCGGTGCAATTGGTCCGCTATGGGCATAGCTGACGATGACGCGGAACGTCACGCGTACGCCCTCGCGACTAAACTTCTCAAGAGCGACGGCTCGATATGGATGCGGACTGGACATGGCGGCTGACGGCGAGTGTCCTCAGTGCGATCACCTAAGGGATTCATGACGCGGTATGGCGACGTTCCTTATCCTGCTTTCTATAACCGTCGTGTTCGGGTGGGTAGCGGCGAAGCTGTTCCACGGCTTACGAGCGATGGAAATCCAAATGGGAGTAGGCGTCGTCCTGAGGAGGTATGAGAGCCCGCTGCTCTTCTGGGCCGTGATCGCCATCCAGTGTTTGGCATTAGGTATCGAGGTCGCGATCATCTATTTCATGGTCTTTATCCTTCCGAACCAAATCATGAGCTAACAAGGCGGCCTCTTGCGGGGAATTACGGTGGCAACGCACTTAATCGCCATGCCGTGCTCCTCTTGACTCTTTCGAACCAGCTTGGGCGCTGCTCGCGAGCGCCAATTTCCCAAGCCAAATCAACGCGATTTGCCCCGTCCAGCCCCACGCGCAAAAACAATTCCCTTCTCAATCACCCCAAATCAGCCCTATCAATCCCGCCGTCTCATCCCTCATGAGGGGCGGATCGCAAGTCGTCACGGACGCGGGGTGGGATGCGGTGGACGCAGCAGCGTCGGCGTGAAGCGTGTTCGCAGGGCGGCCTTGCCGTGAGCGGATAACAGCGCGCAGACGAACGACGCTTCCGGCTTCGCTAACGCTTCGACGGACTTGCACTTGATACCGGCGAAGCCTCTTGACGAGGACGGGTGTTGCGTACGGCAAAACCGTGTGGTCCTGGCATCCGTGGCTGATGCTACGCCTTGCGGAGATGTGTCGGCCCAACCGGGCGCGGACATGTCTTCAATCCGCGAGGCAACGGTGACAAAACGAATTCGTCGCCGGGGAGAGCGCGGCATAAGCCGTCAAACCATTGCGCAGGGAATGCCGGAGTGCTCCGGCTGTACCTGTATGCTCGTGTGCGCATCTACCCACTACATGCACACGAGACCGCGGGTGCAGCAAGCACCCGGCATTCCCTGCTCCCTCTGTCTTGAGGGAAAGGAATTTCAGCAAACCTCGGGCGCAGCGCGCCGCGAGAAGGCGAAGATATGTCAGATGCTAAACGCCGTCATTGCGAGCGAAGCGAAGCAATCCATTCTTTCGTTGTGCCGCAGCGTGGATTGCTTCGCTTCGCTCGCGATGACGTGGATAGGCCGCAGCGTACTGGATACCCCGCATGCGCGGGGTATGACAGCGTTGTGTGTGGCGCAATGGCGTGACGTAGCGCTGCGGATCAGCAGGAGCCTCGCCGCTATCCGATCAGGCTTCGTTCTTCGGAACGTACTTCCCCAGCACGCATTTGTAGCGCGCCAATCGCCATTCGCGATACGGGCCCTTGGCGAGCCAGTCGGCAATTCCGATCTGCGCGTTGACCGCGCAGGCGTTCATGGTGATGCCGGACTGGTCGCTGGTGGTGACGACTTTTTCGAGACAGAGCTGGCTGTTGCAGAGAACGGCGACGAGAGTGACGAGCATGGCGGACCTTCGCTGATAAGGAATTTCCAATTCGTTCAACTTCGTTCAACCAATGCAGGGTTCATGCCAACATTGGTGCACGCCGTTTTTTTGGACGCTCCCTTACGCGAATTGCCCGGCAAAAACGCAACACTTCCGTGGCCGTGCTTTTTGCGCGGGACGGACACCGGCAACGCCAGTGAATGCAAACTGCGGTGAGAGTAGGGGCGGGCGTGGACGATTCGCAAAGCGTAGAACTACGGGACCGTGCCGGAATGGCTACGACTGTCTTAACGCTGCAACAGTGCTGGATTGCGCCGTGCCTGGGCCTTCGTGGGTGGGACGGCGGCATCGGCAGAAATCGGGCAGGCCATTGATAGATCGGGCACACTCGAAGAGCGAGGACGGTGAAGCCGCAGATTCAGATTGTCCGCGTCCTCGATGCGCATTTCAAACTCAATCCGGACATCGCGCCATGTTCGTTTCGCGCTCCACGTGCAGAGCGGTTCCCTTCCGCGAGCAGGATGAGGCATTCGTGCAACAACCATCGTGCTAAATTCCGGAAGATGAATCGTTAAGCAGCGACGGCCTGCTCGTGGAGATATAATCGCGTCGACGAATCCGAAAAGGAGTTTTCGATGGCGAAGTTTGCAATTGGCGAGCAGGTCGAAAACGTCGCCAACGATCACGAGTTCGGGCACGGTTGTCGCCGTGTTTCCGACCGTTGACGGAAGCTTTAGATATGCCGTCGACACGGAAGGTTACGGCACACTCCAGTTCTTCGCCGAGGAGAAGCTGGCGTTTGCCGTTACGAGGCAGGGTGCCACATGACAGGCCGCGCAACCACGCGAGCGATCTCCGCGACCGACCTCAACGAGGGCGACAGCGATGCCGTGCGCATCAGGCATCAGCTCGACGCCTGGGCCAATGCCTCACCTCGCACCCCTCGATTGGTGGCGACGCCTGCGGAAGACCTCGGCGTTGAGCCGTCCGGCGAGGCGCCCGTGGCGGCAAAGAAACGCAGCCGTTCCTCTCCGGCACCCAGTCGCGCCAAGGCTTCGAAGGACACCAAGGCCAAAGCAGCCAGGACAACCAAGGCCAAGACAACCAAGGCCAGGACAGAAGAGCCGCGATGGCGCGCCGGAAGCGCCCGACGCGCCGCTCGAGCCGCCGACGGTTTTCGTTGCACCCACCGTGCCGGAGGCGGTTCCCGCCGCGCCGGAACGCGCCCGCACCAGCCGCGCCTTTGCCCTGTTGCAGCGCTCGCGCTGGCGACGGTTGCTGCCTATTTTTCGGTCGCGGGCATGGCCGAGATATTTCCCGGCGATCCGGTTGCGGTCATGGTGCTCGCCGCCACCATGGAAGCCGGCAAGCTCGTGATCGCCGGATGGCTGGCCGCGCATTGGGGCCGGACCAACTGGAAAATGCGTTTCGTCATGGTCGCCCTCGTTGCCGGTCTCGCGCTCATCAACGCCGCCGGGGTGTTCGGCAAGCTGGTCGAGGCGCATGTCAGCGTCGCGGCCTCGTCGCGTTTCCGGCGTCACCGAGCGCATCGAAGCGCTCGACGCCCGCGTCACGGCGCAAACCGCTGTTGTTGCCGACCTGAACGGCCGCATTGCGAATCGACCGGGCCGTGGACGAATACCGGCTTGGCCGGGTGACCGGGCCATCAACATCGCCACGCACATGCTGACGCGCGATGGGTTGGATACGCCAGCGGCAGGCCGGCTACGACGCTGGTCGGGCTGCAGGCGCAGCGCGCCGCGCTGGCCGGGGCGAGCGTTCCCGCATCGAGGCGTCCGCGGGCCCGATCCAGTTTGCGGTTATGGTCGTGCGCCCCGAGTCGCGGTGCGATGGCTGAATTTTGATTGTGCTGTGTTCGCATCTGACGATTGCCTTGACGGTCGCGGCGGC
>CAWGLP010000026.1:0-90000 GCA_963823485.1 uncultured Alphaproteobacteria bacterium
CTTGCCCAATTTCGCACGTGCCTGTGGTCGTGTGTCAGTCGGTAGGTATCCGGACAAGAGGCCGGACAGCCGCCAAGGGATGAAGAACCGAGGGTCGCTCCTTCTTGAGTGGCCAGCATCTCTCTCAAGGGATGCCGTTGAAGGTCTCTCCATCCTTTGCAACCGTGACTGGCAGCCGGAGGCGAACCGGCGCACCCCGCTCTCAACGGGGGACGCGACTTAAAGCAACGACGGATCGGGCTTTTTTGGTCTCTACCGGCATTCCACCGCCGGCGCGGGCTACTGAAAAGGCTTGTCCTTCATTGCCAGGTGTGCGGGCGGGAAATTCCCAACCAATCCACGGCAGCACATTCGGTCTGAGTTCGAGGCTACGTCGCGTCTCCATCGTGCGGCTGCGCCAACAAACTCACGTCCGAGAACCACTTTGAACGAGCTCCGTCGCTGGGGCCGCTTTGGAGAGTGCTATGACCGAACGTATCCAGGAATTCCTGCGCAGCCGCCGCAGCGAGGGCCTCGACACCGAGCCGTGCCTCGTCGTCGACCTCGAAGTCGTGCGCGACAACTACCAGACCTTCGCGAAGGCGTTGCCGGACAGCCGTGTGTTCTACGCGGTGAAGGCAAACCCGTCCCCGGAAGTGCTGTCGCTCCTGGCCTCGATGGGCTCGTGCTTCGACACGGCGACCGTCGCCGAGATCGAAATGGCGCTGGCCGCCGGCGCGACGCCGGACCGCATCTCCTATGGCAATACGATCAAGAAGGAGCGCGACATCGCGCGTGCCTTCGCGCTCGGCATTCGCCTGTTCGCGGTCGACTGCGCCGCCGAAGTCGAGAAGATCGCCCGTGCCGCCCCCGGCGCCAAGGTGTTCTGCCGCATTCTCTATGATTGCGCAGGCGCCGAGTGGCCGCTGTCGCGCAAGTTCGGCTGCGATCCGGAGATGGCGGTCGACGTGCTCGACCTCGCCAAGCGTCTGGGCCTGGAGCCGTGCGGCATCTCGTTCCATGTCGGCTCGCAGCAGCGCAAGGTGAAGGCGTGGGATCGTGCCCTGTCGATGGCCTCGACGGTGTTCCGTGACTGCGCCGAGCGCGGGATCAACCTGTCCATGGTCAACATGGGCGGCGGCTTCCCGACCAAGTACCTCAAGGACGTTCCTCCGGTCGTGCAATACGGGCGGTCGATCTTCCGTGCGCTGCGCAAGCATTTCGGCAACCAGATCCCGGAGACGATCATCGAGCCGGGCCGCGGCATGGTCGGAAATGCCGGCATCATCGAGACCGAAGTCGTCCTGATCTCCAGGAAGAGCGACGAGGACGAGGTGCGCTGGGTGTATCTCGACATCGGCAAGTTCGGCGGTCTCGCCGAGACGATGGACGAGTCGATCCGCTACGCCATCCGCACCCCGCATGACGGTGCGGACATGACGCCGTGCGTGCTCGCAGGCCCCACCTGCGATAGCGCCGACGTGCTGTACGAGAAGATGCCGTACCCGCTTCCGGTGACGCTCGAGATCGGCGACAAGCTGCTGATCGAAGGCACCGGGGCCTATACGTCGACCTACTCGTCGGTGGCGTTCAACGGCATCCCGCCGCTGCGGACCTACCACATCTGAACAGCCTCGTTTCGAGGTTCGAATAATCGGGAGCCGGTGCGCCGGCTCCCTCCCCCTCATTCGCCGATTTTCTGACAACGCTTCCTGCGGCCACACGGCTGTTTGGAGCGGGGACTGACGTGCCATGACTGCCTTGCGGAAGACCACTGTTGCCCTCCTCTCCGATGCCGCTCCGTTCGCGATCCGTGCGGAACGGTCCTCGGACGTCGCTGCGCGCGAAGCGCTGCTGGATGCCTGCTTTGGCGCAAACCGCCATACGCGCACCTGCCAGCGCCTGCGCGACGGACGCGCGCCCGCCGAAGGCCTCGCCTTGTCGGCCGTGCGCCAGGGCCAACTCGTGGGCACCGTGCGGTTGTGGCACGTCAGCGCCGGGGGCATCCCGGCGCTCATGCTCGGCCCGCTGGCGGTCGATCCCGACAGCCGCAAGTTCGGTGTCGGCGCGGCGTTGATGGCGCGGGCAATCGAGGTGGCGCGGCAGCGCGGCCATGGCGCCGTGATCCTGCTCGGCGATCCGCCCTACTACGCGCGCTTTGGCTTCTCGGGCCTCAAGACCGGCGAACTGTCGCTGCCCGGCCCGTTCGAGCGCGACCGGCTGCTTGGCCTTGAGCTGCGCGAGGGCGCGCTCGACGGCGCGTGGGGAATGATCGCCCCGACCGGCGCGCCGCTGCTGAAGCCAAAGGCAGCGCGGAGCAGGAAAACGCTGCTCGTATCGCGCGTGGCGTAATTTCCCGAAGGGTTGCGCGGTCGGGCGAAAAGCCCGTAAACCGCGCCGATCCTGCTCCTGTACCTGTCCAGATCGAGGTCCTGATGCCCCGCCGCCTGATCTCCACCGGCTCACCCTTCGAAAAGGCCGCCGGTTACAGCCGCGCCGTCATCGACGGTGATTTCGCCTTCGTGGCCGGCACCACCGGCTATGACTACGCCACTATGGTCATTCCGGCCGATATCGCGAGCCAGGCACGCAACTGCTTCAGGACCATCGAGGCCGCCCTCAAGGAAGGCGGCTTCGCGATGGCCGATATCGTCCGCGCGACCTACTACATCACCGACCTTGCGGATGCAGATGCCTTCTTCGCGGTCTGCGGCGAGGTGTTCGGCGAGATTCGCCCGGCCACAACTCTTCTCGTCGTCGCAGGCCTCTACAAGCCTGAGATGAAGATCGAGATTGAAGTGACCGCAAAGCGGCGGACTTGAACCTCGGCGCGCCGGGCGGCCAATTGTCCCGGGCTCGCCGGTTGACTTTGCCGGCAGTGTACCTAGGTTGAGGTGATCATGATGAACCTGCATAGCAAACGGTTGTTGCTGCGCGCCGGTCACCTTCACGCAGGAAGGTAGCCCGGACGGATATCATTGGCCCGTCCGGGTTCGATTGCCTGCGATTTAAACACCCCAACACATCTCCCCTTCTTGAGTATTGATCGCGTAATGCCGCCGGCATGCCGCGTCCGAATGAGTGTGAAGAACATGATCCACGTGCCGCGAACACAGCTTCCGCCGATCAAGATCCGGCAGGCCGACAGCAAACGGCTCGCCCAGCTCGCCGAAGCGGCCGCCGAGACCTCCCCGGCAACGGCCGAATTCCTGGCTGGAGAAATCGAACGTGCGACGGTCGTTCCCGACACGGCGCCGCTCGCCGGCATCGTCGGGATGGAATCCGCAGTGACTTTCAAGGATGATGCGACGGGCCTGCAAAAGCAGGTCACGCTGGTCTATCCGAAATCTGCCGACATCGAGGCGGGCCGCGTCTCGGTTCTGACCCCGATCGGCGCCGCCTTGATCGGCCTCGCAGCCGGACAGGCCATCAGCTTCGTGACGCCCTCGGGCGAACTGAGGTCCCTCACCGTCATGGAAGTCCGCGGTCCGAATTGACCGCCTGACATTCATCGGCAAAATGTAACGGCTATTCACAGGGTATTGCCTGATCCGCCGCCACTTTCGTTCCCTGGTTGCGCAGACCTCGCGCGCGTTTACCCATACCCCTTGGAGTTCAAAGCCAATGTCCTCGCCCGCCGCATCGCCCATCCACGCGAAAATCACCGGCCCGATTGTCATGATCGGCTTCGGCTCCATCGGCAAGGGCACGCTGCCGCTGATCGAGCGGCATCTCGACTACGACAAGTCGCGCGTCACCGTGATCGATCCCAAGGACGAGGGCCGCAAGGCGCATTGCGAGAAGCACAATGTACGCTTCATCCAGAAGGGCGTGACCAAGGACAATTATCGCGAGTTGCTGACCCCGCTGCTCACTGAGGGCGGTGGCCAGGGCTTTTGCGTCAATCTCTCGGTCGATACCGGCTCCACCGACATCATGGAGCTGTGCAACGAGCTCGGCGCGCTCTACATCGACACCGTCAACGAGCCCTGGCTCGGCTTCTATTTCGATTCTTCGAAGGGCCCGGAAGCGCGCTCCAACTACGCGCTTCGCGAAGCGACGCTGGCCGCCAAGAAGGCGCGTCCCGCCGGTTCGACGACGGCCGTCTCCTGCTGCGGCGCCAATCCCGGCATGGTCTCGTTTTTCGTCAAGCAGGCGCTGCTCAATGTCGCCGCCGATCTGAAGCTCAATGCCCCCAAGCCGAAGACCAAGGCCGAATGGGCGGACTTGATGCGGCAGGCGGGTATCAAAGGCATCCACATCGCCGAACGCGACACCCAGCGCTCCAGGTCGCCGAAAGAGCCTGACGTCTTCGTCAACACCTGGTCGGTGGAAGGCTTCCTGTCGGAAGGCGTGCAGCCGTCAGAACTCGGCTGGGGCACCCATGAAAAATGGATGCCGGAGAATGCGCGGACCCACGAAGCCGGCTGCGGCGCCGCCATCTATCTGATGCAGCCCGGCGCCAACACGCGCGTGCGCACCTGGTGCCCGACCCGCGGCGCGCAGTATGGCTTCCTCGTCACCCACAACGAGTTCGATCTCGATCGCCGATTACTTCACGGTGCGTGACGCATCGGGCGCGGCGGTCTACCGGCCGACCTGCCACTATGCCTATCATCCGGCTGACGATGCCGTGCTGTCGCTGCATGAAATGTTCGGCCGCGCAGCCAAGATGCAGGAAAAGCACCACATCCTCGACGAGAACGAAATCGTCGATGGCATCGATGAACTCGGCGTGCTGCTGTTCGGCCATGACAACAATGCCTACTGGTACGGCTCGCAGCTCTCCATCGAAGAGACCCGCAAACTCGCGCCCTATCAGAACGCCACCGGCCTGCAGGTGACCTCCGCCGTGCTCGGCGGCATGGTGTGGGCGCTGGAAAACCCGAACGAAGGCATCGTCGAAGCCGACGAGATGGATTTCGATCGCCTGCTGGAAATCCAGATGCCGTATCTCGGCCCGGTGAAGGGCTACTACACCGACTGGACCCCGCTGACCGACCGCCCCGGCCTGTTCCCGGAAGACATCGACACGTCGGATCCCTGGCAGTTCCGGAACGTGCTGGTTCGCTAGTCTAGGAGACCCGACGCCTGTGCGGATGTGTGCACTGCACACATCCGATCGTAGAACTACGCAGCGCGGGCCCCTGCGCTGCGTAACACTCGATTAATCGAATCGCGCCATCCTGAGCGGCACTTTTCTGCGAGGGCCCCGGCCGTCGCCACTTTCGAGCGACGGCTCCCCCAGTGGAGCGACCATCATGCGCGCGTTCCTTGCCATTGTCCTGTCAGCGGTTGCGCTGGGTTCGTGCACGCCTGAAAGCAACAACGACATCACCGGCTCGGTCGACAACTGCGCGCGCAAGCTCTACAGCGCCTACAATCCCAAGGACATGAAGCAGTGCGTCGCGGTGTGCATCGCCTGCCAGAGCGGCGTGATGACCACCTGTTCGACGTCCTGCACGCTCAGGGGCGCAACGACCGCAGAGAAGTAGCGGGCGCTTCACTTCGCCAAGTAGTCGAACGCCACGGTGCCCAGCCCGAGCGTCAGATCAGCCTTGAAATGCAACGCCGAGACCACCTCGCGCACCGGCAGCCGCGCGACGTCGGCAAGCGCATGGGGGAAGAGACCCAGCGCCGCGGGGCCGGACCACGCCTCTTTCAACGTGATATCTTCCAGACAGTAGCGCACCAGTTCGCAGATCCGCGGGCTACCGTCGACATGCGGGATGATCTTGATCATGAAGTTCGGCGCCTTCATTGACTTCAGCACCGCGTCGTGATCGACCGGGCGGTGCTTGTAGCCCATGGTGGCGGAGGCGCACAGCACCGAGCCATAGTGCAGCGTTCCGACCAGCACGTCGCTCTCGACGGCGATTTTCGGGGAAGCCAGCTTCTTGGGAAACCCCCAGAGCTCGCGGCCACCGGCGATGGGCCCCTCATCGTCCAGATACATCGAATGAACGTAGACGCCCTCCTCGCCCTTGAAGCGGACCGGGATCACCTGGCCTGTCTCGGTGTAATCGCCGAATCCGGTTGAATCGGGCATGCGGATGAATTCGTATTTGACGACCGGCTCTGTCACTTCAAGCGGTTCGGGCACCACGGCGGCAAGCGCATCGGGATCGGTGCGGTAGGTGATGACGAAATACTCGCGATTGAAAAAACGATAGGGTCCCGGCGGAAACGAGGGATTGGTCAGCGGCATCGAATAGGCGGTTCGCCTGACGTCGTCGATCTTCATCATCGGCCTCATCTGTCTCTGTGACGCAATGAGAGATTATGGAGCGGCCTTTGGCAACAGACGAGGCCGAAGAATCGGCAATGGGCCACATATCGCCCGTCACGGTGCCGTCACATCCATCAGGCGACGCCGCCGAGATAAAGCCGCTTGACGATGTCGTTGGCCTTCAACTCGTCGACCGACTGCGCCGCCACCGCGATCTCGCCGTGAACGATGATGTAGCCGCGGTCGGCGATCCGTATCGCCTGGTTGAAATTCTGCTCCGCCATCAGCACCGTCAGGCCGACCTGCTGCTTGAGCTGGCCAATGGCAGCGATGGTCTGCGACACCAGAAGCGGCGACAGTCCGACCGAAGGCTCGTCGATCAGCAGCAGCCGCGGTGACGACATCAGCGCGCGGGCAATGGCGAGCATCTGCTGCTGGCCCCCGGACATGGTGCCGGCGAGCTGGTTGCGGCACGCCTTCAGCGCCGGAAACGTGTCGAAGGCCAACGCCAGATTCTGGCCGATGGCGCTGCGGGCCGACTTCCTGAAAGCGCCGAGCATCAGGTTCTCCATGACCGTCAGCTTGGGAAACAGCCGCCGCCCCTCCGGCACCAGCGCCACGCCGAGATCGACGATCGCCTCGGGCGAGAGCTTGGTCAGGTCGTGGGTCCGGCCATCGATCGCAAGCGCCAGCCGGCCGCGGTCCGGACGAACCAGGCCCATGACGCACTTCATCAGCGTGCTCTTTCCGTTGCCGTTGGTACCGAGCAAGGCGACAGTCTCGCCTGCCTCGACATGGAGCGTGACCCCGCGCAGCGCCTTGACGGCGCCGTAGCCCGCATCAAGCCCTTCGATGGCGAGGCTAAGTGCCAAGATAGGCCTCCTGCACCCGCTTGTTGGCCATCACCTCGGCCGGCGCACCCAGCGCGATGATCCTGCCAGCGTCGAGACACATCACCCGCTCCGAAAAGCGCATCACCGCCTGCATGATGTGCTCGATCATGATGATGGTGATGTCCTCCTCGCCGAGGCTGATCAGGAGATCGAGCACCTCGTCCACTTCGGAACTGGAAAGCCCGGCCATCGCTTCATCGGAAATCAGGAGTTTTGGGCGCACCGCCATCGCGCGCGCAAGCTCCATCTTGCGCAATTCGACCTGGCTCAGCGTGTCGGTCGGCGCGTCCGCCCGGGCAGCCAGCCCCATCCGCGTCAGGATCGACATCGCGACGTCTTCCTCCGGCAGGCCCGAAGCGGCGGCGGCGAAATCGAGCCCGACCAACAGGTTTTCCAGCACCGTCATGCTCTTGAAGGGCCGAGGTATCTGGAAGCTGCGGGCGATGCCGCGGCGCGCCCTCAGATGCGGCGGTAGCTGGGTGATGTCCTCGCCGCAGAATACCACGCGGCCGGTTTGCGGCCGCAGCGCGCCGGAAATGCAGTTGATCAGCGTCGTCTTGCCCGAGCCGTTCGGTCCGATCAGGCCGAACCGTTCGCCCTTGCGGATATCGACGCTGATATTGTCGAGCGCGGTAAAGCCACCGAAGGTCTTGGTGATCGCGCCGACTTGCAGCAGGGGCGCATCCGTCGCGGCAGCCGAGGTCATGGCTTGCCTCCCGCGCGCAGACGGTATCGTGGCCGCAGCAGCCCGATGATGCCCTTGGGAGCCGCAACGACAAACAGCACCAGCATGATGCCCAGCACCAGCACGTTGACCTCCGACGAAATGGTCACGGCAAGGAATTGCTGCGTCGAACCGAGCAGGATGGCGCCGAGCACCGGACCGATCCAGTGCGCGGTCCCTCCGATCAGCGACATCGCCAGCGCCGAGACGGAGTAGGTGAGATTGAACGCGGAGGACGGATCGGCATATTGCAGGTACATCGCCGCCGGCGCTCCGGCCGCTGAGATCATGGCGCCCGATATCATGCAGGCCACCAGCTTGAGCTTCAATGTCGGCACGCCCGTGCATTCGGCCGCGAGTTCGTCGTCACGCAGCGCCTGCAGGCCGCGGCCGATCCGGGAATTCTGGATGTAGCGCGAGATCGAGACGGCGATGACGACGAGGACGGCCTGCACGAAGAACAGCATCTTCACGTAACTGTCGAACGGCGCCGTCACCGGCGGCCGCTGCAACTGGATACCGGCCGCGCCGCCGACGAACCGCCAGTTCATCACGAAGGTCTCGATGATGATGGCAAGCGCGATCGTGGCGATCGAGAAAAATATCCCGCGCATCCGCAAGGTCAGGAGGCCGACGCCGAAGCCGAGCAGCATGCCGATGACCGCCGCCGCGCCGATCTGCACCACCAGCGGCGCACCGGTTGCCTTGAACAGCGCCACCGCCGTGTAGACGCCGACGCCGAAAAAGGCATTGGTGCCGAAATTGACGTAACCGGCATAGCCGCCGAGGATGCTCCAGGCGACCGCGAGCGCGACGAATTGCAGGATCACGTAGCCGGCGAAGAACGGATACTCGTTGCGGACGGTCTGCGTCATCGCCAGGATGGCAATCAGGAAGACGGTCACCCCGACCCAGAATACAATGCTGTTGCGGCGCTTGCTCATCGGCCGAGCAAACCTTGCGGCCGGACGGCGAGGACGGCGAGCAACATCGCGAACGAAATCGCCGGCGCCCAGGAGGCGCCGAACATCGTCAGCACGATCAATTCCGCGACGCCGAGGATGATGGCGGCGATCAGCGTGCCGCTGATGCTGCCGAGCCCCGCCATGACCACGACGCAGAAGGTCCGGCCGATATAGGCCCGGTCAAGCGTCGGCTCGACCGGCGCCACGATGATCAACAGCGCGCCGGCGATGCCCAGCACGGCGGTGGCGATGCCGAACGCGAACTGCTTGATGCGGACCGGGTTGGCGCCCATCAGCCGCAGCGCCTCCTCGTCCTGCGCCACCGCCCGGATGGCGCGGCCCATGAACGTCTTCGACAGGTACGCCGCCAGCAGCACCGTGAGCGCCAGCGCCACCGCGAACGCGACCAGTTGCCGGATCGGTATCCGCATTTCGCCGAAACCCCAGGACTTGCCGATATAGGTCGCGGTGACCGAGCGCTGGTCGACGCCGAACTGCAGGATGATCAGCACCTCGATGATGAAGGCGATGCCGAAGAAAAACGCGATGCCGCGCACGGCCGCATCGCTGCCGCGCTTTTCGAAGGTTTCGTAGTAGATGCGGTAGGCGACGAGGCCGAACACGAAAAACAGCGGCGTGATCGCCAGCCCGGCCAGCAGCGGATCGATGTCGTAACTCTCGTTGAGCTGGAACACGCCGTAGGACGCCAGCACCAGGAACGCCGGATGGGCGACATGGGGAACGTCGAGCAACCCGAACGAGACGGACAGGCCGACGCTGACGGCCGCATAGAAGCAGCCGAGCAGCACACCGAGCACGACCGCGCCGAGCAGCAGGTCCATCGAAAACACGTCAGGTCCCCCTCGCCCTTTCCTGAGCCGGAGAAGCAAGGCCTATTTGCGGGCAGCCTCGAAGGGACTGATGAGATCTCCCGTCTTCAACTTGTCGGGGAACAGGATCACCTGCCTGCCCGGCTTGCGGAACTGCTCGATATCCTTGTCGACCACGCCGCGGAACTGCGCCTGCAGCGTTCCGCTTTCCTTGCGTTCGCCATCCGCCGCAAACGCGATCGGCCCGACGATGGTCTTGTGCTCGTTCTCGCGCAGATATTTGGCGATGCCCTTTTGGTCGAGCGACTTGGTGGCGTTGACGGCGGCTTCCACCATCTGGCCCATCGCATAGCCGAACGGCGCCAGATAATAGCCGAGCGGATCGACCTTCGCTTCGACGGCGCGCTTGGTGTAGACGTCGAAAAATTCCTTGGTGCCGGCGAAATACATGCTGCTTTCCGGCAGCCAGGTATTGTAGTTGACCACGCCGTTGAGCAGCGAGCCGAGGTTGGACATCACGGCAGCGAATTGCAGGCCGACCATGCCGCCGCCGAAAATCTTGACGTTGTCGCCGATCCCGATCTCGTTCACGGCGCGCAGGATGCCGGCCGAGTCAGGCGGATACGACGCGATATAGACGATGTCGGGCTTGGCGGCCTTGAGCGCCCGGATGATGGACGAGAACTCGACCGTGTTCGGCGGATAGTTCTGGTCGAAGACGATCGAGACATTGCGCTGCCTGGCGACATCGCGCGCGGTCAGCGCGAGGTTCTGCGCGAACTCCTGATCGGCCGAAAGCAGCGCCATGGTCTTGCCGCCGGCCTTTTGCGCCAGATCGAGGAACGACGACGCCCAGCTATCCGCCGGGCCCCACGGCGCATTGTTGAACCACATGTCGTGGCCGACCTTGCTGTTCACCTGGAACGAGAAATTCCCCATCAGCAGCAGGCCGCGCTGCTTGACGAACGGCATGATCGGCGCGGTCGGTACCGTGGCGTAGGGCGCGAACAGCAGATCGACCTTGTCGACGTCCACCAGCTTGGCGTAGATCGCCGGCGTCTCCGATGCGCTCGACTTGTCGTCATAGACGACGAGCTCGACCTTGCGGCCGAGCAGTCCGCCCTTGGCGTTGATGTCGTCACGCCAGATTTCGATGCCGAGCAGCGAGGCCTTGCCGCCACCGGCGAGACCACCGGTCTGCGGCATCGACATTCCGATCCGGATTGGTGGTTGTTGAGCGGTCGCGCTGGAGGCCTGACCAAGCACCGCAGCGGCCATGGCCGCGCCGAGGAACGTCCTGCGTTTCATTGCTTCCCCCTGTGTATTGTTTTGTTCGTTGATTGCGGCAAGCCTAACCGCTTGTTGGGGAGCAACACAAGGCGTTCGGAGCGCGAGGATGCGGCCTCAACCAAATTGATGGCGCGACGATGCCGCACCGCCGCAACATCGGCGCATGCGCGTTGGCCGTGCCCACGAATTCGCCATTGCATCCATGATGAGACGGACGTGGGACCGGCCGATCCGGATCAGCGATCCTTGATCGACGGGGCCACCTTCTCCGCCGGCGCCGGCGGCAACGCCGGCTGCGCGCCCGCCTTTTGCGCATCCGCGTCGGGACGGGCGGGCTCGGGCGGAACGTCGGATGGACGCGTGCCAGTGGTCTGCGGATCAGCCGGCGCAGACGGCTTGGTCTCAGCGCCGGGCGTCGACTGCAGCGGCGGTGTCGCCTGTGCGAGTCGCTGTGGATTGCGGGCGTTGAGCTGGGTCAATGAGGCCGCCGAAATCACCAGCCCGGCCGCGAACAGGGCTGCCGCAACCAGCATGTCCCTTCGATAGTCGCGCTTCCTGTCGTCCGGAGGCATGGCGTTCCCCATGAATTTGTTCGCGATATCAACCGCTATCGCCGGACAAAGTTCCCCGGGGGACCCACTGGCGCGGTCGGCGCCGCCAATGCCCCGTCCCTACTCCTTGGTGCTGACTTCCCAGGTGGCATGCCGGACGCCTTGCTGCCGCTGCAGATCGGCAGCAACCGCGTCGAGCTCCGGCGGATCAATCGAGGAGCTGACCAGCGTCGCAACGATCTCCAGCAGGTCGTCGCCAAGCTCGACGACCTTGATCTCGGCCACCGGATAGTTGGCGCTCTCCAGCCGCTCCACCAGGCGGTCGCGCATGACCGGCAAGGCATGCGAGGTCACCGCGAGCTTGAAATAATAGGTTGCTTCAGACGCATGCGCATCGAGAGGGATTCGATTGATGGCGTTCACGAGCGGACGCAGCAGCGTGTTGCCCGCCAGCACGAACACGGTCAGCGCCGCCGCCTGGGCGATCATGTCAGCGCCGGCGCACGAGCCGACCGCGGCCGACCCCCAGAGCGTCGCCGCGGTGTTGAGGCCGCTTACGTTCATCCCCTCTTTCATGATGACGCCGGCCCCGAGGAAACCGATGCCGGATACGACATAGGCGATCACGCGCACCGCACCGTCGGTGCCCGTCAGATGCATCGCGAGATCGACGAAGGCGGCAGCGCCCACGGCGACCAGCACGTTGGTGCGCAGGCCGCGCCGTCCGCTGCCGGTATTGCCGTTCCGCGCCGATCAGCGTGGCGAGGACGAACGCTGCCGTCAGGCTGGCGAGCGTGTCGAGGAAATCATAGAGCTGGAACGTCGTCAGGAATCGCATGCCCTCTCCCTAGCCGAGAGACGTGACGGTCGCGTCACAGGTTCAGCAAACCCGCATCTCCGTCTTCCGTGCCGAAGGCCAGCAGCGTGCCCTTTGCGTTCCAGGCCAGTGCCGAAACCGGCGCGGCTCCATTGCGCCGCACCAGGATTTCGGCGCCGTCCTCCAGACGCACCATCAGCACCGTGCCGTCGCCATAGCCGGTCGCCATGATGTCCTGCTTCGGGTGACAGGCGACCATGGCGACACGCGCCTGCAGCGGCGCCAGCATGGCGGGCTCCTTGCCCATCGGGCCGTCCTTGCTGGTGAACGGCCAGACGATCACGGCATCGGCGCCCGAGGTGGCAAGCCCCTTGCCGCCCACGCTCCACGACATCGAGCGGACACGGCCGGGATAGCCGCTCATCCGCATGTGCCTGTTATCCGCGAGCCGCCAACCGTGCATCGCCGGCTCATGCATCGCTGTGACGAGGAACTTGTTGTCGGGGCTGAAGCTGACGGCCAGATGCGAGCCGGCCCATTCGAGGAATTCCGGCTTTGCAGCCATGTTGGGAAACCACAGCGTCACGCCGTTATAGTGCGCGACCGCCACGCGCAGGCCCTTGGGCGCGAACGCCAGACCGCCGACGGTCGAGGGCGCTTCGAAGGATTTTTCATCGCCTTTCGGGCTGCGCACGAAAGCCGTCTTGCCCGCCGACCATGCCACCGTGCCATCGGAATGCAGCGCGACATTGTCGATCCAGCGCCGCTTCGGATCGGTGGCGAGCACCGTCACCGTCCCCTTGGCATCGAGCGCGACGAGCTTGCCGTCGTCGCCACCGGTGACGATGCGCTTGCCATCGGACGCCGCGCACAAAATGGCGCCGCTGTGCAAGGCCACGGTCGAGACTTCGCCCGCGGCATCGGCCATGGCGGCGTTCTCCTCGGCGCCGATGAACACCGCGACCTCGCCGAGGAAATGCACCGAGGTTACCGGCATGCCCACGGCGAGCGGCCGCACCTGGTCGGTGACGGAAGCGATGGAGGGCCCCACGCCCGGATCGAACTCTTTCATCACGTGGTGATACAGCCTTCGAAGCCGTCGCGGATCGCCTGCTCCGGCAATTCGCGACCGATGAAGACGACGCGGCTTTCGCGCGGTTCGTCCGCCTTCCACTTACGCTGATGATCGCCTTCCAGCATCATGTGCACACCCTGGAACACGTAGCGGTCGTCATCGTCGGTGAAGGCGAGGATGCCTTTAGAGCGCAGGATCTTCTGCCCCTCGGTGGCGACGAGGTTCTGCAGCCACGGCATGAACTTGGTGGGATCGAGCGGCTTGTCGGTCCGCAGCGACAGCGATTGCATGTCCTCGTCGTGATAATGCTTCAGGCCGCCATGGCCGTGGCCGTGATCATGGTGATGGTCATGGCCGTGATGGTGATCGTGGTCGTGGTGATGATCGTCGCCGACCTCGAGGAATTCCGGCTCGATTTCCAGGATGCGATCCAGATCGAACGCGCCGCGCTCCAGCACGTCCGACAGCGCCACCTGGCAGCGTTCGGTGCGATGCAGCTTGGCATATGGATTGATGGCGCGGATGCGGGCTTCGACCTCGGCCAGTTCGGGCTTGGAGACGAGGTCGGTCTTGTTGAGCACGATCACGTCGGCAAAGGCGATCTGGTTCTTGGCTTCGGGGGCGTCCTTGAGGCGGTCGCTCAGCCATTTGGCGTCGGCCACCGTCACCACGGCGTCGAGGCGCGCGTTCTTCTGCACGTCCTCGTCGACGAAAAAGGTCTGCGCCACCGGCGCCGGATCGGCGAGCCCCGTCGTTTCGACGATGATGGCGTCGAACTTGCCCTTGCGCTTCATCAGGCCTTCCATGATGCGGACGAGATCGCCGCGCACGGTGCAGCAGACGCAGCCATTGTTCATTTCGAACACTTCCTCGTCGGCACCGATGATGAGGTCGTTGTCGATGCCGATCTCGCCGAATTCGTTGACGATGACAGCGTATTTCTTGCCGTGGTTTTCCGACAGGATGCGGTTGAGCAGCGTGGTCTTGCCGGCGCCGAGATAGCCCGTCAGCACGGTCACTGGAATTTTGGGGGACGAAGGTTCAGGCATAGTCGCTCCGGGGCGGAATTATTGGGGGGCGCCGGCAAGCAGGGTGGCCCCTGCCCTATGGGCTCAGCGCGCTGGTCAGGGCCTTTATATTGTGCCTGACCATCGCAATGTAAGTGGGAGAATCGCCCTTTTCGGCGGTCAGGCTGTCCGAATAGAGCGTGCCGCCGACCCTGGCGCCGGTCTCGGCCGAGATCCGGCGGATCAGCCTGGGGTCGCTGATATTCTCCAGGAATACCGCCGGTATTTTGGCGGTCCTGATCTGGGTGATGATCCGGGCCAGATCGCGGGCGCTGGCCTCCGATTCGGTGGAGACGCCGACCGGCGCGATGAATTCCACGCCGTATGCGGCGGCAAAATAGCCGAAGGCGCGATGGGTCGAAATCACCTTGCGGCGGCCGTCCGGGATCTGCGCCACCGCCTCGCGCACCTCGCGGTCCAGCGCGTCGAGCTTTGCGAGGTAAGCCTCGGCATTCGCCCTGAATAGTTCAGCGTCCGCCGGGCTCGCCGCCGCCAGCGCATCGCGAATATTGGCCACATAGATCTTCGCATTGGCGACCGATTGCCAGGCGTGCGGATCGGCTTCGGAGCCGAGCTTGAGCGGCGCAATGCCCGACGTCGCGGTGACGATGGCGGCTTTGCTGCCGGCGGATTTCACCAGCCGCGGCAGCCAGCCCTCGAAGCCGAGCCCGTTGACGAGGACCAGCTTCGCATCCGCAATCCGCTTGGCGTCCGCCGGCGTCGGGACATAGACATGCGCATCGCTGTCGGCGCCGACCAGCGTCGTGACACTGACGCGATCGCCGCCGACATTGCGGACGAAATCGCCGAGGATCGAGAAGCTGGCGACCACGTTGAGGCGAGGTTCGGCGCGGGCCGGACCGACTGCGGCGATGAAAGCCAGAGCGATGAGCAGGAACCAGCGACGCATGGTCAGGCCTCGAGATGGCGGCCGGGAAACAACTGCCGCACGAGGCCGCTGACCGGGCCGAACAGCAGCGACGCCACGTAGAGCACCGCTGCGACCAGGATGATCGCAGGCCCGGAGGGAATCGTCGTCTGGAACGACAGCACCAGCCCGGCATAGCCCGACACGATGGCGCTCGCGACCGCGATGCAGATCATGCCGGTGATGTCGCGCGACCAGAACCGTGCGATGCCCGCGGGCAGGATCATCAGCCCGACGCCGAGCAGCGTGCCGAGCGCGTGAAAGCCGTTGACGAGATTGATCACGACCAGCGCCATGAACGCCAGATGCGCCGGCGCGCCGGCGCGGCTGACGGTACGCAGGAAAACCGGATCGACGCATTCGATCACCAGCGGCCGGTAGATCGCCGCCATCACCAGCAGCGTGATGGTGGCGTTGAAGGCGATGACCAGCAGTGTCTGGTCATCCATCGCCAGGATGTTGCCGAACAGCACGTGCAGCAGGTCGATATTGGTGCCCTTGACGGACACGATGGTCACGCCAAGCGCCAGCGACACCAGATAGAAGGTCGCAAGCGAGGCGTCTTCCTTCAGCTCGGTGGTGCGTGCCACCACGCCGGCAAGGATGGCGACGGCAAAGCCCGCGATCAGTCCGCCCATCGTCATCGCGAACAGATTGAGCCCGGAGATCAGAAAGCCGATCGCCGCACCCGGCAGGATCGCGTGCGCCATCGCGTCGCCGACCAGGCTCATCCGCCGCAGCATCAGGAATACGCCGATCGGCGCTGCGCCGAGCGCCAGCGCGATCACCGCGGCCAGCGCGCGGCGCATGAACTCGAAATCAGTGAAAGGCGCAATCAGCGCGTCGTAGAACATCAGGCGGCCCGCGAAGGCGTGACGGCCACGACGCAGGCGGCGGCGCCGTCGTCGAACGCCTCGCACATGCGCCGCGCCTCGGCGAGGTTTTCCGCGGTGAGGACCTGCGCGGTCGGGCCCCACGCCACCGGCCCGCGGGCCAGCAGCAGCGTCTCCGGAAAGTTTTCGCGCACCAGATCCATGTCGTGCAGCGCCGCCAGCACGGTACGCCCCTCGGCGTGCCAGCGCTTCACCAGCGCCAGCAGGTCGGAGGCAGTCCTGGCGTCGATGGCGTTGAACGGCTCGTCCAGCACGATCAGGCGCGCATCCTGCAGCAGCACCCGCGCGAACAGCATGCGCTGCATCTGGCCGCCGGACAGCGTGCCGATCGAGCGGTTCTCGAAGCCGTTGAGGCCGACGGCGGCGAGCGCATGCGTGATCTTGTCCCGTGCGCCCTTGCCCATGCCGCCGAAAAATCCAGTCGAGCGCCAGAGGCCGGTGCCGACGAAATCGAATACCGAGATCGGGAAGCTGCGGTCGATGTCGACGCTCTGCGGCAGATAGGCGATGTCCCTGTTGTCCAGGCCGCCGAGCTGGATCGATCCCGACAGTGGCTTGAGGATGCCGGCGAGCCCGCGAAACAGCGTCGACTTGCCGGCGCCGTTCGGCCCGATCACCGCGACCAGCGCGCCGGTGGCAACCTCGCCGTTGAGGTGATGCACCGCCGGATGCCGGTCGTAGCCGAGCGTGACGTCGCGAAATTGAAGCTGCGCGGCCATGCTCACCTCATCGCCAGCCACACGACCGCCCACAGCGCGGCGCTGACCGCCAGTGCCGCGGAGAACCGTGCCGCCACCGTCATGCGCAGGATCGACCACGGCGCCGGTTGCGCCGGATGCGGCGTCGCAGGCCCGTGGCTATGGGCGTGGCCGTGATGGTGTGCATGGTCGTGGGAATGCGCGTGCGCCATGGATATTTGTTACATTATAACATTACTGAAGTCTACGCGGGGTGGGGTCGTGCAACCGCCTTCCCGCGGCGTTGATCGCCCGAGGTTTGCGTCGATTTCACCCTCCTGACAGGGAGGGCGCAGGGAAGACCGGGTGCGCGCTGCACCCGCGGTCTCGTGTGCCAAGCGCACAGAAGAAAACGCACACGAGCATACAGGTTCAGCGGAGAGCATCCGGCCTTCCCTGCGCAGTGGCTTTACGGCTTATAACGAGTTCTCCCCGGTGAACGGCTTTCTTGCCACCGTCGCTGCACGAGGCGATGAACCTTGCGCAACTTGACGCCAGCGCCGCGGCGTCAGGACCACACGACTTCGCCGTACGTTTGAGCCACGCTCGTCAGTCGCAGCTCTCGCGTCCACCGCATCCCACCGCACGTTCGTGACGATCGCGAGCCGCCCCTCTTGCCGGGTGGGATGGCGCATCGAAGCACTGATTTGGGCTGGAACAAAAGGGGAATATTTCCTCGCCAGGGGCTGGACGACCCAAATCACGTTGATCCTTCGGGCAAATTTAGCCTCAACGCGCAGGGCGTCCACGCGCGCCGCCCTTCCATCCCACCAGTGCGCACGCAACGCGAACTCCGAATGACGGAAAGTTTAGGCCCAGCGCAGCGAACGCGGCCACCGATGGCGGCGACCAATCCATGATGACCGAGAACAGCAAGCCAGCGAACCATCTGAGCGACCCCGAGCGCCGTCGCGAGACGACGCTCGCCTGGCTGATCGATGCCCTGGCTCTGGCGGCGGGGTTGCTGGCCGTATTTCACTACACGCCGGACGGCCTCCTTGCAGGCATCATCATCTTCGTCGGCGCCTATACCCTCGCGCATTCGTTGCAGCACCTGAACTGGGCATTCCTCGGCACAGTTTCCGGATTCCTGCTCGCTCCACTCGCCGCAGTGATCCACCTGTACACGCTCGTGAGCGCCCCGTCCGGTTTCACCGGCCTGGTCTTCACCTTCCTCTTACCCGGGATTGCGCAGGTCTACTGGATCTGGGCGAAGTGGGCGACGATGGGCACCTTGTCTCACCCGCTGACCTTGATGTGCGCGGTATGGCTCACGCTGCTGGGGCTAGCTGTTCTGGCACAGCGCATGGTCGATGACGGGCGCCCGGCACAAACAAGCTGAAACGACGCGAAGCCGAACGGCCTCGCCGTCTACTTCATGTCCATACCCTTGTGCGGGTCATCGGATTTGCCGTCCATCATCGCCATGTTCTTGCAGCAACCACACATACCCATGCCGGACTGCTTCTGCGGCTGTTGAGCCTTGGGCGCGTCCGGCCATTCCGACATCTGCCTGGAGGCCGCAGGTGCTCCGCACATGCCGCCGGAGCTGGCTTGCTGGCCACCGCCACACATGGCGGATGCCGGCGACAGGCCGACGAGCAGAGCGACGGCAGTCGACGCGAGGAGCAGGCGCATGGCAGTTCCCTCCGATTGATCGAGGGAGCTTAGGCGGGCTCGGGAAATTTCGGCAATCACGTTCGGTTCATCTGAACGATCAACCACGAGCCTCACGGCTTGCCGATTGCCATCGCGATCGCCGCGGCCAGGAACGGAAACGGCAGCGACACCGCGGCGCGGAACCAGACGAACTTCGCCGGCATGAACGGGATCTCCCACAGGATCATGCGCTGGAAAGCGAACAGCGCCCAGGCGACGACATAGGCGACCACCTGCGGCGAGCCGCCGCCGACTTTCAGCGCCACCGCGCCGATCGAGAAGCCGACCACCGGGCCTCCCGGCGTAGCAGCGCCTGCAATCACGGCGGTCAGCACGCCGAACCAGCCGCTGTCAGGCCCGAGCCAGCCGGTGATGACCTCCGGCGGTATCACGGCGGCGATGAAGCCCGAGCCGAGCACGCCGAGCGCGATGCGCGGCACGATGTTGATGAAGTCCATCGAGCCTTCGCGCATCGATGACACCAGCACGACACGGCCGCGCTGCCAGGCCATGAAGCCGAGCACAAGGACGGAGCCCCACAAGGTGATGTCGATGATCAGCGCGGAGATATTCACGAAGGCTTGCCCTTCGGATACATCCGCACATAGACGAAGCGGCCGAGCGCGCCGGCCAGTACCGGGATCGGCAGCGAGATCACGATCCGCCACAGCGTGAATTCCGTCCCCAGGATCGGCAACTCCCAGGCGACCGCGCGGCCGTAGCCGATCAGCGTCCAGCTCACCACCATCGCGATGGTCGCGCCGAAATCGGCGCCGACCGTGAGCAATGCCGCCGCCACCGGATAGGCGGTGAAGGGACCGCCCGGCAGGATCGCGCCGAACGCCGTTCCGATCAGCAATCCCTTCAGGCCTGAATTCGGCCCGAGCGACCGCGAGACTTTTTCGTGCGGCAGGATTTCCGCGATGAACGCGCCGAGCAGGCAGCCGGCCAGCACGCGTGGCAGGATTTCCCCGAACAGCCAGAGATCATGGGTGAGGATGTTGAGCACGCCGTCGATGCCGTCGCGACGCCACACCAGCGCGGCACAGACCACGACGAGGACAGCAATGAAGATCATCGACCAGCCCACCGGCTTGCGGGCGGGTTTTGATCGCGGCTCGCCCTCTGCGGCGTCGTCGGCAGGCGCCGGCTCTTTGATCGGAGATTCTGACAAGGCAATCGTGTCGGGAGGATTGAAGGAATCCGTCCTGCTTAGTCCCGGCTGTCAGGCGAAGCAAACGGAAGCTGGCCGATTGCCATGCGCATCTCAGGGACGCCCATGCGAGACCGTCGCGGGCTTGTTCGGGTGTTTCTTCAGGCGAAATGGCGCACCAGCGCGAGACCGCCGAACAGGCCGGCGATCGAGAGCACGACCGATCCGATCACGTAGAGCGCCGCAAGCCCGAGTTCGCCGCGCTCGTAGAGCAGTGCGGCGTCGAGCGAGAAGGCGGAGAAGGTGGTGTAGCCGCCGAGGATGCCGGTCATCACGAACAGCCGCCAGGGCTGCGACGCCTCGCCCTTGAAGGCGAGATAACCCGCGATCAGTCCCATCACCGTCGAACCCGATATGTTGATGAGGAACGTGCCCCAGGGAAATCCGGTGCCGATCCAGCGCGCGCAGACAAGGTTGACGAAATGGCGCAGCGTCGCGCCAAGGCCGCCACCGACAAAGACCAGGAGATAGCTCATCGCAGCAGTTCCACCATCGGCAGAGTTTCCGGCACACAGCTTGTGCCGCAGGCGCGCTTTCGCTGCAAGGATCGGGAAGATATCGCACCCATGAAAAAGGGCGGCAGCCACACAGCTACCGCCCGTTGTGTCTGAGTCATTCCGGGGCGATGCGAAAGCATCGAACCTCAGGTGCGCAATTGCGCACCGGGGAATCTCGAGATTCCGGGTCTGGTCCTTCGGACCATCCCGGAATGACTCTGTGCGAGATCAGGCCTTGCCGAACAGCTCGTCGACGTAATCCCAGTTGACGAGGTGATCGACGAACGCCTTGAGATAGTCCGGGCGGCGGTTGCGGTAATCGATGTAGTAGGAGTGCTCCCAGACGTCGCAGCCGAGAATCGGCGTCGCGCCGTAAACCAGCGGGCTCTCACCGTTCGCGGTCTTGGAGATTTCGAGCTTGCCGTTCTTGACCGACAGCCAGCACCAGCCGGAACCGAACTGGCCGACACCGGCGGCGGCGAAATCGGTCTTGAACTTGTCGAGACCGCCGAGGTCTTCGGTGATCTTCTTTTCCAGCCGGCCGGGCAGCTTGCTGCCGCCGCCATTCGGCTTCATCCAGTTCCAGAAATGCAGGTGGTTGTAATGCTGGCCGGCATTGTTGAAGACGGCCGGGTTCTTGCCGAACGAGCCCTTGACGATGTCCTCGAGGGACTTGCCTTCGAACTCGGTTCCCTTGATCGCATTGTTTCCGTTGGTCACGTAAGCCTGGTGATGCTTGTCGTGGTGGTATTCGAGCGTTTCCTTGGACATGTGGGGCGCAAGGGCGTCGTGGGAATAGGGCAGATTGGGCAGCGTGAAGGTCATGGGTTGATGTCCGGAATGATGGGAAGACGTGATCTAACGGGAACCCTTATAGAAGGTTCCATGGCTGTTAAACACCGCCAATTTGACAAAAACGGGAGGGCCTGCGCGCCTTCCGTCCGGGCCGCTGGCGAGGAATGAAATGAGCATCGAGATCGACGTCCTGAACGGGGATACATCGTGGCCCATGGCCGAACCGCTGCTGAACGCGGTCTGGCCGCGCCATGTTGTCGAGAAGCTGCCATGGGCGCACATCAAATGGGCACAGGCCGATCTGCGCGTACTGATCGACGCACCCGAGGATTCCCCGAAAGGCGGACTGGCCTGCCATGTCGGTATCTTTTTCCGCACCGCGACCTGGGACGGGCGCAAGGTCGAGATCGGCGGCATCGGCGGCGTTTCGACGCGCCAGGATTGCCGTGGGCGCGGCTACGCCACGCTGGCACTCAACGCGGCGATCCGCACCCTGCGCGACCATGAAGCGATCCGTTTTGCGATGCTGTTCTGCGAGCCGCACAACGAGGCGTTCTATCAGGCGCGGGGCTGGCACGCTTTCAAGGGCGAGGTGTATGCCGAACAGCCGGAAGGGAGGATTCGCTTCGAGGCGATGGCGCCATACATATTCGATTTCACCCGCAAGCCGCGTGACGGAATAATCGACCTATGCGGCCTGCCGTGGTGACCCCTGCATGGCCGTGGGTGGCTGGCGCAGGACGCGGCCGATAATATGTCACGCATAATCTATTTGGCTGGATTCGCTGACGCATGACCATTGACGCCCCGCTCGACATGCGCCCTGCGGCGGTACCGCCTGCACCGGTCAACGCACTCCTGACCGCGCCGATCCTGCCGACATTGTTGAAGCTCGCAATCCCCAACACGATCGCGATGTTCGGCACGACGCTGGTGGCGGTGGCCGAAACCTCCTACATCGGCCGGCTCGGTACCGAACCGCTGGCGGGAATAGCGCTGGTGTTTCCCTTCGTCATGCTGACGCAGATGATGTCGGCGGGCGCGATGGGCGGCGGCGTCTCTTCCGCCATCAGCCGCGCGCTCGGCGCGGGCGATCATGGCCGCGCCGCGACGCTGGCGCTGCATGCCGCGATGATCGGCGCCTGCGCCGGACTGTTCTTCACCGTGATGATGCTGGCTTGCGGCCGCGCCTTCTACGCGCTGCTCGGCGGGCGCGACGGCGTGCTCGAACAGGCGATGCTCTACTCACAGGTGCTGTTCTCCGGTGCGATCTCGATCTGGCTGGTGAACACGCTGGCCTCGGTGGTGCGCGGCACCGGCGACATGCGGATTCCGTCGGTGACGCTGATCGGCACCGCGCTGGTTCAGATCGCCGTCGGCGGTGCGCTCGGTCTCGGACTGTTCGGCCTGCCGAAGCTCGGCATGCAGGGTGTCGCCGCCGGCCAACTGACCGCCTTCACGCTGGGCGCGATCTACCTCGCCTGGTACCTGATCAGCGGACGCAGCCGGCTGAAGCTGAAATTTGCCGGATTCAGGTTTCAGCGCGACATGTTCTTCGACATTCTCAAGGTCGGCGCGGTCTCCTGCCTGTCGCCGCTGCAGACCGTGCTCACCGTGCTGATCTTCACCAAGATCCTCGCCGGCTATGGCACCGAGACGCTGGCCGGCTACGGCATGGGCTCGCGGCTGGAATTCCTGCTGACGCCGATCGCGTTCGCCTTCGGCGTCGCGTCGGTGCCGATGGTCGGCATGGCGATGGGTGCGGGACTGGTGACGCGCGCGCGTCAGGTCGCATGGACCGCCGGCGCCGCCGCCAGCATCACCGTCGGCAGCATCGGACTGATCGTCGCGTTCCATCCCGAACTGTGGGTCTCGATGTTCACCAGCGATCCCGGGGTTACCGCGGCCGCGCACTCCTATTTCACCTTTGCAGGTCCGGTGTTCGCATTCTTCGGGCTCGGCGCGTGTCTTTATTTCTCGTCGCAGGGTGCTGCGAAGGTCGGCGGCCCCGTCATCGCCGGCACCGCGCGGTTGCTGCTGGTCGGCGGCGGCGGCGCGCTGCTCGCGTGGTATGGCGCACCGGCATGGACGCTGTTCGCGCTGGTGGGCGCAGCGATGGTGGTCTACGGCCTCGGCACGGCACTCGCGATCCGCCTGACCCGCTGGGGCAAATAAGCGCTCCGCAAATCGTGTTCAATCCGACGTTGCACGAATCGGATTTGTTGCTATGCAGGCCTGCTTTTCGGGGAATGATTCATGGCTTGCAGAACCACGCTTATCATCATCGCGCTCTCGACGATCCTGGTCGCACCGTCCGCCCGCGCGCAAGGCGCCGGCGAGGCGACCGGCGTCTGGATCACGCAGGCCGGCGACGCGCGGGTGCGGGTCAGCAAATGCGGCAGCGGCATCTGCGGCGTCATCGTCGGGCTGAAGGATCCGATCGATCCGGCCACCGGCAAGCCGCAGGTCGATGACAAGAACCCAAATCCGGCGCTGCGGAAGCGGCCGATGATCGGGCTATCGCTGTTCAGCGGCATGCAGCCCGCTGCGTCAGGCAAATGGAGCGGCCAGATCTACAACGCCGATGACGGTTCCAGCTATGCGAGCAACGTGTCGGTGGCGGGGCCGAACACGCTCAAGGTCGAAGGCTGCGTCGGCGCGCTGTGCGGCGGCGAGAACTGGACCCGCGTCGGGCGGTAGCATCGACCACGGCGGCTGCCTTGTAGGGTGGGCAAAGCGCAAGCGTGCCCACCATTGTTTGCGTCGATCTTGATGGTGGGCACGGCGCGGGTGCGCCTTTGCCCACCCTACGGATCCAATTCTTAAATCACGCCGCCATCGCTTTCAGCGCGGTCGCGGCCGATGCGTAGCCGCCGCTGGCGCCGTCGATGAAATGGACGTGGTCGCTGCGCATCACCGAGGGCGCAAAGCAGGTCATCATCGCGGCGTCCTGCCGGTGCAGGCCGTAACGCACGACCTTGTTAGCGGCCGCACGTTCGAGAAGCTGTGTCAGCCTGCGCTCGAGCTCCGGCGTGCAATCGAGGATCATCCGCAGGCCGTCGTCATATTTGCGGAAGTCGGAATTCTCCACCACCTGCCGGATGTAATTCTTCGGCACGAAGCCGCCGACCTTGATGCCGAAGCGCAGCACCACATAGGCCCACAGGGTAAATGCCAGCGCGACAGTGCGCCGCTTCAGCAGCGTTCCGCCGCGCGCGGCGCGCGCCTCATACTCCAGGCCGGCCGGCGGCCATCGCAGCGGCGGCCCGCCCGGCGGCACCGGCCGTCCGGAGTCCGGGCTCTGTTCGGTGAGGCCGATGACGTCCTCGATCACCTTGCGAAAGGCATGCGGCTTGGCGTCCGTGGCCGGCATCACCAGCACCGACAAGATGACGCCGCGCGTGGACGGTATTTCCTCGAACCGGCACGACAGGCCGGACAGATCCGGCTGTGCTCCCGCCGGCGCTGAAGCCACGGCAAACTCGCCGCGCTTCATCGCGGCATCCGCCCAGCCCAGCCCGCCGCCGGAAAACATCGCGTAGGAAAGATTTGGTGAAGGCCCGAAGCGCGCGACGCGGATGTCGAGGCCCTGCGCGCGGATCGCCTGCACCGGCACCAGCGCCACCCGCATGGCGAGATCGAGATCCTCGCCGACCCAGGTCGCGGTCGCCGCCAGCGCCTCGCGCGCCAGCGAAAGATCCGCCGGCGACACCGCAAAGCTGGCGCCGTCGCCGCCGAACACGAAGGGAAATTCGCGACCCTCCAGCGCATTGGTCACGGCCGCGATGACGGAAGCGCCGGCCATGTTGACCGCCTTGTAGCGCTGGTCGGCGATCGCCCTGGTCAATTCGACGATATCGGCGACGCCGATCGCCCAGTCATCCGGCAATGGCGTATACAGCGCCGGATCCATCAGGCTGCCGAAGCCGCGGAAGACCGGAATCGCGCCGTAGAAAACGTCGGTTGCGGCAGGCGTCGTCATCGCGATCAGGTGCCCCGGGGTCAAAAGCCTCTGTACCAGATACGGCCGAGCTTGAACTCGGGTTCGCGACAGAACGTCCTACCCTTTCGCAATTCCCTTCAACACCAGTTGATTGAGCCGGTTGGCGAACGCCGCCGGGTCCGCCGGCAGTTCGCCGTCGAGGATCTGCGCCTGTTCCAGCAGCAGGAACGACAGATCCGCGGCGGCGTCCCTGTCGCCGGCCAGCGCCGCGACGAGGGGATGGCGCATGTTGACCTCGAGGATCGGTTTGGTGGTCGGCGCCTTGTTCTGCATCGCCAGCAACCGCTCCAGCATGCGGTCATGCGCCTCACCGCCGGCGACCAGGCAGGACGCGCTCGAGGTCAGCCGCTGCGAGGCGCGCACGTCGGAGACGCGGTCGCCGAGCGCGTCCTTGATCAGCGCAATCGTCATCGCCTCGTCGGTGCCGGTTTCGCCCCTGTTCTCATCGGCCTTCTCCTCCAGCAGCGGGATCAGGCTGAAATCGATATCGCCCTGGCTCAGCGACTTCAGCGGCTTGCCGCCGAAATCGAGCGGGGCGGAAGTCCAGAACGCATCCACCGGGTCGGTCAGCAGCAGCACCTCGATGCCGCGCGCGGCAGCCGATTCCAGTTTCGGATTCGATTTCAGCCGCTCGACGCTCTCGCCGGTCAGATAATAAATCTCGGTCTGGTTCGGCTTGAGGCCCTCGACATACTGCTTCAGTGAGCGCTTGTCGCCCGTCGTGGTGGTGAAGCGCGACAGCGCCAGCAGCTTCTCGCGCCGTTCGAAATCCTCCCAGATGCCTTCCTTGATCACGGGGCCGAACGCGTCCCAGATCTTGCCGAACGCTTCCGGCTCCTTGTCGCCAAGGCTTTCCAGCTCCGAGATCACGCGGCCGGTGACCGCTTTCCGGATCTGCGCCAGTTGCGGATTGTTCTGCAGCATCTCGCGCGAGATGTTGAGCGGCAAATCCTCGCTGTCGATGACGCCGCGGATGAAGCGCAGGTACGCCGGCAGTAGATCGGCATCGTCGGCGATGAAGACGCGGCGGACATAGAGCTTGACCTTGCCCTTGCGCGCCTGGTCGAACAGGTCGAACGGCTTGGCCGAGGGCGCAAACAGCAGCACCGCATAGGACTGCCGGCCCTCGGCGCGATAATGCAGCGTCATCGCCGGCTCGTCGAAAGCGCCGGCGATCTGCTGATAGGCCTGCTTGTATTCCTCCGCCGAGAGTTCCGATTTCGGCCGCTGCCACAGCGCGCTCGCCGAATTGATCTGGCGCGGCTCGCCCTCCTCCGGCACCAGCAGGATCGGAAACTGGATATTGTCGGACCAGGCGCGGACGATGCGCTCGATCTCGTGGCTCTCGAGATATTTCGCCGCGTCCTTTTTCAGGTGCAGCACGATCTCGGTGCCACGCGTGACGCGGGCGGCATCCTCTTCGCTGCCTGGCGCGATCTCGAAATCCGCTGCCGCCCGAGGACGACCACACGAAGACCTGGTCCGACCCCGCCCGCCGCGAGGTGACGATGATGCGATCGGCCACCATGAACGCCGCGTAGAAGCCGACGCCGAACTGGCCGATCAGGCCTGCGCCGTCCCTGGCCTCGGTGAGGCGGGACAGGAACGACTTGGTGCCGGAGCGGGCAATGGTGCCGAGATTGTCGATCAGCTCCTGGCGGTCCATGCCGATGCCGCTGTCGATCACGGCGAGCGTATCGGCCTGCTTGTTCGGCACGATACGGATTTCCGGCGGCGTTCCGTCCGCGATCAGTTCGGGCGCGGCAATCGCCTCGTAACGCAGCTTGTCGCAGGCATCCGAAGCGTTCGAGATCAGCTCGCGCAGGAAAATATCGGTCTCGGAATAGACCGAATGCACCATCAGGTTCAGAAGTTCGGCAACCTCGGCCTGGAACGGCTGGGATTCGGACGCGGCGGTCGTGGTCATGCAGGGCTCGCAAACAGACGAAATGGCAGGAAAGCCCTGATATAACGTCGCGATCCATGGTGGCAAGATTGGCGGGGTCGTGCCGGAGCCCGGCATCGCCCCTACCGCTCGACGAAGGCGCGCTGGAACTGGTCCCAAATCGGCTTGAACAGGTAGCTGAGCATGGTCCTGCTGCCGGTCTGCATGAACACTTCGGCGGGCATGCCTGAACTGAGCTGCAGACCGGCCAGCCGGCGGCGTTCGTCTTCCGGCAGCATGATCCGGACCGTGAAATAGGACATGTTGGTCTGCTGGTCGCGGGTGGTATCGGGCGAAACGAACGAGACGTTGCCGATCAATTGCGGCGTCGTCCGCTGGTTGAAGGCCGAGAAGCGGACATAGGCCTGCTGGCCCTTGCGAACCTGGTCGATATCGCTTGGCTGCAACTTTGCCTCGATCTGCAGATCGTCGGAATCCGGCACCACTTCCATGATGGCGTCGCCGGCGCGAATGACGCCGCCGATGGTGTGCGCGGAGAGCTGGTGGACCACGCCCGATGTCGGGGCGCGCATCTCAATTCGGTCGAGCACGTCGCGGGCGGCGACGCTGCGCTCGCTGAGCTCGGCTTCCTTGCCCTGCGCCTCGCCAAGCTCCTTGACGACCTCCGTCCGCACGTCCTGGTCGAGCCGGACCATCTGAAGCTGCGCCTCCCCGATCTTGGACTTGGTCTCGGCAATCGTGGAGATCAACTGCCCGCGCTCGCCTTCGATCCGCGCGCTCTCGCGCTGCAGCGTCGTCAGCCGCGCCAGCGGCACCAGGCGCTTGTCGAACAGCTCCTGGACCCCGCCGAGTTCGCCGGTGATCAGTTCGAGCTGCTTGGCCTTGGACCCGACCTGGGCCTCGAGCCCTCCGATCTCCTCGCCGAGTTGCGACACCTTGCTCTGCAACAGCTCCTTCTGGCTCTCACGCGCGGTCACCCGCGCCCGGAACAGCGACGCCTCCGACGCCAGCAGCGTCTTGACGTTGCTGTCCTCCAGCCGCGCCGACATTTCCACCGGAATCGCCGGGCGAGGCTGACCGTCGCGTTCCGCGACCAGGCGCGCGATCTTCGCCCGCACTTCGTCGAGTTGCTTGCTGATCACCTGAAGGCTCGCCTGCGCCTGCGTCGCATCCAGCCGCAGCAGCAGATCGCCAGCATTGACCCGCATGCCGTTGTTGACCGCGATCTGCGCCACGACGCCGCCGGTCGGATGCTGGATGGTCTTGACGTTGGATTGAACCACCAGATTGCCGGGCACCACCACCGCGCCTGCCAGCGGCACCAGCACCATCCAGCCGCCCGCCAGCCCGCCGACGACGAGCAGCACCCGCAAGCCGGTGCGCAGTTCGTTCTCGAACGCACGACCCGTGCGCACCGTGATGTTCTCGCCCGGCGCACCCGCCGCGTCGACCGATCCACCTCGGTTGACGAGGAACGCAACACCCGCAGCCACGCCTTGCTGCAACTTTCCGCTCCGCGCCAGCAAAGGTTCGCGCGCCACGGTGGCGACCGGATTTGACGGCGCCAGTTGGGGAGCCTCGATGCGAAGCGGCGGCCGCATGTCTTCTGCGGACAAAATCTCCGGCCGCGGATTCAGCATGTTCACGAGCGACGGATCGTCGGGCGCGATGATTGGGCCGCGCGCCGGCCGCGCCTTCGGGTGCGAATGCCGCATCGGGCCGCGATCCTCGTCACCCATCGGCGGGCTGGTGAACGCCGGCTCGCGAGGGGCGCTGCGCCGTGGCGGCGGCGCGGCCGGTTCGTCGGCGCCGTCGGCCTGAAATCCAAGCGGGCCGAGCCACGCATCCAGCACCCGCCCCATCTTCCCTTTTCGCCGCCGCTTCGGCCGGGCGGGGCGCGGACGCTGCGGCTGTGGCCCATCCAGCGGCGGACGGCGAGATGGCGGCACTTTTCTGTCGTTCAGATTCTCGTGCTCGAAGGCCTGCCGCAATCGCTGCAGTTCGAGGATCAGCGCCGCGCCCTGCGGGCCGACGCCATCGCCCTCCGATCCGTCGAACCGATGACGTTCGGACCTCTCGTCGATATCCGCGGGATCAACAAATTTCATGACGGCACACTCTCGGCGAGAGACGGACGCGGCTCGGCCTTTGCCTGCGGTGGCGGGGCCGGCGGCCCGGCCGCCGGTTTGCCCGCGCTCGCGGTGCGGACGCGCGCGAACACTTCCTCACGCGGCCCGAACGCGATTGCCTTGCCCTCATACAGCACCATCGTCATGTCGAGGGCAGAGAGCGCGCTCGGACGATGCGAGATAACGACAACGATCGACTTGTTCTGGCGCATGATCCCGATCGCGCGCGTCAGCGCATTCTCGCCGTCGGCATCGAGGTTGGCGTTGGGCTCATCGAGCACGACCAGGAACGGATCGCCGAACACCGCCCGCGCCAGCCCGACCCGCTGCCGCTGCCCCGCCGACAACGAGATGCCGCCGGCGCCTATCCGCGTCGCGTAACCTTCCGGCAGGCGCAGGATGATGTCGTGGACACCGGCGATCTGCGCGGCCTTCAGGATAGCATCCGACGTCGCCTGCTCGTCGAAACGGCAGATGTTCTCCGCCACCGTGCCATCGAACAGGCCGACGTCCTGCGAGAGATAGCCGACATGGCGGCCGAGATCCTCGTTGCGCCATTGATCGAGCGCGGCGCCGTCAAGCCGCACCGAGCCGCGGTGCGGCGGCCAGACGCCGACCAGGGCCTTGGAGAGCGAGGTCTTGCCCGACGCGCTCGCCCCCAGCAACGCCAGCCCTGCGCCGGCCTTGAGCGAAAACGAGACATTCGACACGATCGGCATGTCGAAACCCGGCGCGGCCACCGCCAGAATTCTGTACGGACAATTCACGGCACGGGCGCGGCAGCGCGACGGGCGGCGCCGCTGGCGCCGCAGTCGCCTTGCAGATGTCGCGCAGGCGGGTGAGGCCCTGGCGCGCGGCGACCAGTTGCTTCCAGGTGCCGAGCGCGATTTCGATCGGCGCCAGCGCACGGCCCATCATGATCGAGGACGCGATCATGATGCCGCCCGAGGCCTTGTCGGCCACGACGAGATAGGCGCCGATGCCCAGCATTCCCGATTGCAGCACGTAACGCAGCACCTTGGCGGCCGAGCCCAGATTGGCGTAGACGTCGGCCGCGCGGATGTTTTCCTGCAGGTAGCGCTCATTGGCCTGCGACCATCGCGCCGTCAGGCGATCGGTCATGCCAAGCGCCCGCACGATCTCGGCATTGCGCTGCGTCGCGTCGGCCAGCACCTGGCGCTGCGCATTCATGTCCATCGCCGCCTTCGACGCGCCGCGCGAGATCCGTTCGGTGACCAGGGCCATGGCCACGATCGCAACGGTGCCCAGCAGCGCGGTGAAGCCGATCACCGGGTGGAACAGAAACAAGCCGATGAGAAAAACCGGAATCCACGGCATGTCCAGAAACGCGGTCGGACCCATGCCCGACATGAAGGTGCGCACCTGGTCCAGGTCGCGCAGCGGCTGCTGCATCAGCACCGGCTTCACCCCGCGAAGCGGCAACGTGGCCAGCGCCATGTGGATCGATCCCTGCAGGCCCGCATCGAACAACGTCGCGATCCGGGAAAGCATCCGCGTGCGCATCGCGTCGAAATATCCCTGCACCAGATAGGCGAACAGCACCATCAGCGACAGGCCGAGCAACGTCGCGAGATTGCGGCTCGGAATCACCCGGTCATAGACCTGCAACATATAGAGCGAGCCTGACAGCATCAGGATGTTGATGACGCCGCTGAACACGGCGACGCCGATCATGCGCCGCGCACTCTCGCGCAGCGCATTCGCGACGGGATCGTCGGAGCTCAATGTCGATCTCAGGCCGGAAATGACGCGGGACGGCGACACGGCCCGCGGTCGGTCCTGCGCCTGGCCCTGAGCGATACTCATTGAACTGACCTTCCCCCGCTCGACGATCACGTCTCCTTGCAGCCTGATGCCGACCATTTTTCGACGAGAATGCGACGCATATCGTTCCGCTTCGTGGTGAAGAACACATGCCGCACCGTTGCGCGGCGCGCTGCGCGTTGGGATCGCAAGACAAAGTTGCGACAGGAAGATGTCGGCGCACGATGTCGTTGCTGCAAATATCGGCGGTGCCTGCGGATTCTCGTTTGGCTTGCGCGCGTCACGCTCAATTTCGGACAAGGCCGAGGCCATGGATATGCCCGTCTATGACCTTGCTTCGGCGCGCAATCGTCGTCGTGTGGGCCGAATGACGCCATGAAGCTAAATGAAGCTTAACCATGCGCGATAGTCCGCCCTTGGCGGATGATTGCGCTGACGCGTCATCAACTTGGGTGTGAGTAGCAGGGGATCAGAGATGGCGGGCTCCGCTGACAAGGAAAATCTTCGCGACGTCGATCCCAATCCAGATCTCGATGAGGTCGCGAGCCCGCCGGTCGCGCCGGAAGCGGCGTCCACGCTCACGCCATCCACGTTGACGTCACCCACTTTGACGACGCCAACCGCGCATCCGATCGGCTCCTCGGCAGCTCCGGGTTTCTCCGACATCGGCATGACCTTCCACAATGCGACGCAGGTGCCGGTCGACGACGTCTGGCAGAACGGCCCCAAGAGCTCCGCAAGCCTTGCGCCCAACATGAACGATCTCGCGGCGGCGCAGAACGGATTGCTGGCCGGAATCAATGCGGGGCAGTTTTCCGGCGCCACGCTTGGGCATGTCCAGGCGATCCTGTCCGACATCACCACCGCCATTTCTGCCGCGAACACCGCGGTGACCGGGAGTTTGGCCGGCGCGGAACACGTCCTGCGCGCCAGCCAGCTCAGCATCCTCAATACCGTCACTACCGATCCCGTGCTGGCCAATCCGGCGCCGCAGAACGAGGCAGCCGAACCGGCCGCGGCGCCCGAGGTTGTAACGACGCCACCCACCGCGCCGGATGACAATCCGGCGGAGACCGAAGAGGCCGACAACTCCGATGCCATGACGCCGGATGATGTGACGGCCGCGGTGGCGATGTTACTGGAAGAAAACCCGGACCTTTTCAGCGGCCTGACCAGCGACGAGATCGACGCGATCATGCATTTGGTCCAGCTCGAGCTCACCCATATCAACGACGGGAACGCCTCACCGGAGTCCATTGACGACCTCGCCGCCATCGTCGACGGCGTCAACAATCCGGCCGCGATCGCGGCGCAAGGACAGCCACCCGTCGACGTCCACCAGGACGCGCAGGCCTTGCCGCCAAACGCCGCCGCAGCGATCGACGTCCCGATCATGATCGTGACGGCTGAGGCACCGGCGATCCTCGATCCCAGCCCATCCGAGCCGGAAAATCATCTTCACATCATCTGGGGATAGCGGCGCGGCTGCCGGCATCTCTGGAAGATTCCGACGGGATGCCGGGAGCCAACTCAATGAAGACCTTTGAGTGGAAGTAGCGGGGCGTATGCGTGAGGCAGCGTAAGACGGACTATGGCACCATCATCCTGCACTGGGTGTTCGTCGCGGCATTCGCCGTTGCGCTCCTCAGTGGGCTGCGCATCGCTGCGGAATCTCCCGAACGAACCTGGATCAACCTGTTCGATATCGTGCTGCCGCGCGACAGCGTCTGGCTCATCCACATGCAGGCCGCGGTCGTGCTGGTCGCGGTAGCGATCGGCTACATCGTCTACCTCGTCCGCTCCGGCCTCGGACGCCGTGTGCAACTGGACAAGGTCCGATTGCGCGGGCTGTTCGGCCGCGGACAGGCCCGGCTCAGCGCCCTCATCGCGCTGATGTACTGGATCTTCTTCATCACCATGACGATCCTGCTGGTCAGCGGCGGCCTGCTCTATTTCGGCTTCTACTCCGGCTACGACGTCGCGATGCTGCACTGGGTGGGGACCTGGGTGATCCTCGCCTTCGTCGTGCTTCACGTCATGACCCAGTACAAGAGCGGCGGCGCGGCGCAGTTGCTGCGCATTTTCCGGCCGGCGCCGCTGCCGGCGCCACCGCCACGGCTCGATGCCGTCGAACTGCTCAGCATGCTGGCCGAGCAATCCGCACGCGCTCCAAAACCAGCAGCCCGCGAAGCGCCGCCGGAATCTGCACCCCACCCGCTGCAGCCGCGCGCCGGCATGCGCCACCAAAGCGAACGACCTGCCCAGCCACGTTCGCGACCGAGGACGGACGCGGCGCGATCCCGAAACCCGACGCTGCAGGCCAACGCATTCGTCGTGGCCACAGCTGCGGCGATGACCGGCGCTTCGCTGCTGGTGGCGACCGACCGGCTGACGGTGGACACGGTGCAGGTTCGCCGCATCAATGCCGCCGACGCGCCGAAGCTCGACGGCGACACCTCGGACCGGGCCTGGCGCGGCGTCAAGCCGTTTTCGCTGCTGACCGGAGAAGGCGGCAATTTCGACGGCAAGGGCGAAGCCCGGATCGAGATTCGCGCGGTGCATGACGGCACCTTTGCGTATTTCCTATTCACCTGGCAGGATTCCACACGCTCCCTGAAGCAACTGCCGCTGGTGAAGGAAGCCGACGGGTGGCACCTGCTCCATTCCGGCTACCAGATCGGCGACGAGCATCAATACAACGAAGACAAGTTCTCGGTGCTGTTGACGACCTCGGACGTGACGCTCGCCGGCGGCCGGACCTTTCATCCGGGGCCGAAGCCGGTCGCAGCCGCACCGGCCACCCTGAGCGGTCGCGGACTGCACTTCACCGGCGGCGGCTATGCCGACGTCTGGCAGTGGAAGGCGACAAGCGGCGGCGCCAGCGGCTGGATGGACGACACCCATTTCGGACCGCCGCTCGACCCGACCCCGATGCAGGCCGCCAACATCGTTCCCTACAAGGGCGGCTTCGCGCCGGATCCGGGGACGGCGAACTACCGCGATAATTTCAGCGTCGAGGCCGATCCCGCCGGCGGCGCCCGCCGCGGCCGCCTGATCGCGCCGCTGCGCCTGCCCAAACAGGCTGCGGCCACGACGACGGCGATGGGCGCGATCGATCTCGATCCCAATCACGGCGAAAGCGACGGCGCGCGCTGGTCCATGACCGAGCAGGAATCGATCCCCTATTCGGCGGACGCCGACGCCAAAATTGCGATCGGAACGGTGATCCCCGGCGTCATCCTGGCCGGCGAGTTCTCGGGCGACCGCGCCGATGTGCGCTGTGCCGCCCGCTGGGCATCGGGCCTCTGGGCGCTCGAAGTGAAGCGCCGGCTCGACACCGGCAGTCAATTCGACGTGCCGATCAAATCCGGCGTGTTCATGCGGGTCGCGGCTTTCGATCACAGCCAGATCAGGCACACACGGCACGTCCGGCCCATTCGCGTAGAGGTGGAACAATGAAGAAAATATGCAAGGTGACCGTCAACGACGAGCCGTTCCTGGCGAATTGCGGCGAACTGCTGCTCGACTGGGCGCTGATGAACGGCGTCGATCTCCCGCATGATTGCCGCTCCGGGATCTGCGGCGCGTGCCGGGTGCGCCTCGTCGACGGCACCGTGTTCGGCGGCCACACCCGCGGCGACGACATGATCCACGCCTGCCAGGCCAGGATCGTCTCCGACGTCGAGATTGCGATCGAGGCCGCGCCCGAGCCGGTAACGCTGCCGGCGCGCGTGACCCAGACCGTGCAGCTAGCGCCCGATGTGATCGGCGTCGACGTGGAGTTGCCGAAGTCGCTGGCCTACCTGCCCGGCCAGTATTGCAAGGTGCAGTTTCAGGGATTTCCGGCGCGGTCCTACAGCCCGACCTATCCGCTGGAGGGGCCGCCACAGGATCGCATGCTGCAGTTCCACATCCGCAAGCTGACCGACGGCGTGGTGTCCTCGGCGCTCGGCCACGACATTCGCGCCGGGCACCGCGTGAAGCTGACCGGGCCGTTCGGCCGCGCCTTCTTCAGGCCGTCCCATCCGGGCCGCGTCGTGCTGGTTGCCAGCGGCACCGGCTTTGCCCCGATGTGGTCGGTCGCGGTGGCGGCGATCATGGAGCAGCCGCAGCGAGAACTGGTGTTCGTGGTGGCGGCGCGAAGCGTGCGTTCGCTCTACATGCACGCCGCGCTGTGCCGGCTGGCGCTGTTTCCCAACGTCACGCTGAATTCCGATGGTGTCGGAACCGCAGCAGATCTCGCACGCCATCCGCACCGGACGACCGACCGACCATCTGCCGAAGCTCAACCCGGATGACGTGGTCTATACCGCCGGCGCACCTGCCATGACCGACGCCGTGGCAAGGATCGCCAAGGCCGCGGGCGCACGGTGCTACACCGACCCGTTCCTGCAGGAGCCGCACGCCGCCGGACAGGCCGGCCTGGTATCGCGGCTCACCGGCTGGCTGAACGAGCCCAAGCACAAGCCGATCGCGCTGCAGCCCGCGCGTCAGGCCAATGCCGCACGGCATTTCGCGCCGGCAGCGCGAGCGGCCCGCTAGATCAGGACTCACTGATCAGGCTGGTCCGAGATCGCGGCGAGATATCGCCGCACCGAGGCCGCGAAGGCGGGCGTGGCCCCTTCGCCGATGTTGCGGCCCCACCATGCGCCATAGATGCGATCGAACGCCAGCGGCTCGATCGCGCGGGCGATACGGCGCACGGCAGCCGCGTTGAGTGGAATGTAATTCGGATAGCTGTACATGAAGCTCAGCGAACGCCGGTCCATCGCCACCATCGCAATATCGCCCGTCAGCAATGCGCCCCTTCCGTCCGCACCCGCACGCCAGTGCATGATCGTGCCGCCGGCAAAATGCCCGCCGGTCCGCACCAGCAGGACATCGTCGGAAATCCGGTGGCTGTCGCCGGTCCACGGCACGATGGCCGGATGCGGCCGGGTGACGAAGCCGCGATCGTCTCCGTGCAGATAGATCGGTACGCCGCCGAACGCCTCGCTCCAGTCCGCCACCGCGCCATAGTAATGCGGATGCGAGACGGCGATCGCCTTCAGCCCACCGAGCGAACGGACGTAGTCGATGGCTTCCGCCGTCGCAAGCGGCAGGCAATCCCACATCACGCAGCCGTCCCTCTCGCGCACCAGCAGCGCACGCTGCCCGATCGCGAAGCCCGGCTCGGTGCCGAGGCCGGGAATGCCGAGATCGTCGCGCCAGACGACCCTGTGTTGCCGCGCCAGTTCCTCGCGCGTCAGCCATGTCTGGCCCTTCCAGTTGACAAATTGCCGCTCGTCCTCGCAGACCGGGCACGACGCCGGTGGCGCCGCGCTTTCCGGAAACTGCGCGCCACATTGTTCGCAAGTCCATATCGGCATCGGACATCACTCCCATCCAGAGGGAAGTGGTAGCGCAAAATGGATTTCCGGTCAGGCGGCATTTCCGCGGGATGGCAAGCGCTGGTACTCAAAGCGCCGCGGAACCGACCTCACCAACGAGGCTTTCGTTCAGTGCCAAATTCGAGCCGGCAGGACATAGAATGTGCGCCATCTTCGACCGCGAAACTGAGCAAGAGCAAAAATATCTTGCGAGCCGCCGGGCCTAGGGACGCAGGTAACTCCAGCCCTTTTCCTGCAACTCCATCAGACGGACCACGCCCGCAGGGACGACCTTGGTCTTTGCGACCAGCGGAATCTCCTTCCCCTCGGCCTTCTTCATGGCATCGCTCGTGTTGCCGCAAGCCGTGAACGCAACATTTGGCATGCTCTCGCCGATCGACTTGACCCGCGCCTTCACCGGTGACGTATCTTCTCTCAGCATGTGCAGTCCGGGCCCGTACGTGACGATTTCAATCTCAACCTCTTCGCCGGCAGCGCTGTAGTGCTGGACGACGTTCACGGCATTGTTGAGGGCGAGGTTCATCACCGCAGGATCGTTCTGATCGACGTGAATGGCCAGGCGGTGATGCACCGGATCGGCAGCGTTGGACGGGGACGCCAGCGTCGGGACCAATAGCAAGGTCAGCAGAAATAGCGTGATACGCGATCGCATTCCCATGGAACCTCCATTTTAGCTGCGCTGTTACGACCAGATAATTCCGGATGGACTCCCGTTACAATTCTGTCCTGTTGCGATCAGACAAATCCCGGCGATCAGTTCTTCTTTCCGTCCTTGCCGAATTGCTTCAGGAATGCCGTGAGGTCCTTGACTTCCTGCTCGTTCTTGATGCCGGCAAACACCATCTTGGTGCCGGGAATCTTCGCCTTGGGGTCCCTGATGTACTCGGCGAACACCGCCTCGTCCCAGGTGATGCCGGAATTCTTGTTGGCATCGGAATAATTGTAGCCTTCGGTCACCCCGGACTTGCGGCCGAACAACCCGTTGAGCACGGGACCGACGCCGTTTTTGGCAGTCTCGCCGACCTGGTGGCAGGCACGACACTTGTTGAAGGATTTCTCGCCGGCGGCGACATCCTGCGCGCTGGCGCCCATGGTCATGGTCATGAAAAGGGACGTCGCTACGAAAATTGAACGGACGATCATGTCTCGGATTCCTCTGCGCGCAAGATGTTCAGGCCTGTTGGTTGGGACTGCCATGGACCATCGTCTCAATCGACCTTCGGCCCTGCCTTGCTGTCGGGCGTCACATCCACCGAGATCGCCCTTCCAATCACCTTCGGCGCCGCCGGTCGGCAATCCTTCATGCACGGCTCCTTGTTCCAGAACCTCTTCTCCACGATCTCGCGATCGTCGTCGTAGAACGCCGCTGCATTCGGCATCTTGACGGAGGTAAAGGTCTTCTCGTTGAGTTCGAAGTTTTCGTCCTTGATGACATCGTTCATCGTCAGGATGTAGGCCGTCAGCGCATAGATCTCGTCATTGGAGAGCGAGTTCGCATTGCCATACGGCATCGCGCGCTTGATGTAGTCGAACACCGTCGACAGATCCGGCCAGAACGATCCGACGGTCTTGTCCGGCCGATCCGCCTTCAGGGTGCCGGCGCCGCCGGCCAGCACGGGCCAGCGCCCGACGCCTTGCCCGAATTCGCCGTGACAGGAAGCACATTGCGCCTGGAAGATTTCGTCGCCCTGCTTTGCCGTTCCCTTTCCGACCGGAAGGCCCTTGCCGTCCGGACGAACGTCGGTATCCCACGCCTTGATCTCCTCCGGCAGCGCAGGACGTCCAAGACCGAGTTTGGCGGAGGCCTTCGCGTTTTCGCTGACGGCAATTTTCTGGGCTGACGCGACCGGAGGCGACGATAGCGCAAGACAGGCCGCCGATCATGGCGAGGACCAGCAGGTTAGCCGATCTCGACATTTTCAGTCTCCCCGCCCGCGCGCACCAACCAGGTCTGAATTCCGTTGTTGTGATAGATCGAATTGACGCCCCTGACCTTGCGCAATTCTTCCTTCGAGGGCTGCACATAGCCGGTCGAATCCATCGCGCGCGACTGGATCATCATCTCCTGACCGTTCCAGTCGAAGTCGACGTAAAAGCGCACCATCGACTTGTCGAGGACCGGCCCGTCGATACGTGCTGTCTGCCAGTTTCGCCCGCCATCCATCGACACGTCGACGCGCTTGACGGTGCCGCGACCGGACCAGGCGACACCGCTGAGGACGTTGCGGCCCTTCTGTCTTCAACGGCGCCTGCGGCGACGGATTCGTCACCACGGATTTCGCATCCATGATGAAGGTGTGCTTCCGCGAGCGGCCATCGGCCAGAAGATCGGTGTATTTCGACGTCTCTTCGCGGGTCTGCCACGGCTGATCGCCGGCCTCGATGCGGCGCAGCCATTTCACCCAGAGATTGCCTTCCCAGCCGGGGATCACCGCGCGCAACGGATAGCCCTGCTCGGGACGCAGCGCTTCGCCGTTCATCGCGAACGCGAGAATGACGTCGTTCAGGGCCTTCTCGATCGGCAGCGAACGGTTCATGCCGGCGGCATCCGCGCCTTCGAGCATCAGCCATTTCGCATTCGGCTTGAGGCCGGCCTCGTCGAGCAGCACCTTGAGCGGGACGCCGGTATACATGACGTTGTGAATCATGCCGTGGGTGAATTGACAGCCGTTGAGCTGGGCGCCGCGCCATTCCATGCCGGAATTTGCCGCGCATTCCAGGAAGTGGATCCTGTTCACGCGCGGCATCCGCTTGATGTCCTCCATCGTGAACACCAGCGGCTTGTCGACGAGGCCGTTGATCATCAGACGGTGGTCGGCCGGATTGATCTCGGCGATGCCGCTGTGGTGGCGCTCAAAGCACAATCCCGACGGCGTGATAATTCCGTCCAGTTCGTGCAGCGGCGTGAAATTGACCGACGATTCAGCCGAAGCCGTGAGCCACGACACGTCGCGGCGGACCACGTTCTTCTCGAACTTCGACGGAGAGCCGTAAGGCCGCTTGTCGACGCCGTCGCCGAGATAGCGCGACCAGTCCTGTACCTCGGTGATCAGTGGATCGGGCTTGGCGGCTTCGCTGGCAATCGACGGCACCGCGCCGAGCGCGACGCCGGCGCCGGCAAGGCCAGCTCGCGCCGAGGAAGCGACGACGATCGAGAATATCCGCCGATGATTTGTCACTCATGCGGCATCCCTCCTGTTTATCCCAATACGTGAATGTGTTGATCGCGATTGATTGCGCTGATCGCCATCGTCAGGCTCCGGTGACCTTCACCGCCGTATTCGGCTCGACGGTCACGGCGCCAAGCTTGGCGACATGGGCCGCAACGACGTCCCAGATCGGCGGACCCTGCGTGTTCTCGTTGATGCTGGCCCAGCCCGAGACGGTATAGGTCTTGGCGGCCTCGATCGGCTTGCCGGACTTCAGGTGCGTCAGGTCTGGAGATGCGCGATCCCATCGGCTTTGAGATGTCGATCGCGTAGCCCATGCCGCCGATCCGGACCATGTCGCCACCGCCCTGGAAATATGGATCGGGATGGAAGATGTTGTCGGCGATGTCTTCAAGAACTTCCTTCAACTGCGCACCGGTCATCTGGTTGCGATAGCAGTTCGGATAGGTAATCGCGGTCGCGTTGGTCACGTGTTCCCAGGTAATCGCATCACCCGGAAGCAGCGTTCCACCCCATCGGAAGCCCGGCGACAGCGCGATCTCGGCGTCCCGTTCGGACAGCATGGCGTTGCAGATCAGGTCGTCGAACGTTCCGTTGAAATTGCCGCGGCGGTAAAGCAGCGAGTCGGTCTTGCCGATGGTGCGGGCCAGATCCTTGGCAAACGGCGCCCTCACCTTTTCGACCAGCGCCGCCATGCCCGGATCGGGCTTGATCGCATCGGAGAACACCGGCATCAGCTTGAAGCGAACTGCCGCCACCTTCTTGTCCTTCACGTCGATATCGAGGCGCGAGACGAACTTGCCGTGCGAGCCCGACGCGACCAGCACGGTGTCGCCGACGCGGATCAATCCCGGCATCGCGTCGTGGGTATGCGCGGTCAGGATGACGTCGATGCCCTTGACGCGACCCGCAAGCTTGCGGTCGACGTCGAAGCCGTTATGCGACAGCAGCACGACGATCGACGCGCCGTCGGCGCGGGCTTCGTCGACCTGCTTCTGCATATCCTCCTCGCGAATGCCGAACTCCCATTTCGGAAACATCCAGCGCGGATTGGCGACTGCGGTGCGCGGCAACGCCTGACCGATCACGGCGATCTTCGCGCCGCCGCGCTCGAACATCTTCCGGCCCTCGAAAACCGGCTCCTGCCATTCGTTGTCGCGGATGTTCTGCGCCAGAAACGCAAACGGCGCCTTGTCCGCGATTTCCTTGACGCGCTCGGCGCCATAGGTGAATTCCCAGTGGCCGACCATCGCGTCGACCTTCAGCGCCGACATGATGTCGACCATGTCCTGGGCCCTGGTCTGCAGGGAGGTCCAGCTTCCCTGCCAGGTGTCACCGCCATCGAGCAACAACACCTTGTCGTCGCCGCGTTCGGCGCGCACGGCGCCTATCAGCGCAGCGATGCGATCCATGCCGCCCATGCGTCCGTAGTTGCGGGCGAGCGAAACGAAATCATCCGACGTCAGCGCGAATGCGTCCGCGGACCCGGTTGCGATGTTGAAGTATTTCCGAAACTCGGCGTCCGAGATATGCGGCGGCAATCCCTTGGCTTCGCCGACGCCGAGATTGACCGATGGCTCGCGAAAATGCAGCGGCATCAGCTGCGCGTGAATGTCGGTCACGTGCAGAATGGTGACCGTACCGAGCGGATCGAAGCGCGTGATGTCGGCCTGGGTCAGGCGCTGCTGCGCGGCAACGCGCCCGAGCCCGCCCATTCCGCTTCCGACCGTCAGCGCCGACGCAGCCGCCGTCGCCTGCAGGAATTCCCGCCTTGAGATCATCGATCTGCCTTTCGATCCCCTTCTCGACTGAGGGAAGCTTCTTCCGGAAATTTCAGGGCACGCGGGCCGTGGCGGCCTGCGTCGCTAGTCGTCAAGCAACCGTCAGCTTGTTCTTCGCGACGTAGTCGGAGCCGTCATCGTCCTTCCAGGTGAAGGTGAACTCGCCGCTTTCGACCGCCTTGTAGAAAAACGACTGGTAAGGATTTGCGGAGATGGCCGGATTCCAGTCGGCCTCGAACACGACCTTGCCGTTGAACGCAGCGATGAACTTGTTGATGATCTTGCGCGGAACGATCTTTCCGGCGGCATCCTTGCGTTGACCCGATTCCATCTCGTGCGAGATGAGGGTCTTGATTTCAATCGTTTCGCCTGCTTTTGCCTGGGCCGGAAGGCGAACGCGCGGGGTGGGGGCTGTAGCCATCTGAAATTTCCTCGCCTGTTGTTTTCTTGTCGAAGCTCGTGCGATCAGCCGCCGCAGCCGCCGATCGTGACCTTCACGTTGGCCTTTGCCATGTGCAAATTGCCGTTCGACATTTCCGCGATGCAGACAACGTTCTGGGTTTGCGCCAGACGCATGCGGGTCGAGGCGGACGCCTTTCCGCAAGCCGGCGTGAACTTGTAGCTGACGATCCCGGGAAGCGGATTGCCGTCCGCGAACACATGAACCGCCTTGACGTAATCCTGCTCGGTCATGGGACTTTCGATATCGACGGTGACCGGCACCACAAGGCCGTTCTCGGCGATTTCCGGCACGTCGAGCTTGATCTTGCCGCTCTCGAGTTTCTTGTCGCCGTAGAGCTTCTTGATTTCGGCCGCGACGGCCTGCTCGTCGGCGACCGAGATTCTCGGCGCGATCAACGCGGCCAGACCGGCGACACCCGCAAGCGCCAGCGCTTCACGACGGGTCTTGGTGATTGATTTCAGTTCCATTCTGCGTCCTCCCCGCGGGATTTCTTACGCATCCCTGTCGATAAGTATCTCTTGACGTCTTCAGGTTTGATCTATCATCATCTGCAAATATCATTATATTGTTTTTTTTGAATGTAAAGATGCCGGATTGATCCCGGCGACGCTTTAAGGACCGCGAAGACGGTCTTTTGGAGGGAGGACCAAATTGATGAGACTGGCCAACGCCGCGGCTGCCGTAGCCGTTACCTTGCTCTTTTCATTGAACATTGCCGCTCGCGCTCAGGACGCCAGCGAGAAGGAAATCGAGCGCTATCGCGCCATGATCTCCGATCCGTTCTCCAATCCCGGATTTCTCGCCGTCGACCGCGGGGAAATTTTATGGAGCGAGAAGCGCGGCACCAGGAATGTCTCCCTTGAAGGCTGCGATCTCGGACTCGGCGCGGGCAAGCTCGAAGGTGCGTTCGCCCAATTGCCGCGCTTTTTCGCCGACTCCGGCAGGGTCATGGACCTTGAGCAGCGGCTGCTGTGGTGCATGCAGAACGTCCAGGGCCTGGACACCAAGGACGTTGTCGCCCGCCGCTTTTCCGGTCCGGGCAAAGCCTCCGACATGGAAGACCTCGTCGCCTTCATCGCCAACAAGTCCAGCGGCATGAAGATCGACGTCCCACTCAAGCATCCCAAGGAACAGGAAATGGCCGCAGTCGGCGAGGCGCTGTTCTACCGGCGCGGCGGCGTGATGGACTTCTCCTGCGCGACCTGCCACGCCGACGAGGGCAAGCGCATCCGCCTGCAGGGCCTCCCGAATCTGTCGAAGCCCGGCAAGCAGCCGCAGGAAACCATGGGAACGTGGCCGACCTATCGCGTTTCGCAGGGCGCGCTGCGCACCATGCAGCACCGGCTGTGGGACTGCTATCGGCAGCAGCGCTGGCCCATCCCGGAATATGGCTCCGACAGCATCACGGCGCTCACCGTTTTTCTGCAGAAACAGGCGATGGGCGGCGAGATCACAGTCCCGTCGATCAAACGCTGAGGGGGCGCGCATCATGAACACAATTTCAAAATATGCCGCGTTCGTCCTGACCGCCGGCGTCATTGCAGGCCTTCCGTTGGCTGCGAACGCCCAGACCGCAACGAAGAAGGTCGATCCCGCCTTGGTGGAGACGTATCTTCAGGCGACGTTCGGAAAGGCTCCGCCGGAATGGCAGGCGCGCATCAAGCCCGACGACACGCTCGCAACCTGCAATCTGTACCGCAACGACGTGCCGCCCTGCCGAGGCCGACAAGATCGTCGCGCGCGAACTGGCCAAGGTGGTGTTCCCGGCCGACGGCAAATTGCTCGGCGACTGGAAAGAAGGCCAGAAGATCGCCAATAACGGCCGCGGCGGCCAATTTTCCGACGACGACAAAACCGTCAGCGGCGGAAATTGCTACGCCTGCCACCAGATGGAAAAGGCGGAGGTAAGCTACGGCACGCTCGGTCCCAGTCTGACGTCATATGGCAAGGACCGGAAATTCGATCCGACGGAGGCCAGGAACGCTTTCGCAAAAATCTATAACTCGCAGGCCGTCGTGGCATGTTCAAACATGCCGCGGTTCGGCGCCAACAAGGTCCTGAGCGAAAAGCAGATCAAGGATATCGTCGCGTTTCTGTTCGATCCGGAATCGCCGCTCAACAAATAGGCTGACATCAAATGTGTACGGTATTCAGGCGTTGCAAAGTTAGAACATCGATTGCACCAGGCCGGGCCTTTCGCGCCGCGTCGGCTGCGCTGACTGCCGGAGTCCTGCTTTCAGACTCCGGTCCGGGCTCAGGACTCGATCATAACATACAAGTCGCTGAGCCCGGAGCTGGCGCTCGATCTTGCCCGCGCATCGCTCGCCGAATGCCGTAAGCTCGGATATCAGGTCGCCGTCGCGGTGGTCGATCGCTTCGGCATCACCCAGGTGATGCTGCGCGATCGTCTGGCCGGACCGCATACGCCGGCCACCGCTTCCGGCAAAGCCTGGACGGCCGCGAGCTTCCGCACCAACACGATGGAGCTGATCGCCAACACCCAGCCGGGAATGCCGCAGGCCGGCATCCGCAACCTGCCCGGGATCGTGATTGTCGGCGGCGGCAATGTGGTTGAAGCGGCCGGCTCGATGGTCGGCGCAGTCGGTGTCTCCGGGGCACCCGGCGGCGATGCCGACGAAGCCTGCGCCAAGGCCGGCATCGCGGCCATTCGCGACAAGCTGGATTTCTAGAGCATGATCGCTTCTGACCGAATCAGAACCGAAGCTCGCCATTCTTGTTTGACGCGTTTTCTACGGCACGCGGACACGTCGACGCGCCAGGCCAGCCTCCTCCTCAAACCTGCTTCTTCAGCCAGTCGGGAAACGGCGTCGTCTCGTAGCCTTTCTCGCGCACATAGCGAAACATCGCGAGAAATGCCGTCGGTTCGAGCAACCCCGGCATGCGGGCAACTTCCCTCGCCTGCCCGTTCAGCGCGGCAAGGCCAGTCGGTCGCCTCGGGGAAAAACTGGATCGCCGGCGTGAAGCGTATCGCGTAACGCTCGCCGAGCGCCTTCTCACTGAGCTTTCGTCCGTCGAAATCGGTCACCGTACGCGCGCCGATGTGGTTGAGATGCAGAATCTCGAAATGATCGCGGATGTACCGCTCGATGCCCGGGTCCATCAGATGCACCTCATGCATCCGCTTGCAGGCGGGACATCCCTTGAGGCCCCACAGGATCGCAAAGCGCTTGCCGCTTGCCGTTGCACCGGTGAGATCCTCCGCCAGGTCGAGGAAGCTCTCCAGATACCAGTCCATCTGGTACAGGCCGTCCTCGCCGAGCGTTGCCTTCGCCACGGCCGGCGAGGCACGAAGGCCCAGCACGCCGAGACCAGCGGCGGCGATGGCTTGTCGTCTTGTCAGCACGGGCACCTCCCGATTCATCCAACCGCGCCGAACGCTGGAAACATCTGCAACAACCAGCCGGCGATACGCGGCATGCCTCCCGTCAGGAACAGAATCCCGGTCAGAACCAGTCCAGACCCTATCACCTTCTCGATTGCGCCCATGTAGTTGCGGATGCGTGCCATCAATCTGATGAAGTGCCCCGAGAACAGCGACGCCAGCAAGAAAGGAATGCCGATGCCGAGTGCATAGGTGCCGAGCAGCAACGTGCCGCGAGCAGCCGATGCCTCGCCCCCGGCCACGATGAGGATCGCGGCCAATACGGGACCCGCGCAAGGTGTCCATCCAAATGCAAAAGCGAGGCCGACCAGGTAGGCGCCGAAATAGCCCGCCGGCCTGGTGACGCTCTGAAAGCGGGCCTCGCGAAACAGGACACCGATCCTGAACAGGCCGAGGAAGTGCAGGCCGAGGATGACGATCAAGACGCCGGCGATCATGCCGAGCGTCTCGAAATGCTCGCTCACCGCCTTCCCGATCAGCGACGCCGACGCGCCAAGGGCAACAAACACGGTGGAGAAGCCAAGCACGAAGGCGCACGACAACGCGACCACGTGCCAATTCGGACGGAAAGCGCGTGGTGAATCTTCCTGCTTGAGATCCTCAAGGCTCACGCCCGCCAGGAAACACAGATAGGGCGGCACCAGAGGCAGAACGCACGGCGACAGGAAAGACAGCAGTCCCGCTCCCAGCGCCCCCATCAGTGAAATATTGGAAATCACGGCGCTTCCGGCTCTGGTAGACACATGCGAATTCGTCTATATGTATGACATGTCTCCAGGAAAGCTTCAACAAACATCGCTGCTCGCCGTTGTTCTGCTGCTGTCGTGCCTGCTTTGGCCGGTCGGGACGCAGGCTTCCGAACTTCTGATGTTTGAGCGTGACGGCTGCGTCTGGTGTCAACGGTGGGATCGCGAGATCGGAAGCGTCTACGACAAGACCGCCGAAGCCCGAGTGCTGCCGCTGCGGCGCGTCAACACAGGGAATCAGGCTGCTGGCGGCGTTACCCTCGCATCACCGGTGCGCTTCACGCCGACTTTTGTTGTCGTGGACAACGGCCGCGAAATCGGCCGCATCACCGGCTATATCAACGACGACGCATTCTGGGGATTGCTCGCCGCCCTTGCTGCCAGGATTACAACGCCCGGACCGGGCACCAACCGGATCTGACCATTCTGGTTTCGCATTTTGAAAGAATCTGATCGCAATGTCCTCGATCCTCTCGACCGAACTTGAGACCGAACTGCGCGACGGCGCGGAGTATTCGCCCGAACTCGATCAGTTGATGCGCAAGGCGCGCAAGGCCAGCAATTTCCTCAAGGCGGTGTCCCACGAGAATCGCCTGCTGTTGCTATGCCTGCTTGCGGAGCGTGAACGATCGGTCACGGAGCTGGAGAACATTCTGTCATTGCGGCAGTCGGCGGTGTCCCAACAACTCGCGCGGCTGCGTTATGACGGCATGGTCGATACCCGACGCGACGGCAAGACCATCTACTACAGCCTGGCCAATGATGATGTGCGCCAGGTGATTTCCGTCATCTACAAAATCTTTTGCGCGCCGGGCACGGCGGACCAGAAAACATAATTAGCCGAAAGAGCTAATCAGGATTCAGGGAGAACCAATGCAAAGCCTGGCGGCCTGGATGCCGGGGCTTGGCGGCTTTGCCATCGGCGCAGCCGCCGGCTTCGCCGTCCGCCATGCCAGGCTTTGTTCATTTGGGGCCATCGAGGATGCGCTGATGGGCGGCGACAGCCGCCGCCTGCGGGTTTTCGGTCTGGCGCTCGGCATCGCAATCCTCGGGACGCAGTCGCTGATCGTCAGCGGCGTCCTTCGCCCCGAGCTGACGTCCTATACCCTGCCGAGCCTGCCGATCGTTGCCATCCTGCTCGGCAGCCTGATCTTCGGGATCGGCATGGCCATGGTCGGCACCTGCGGATTTGGCTCGCTGGTTCGTCTCGGCACCGGTGACCTGCGCAGTCTGATCGTCGTCCTGGTCCTTGGCGCGACCGCCTATGCGGCGCTGCGCGGCGTCCTGGCCAGCATCCGCATCGATGCGCTGGAGCGTCTTTCGATCGGAATGCCCGACAGTATCGCATCCGACATGGCCTCGCTCACCTCGCACGCGCTTGGTTTCGACGTGCGCGCCGTCCTCGCCATCGTCATGGGCGTCGGGCTGTGCCTGCTTGCGCTTGGAGATGCGCGATTGCGCCGTGCGCCGCGGTTACTGTCCGCGGGGATCGCGCTTGGTGTCCTGGTCGTCGCGGGCTGGGTGGTCACGAATTCGATCGGGGACGAGTTTGATGCTGCGCTGCGACCGCAAAGCCTGACGTTCGTCTCCACCATCGGCAAGGCGCTGTATGCGGGCGTGCTGAACGTCTCGAGTTTCGCCGATTTCGGCGTCGGCAGCGTATTTGGAGTCGTGGCGGGTTCGTGGCTGGCGGCGTGGCGATCCGCCGAGCTGCGATGGGAGGCGTTCGATGACGATCACGAGATGCGGCGCCACCTCGTCGGCGCCGCGCTGATGGGGATCGGCGGCATCCTGGCCGGCGGCTGCACCATCGGTCAGGGCATCACCGCCGGTTCGATGCTGGCGCTGTCATGGCCCTTCGCGGTCGGCGGCATGGTGCTGGGCTCACGATTGGGTATCGCCCTTCTGGTCGATGATTCCGTGAGCGAGATCATTCAACGCAGTTGGGCCAGCCTGCGCAGCAGGAAGCAGCCATTGGAGTGACGGCCTAACGTCATGCGGCACGGATTGTCATCAGGAACTGGCTGACTTCGCGGCGCAGCACCTCCGCCTGGGTCGCAACCTGCTCTGCCGACATCACGACCTGCTCGGCTGCAGTCCCGGCATCGGATACGGCCGCGGTCACCGCCGAGATATCATTGGTCACCTGGTCCGTGCCTGCAGCCGCGCGCTGCACGCTGCGAGCGATCTCCTGCGTTGCCGAACCCTGCTCTGAAACGGCATTCGCGATCGAGGCGGAGATCTCGCTGACCTCCGAGATCGTGGCGCAGATGACCTGGATGGCGTCTACCGCCTGCCTTGTCTCCTGCTGAATGACGGAAATCTGCTGACCGATCTCATCGGTGGCCTTGGCTGTCTGCGTTGCGAGCGCCTTCACTTCGCTCGCCACCACGGCGAAGCCTCTTCCCGCCTCGCCCGCCCTGGCGGCCTCGATGGTGGCGTTCAAGGCCAGCAAGTTGGTCTGGCTCGCGATTTGATTGATCAGTTCGACGATCTCGCCGATTTTCTGCGCGGCTGCGGCGAGCCCCTGCACCCGCGTATTGGTGCGTTCGCGCTCCTCCGAGGCCCTGCCGACGATTTTCGATGCCTGGGCGACCTGGCGCGTGATCTCTGCGATCGAGGATGACAATTCCTCTGCAGCCGACGCCACCATCTGGACGCTCGCGGATGTTTCCTGCGACGCGTTCGTGACCGCAAGGGATTGCTGCTTCGCATTTGCCGCGGTGCCCGACATCGACTGCGCGGTCGCCTTCATTGACCCCGCCGAATTCGACACGGCCTCGGCGACGCCCTGGACACTGGCCTCGAACCGGTTGGCAAGGCCCGCCATGGCAGCCGCCTTCTCGGCCTCGGCTTCCTGTTTCATGCGCTCCTGTTCGCTGCGCATGCCCGCAACCCTGAGCGCGTTTTCCCTGAAGACATTCACCGCCTGTGCCATCCGCCCGACTTCGTCCCGGCGCTCGCAATCCGGCAGTTCGATATCGTGCGTTCCGGCCGCAAGCTTTCGCATCGCTTCGGTAATGGTCACGATGGGCCTGGAAATGCTGCCCGAAATCGCGAGCCCCGCAATGCATGCAATCAGGATCGCAATCGCCGCGGCCGCGATCGCCATGAACTGCGCATCTTTCACGGAAGATACATAGGCGCTGTTATCCATCACGATTTCGACCGCGCCGATCGGCTTGCCGGCGAAGTCGACGATCGGACCCAGCAGCGCCGCCACCGGCGTCGTGCCGAGTTCTCCCTTTCGCAACAGGAACTGGCCGTTGGCGGCGTCCCTGTATTCGCTCTCGGTATAGAAGGTTTGCTTTCCAAGCGTTCCGCCGAATGTCCCGAACCCGCCCTTGTCTGCAAGGTGGAACGCGGTATCGACGCCGCGGCTCTTCTTGAAGTGTTCGAAGAATTGTTGCCCGAAGGACAAGCCGAACTCGACCGATCCCACTGGCTTGTCCGCATGCGTGATGGGCACGACACCGCGAATTCCAAGGCCCGCTACGCCACCTTCAAGGCCAAGCACCGTCTTGCCTTGCGTGTTGGTTTCGACCACGGTCTTGCGGAATGACGCGAGATCGTCGCCGAACTTTGCGGGCTGATGCACGCGCAGGAATGAAATTGCCGGGGCCTTGTGGAACTGGAACTGTTCCACCTCATAGGTTTTCTTCAGTTCGCCGAATCCTGCGCCGAAGTAGCTGAGCAACATCGCGCGATCGTTGCGGGACATTGCTTCCTGCACCTGGGGAATTGAAGCGACGACCGCGCTCATCGCCGCCGCGCGACGGGACTCCTGCACCAGGCGCGACTGCAACGCGTCGTAGTGGCTGCGCAATTCACGCTCGTCGGCGCGGTTGACGATGCCGTGAATGATCCAGAGAACGCCGATCAACACCAGAACCGCCGTGCCTGCGGAAGCCGTGGCAAGCGCCAGCGTGATGCGCATTCTCAGACCGACGTTGCGAAACGGCGATTTCATCGCTCAACCCCATGAAGCAGGCGCTTGAGGGCTCACCTTACGCGGGCATAGCTAAATTTGCGTTAAATATTCACGTCTGCGAATTTGTCTATAGATTAGCCTGCAGGCCAAGCGGCTGGGGACGGACAGTGAGTCACCAGCGGCATGGTTCGCGGCTCACGAACAGGCACCGCCCTTCCGGTCGATGATCGCGCAAGCGATATCATTCAATGGAGCTAAGCTTGTTTCCGCAGCAAGAACGATCGTTGACGGTCAACCTTTTCAGCGGCCGTTGATCGGTTATCGATCATCGGCTCGGCCAACCCCGAAGGGGCGACCTTCCCGTCGAGGACGAGATGGGTCACGATGGCTCCCGCCCACATCGCGGCGAGCGCTATCCAGGCCGTCAAGGCAAAGATGGCCCCTCCCGTCACGCCGGCGCCGACGGCGCAGCCGCCGGCCAGCATGCCGCCAAAGCCCATCAACGTCGCGCCGATCAGGTAGCGCCACATGCCGGGACCATCATGAAATCCCTGCACCTTCCACTCCCCCCTCACCAAGGCGGCAAGCAGCGAACCCGCAAACACGCCGGGCACCAGGCCGGTATCGAACCCCAACGGCACTGATGTGGAGTTTATCAAACCCATCAGCGTGTCGGCCGATGGACCGGTGAAGCTGATGCTTTTGACCTGGACGGGAGAAAACGACCATTGCGCTACGATATAGGTAAATAGCCAGCCTGCTGCGACCGTCAGTCCAACACCGACAGCGCTCGCTCCGACGCCATAGCCAATGCGGGCTCGCCTTGCGAGCGCAAGGCCACAAGCCAGCCACAACACGCCAAGCCACAGCCCCAACCAGGGTCCGGCACCCGCCAACGACAGCAGATTGCGCGACGGACCTCCTGGCACCGTCCACAATTCCGAGAGCATTTCCCTCAGGGGTGACAGCACACCTCGCAATGAGGCCTGAGCCACGACCGTCAGCACGAGTCCGGATACAAGCGCACGAAGGTTTCCCGTGGCCGACAGCACCAGCAGGCGGCTTGCGCAACCGCGGGCCAGGATCATTCCGGCGCCGAACATCAGGCCGCCGATGATGCTGCCGGAGAGGCTGCCGCGCGCGGCTAGCTGCCGGGCTCCTGTAACATCGAGCAGTTCGAACGCGATGATGGCCTGGGTAACAGCAACGGCGGCGGAGAACGTCAGCAGCCAGATCGCCACTTTCGAACCGAATACGCCTTGTGAAAATTCGATCACGGCAGAGCGCAAACAGAATTTGCTCCGCTGGGCCAATCCGCCGAAGGCCATTCCAATCAACAGTCCACCCGCGGCGAGCACCACGGTTCCCCCAGCAAGATCGACCAGCGACTCCAGATTCAATGCAGTCAGTCCTCTGAATCAAACCTCACGGAACGCCGCGTCCGTGAGCCAATTATCTGCGGTCGTCACGCAATGCCGGGCCAAATGTGGCCCCTGGCACCCTGCGGCGGATGGACGATTTATATATACATATCTGAATATTTGAAATGATATCTGTCCGCCCTCGAAAGGGCTTGGTCACATTGCGTCGCCGATCGGGCCTTCTGAGAACCGGGGCACGGTCCTCGGATCGAGAACCGACGCCAGCACGCGAACATCAAAGTTCGGGGCTTGCGTATTGGAGGAACTCCCTGGCCGGACAGGGCGTTGGTTACGGCATGTAGGAGGATCTGATGAGCAGTAACAATCTTGCCCGCCTCCGGGTGGCGACCTTGATATTTTCCATGGTCAACGCAGTGCTTTTCGGAGTGGGCACAATCACCGTGTTGTCTGTCCCGACGCTCGCCCAGCACGCGTTCTTCTGGATCCCGGTGGTTGTGGTAACCAGTTTCGTGGTTGCTCCGCCGGTGGCCTGGTTCATCGCTCCCTCGATGATGCAGCAATTCCTGAAAGCGAAATCTCCGCCTTTGACCGCGCGACTGGCCCGACAACTCGAAGGCGGTGCGTGAGCGAACTCCGGCTGTCTGGCCAACCAGTCAATACCGATATCGGCTTTACCGAACACAAATTCGCGCGGCAGCCGAATCCGAAACGGAGCGACCTCAAATGAACGGCTTGCCGCCGGTGACGGCCAGCGTCGTGCCGGACGTGTAGCTCGACAGCGGATCAGCCAGCATCACATAGGCCGTTGCGAGCTCTGCAGGCTGCCCTGCACGCTTCATCGGCACCTGCTTGCCGAAGTTCTTGACGGCGTCGTCAGGCATCGTCGAGGGAATCAGCGGCGTCCATATCGGGCCCGGCGCCACCGCGTTTACCCTGATGCCCGCTCCTGCCAGCATCTGGGCCAGCCCGCCGGTGAAGTTCTGGATCGCACCCTTCGTTGTTGCATAGGCGAGCAGCGTGGGATTCGGCATATCCGAATTCACCGACGCAGTGTTGATGATGGCGCTACCCGGATTCATGTGCGGCACCGCGGCTTTCGCCAGATAAAACATGGCGTGGATATTTACCCTGAACGTCAATTCCCATTCTTCGTCGCTGATATCACCGATGTCCTTGAAGGTCGCCTGGTGCGCCGCGTTATTCACCAGGATGTCGAGCCCGCCCAATTTCTCGACCGCAGCCTCTATCACGGCTCGGCAATGAGCCGATTTCTGGAGATCGCCTGAAACGAGCACGGCCTTTCGTCCCTCTTTCTCGATCAGGCTTTTTACCTCCTCGGCATCGTCGTGTTCGTTCAGGTAGGCCACCAGCACATCGGCGCCCTCGCGCGCGTAGGCGATCGCGACGGCCCGTCCAATACCGCTGTCGCCGCCGGTGATGACCGCCCTCATGCCCTTCAGGCGCCCCGAGCCCTTGTAGCTGGCTTCACCGTGATCCGGGCGCGGATCCATCTTCGCTGTCGTCCCCGGCATCGGCTGCTTCTGGCTCGGATAGGGCGGCGTGGGATACTCGCTCGGCATTGCGTCCTCCTGCGGTTGTCAGGTCTTAATCGCCAAATACCCGCGACGTTCCTGTCGGAACCGCATCCTGCCGCCCCCGTTGTCATGCACATCGGACATCGAGCGTTTTTCAATCGGGCGCCCTACCTTCCCGCTCCGGCTGATTGCATCTCGATTCTCGTTGGCATCACGACCCGCCATCAGCGAGGACCAATGAAACTGTCGATCGAGGCTGAACTCGCCTATAGTTTCGCCAGTGACACCCAGATCATCGCCAATCTGGAAGCGTCCCGGACGAGCGACCAGATTATTCTGTCAGAAGCGCTCGACATTAATCCTCCCGCGCGGGCCCTCTTTGACACCACGTCTTACGGCGATCGGCGGATACGGGCATCGCTATCGGGCAATGTCACCATCAAATACAGTGCGGTGGTTGAGAACAACCTGCGGCAATTGCTACCGCCATCTGGACGTCAGCACGTATGGTCCGACCTCCCGAGCGAGGTGCTCCCATTTCTGCTGCCCAGCAAATTCTGCCGTCCGACAAGTTCATGCGGTTCGCACAGCGTGAGTTCGGTAGCGCGGGCGATGGAGTCGGGAGAATTATGGCGATCCTGGAGTGGATCTACCGCAACGTTGATTACGTTGTCGGCATGAGCAACGCCGAGACCACCGCGGAACGGACGTTCGTGGACCGGGCGGGCGTGTGTCGGGATTTCACCCATCTGGGGATCACGCTGGCCAGAGCGTTGGGCATTCCCGCTCGGGCCGTGAGCGCTTACGCTCTGCAGCTCGACCCGCCGGACTTTCATGCCATCTTTGAAGTTTACCTCGAGAACGGCTGGTGGCTCATCGATCCGACCCGGTTGGCTCCGATCGAGGGCATTGTGCGTATCGGAAGCGGTCGCGACGCCTCCGACATCGCCTTTCTCACCTCGGATAAACAATGCCAAGTCCTCAGACAGGCAATAGCGGTTTCCAGCGCGCAATGAACCGTGAGAGCTTCCGGTCAGCCAAGCAAGTTACTGGCTCTCGACATTCGAGGCGGAGGCAGCCGAGGAACTCCCCAGCCCCTCGACGGTTTGCTCTTTGAAAAATCCAGCGAGAACGGTGCGGGGCGTAATCCGCAAAGCCGTTTTAGCCTGGGTCTTGGAAAATGGGTCGTCCACGCGAGCGGGCGGCCGCCACCATAACCACCGATGCTGCTCAGAACGGCCTTGGAAAGGATTATGGTCACGGAGGGCCTCACGCTCGTCCTCACGATCGTTGCCTCGGAATATTTGCTGGATTGGCTTTCCTGGCGATTTCCTTCGACACGACCCTATAAGAACTCCCAGCCTCGTCTAATTCGCGACGGGCGGCTGAGCGTTCTGAAGCGCCAATAGCGACAACAATCGAGCGCGCGCGGCAGCGGCCTTGCTTCAGCTCGCCCGGCTGATCGGACATCCCAAGGTCCAGGTTGCGGTCCCGGCAGGAATCATCGAACTTCGCTGCATGCTCCAACCATGAATGGGCGCCTCTGGTGCAAACGGCTACCGCCTACCTCGACACCCTCAATCCCGAGCAGCGGCGTGCGGTCGAGCATGGAACTTCAAAGGGATTGGCGGCGCCGCTGCTGGTGATCGCAGGGGCGGGTTCAGGAAAAACCAATACCCTCGCCCATCGGGTCGCCCATCTGATCGTTCAGGGCGCCGACCCGCGCCGCATCCTGCTGATGACGTTTTCGCGTCGTGCCGCGTCCGAAATGACCAGGCGGGTCGAACGCATCGCGCGCAAGGTGATGGGCGACAACGCCGGGATCATGACGCAGGGGCTGACCTGGGCCGGCACCTACCACGGCATCGGCGCACGGCTGCTGCGCGAGTACGCCGAACAAATCGGCGTGGATCCCGCATTCACAATTCATGACCGGGAAGATTCTGCAGACCTGATGAATCTGATCAGGCACGAGAAAGGCCTCTCGAAGACCGAAAGCCGTTTTCCGACCAAAGGGACTTGCCTGTCGATCTATTCGCGCTGCGTCAATGCCGAGATGCCGATCGAACAGGTTATTGGCGCCTCGTATCCATGGTGCTCCGGTTGGGCTGCGGAACTGAAGGAACTGTTCGCGGCCTATGTCGAGGCCAAGCAGAAGCAGAACGTGCTCGATTATGACGACCTCCTGCTTTACTGGGCGCAAATGGTGGGCGACCCCGGTCTGGCCGACGACATCGGTGGCCGCTTCGATCACGTCCTCGTCGACGAGTATCAAGACACCAACCGTCTGCAATCCTCGATCCTGCTGGCGCTAAAGCCCGGCGGCCGAGGGCTCACCGTCGTTGGCGACGATGCGCAATCGATCTACTCGTTCCGTGCCGCGACCGTGCGCAACATTCTCGATTTCCCCGACCAGTTTTCGCCGCCTGCTGACATCATCACACTGGATCGCAACTATCGATCGACGCAAACCATTCTAGCCGCGGCCAACGGTGTCATCGGCCTTGCGAAAGAGCGCTTTACCAAGAACCTCTGGACGGAGCGTAATTCCGCCGCAAAGCCGCAACTCGTGTCGGTGCGCGACGAGGCTGACCAGGCGCGCTTCATCGTCGAACGCATCCTCGAGAACCGGGAGTCCGGCAGTCTTCTCAAGGAGCAGGCCGTGCTGTTCCGAACATCGAGCCACAGCGGTCCGCTCGAGATCGAACTGACGCGTCGGAACATCCCGTTCGTGAAATTCGGCGGGCTCAAGTTCCTCGACGCCGCTCATATCAAGGATATGCTGGCGTTGCTGCGGTTCGCCGAAAATCCTCGCGACCGTGTCGCCGGATTCCGTTTGCTGCATCTGCTGCCGGGCATCGGACCGGCAACCGCGCAGCGCGTCCTCGACCGCATGGCCGAGGCCGCCGATCCGATCGCAGCGATTGCGCGCATACCAGCTCCACCTCGCGCCGGCGAAGACTGGACAGGCTTCGTCGAGACCTTGGGCAATCTCCGATATTCAGAATGGCCGGTCGATCTGGAGCGCGCCCGTCTCTGGTATGAGCCGCACCTCGATCGCATCCATGAGGATGCCGAGACACGGCGCGCAGACTTGCTCCAACTGGAACAGATCGCATCCGGATATGCTTCGCGCGAACGCTTCCTGACCGAGTTGACGTTGGATCCGCCCGATGCCACCAGCGATCAGGCCGGCGTTCCCCTGCTCGACGAGGATTATCTCATCTTGTCCACCATCCATTCCGCCAAGGGGCAGGAATGGAAGTCGGTTTATCTGCTCAATGTCGTCGACGGCTGCATGCCATCCGATCTCGGTGCCGGCACCTCGGCCGAGATCGAAGAGGAACGTCGTTTACTCTATGTTGCGATGACCCGCGCCAAGGACGACCTGCATCTTGTCGTGCCGCAGCGCTTCTTCGTCCACGGCCAGCGCGCGCAGGGCGATCGTCATCTCTATGCGTCAAGGACGCAATTCATTCCCGAAAAACTGCTCGGGCTCTTCGAGCGCGTATCCTGGCCAGGAGTATCTACCGGTGCTGCGGCACGCGCCGCCAGCCAGGAACCAAAGCTGGATATCGGCGCCCGCATGCGAGGAATGTGGCGATAGCCGAATGATGCCTACGATCAGGCCACGGAATCAACTTGTCACGTGACGACGCGTGGCTGCCCGCTCCTCGCTGGCCGACGTTGCCGCGAAGCCATAAAGAAACTGATCAACCACCATGTCTGCAAATTCCTGTGGCTCAATGCCGCCCTTGGGATCGTACCAGGTGTGGCTGAAGTTCAGGATGCCGAACAGCATCATGGTGTAAATCTTCCTGGTTCGCTTCACGATTTTGTTTTCCTGGTCGAGGCGGATCAGAAGATCGGTCACGATATCCACGAGTTGCCGCTGCAACGCCTTCATTGCGGTCTGCTCGGCTTCGCTCAGGAATGCGAGGTCGTTGAGGATCAGGCGTTGCTCGTCCGACGACCGCGCATTCAGCGCGACTATTGCCCGGATCGCAGCGCGAAACTGGCCAGGCGCCGTCGACTGACCGGCCATTGCGGCCTCGACGTCGGCGATCATCTGGCGGATATGCGCGTCAAGGATCGCGTAAAGAATCGCCTCCTTGGAATCGAAATAATGATAGAGCGCGCCACGCGAGAGCTTGCAGGCATCGGCCAGGTCCGCGATCGAGGCCCGCGTATAGCCCTGTCTGGCAAAAAGGCCGCAGGCCGCGCTCAAGATACCGCTCTGGATATCGTCGTAGTTTTCCGAACGCGTCCGCGCCATGACCGTCTTTCACTTCCATTCGCCGTGCCAGCGCCATGCGAAGCCAGGGACAACGATCCCGCCGAGCATATTACCGTCGCGAGGCAACCCGCGATGATCCAGCGCAAGCGACCGATGCTCTAGCCAATTCCGCCGCCGCGCGCCTTAGAACGGCTAAAAAATAATTTGAACGACCGGTCGGATTATATTATGGTCATGCCAATCAACACAAGGCGCTTATGCGGGGTCAACCGCTGGCTTGCGGGAGGAATCGGTGGCTGATCAAAGGGTTGACGCTGTCGTCATTGGTGCCGGTGCGGGTGGACTTTGCGCCGCCGCGCGGCTTGGCCATGCCGGCATGCGGACCCTCCTCGTCGATGACAAGGCCCGCATCGGCGGCCGCGCCTCAACCGAACAGATCGACGGCTTCACCGTCAATATCGGCGCAATCGCGATCGAACTCGGCGGAGTCTTCGAGGAAACCTTCAATACCGTCGGCGCGCCACTCGATATCCGCACACCGGAGCCTGCCAGTTCCTTCTTCATCGATGGCAAGCTGATCGATGTCGGTCGTGGTGGCTGGTCCCTGCTGCTCGGGCAGTTGACCAAACAGGCCTCGCGCATCCTGGAGAAATTCGCCGATGCGCGATCGGGCAATCTTCCCGATGGCCGGCAATCGACCGAGGACTGGCTCAAGACCTACACCAGCAACGCCTCCGTGCACGCCATCTTCCGCAATCTCTGCGCGGCGATCTTCGCCTGCAACGCCGCCGAACTGCCGGCGCGCGCCTTCCTGACCTATTTCACCAGCAAGGGCGCCTTCAAGCGCTTCGGCTTTTGCCCGCAAGGCACGATCGGCGTCTGGAACGCGCTGGCAACCGCCATCGAACGCAATGGCGACATCTGGCTGTCGACACCCGCCGTACAGATCCACACCGCTGACGGCCAGGTCAACGGCGTGACCGTGCTGCGCGATGGCAAACGGGTGAGAATCGAGACCGGCCTCGTCATCAGCAATGCCGGGCCCAAGGCGACCGTCGCACTCGCGGGTGAAGCCGCCTTCCCGCCCGCCTATGTCGCGCAGGTGCGCAACGGATTGCGGCCGGCCGCCAACATCGTCATCAACATTGCAAGCCGGGAGCCGCTGATCTCCCATCCGGGCATCGTGACCTTCGGCAAGACGCGCCGACTTTGCAACATGGCCAACCTCACCGCCACCTGCCCCGAGCTTGCGCCGCCCGGCTGGAATCTCTACGTCGCCTACGCCGTGCCGATCCCGGCGCTCGGCGATTTCAACTCCGATGCCGAGGTCGAACTGGCGCTGATGGATTTGCGCGAGCAATTCCCGAACTTTGCCCAGGCCAAGATCCTGTCGATCCGCGTCATGCGCGACGACTGGCCGGCCCAGCGCAGTTGCGCCGGATACGACCTTCCGCGAGAGACCGGCATCGACGGCCTCTGGTGCGTCGGCGACGCCGTCAAGCAATACGGCAACGGCGGTACGCAGGCCTGCGCCGAGACCGCGAAGATCGTCACCGACGCGATCCTGGCGCAACGGCCGCGCGTGCCCCAAGCAAGCCTGGTGTGAGCGCAATGCCGACAACGATCCCGATGCAGCCAACGATCGGAGACGCACAGGCAGCGCCCGATCCGTCCTGCCTGCTCGAATTTCGCAACATCCGTATCGTCTACGACAACGCCATCGAGGCGATCCGCGACGTCAGCATCGCCGTTCCCGAAGGCGGCATCGTCGCGCTGCTCGGCTCCAACGGCGCCGGCAAATCCACGCTCCTGAAGGCCATGTCGGGAATTTTGTACACCGAGGAAGGCGTGATCGAGAACGGCACGATCCGCTTCCGGAACGAGGAAGTGCATCGTCTTGCACCCGACGAACTGGTGCGTCGCGGCATCGTCCAGGTGCCGGAGGGCCGTCGCGTGTTTCCGGCGCTGACCATCGACGAAAACCTGCAGATGGGCGGCTACACCAAGACCACGGCAGAAGCGCGCGAACGCCGCGAAAAGGTGTTCGCATTGTTTCCGCGCCTGTTCGAGCGCCGCGACCAGATCGCCGGCTACATGTCCGGCGGAGAGCAACAGATGCTGGCGATCGGCCGCGCCCTGATGACCGACCCTGTGCTGCTGGCGCTTGATGAACCGTCGCTCGGCCTCGCACCCTTGATCATCGATCGCATCTATGAGGTGATTGCGAAACTGCGCGACGAAATGAAGATGACCGTCTTGCTGGTCGAGCAGAACGCACAACGCGCGCTCGATATCGCCGACTACGGCTACATTCTCGAAACCGGCCGGGTGGTACTCGACGGCACGGCGAAAAAGCTTTCCGCGAACGAGGATGTGCAGGAATTCTATCTGGGCGTCTCCAATTCGGGACGCAAGAGCCTGCGCGACGTCAAGCACTACAAGCGACGCAAACGGTGGCTGTCGTGACCGCGCTGCTCAAGGTCGAAAACCTCGGAAAGCGTTTTGGCGGCCTGCAGGCGGTCGCCGACGTAAGCCTTTCCGTCGACGCAGGAGAAATCTGCAGCGTGATCGGCCCGAACGGCGCCGGCAAGACGACGCTGTTCAACATGATCTCCGGCGTGTTGCGGCCGAGCGGCGGCCGCGTCGAGTTCGCCGGTATCGATCTCGCAACCGTGTCGCCTTCCCGGTTCGCCGCGATCGGGATCGGACGGACGTTTCAGAATCTCGCCCTTTTCAAGCACGGCACGGTGGTCGAGAATATCCTGACCGGCCGCCATACCCATCTGCGCTCCAACGTCCTCGATGCCGTGATCTTCTTCGGCCGTACGCGGCGCGAGGAAATCGAGGCGCGGCAGCGGGTCGAGCACATCATCGAATTCCTCGAGATCGAGCACATCCGCGACGCCGTGGTCGGCACCCTCTCCTACGGCCAGCAAAAGCGCGTCGAGCTGGCGCGGGCGCTCGCCTGCGAGCCGAAATTGCTGCTGCTTGATGAAATGGTATCAGGCATGAATCAGGAAGAGACCGAAGACATCGCCCGCTTCGTACTCGACATTCGCGACGAGCTCGGCATCACCGTCCTGATGATCGAGCATGAGATGCGGATCGTGATGGATATCTCCGATCGCGTTCATGTCCTGAATTTCGGCCGCAAGATCGCCGAAGGTACGCCTGCGGAGGTCCGGCACGATCCGGCGGTGACGGAAGCCTATCTCGGCGGCCATCGCACGGAAGCCGCAGCACGGGTGAACGCGTGATGTCGGCCATCGATACGCTGCGAACCGAACATCGGCATGTCGAAGCGGCTCCCGCCCGTCCGTCGTCCTTGACCGACGCGGATTCGCTGCGAACGGCACTGCAGAGCGCCGCGATCACCATCCCGCAATTGCTGCGCCAGCGCGCCGCGATGCATGGCGATGCGCTGGCGCTGCGCGAAAAGGAATACGGCATCTGGAATCCCTATTCCTGGCGCCATTATTACGAGACGGCTCGTGCCGTCGCGCTCGGCCTGCTCTCGCTCGGTCTCAAGCCGGGCGATCGGGTCGCCATTGCCGGCGAGAATACGCCGGAATGGTTCTATGCTGATCTGGGCGTCCAGATGATCGGCGCGATAGCGGTCGGCATCTACCCGACCAATCCCTGGGTCGAGCTGCAATACATCGTCCGTCACTCCGGCGCGCGCGTCGTCATCACCGGCGACCAGGAGCAGACCGACAAGGTGCTGGATGCACTGGCCAACAATGACGGCCTGCCCGCGCTCGAGGCGATCGTTTGCATCGATATGAAGGGCCTGCGCCAGTACCGGCAATCGCAGTTGATGTCGTTCGAGAAGCTCTGCCAGCTTGGAAAGACGTATGCTCTCGAGAACCCCGACGCCAGCGCGACCCTGGATCGCCTGATTTCGCAGGCCTCGCCCGACGACGTCTCGATCCTGGTCTACACGTCAGGCACGACAGGCCCGCCCAAGGGCGCGATGCTGACGCATCGCAACCTGGTCTATGCCGCCTACATCTATGCCGAAGCGGTCGGCATCGCCGACAAGCGGTTCGAGGCGGTCAGCTACCTGCCATTGTGCCATGTCGCCGAGCGCTGCTACGGCGAGGTGACGCATCTGGTGCTCGGCGGCACCGTCAGCTTCGCCGAATCGATCGACACCGTCGCGCTCAACATCCGCGAGATCGCGCCGACCTTCTTCGTCGGCGTCCCCCGCATCTACGAAAAGCTGCAGCAAGGCTTCCTGTTCCGGCTCGGCGAAAGCGGTCAATTGCGCCAGCGCTTCGTCAAGACCTGCATGGCCTGGGGCCGCAAACTGTCGGACCGCCGGCAGGCCGGGACCACCAAATGGCACGACCGGTTGAGCTACGCCCTGCTCTACGTGCTGTTGTTCCGCAATATCCAGCGCCATCTCGGGTTTGCCCGCAGCCGCCACCGGCTGTGCGCCGGCGCCTCGATCTCGCCCGAAACGTTGCGGTTCTTCGACATCGTCGGTCGACCGGTTTCGCAGGGCTATGGACTGACCGAGAGCGGCGGCGTCGCCTTCATCCAGACCGGGAGCCACCACCGGCTCGGCGGCTGTGGCCTGCCCCTGCGCCACACCGAATGGAAACTCGACAGCGACGGCGAGATACTGCTGCGCAATCCGGGCGTATTCAAGGGCTACTTCCTCGACGAGAAGGCCTCGACCGCGACGCTGGAGCCCGGCGGCTGGCTGCGCACCGGCGACATCGTCGAGGTGATGGACAACGGCGAGATCACGGTAGTCGACCGCAAGAAGGCGATCATCATCACCGCCGGCGGCAAGAACATCGCCCCTTCCGAGATCGAGAATGCGCTGAAGGACAGCGAATTCGTCAAGGAAGCGATTGTCGTCGGCGAGGCCAAGAAATATCTCGGCGCGATCATCCAGGTGGACTTCGACAATGTCGGCCGCTGGGCGCGCGACAGGGCGCTGCCCTACACCAACTACAAGTCGCTTTCGCAACTGGAAGAAGTTCACGAGCTGGTCGAGCGCATCGTCAACGAGACCAACAAGCGCTTCGCGCGCGTCGAGAACATCCGCCGCTTCGCCATCCTCGAAAAGGAACTCGATCACGACGACGGCGAGCTGACCGCCACCCAGAAGGTGCGCCGCGCCCTGATCGAGAAGAAGTTCGCGCGTGAACTCGCCATCATTTACCGGGCGGAGGGCTGATGCAGTATTTGATCCAGCTGCTGATTTCTGGCCTTGCGATCGGCGCCATCTATGGCCTGATCGCGATGGGTTTTGCGGTGATCTACAAATCCACCGGGCTGGTCAATTTCGCGCAAGGCGAGATGACCATGATCACGGCCTACATTGCCTGGACCGTCTCGACCACGGTCAGCGGAAATGTGTTCGTCGTCGCGCTCGGCGCCATCGTCGCCGCCATCGTGCTCGGCCTCGTGATCGAGCGCGTGGTGATGCGGCCGATGCTGGGCGAGCCGGTCTTCGCCACCGTCATGGTCACCATTGGGCTGGCCGTGATCCTGCGCTCGTCGATCAATTTCATCTGGGACGCCTATCCGCATGGCCTCGACGTCGGGGTCGGCCGCACCATCGTGCGGATCGGCTCGATCGGCGTGCGCACCGGGCAGATCGCCGTCATCGCCACGCTTCTTCTGCTGCTCGCGGCGATCTGGGCATTCTTCCGCTACAGCAAGATCGGCGTTGCGATGCGCGCCGTCGCCGCCGACGACCGCACTGCCCTTCTCATGGGCATCAGCGCCACCCGGGTACATGCCCTGGCCTGGGCGGCCTCGTCCGTCATTGCCGGAATCGGCGGCGTGTTCTTTGCCCTGTCCTACGATCTTTCGCCGGCGATGTTCCAGCTCGGCCTGAAAGCGTTTCCCGCAACGATCCTGGGCGGACTCGACGCCGTGCTCGGGTCTGGCCTCGGCGGCCTCCTGATCGGCATCACCGAAAACCTTGCCGGTGGCTATATCGGCTCCGGCATGAAGGAGGTCGCGGGCTTCGTCATGATCATCGTCGTGCTGATGATCCGTCCGTTCGGCATCTTCGGCGAACGCGATATCGAGAGGGTCTGACGATGCGCACCGGAGATTTCAAGCAGACCTACGGCGAACTCGTCACCCTGGTCGATTCGCCGCCCGTGTGGCTTTGGTCCGCCCTGCTGGTCGCCGCGCTGATCGTCTCGCCCTATGTCCTGCACTCCTACGCGCTCTCCTTCCTGATGATGATCCTGATCACGGTGGTCGGTGCACTCGGGCTGAACATTCTCACCGGTTACACCGGTCTCATCTCGCTGGGTCATGTCGGCTTTCTCGTTACCGGCGCCTATGCCTACGCCATCCTGGTTTCCAAGTACCAGATGCACCCGCTGGTCGGATTCCTCGGCGCCGGCATCGTTCCCGCGCTGGCAAGCCTGATCGTCGGCGCGCCGTCGCTGCGGCTCAAGGGCCTCTATCTCGCGATCACGACGCTGGCATTCTCCTTCATCATCAACACCGTGATCCTCGAAGCACGCTGGTTGACCAATGGTGCCCGCGGCATTGCCGTGCAGCGGCCGGAGATGTTCGGTATCAGTTTCGACAGCGATGCAGCCTTCACCTATCTCTGTCTCGGCTTTGCTGTCCTGACGCTGTTTGCAACGCTCAATATCCGCCGCAGCCGCGTGGGCCGCGCCTTTGTAGCGATCCGCGACAACGACACCGCCGCCCGCGTCATGGGCATCAACCTGCACGCCTACAAGCTGTTCGCCTTCGTCACCTCGGCCTTCATCACCGGCTTGTCGGGCGCGCTGTACGGCATCTATTTGTCGTTTGTCAGCGTTGAAGGCTTTCCGTTCCTGCTGTCGATCGAGGCGCTGGCGATCCTGATCGTCGGCGGGCTGGGCTCGGCGCTCGGTGCGGTGCTCGGAACCGTTCTCATCGTGCTGCTGCCGGAAGCAACGCGGCTGGTATTCAGCCTGTTCAGCGCGCAGATGGACGCGATGTTCACGACCGGCGCGCAAGAGCTCAAGAGCATGCTCTACGGCCTCGTCATCATCCTGTTCCTGCGCTTCCAGCCGCGCGGACTGGTAGGCGCCTGGCACGACATAAGGCGAATGTGGGTGAACTGGCCGCTTCGTTACTAACCAGAAAAACAACCAAGCATGAGGAGGAGACGATGATGATCAGATATCTGGCGACCGCGTCGCTGTTGCTCGCGGGGGCATATCTCTCGACCGGAGGGGCACTGGCAGCCGAGCAGGGTATCACCGATACCGAAATCGTGATCGGCGACGTCGAGCCGTTGACCGGTCCGCCGGCCTTGCTCGGCGTGGCCGCATCGATCGGCCACAAGATCGCGATTGCTGAAGCCAACAACGCCGGGGGCATCAACGGCCGCAAGATCAAATACGTGCTCGAAGACGACGGTTACGTCACCGCCCGCACCATCCAGGGCGTCAAGAAGGTGATCGACGTCGACAAGGCGTTTGCCATGCTCGGCATCTCCGGCTCGGGGCAATCCATCGCCGTGATGCCGGTACTGGAGAAGGCCGGGATTCCCACTGTGATCGACGTGGCACCCGTCAAGTTCCTGTGGGAGCCGCCACGCAAGAACGTGTTCGTGGTCGGACAATCCTACGAGGAAGGCATCATCCATCTCGTCAAGTATCTCGCCGAAAAGAACCCCGGCAAGAAGTGGGGACTGATCACGCAGGACGACGACTACGGCATCACCGTGCGCGACGGCTTCGACACTGTCGTCAAGGACAAGAAACTCAAGGTCGTCTACAGCGGCAATTACAAGAAGGGCCAGCAGGACTTTTCGTCCGACATGCTGCAGTTGAAGGATTCGGGCGCCGAAGTCTTCCTGGCCGGCGGCATCATCGGCGAGAACATCGCAATGATGAAGGAACTCGAGAAGCTCAACATCAAGCCTGCCGTCGGCATCTTCTGGCCGGGCCGTATCGAGCCCGTGCTGAAACTGATGGGCCCCGCCGGTGACGGGATTTATGCCGTCGACTATGTCGAACCGTTCGCCAGCCCTGCCGGCAAGGCGTTTCTGGAGAAGGCGAAGCCGCTGGTCTCGGAGACCGAGTTCAAGGGCATCAACCGCTACACCATGACCGGTTACGCCGCGGCAAAAGTGCTGATCGGCGCGATCGAGCGCTGCGGCAAGCAGCCTACCTGGGCCTGCACCATCTCGGAACTGGAGAAGACCAGGAACGTCGAGACCGGCGTGATGGCGCCAATCAGCTTTGGTCCGGGTGTCCGCTTCTCGAACCAGAAGCTGCAGATCATGCAGGCGGAAACCGCCACGTTGAGCTTCAAGCCGGTGAACTGACCAACGTACTGACCGGCGCTTCGGCGCCGGTCAGTATCCTCACATCCGTTTGGCGACTTCCTCCAGCATGACCTCGGTGGCGCCGCCGCCGATGGTCAGCACCCGGGCATCGCGCACCATGCGCTCGATCGGCGTCCCCCGCATGAAGCCGGTGCCGCCGTGCAGTTGCAGGCAACCGTGCACGACCTCGTGCAGCACCTCCGGCGACAACGCCTTGACCATCGAGACCTCGCGCTCGCAGGGCTTTCCTGCCTCGGCGAGTTCGGCGGCGTGATAGGCAAGCGCCCGTGCAGCGGCGGCCTTGCTGGCCAGCATGGCGAGCTTGAGCCGCACGCCTTGCTGGCTCCATAACGGTCCGCCGAATGCCTGCCGCGTCTTGACATAGTTTGTCGTCAGTTCGATCGCCTTGGCGCATTCGCCGGCGCAGATGCCGCCGATGCAGATCCGCTCGTTCTGAAACGTTTCCATGATGCCGTAGAAGCCACGGTTTTCCTCGCCGAGAAGGTTCTCGAGCGGAATGCGTACGTCCTGAAACGCGATCTCGGCCGTGTCGGAGCAAAGCCAGCCGTGCTTGTCCAGCTTGGTCACGGATATGCCGGGCGTTTTCCGCTCGACGATGAACAGCGAGATGCCGCGGCTGCCCTTGGCGTTCGGATCGGTGCGCGCGGCGACGATAAGGATGTCACCATAAACGGCATTGGTGATGAACATCTTGGAGCCGTTGATGACCCAACTATCGCCGTCGCGCCGCGCGCGCGTCTTCAGGCCCGCGACGTCGGAACCGGCGTCGGGCTCGGTGACCGCAATCGAGCAGATGGTCTCGCCGCGGATGATCGCGGGCAGATATCTCCGCTTCTGCTCCGGCGTGCCGCGAAGCGTGATGTGGACGGCCGACATGTCGGTATGAACCAGCACCGACGAGGTGAAGCCGCCGAAGGACGACCGTCCGAGTTCTTCCGCCCAGACCATGGACGCCAGCGGTCCCATATCCGTGCCGCCATATTCTGCTTCATGGCGCATGCCGAGGAAGCCCAGCGCGCCCATGCGGCGGTAGATCTCCCTTGGGATCTTGCCGTCACGTTCCCAGGCCTCGCCATGCGGAACCACCTCCTTCTCGACGAAGCGGCGGACCTGCTCGCGCAGCATCCGCAACTCCTCGGAAAGGTCGGGCTGTTCCGAAAAGTGGAATTCGGCTTCAACGGGGTTGCGCGGGTTGTTTGCCATGACGTTCATTGTGGCGCCCCATCAGGCCGGATGTGAAGATGCTCCCGCAGAAATTTCGCAGCGGAGGCGATCGCTTCCCGCGCCTGCGGAATCTCCGGAAACATCTGGAATACGTGGATCATGTGATCCCAGACCTCGAGCTTGACGTCGACACCGGCTGCGCGCGCGGCCGCCGCCAGTATGGTCGAATCATCCAGCACGGTTTCGCGGTCGCCGGCCTGAATCAGCAGCGGCGGCAAGCCGGCGAGATCGGCGTAAAGCGGCGAGGCCAGCGGATCGGTTGGATCACCCTCCTCGCCCAGATAGTTCCTGGCAAGCGCCAGGATCATGGCGCGCTGATGGATCGGGTCGGCCTTGGCCCGGCTCTCATAGCTCGCGCCTGTTGCGGCAAGGTCGGTCCATGGCGACATCAGAAAGCCCGCGGCCGGCAGAGGTTCGCCGCGGGCGCGCAACGTCAGCATCGTTGCAAGCACCAGATTGCCGCCGGCCGAATCGCCGGCGAACGCAATGTTCTCCGGCTTCAGACCCTGATCCAGCAGGTAACGATACCCCGTCAGGGAATCATCCAGCGCTGCCGGAAAGCGATGCTCCGGCGACAGACGATAGTTGATCGCAAGCACCCGATAGCCGCTGGCATTGGCAATCTGCGCGATCAGTTCGCGGTGCGACGCGACCGAACCGATGCGAAATCCGCCCCCGTGGAAATAAAGGATAGCCATGTCGCGCGGCGCATCCGCGGGCACGATCCATTCGGCGTCGACGCCACCTGCGGACACCGGCCTGCACACCACGGGCAAGGTGCAGCCCGCAAAGGCCGCATCCCAGTCGTTTCGCATCTGCGCCACCGAAGTCTGGCGGTTCCAGTTGCGATAAATCGCGCGGATGCGTTCGATCGCGCGGTCGACCGGCGCTGCCGGAATATTGTCGGGTGCGCCTGCCATCTCAGCCGCCGATTCCCATGCCGCCGGAGACGCCGAGCGTCTCGCCGGTGATGTAGGCGGCCTGATCGGAAGCAAGAAACAGCGCAGCGGCTGCGATCTCGTCGGGTTCGCCGAGCCGCCGCAGCAAGGTTGCATCGGTCATGGCGCGGAGAATCTTCTCGCCGCCTTTGGCGACGGCCTGCTCCAGCATCGGCGTGCGGATCGGTCCCGGCGCGATCGCGTTCGCCGTGATGGCGTAACGCGCATTCTCGCGCGCGATGCTCCTGGTGAAGGCGATCACGCCGCCCTTGGCAGCGGAATAGACCGCCCCACCCTTCGACCCCAGCCGCGCGGCCTCCGAGGTGATATTGATGATCCGCCCAAAGCCGGCCGCCTGCATCGCGGGCAGCGCTGCATGGGTGCAGGCGAGCACCGAGACCAGATTGACCGAGAGCAGCTTCGACCAATCCTGCGGCGTGGTGTCGGTGAAGAACGCGTGCTGGTCGATGCCCGCATTGTTGACGATGATGTCGAACGGCCCGTGCTCCGACATGATCTGCTGGACCATGGCGATGTCGCCGACGTCGAGCCTGACCGCAACGGCTGCCACCCGCTTGGCGAGTTCCAATGCGCCAGCCACATCGATATCGCCGATGACGACTTTCGCTCCCGCGCCGGCAAAGCTTTGGACGATCGCCGCGCCGATCCCTTGCGCGCCACCCGAGACAAACGCGCGGCGACCGTCAAGCCGTCCAAAGGGGCGCGCGCCGGAGGCCGCCACGCGCTAGCGTCCCGTAAACTTCGGCTTGCGCCGTTCGATTACCGCGGCCAGGCCCTCGCGCGCATCGGCCATCCCCGACAGGTCGGATACGGTCCGCGCCTCTTCCGACAGGCATTGCTCGATGCTGGTGCCGGTCCCGGCCCAGACCAGCCGCTTGGTCGCGGCCAGCGCCTTTGGCGCGCCCTCGGCCAGTTCCTTCGCCAGTGCCAGTGATGAAGCGGCCAATTCCTCGTCGGCGACGACCTTGGTGACGATACCGAGATCCAGCGCCTCAGCCGCCGGGATCACCGGATTGGTGAGCAGGATCGACATCGCCTGGCGCAGGCCGACCAGCCGCGACAAGGTGACGGAGACACCGGCATCCGGCGCCATCGCCACCCGCGTCGCGCCGGCCAGAAATTTTGCCGACTCGCCGGCAATCACGATGTCGGACGCACAGACCAGTCCAAAGCCGCCGCCGCCCGCGGCGAAGCCCTGCACGGAAGTGATCACCGGCGCTTCCAGCCGCAGCAGGCCCGTCACCGCGTTCTGCAGATAGGCCGTGGCCTGGCGGATGTAGTCCGGCAGCTTCTCGCCCTTCGAGGCAAAGGCACGCACGTCGCCGCCGGCACAGAAATTCGTGCCTTCGCCGCTGAGCAGCAGCACGCGCAGATCCGGCTGGCCGTGGCAGACCATGATGGCGTCGCACAGCGCACGCAATAGTTCAACGCTCATGCCGTTGGCGGCATCGGGCCGGTTTAGCCGCAGCCGCGCGATGCCGTCGGCGATATCGAGCAGAACAGGTCCCTTGTCGATCATCGATTGTTTCCGTCAGACCAGGAACGAAAGCGTGTAGAGCGCCTTCTCATTGTTGACCAGAGTGACCTTCTTGTAGGCCATCCGCAACTCGCCATCGACATGGCGCAGACGATATTCGTTGCGGGCGGCCCAGACCGTATCGTCGCGCAGGCTGGACTCGAAGATCATGCTGTTGCTGCCCACCGCAATGTCGCCGCCCGGCTGCCGGTCCATCAGTTCGATATTGGACACCAGCCGCCGCAACCGCGATTGCGGCGATTGCGTAAAATGCTTGCCGGTCAGCAACTGCCGGACACGAAGCGCAATGCGGGAGCGGTTGTCGTAGATGATCGACATCTCCCTTTCGGGATCGATATCGGTGCCGTTGGCCGGCACCCAGTAGACGCCGTCATCGGTCCACAGCGCCTCCCACGCCTCGTATCGGTGCTCGTCCTGGAAACGCGCCTCGCGGTAGATGAAAGCCGTCACGGCCTCCAGCAACGTGGTGCTGCTCTCGCGCGACAGCATCAGCGCGCCTCCATCAGTCTGCGATAGTGACGCCAGATGCCGCGCGACGGCACCTCGTCGGTGACGTGCCCGACCGTGAAGCCCGCCTCATCCGTGCGCTCGCGCTTCTCGCCTCGTCCCAGGAAAACCCATTCCGGATTGCGCGACAGCACGCCGCGATGGCAGCGCTCGTACATTTCGGAATCGTCGGCCAGCAGGAAGCCGGCCGGCCCGACCGAGCCCATGGTCTGCTGGCGGAGCCTGCGGTTGAGATCCGGCGCGCCCTTGAACTGCAGCGCCGTGACGTGCTGCACGCTGTCGTCGACCGCGAGCGGCTGGATCACGAACATCTGGATTTCCGCGATGAACAGGTTCGGAAAGATCATGACATGCGGCACGCCGTCGATCATGATCTGGCGCGCCTCTTCGTTGCCGTAAGCGGCCTTCATCCGCGCGGCGTAGTCCGGCAGCCGTTCCTCGGTCGTACCGAACCAGCTCATCGGCGCATCGCGCTTGCGGAACTCCGGCCGCAGGTCGATCTCGGTGTGGCCCTCGCCATAGTCGCGCGTCAGCGCGGTGGAATTGCCGCCATAGAGCTTGCCGATGGCGCTGTCGGCGACCCCGAAGATCGACGTATGCACGAATGCCGGATGATAGCCGTCACATTCGTTCTCCAGGATGAACTTCCAGTTCGCCTTCACCCGATGCTTGAGAAAGCCGGCGGTGATTTCCACCTCGCCTTCGGGTGACGTTCGCGCAAGGCGGTCGAAGGTCTCGATGGCGCCGCCCAGATGCTCGCGCAGCGTCGGTCCTTCGGCTGCGAAGGAGCCGAACACAAAGCCGCGGTAGGATTCCACCCGCGTGACGCGGCCCAGCGCGAGCTGCGATTTATCCTGGCCTTCGTAGCCATCCGGAAAGGCATAGCCGACCAGGCGGCCGTCATTGGCAAAGGTCCAGGAATGGAACGGGCATGTGAACGAGCGCGCATTGCCCTTGTCGTAGGAACACACCTGGTTGCCACGATGCGAGCAGCGGTTGAGCAGCAGATTGACCTTGCCCTGCTCGTCGCGCGTCATGATCACCGATTGCGGGCCGATCGACTTGACGACGTAATCGTTGGCGTTCGGCACCTCGCTTTCGTGGCCGACATAGACCCAGGTGCGGTACCAGATGTTCTGCAGTTCGGCCTCGAAGATCGCGGGATCGCTGTAGAGCGAGCCGTGAACCCGGTCCGGCTGGATCAATTGATCCCACTGCGACGCGCGCGGCATCACGTTCATCGCTGCACCTCCCATGGCTCCGCTCCGCGGCCCTCTTGCGGGAGCCTGCGACAAGCGCTAAAATAATCCGACTGACCGTTTAACTAATAACACCCATGCTTGGCGGGTTCAAGGGCAATTTTCGGAAATGCCCACCGCAACGATGCGCCGCCTGCAACGGAAGCCGAAGAAGGATGAGTGGGATGGGAAACCGCAGCGCAACCGACCTCGCCCGCGCGCTCTATGCCGCGCTTGCTTCGGGCGACCGCAGCCAGCTCGACGCGCTGCTGCATCCCGAATTTACCGGGCGAATTGCCGAGGGCATGCCGTTCGGCATCGGCGGCGATCACGACGGCCCTGCCGCGATGCGCCGCAATGGCTGGGGTGCCATCGCCCGGCATTTCGAGGCACGCGCCGAACCGGAGGCCTTCCTTGATCTCGCGGACGGGCGCCTGCTGGTGACGGGCCGTTATCGCGGCCGGGGCAAACAAGGCGATGCAAAACTGGATGCGGCCTTCGCCCACCTGATCGCCATCGACGATGGGCGCATCAAATCGCTCGAGCAATTCACCGATACCGCACGCTGGCACGACGCTGCGGGACGGTTGCGAACGATCCTGCTCGAATTCGACGCCGGACTCGCGACGCTGCGCCTGAATCGGCCTGACAAGGGCAATGCGATCGACGAGGACATGGCTGCCGACCTCGCGGAGGCCGCAACGCAAATCGCCGAAAGGACAGACGTCCGCGCCGTCCTCATCACCGGGAGCGGACCGAACTTCACAGTGGGTGGCGATCTCGGCCTGTTTGCCGGCACCGCGCCGGAGCAATTGCCAAATCGGCTACGCCGAATGATCGATAACTATCATCTGGCGATCGAGCGGCTGACCGGCATCGACGCGCCGGTGGTCGCCGCAGTGCGCGGTGGCGCCGGCGGTGGTGGATTGGGCCTGCTCTACGTCGCGGACATCGTCGTTGCAGCGGACGATGCGCGGTTCGCACTGGGTTATGGCGCGCTCGGACTGACCGCCGATGGCGGCAACACCTGGTTCCTGCCGCGAATGGTCGGGTTGCGGCGCGCGCAGGAACTCTTCCTGCTGAACCGCCGCGTGACGGCCCAGGAGGCGATCGAGTTCGGATTGGTATCTCGTCTGGCACCGAGCGACAGCGTCGAGCGCGAGGCGATCGCCCTCGCCACCACACTCGCGGCGGGTCCGACGCGTGCGTTCGGCGCGGTCCGCCGCATGCTGAGACAATCGTTTGAAACCGGCCTGTCGGATCAGCTCGAAGCCGAAAAGGAATCGATTATCACGGCCAGCCGCAGCGACGATGCGAAAGAAGGAATCGCTGCCTTCGTCGCCAAGCGCCGCCCGCGATTTCGCGGCGATTGAACCGATCGGATGGAAACAAACGCCGGAGCCGGCGTGACCGACCATGGCGGCACCGACTGCAATTCACGGCTGCGCCCCCGCTAGATGAAACTTCCAGCCCAGGGACCGACGGATGTTGCGGATCGAATTAGACACGTCCTCGGCCCGATTGAAGCACAAGCCGTTGCAAAGGCCCGGAAACGCGAAACTCCCGCAGCTTTCGCTACGGGAGTTTCGGTATTTTTGGTTGCGGGGATAGGATTTGAACCTATGACCTTCAGGTTATGAGCCTGACGAGCTACCGGGCTGCTCCACCCCGCGTTAAACCGTTGCATTGCCTTCGAAAAACCGGACCCGAAAGGAAGCCGGCCAACGCTTGTCGGCGTCGATCGATCCGTCCGGAGGCTTCCTGAGAAGGCAACCCGGGCAAAGCCATCGGGTGCGAGGGGTATGTATCAACGTCCCCCTGCTTTGGAAAGGGGCAAGGCGCCGCTTTTGCTGTTTTTATGACAGCAAAAACGAGGGTTTGGAGCCCGAAAACAGCCCCGTGGAACCACTCTTGCCATAATGGCCGCAAAAGCGGAGTTTTGCCGCCAAAGCGCGGGCCGTACAGGCGCGTGAAAAACATCATCCGGGGGCATACGCGCGTGGCGGGCACATTCGATTTCGTGGTGGTGGGCGGCGGCTCGGGCGGCTGCGCGGTGGCGGGACGGCTTTCGGAGGATCCGAAAACGTCGGTGGCGCTGTTCGATGCCGGGGGCAGGAACGACAATTGGGTGGTCACGACACCGTTCGCGCTGGTGCTGATGGTCGCCGGCAACGTCAACAACTGGGCGTTCAACACCGTGCCGCAACAGGGCCTCAACGGCCGCATCGGCTATCAGCCGCGCGGCAAGGGGCTCGGCGGATCCTCGGCGATCAACGCGATGATCTATATCCGCGGCCACCGCAACGACTACGACCAATGGGCTTCGCTCGGCAATACCGGCTGGTCGTTCGCGGACGTGCTGCCCTACTTCAAGCGCGCGGAGAACAACGCCGATTTCGACGGCGAGTATCACGGCAAGGGCGGGCCGCTCGCGGTGAACAAGCTGCGCACCGGCAATCCGGTGCAGCACACCTTCCTGCAAGCAGCGCAGGAAGCGCAGTTTCGCTTGCGCGAGGATTTCAATGCCGACGACCATGAAGGGCTCGGCATCTACCAGGTGACGCAGAGGAACGGCGAACGCTGGAGTGCGGCGCGCGCCTACATCCATCCGCATATGGCAAGCCGGGCCAATCTGCGTGTCGAGACCGGCGCCCACGCCACCCGCATCCTGTTCGAAGGCAAGCGCGCGGTCGGCGTCGAATACCGGCAGGGCAAGGAATTGAAGCAGATCCGCGCCCGGCGCGAAGTGATCGTCGCCTCCGGTGCGTTCCAGACCCCGCAACTGCTGATGCTCTCCGGCGTCGGCGACAGCGCGGCGCTCGGCAAGCACGGCATCGCCACTGTGCATCATCTCCCCGGTGTCGGGCAGAACCTGCAGGACCATCCGGACTTCGTGTTCGGCTACATGTCCGACAATCCCAATTTCAACGGCATCTCGATCAAGGCGATGCCGCGGCTCTTGCGCGCGATCCGCCAGTACCGACGCGAGCGCACCGGGCCGATGACGTCGAACTTCGCCGAGTGCGGCGGTTTCCTGAAGACGCGTCCCGACCTCGACATCCCCGACATCCAGCTTCATTTCGGCATGGCGCTGGCCGACGACCATGGCCGCAAGCGCCATCGCGGCACCGGCTTCACCTGTCATGTCTGCGTGCTGCGGCCGAAGAGCCGGGGCAGCGTCGCGCTCGGCAGCGCCGATCCGTTTGCCGCGCCGTTGATCGACCCGAACTTCTTCGGCGATCCGGCCGACCTCGAAACCATGGTTGCCGGCTTCAAGACCACGCGGCGACTGATGGAGACGCCGGCGCTGCGAGCGCTGCAAAAGAAGGACATGTTCACCGAAGGCGTACGCACCGACGATGATATCCGAAACCTGCTGCGGGCCCGTGTCGACACCGTCTATCACCCGGTCGGCACCGCCAAAATGGGCGTCAACGATCCCATGGCCGTGGTCGATCCGAAGCTGAAGGTTCATGGCCTCGAAGGCCTGCGCGTGGTCGACGCCTCCGTGATGCCGACCCTGATCGGCGGCAACACCAATGCACCGACCATCATGATCGGAGAGAAGGCGGCCGACATGATCCGGGCGGAGATGCGGGCGAATTGATGCCGGCGCGATTTCACCGTTATTGCGACGAAAGGGATCGCAAATATGCGTAATCGGCAGGCCCTGGCGGCTTATCAGGCGCGCTCGACTTGGCTAAAGTAACCGCATCGGACGTTCAAAATCACCAGACATCAACGGGAGTGGAACAGTGGATCTCGGGATCAAAGGCCGCCGCGCCATTGTGTGCGCATCCAGCAAGGGCCTCGGCCGCGCCTGCGCCATGGCGCTGGCCGACGCCGGTGTGCATGTCACGCTCACCGCGCGCGGCGCGGAGGCGCTGAAGAAGACCGCCGATGAAATCCGAAAAGCCAATCCCGGCGTCACCGTGACCGAGGTCGCCGGCGACATCACCACGCCGGCCGGGCGCGAGGCTGCGCTGAAAGCCTGCCCCGATCCGGACATCCTGATCAACAATGCCGGCGGCCCGCCGCCCGGCGATTTCCGCAACTGGACCCGCGACGACTGGATCAAGGCGATCGACGCCAACATGCTGACCCCGATCGAACTGATCAAGTCGACCGTCGACGGCATGATGGCGCGCAAGTTCGGCCGCATCGTCAACATCACCTCGGCCGCGGTGAAGGCGCCGATCGAGATCCTGGGGCTTTCCAACGGCGCGCGCGCCGGCCTCACCGGCTTCGTCGCCGGCCTGTCGCGCAAGACCGTGATCAACAACGTCACCATCAACGGCCTGCTGCCGGGTCCGTTCGTGACCGACCGGCTGCGCGGAACCGCCAAGGCGGAAGCCGAGAAGCGCGGCGTCCCGCGTGGACCAGTTGCTGGCCGAGCGCGCCAAAAGCAACCCGGCCGGACGCTTCGGCGATCCCGAGGAATTCGGCTACGCCTGCGCCTTCCTGTGCGGCGACAAGGCCGGCTTCATCACCGGCCAGAACATCCTGCTCGACGGCGGCGCGTTCCCGGGCACGCTGTAGTGCGCCGGGTTGAAGGGGACGCGGGATGAAAGCGGTCTGGTACGAGCGGACGGGCCCGGCGCCCGAGGTGCTGACCTATGGCGAGATGCCGACGCCTGTTGGCCGGCCCGGGCGAGGTGCGCGTGCGGCTGGAAGCCTCCGGCGTCAATCCCGCCGACGTCGGCCGCCGCGGTGGCGGCTATCGCGCGATGGAATATCCGCGCGTGATCCCGAACAGCGACGGCGCCGGCATCATCGATCAGGTCGGCGACGGCGTCACGCGACTGCAAATTGGCCAGCGCGTCTGGCTGTTCAACGGCCAGCGCAATGGCCGCGCTTTCGGCACCGCAGCCGAATACATCACGCTTGCCGAACATCTGGTGACGCCGCTGCCGGACAATCTTTCCTTTGCGCAAGGCGCCACGCTTGGGATTCCCGGCATGACGGCGTGGACCTGCCTGTTCGGCGACGGCCCGATCGTCGGCAGAATGGTGCTGGTCACCGGCGGCGCCGGCGCTGTCGGACACTACGCGGTGCAACTCGCGAAATGGGGCGGCGCGCAGGTGATCGCGACCGTGAGTTCGGCTGCCAAGGCCGAGCAGGCGCGGCTCGCCGGCGCCGATCTCGTCGTCAACTACAGGACGGACGACGTCGTCGCGAAAGCGATGGCCTTTACCGGCCAACGTGGCGTCGACCGCGTGGTCGACGTCGATTTCGGCGGCAACATCGAGACCACGCTGAAGCTGATGGGCATGAATTCGACGATTGCGGTCTACGCCACCAACGGCAATCGCACGCCTGTCGTGCCGATGCGCGAGGTGATGGAGAAGTGCATCGCGGTGCGGGCGCTGGTGCTGTTCGCGCTGCCGCCGCCGCTACTCGCTGCGGCACAGGCCGACATCACCAAATGGCTGGCGGCCGGTAAGCGGATTCACAATGTCGCAGCGCAGTTCGCGCTCTCGGACACCGCGCAGGCGCATCTGGCGGTGGAAAAAGGCGACAAGCTCGGCACCGTGATCGTGGATTGCGCGCGGTAAATTCGGAAGCCGGATCGAGAATAAACAACAATAGAGGGAGCCGCCGGATGCACTGGACCGTGGGCAAGGTCAGGATCACCAAGATCGTCGAACTGGAGACCGTGGGCAGCACCCGCTTTATCCTGCCGCTCGCCACCAACGAGGAAATCCAGAAACTGCCCTGGCTGATACCCCAGTTTGCAAACGAGGAAGGCCGGCTGAAAATGTCGATCCATTCGCTGCTGGTGGAGACACCGTCGCGCCGGATCATCGTCGATACCGGGCTCGGCAACGACAAGCAGGGCCGTAACGTTCCGACCTGGAACAACCGCAAGGATCCGTTTCTCGACACGTTGACGGCGGCAGGCTTCCCGCCCGACAGCATCGACACCGTGCTGTGCACGCATCTGCATGTCGACCATGTCGGCTGGAACACCGTTCTGGTCGATGGCAAATGGATGCCGACGTTTGCCAACGCCCGCTATGTATTCGGCAAGACCGAATTCGAACACTGGCGCGACCATAGCGACGAACCGGCGCATCGGGCGGTGTTCGGCGATTCCGTGAAGCCGATCGCCGACGCCGGCAAGGCCGACCTCGTCGCCAGCGACGCGAGGCTCGCGGACGAAATCACCCTGATCCCGACGCCCGGCCACAGCCCCGGTCATATGAGCATCCACATCAGATCGGGCGGCGAGGAAGCGCTGCTGACGGGGGACGCTGCCCACCATCCCTGCCAGATGTACCACCTCGGCTGGTCATCGACGGCGGACTCCGACCCCAAGCAGTCGGCCGCGACCCGCCGCGACCTGTTCTCGCGCTTTGCCGACACGCCGACGCTGGTCATCGGCGGGCACTTCAACGCCGGCCATATCAAGCGCGACGGCGACGCCTTCAAGTTCATCGCGCTGGAGTGATGGGTGCCATGTGGCAGTCCCGGGCAGTCCGCAGTTGAATTTCCGCGCCCGCTGTTCCATGAAGCGTCTGAAGTGCGGAATTTCCCGAGAACTTTGCAGAAATCCGAAAAGAAAACCCCGCAGGGAGTGATAAAATGAAGCTCGTTCGTTACGGCGCCAAGGGTGCGGAAAAGCCCGGCCTGATCGATAAATCCGGCCAGTTGCGCGATCTTTCGGCGCATGTGAAGGATCTCGACGGCGAGGCCTACTCGCCGGCCTCGCTGGCCAGGCTCGCTGCACTCGACGCCTCCAAGCTTCCCGCGGTCAGCGGATCGCCCCGCCTCGGCGCGCCGGTCACCGGCATCTCGAAATTCGTCGCCATCGGCCTGAACTATGTCGATCATGCCAAGGAAACCGGTTCGCCGATCCCGACCGAACCGATCTTCTTCATCAAGGCCAACACCTCCCTGAGCGGCCCCAACGACCCGGTCGAAAAGCCGCGCGGCTCGACCAAGCTCGACTGGGAAGTCGAAATCGCCGCCATCATCGGCACCCGCGCCAAATATGTCAGCGAGGCCGACGCGCTCAACCATGTCGCCGGCTATTGCGCCTGCAACGATGTCTCCGAACGCAACTTCCAGATCGAGCGCCTCGGCCAGTGGACCAAGGGCAAGTCGCACGACACGTTCGGGCCGGTCGGCCCGTGGCTCGTCACCAGGGACGAAATCCCCGACGTGCAGAAACTGTCGATGTGGCTCGACGTCAACGGCCAGCGCCGCCAGACCGGTTCGACCTCGACCATGATCTTCCCGATGGCGAAGTGCATTTCCTACGTCTCGCAGTTCATGACGCTGCTGCCCGGCGACATCGTCACCACGGGCACCCCGCCCGGCGTCGGCACCGGCATGAAGCCGCCGCAGTTCCTCAATGTCGGCGACGTCGTCACACTCGGCATCGAAGGCCTCGGCGAACAGCGCCAGGAAATCATCGCGGCCTAGGCGTCATACCCCGCGCAGGCGGGGTATCCAGTACGCCGCGGCTTTGGTGAGAAAACTGAACGGCGCGGAGTACTGGATCATCCGCCTTCGCGGATGATGACATCGTGCGGTCGTCATGACCGGGCTCGAAATAAGAAGCATTCCAGCGAAAGTCCCAGCATGAAACTCACCTTCTCCCCCGCCTCTCCGTTCGCCCGCAAGGTACGCATCGCCGCGATCGAGACCGGCCTGATCGACAAGATCGAATTCGTGCCCGCAGCCGTCGTGCCGGGCCAGGCCAACGAGGAATATTCGAAGATCACGCCGCTGAAAAAATTGCCGGTGCTGATCCTGGACAATGGTGACGTCATTCTCAATTCCTACGTCATCGTCGAATATCTCGACGAACTCGCCGGCGGCGGAAAACTGATCCCGAAGTCCGGTCCTGAGCGATGGAAGGTCAAGAGCGACCATTCGCTGCTGCAGGGCATGCTCGATTCCATGCTGCTGTGCCGCTACGAGAACATGGTGCGGCCGGAGCCGATGCGCTGGCAGGCATGGTCCGACGATCACTGGAACCGGGCGTGGTCCGGCATGGCGCGCTTCGAGAACAAGCCCGACGTGCTGTCGGGCCCGTTCAACATCGCCCAGATCGGCCTCGTTTGCGTGCTCGGCTATGCCGACTTCCGCTTTGCCGATTGCGGCTGGCGCAAGGCCTATCCGAAGCTCGACGCCTTCCACCAGAAGATGATGGAGCGGCCGTCGGTGAAAATCTCGGTACCGCCGCCGGCGTAATCCAGAAGCAGAAACGACAGCAGGCGTAGGAAGCACAGCATGAGCCTCAAATTCACCGTCGGCGACCTCACCATCCACCGCATCATCGAACAGGAAACCACCTTCCTGCCGGCGCTGGAGATGCTGCCGGGCCTGACGCCGGAACTGCTGGCGGAGAACCGGGGATGGATGCAGCACGGCCGGCGCGCTCGACGACAAGGACGTGCTGATCCTGTGCTTCCAGTCCTACGTGGTGAAGACGCCGCATCACACCATCCTGATCGATAGCTGCATCGGCAACGACAAGCCGCGGCCGCAGCGTCCGAAATGGAACATGAAGACCGACGACACCTACATGCGCGCGTTGGCTGCCGCCGGGATTTCCGTCGGCGATATCGACTATGTCATGTGCACGCATCTGCATGTCGACCATGTCGGCTGGAACACCCGGCTCGACAACGGCCGCTGGGTGCCGACCTTCCCCAAGGCGCGCTACGTATTCGGCAAGACCGAGTTCGACTACTGGACCGAGACGCACGCCAAGACGCCGGTGCCGCCGTTCGCCGACAGCGTGCTGCCGGTCGTCGAGGCGCGGCAGGCCGAGATCGTCCGCAACGATTACGCGATCGGCGATCATGCGCGCATCCTGCCGACGCCGGGCCACACGCCCGGCCATGTCGCCTTCACCTTCGGCCGCGGCAAGGACGAGCGGTGTTCTCCGGCGACCTGATGCACTCGCCGCTGCAGGCGCGCTATCCTGAATTGTCGGCGAAGTTCGACGTCGATCAGGCGCAGGCGGCGGCGACGCGGCGCAATTTCCTGGAGCGCTATTGCGACACCGAGACGCTGTGCTGCACGGCGCATTTCCCCTCGCCGTCCACCGGGCAGGATCCGCCGCGCCGGCAACGGATTTTCCTGCGAGGCGGCATGAGTGCGGTGGAAACCTCTGGTTTCGAGACGCTCGCCCTCGAACAGGCCGGCGAACACATCGCCATCGTCAGGCTCAACCGGCCGGATGCTTCCAACGCGCTGAACACCCAGATGGGGCGCGATCTCGTGCGCTGTTTCGAGGACGTCGCGCTCGATCCCGAAGTCGCTGCGCTGCATCGTCCTGACCGGCACGGGCGAAAAGGCGTTCTGCGCGGGCGGCGACCTGAAGGAGCGCCGCGGCATGACCGACGAGGCGTGGACGCGCCAGCACGTCATCTTCGAACGCATGGTGCGGGCGCTGATCGACTGCCCGGTCCCGATCATCGCCGCCGTCAACGGCGCGGCCTATGGCGGCGGCTGCGAGATCGCGCTGGGCTTGCGACTTCCTCTACGCCGCGGAGAGCGCGCGCTTCGCGCTGACCGAGGTGACGCTCGGCATCATGCCCGGCGGCGGCGGCACGCAGACGCTGCCACGCGCGGTGGGCGAGCGCCGGGCCAAGGAGATCATCCTGACCGGCAAGCCGTTCACGGCGGCAGAAGCGCACACCTGGGGTATCGTGAACGAGGTATTTCCGCTGGCCGAACTGTTGCCGGCGGCGCTGGAGACCGCCGCACGGATCGCCGGCAACGCGCCGATCTCGGTGCGCCAGGCCAAGCTGTCGATCCATCGCGGCCTGCAATTGTCGCTGCGCGACGGGCTTGCGCTCGAGATCGAGGCCTATAACCGCATGGTCCCGACCGAGGACCGCCGCGAAGGCGTGCTGGCCTTCAACGAGAAACGGCCGCCGAATTTCAAGGGACGGTAAGAACGCCCAGCTCAGTCGAACAGGCTCGGCGTGTGGTTCACGACCGCGCCTTCGATGGCGAGCATCTTCAGTTTCGTCACCACCCCACCATTGGCGGAAAAGCCGCCGGGCTTGTTGCCTGCCGCCAGCACCCGGTGACACGGCACCACGATCGGACAGGGATTGCGCCCCAGCGCCTGGCCGACGTCGCGCGACAGTTCCACGCCGCCGAGACGCTTGGCGATATCACCATAGGTCATGGTCTGGCCCGGGGGTATGGTGCGCGCAATGTCGTAGACGCCGCGGTGGAATTCGGGAACGCCGTCGAGATCAAGCACCACATCGGTGAGATCGTTCGGCTTGCCTTCAAGCAGTTCCACGATGCCGTCGATGGCGGACTGCACTTTCGCGCGTGGCAGCGTCTCGATCAGATCGTCGTGGCGCTGCTGCAGGCGCGTGCGGGTCTTGTTCTCGTCGCCCATCGGCAATTGCACCGAGGTAACGCCGCGGTCGCCCCAGACGATGCCGCAGCGGCCGATCGCGGTGTCGAATATCGCAAAATGGTGCCCGGTCATGGCTGGCTCCATATTCTCCTGTTGCGTGCCACCAGCTTCCTGCTGACCCCAAATCTAGGCTTGGAGATAATTGCTATCCACCCGAAACCCGGGGAAACTTGACGGCATGAACAACTTCCGGTGATCTGCGGCTCCGGCCAACCCTTTCCAGATTTCGCTTCTTCCGAGAATCCAATGCAGACCCTTCACGTCAACGGCTTCGACATGGCCTATCTCGATGTCGGCCAGGGCACTGACACCGCCCCGCCGCTGGTCTGCGTGCACGGCTCGCTGTGCGACTTCCGGATCTGGGCGTCGGTGCTGGGTCCGCTGACACGCAAGCACCGCGTGATCGCGCCGTCATTGCGACATTTCTTTCCCGCGCATTGGGATGGCACGGGCGACACCTATTCGATTGCGCAGCATGTCGACGACGTGATCGCCTTTATCGAAAAGCTGGATCGCAAGCCCGTGGATCTCATGGGCCATTCCCGCGGCGGGCATATCTGCTTTCGCGTCGCGCAGCGCAGGCCCGACCTGCTGCGCAAGCTGATCCTGGCCGAGCCCGGCGGTGAACTCGACGCCACGCTCGATCCCGCCTACAAGCCCGGCCCCTCACCGCTGGCCGCACGGATCGCGGCCTCCGCCGAGGTGATCTCCCGAGGCGATATCGATGGCGGCTTGCAGATCTTCATCGATGCGCTCGAAGGTCCCGGCGCCTGGAAGCGGTTGCCGGCGAGCCCCAAGCAGCTCCTGCGCGACAACGCCACCACGCTGATCGGGCAGACCCGCGACCAGCGCCCGCCGTTCTCCAAAGCCGATGCCGAGGCGATCACGACGCCCACGTTGTTCATCGGCGGCGCCAGAACCAAGGGCACGCTGCGGCAGGTGCTGGACGCGCTGGCGGCCAATGTGAAGGGATCGCGCACCGAGATGATCCCGGGCACGACCCACCCGATGTTCGAACAGGCACCCCAGAAATATTGCGAGACCGTGCTGGCGTTTCTCGCGGGAGACTGATGGCAATGCAGACACTGAGCGTCAACGGATACGACATGGCCTATCTCGATGTTGGACAGGGTCGGCCGCTGGTCTGCGTGCACGGCACGCTCGGCGACTTCCGCACCTGGAACGCCGTGCTCGGACCGCTGTCGAAAAAGCACCGCGTCATCGTGCCGAGCCTGCGGCGGTTCTTTCCCGAACATTGGGACGGCGTCGGAAACGACTACCTGATGGCACAGCATGTCGATGACGTGATCGGCTTCATCGAGAAACTCGATGCCGGGCCGGTCGACCTGATAGGTCATTCCCGCGGCGGGCATATCGGTTTTCGGGTGGCGCAGGCGCGGCCCGATCTGCTGCGCAGAATCGTGCTGGCTGAGCCGGGCGGCGATCTCGAACCTGCGCTGCAGCCGGCGGATGCGGCTTCCAGCCTGACGCCGCTGGGGCCGCGGATGCAACTCGCGGCCGAGAAGATCCGAAGCGGCGACGTCGAAGGCGCGCTCGCGCTGTTCGTCGACGGGATCGACGGCGACGGCACCTGGGCCCGCCTGCCGGCGGCGGCGCGACAGCAATTGCGCGACAACATCCGCACCCTGCTCGGGCAGTCCGGGGAGAACCGCAAGCCGTTTGCGAAGAGCGAGGCTGAAGCGATCCCCACGCCGACGCTGCTGATCGGCGGCGGCGACACCCAGGGCTCGCTTGCCGTGGTCTGGCGGGTGCTGGCGCAGCATATCCCCGGCGCGCAAACCGCGGTGATCCCGGGCACCCGGCACTGGATGTTCGACCAGGCGCCACAGGAATTCTGCGGCATCGTGCTCGACTATCTGGCGGCGTAGACCACCCGCCAGTGGCGCATCACTTCTGATCGAGACGCCAGGCGCCGTCCCAATCGGCCGGCGGCGGATTGGCCTGGAACCGATCGACGCGTCCGATCATAGCGCTCGACGGCCCGTCGCCGGGAACAGCTTCGAGCGCGGCCTGGAAAGCCCGGCGCGCGTCGTCCCAGCGGCGCTGGCGATAGGCGGCAAGCCCTTCGGCATAGCGGTCCCGCAACGCCGATTGCCTCTCGGTCAGCTCCCCCGGACGCCCCATGATTTCGAACACCGTCTCGGCATGGCTCTGGCCGACAACCACCAGCCGATCGATCTCGCGTGCTTCGATCGCATCGCCCGCCGCCGCGATCGCGGGCGCGGAAGCGAGCGAGTGGCTGCCGTAGATCTTGTTGGCGTTCTCGAGCCGTGACGCCAGGTTCACGGCATCGCCCATCACCGTGTAGCTCATCATGAATTCCGAGCCGATGCTGCCAACCAGCACCTCGCCGGTCGCAACGCCAATCCGGACGTCGCAGTCGCTCGGCACGGTGCGCACGCCGATCAGTTCGGGCAGTTCGGTGCGAAGCGCCCTGCCACGCTCGGCCATCTCGATCGCCGCTAGACAGGCGAGACGCGCCTGCTCGCTGTGCTCGGTGAATGGAGGTCCCCAATAGGCCATGATGGCGTCGCCGATATATTTGTCGATGATGCCGCGGTGGCTGCGGATCGGTCCCGACATCGTCGAGAGATAGTGGTTCATCACCTTGACGAGGCCCTGCGGGGTCATGCCTTCGCTCAGGCTGGTGAAGCCCTTCATGTCGCAGAACAGCACCGTCATCACCCGCCGCTCGCCGTCGCTGTTGGTCGCCGACTGCCGGTCGATCAATCCTTCGACGACGCGCGGATCGACGTAGCGGCCGAAGGTCTCGCGCAAGCGCTCCTTGTGGCGCAGTTGCTCGACCATGTTGTTGAAGGCGGTGGTGAGCTGGCCGATCTCGTCGCGCGTGGTGACGTCGATCGATCCATCGAGCTGGCCGGCCTCCACGGCGCGCGTACCATCCAGCAAGCGCCGGACCGGTCCGGTAATCCCGGTGCTGATGAAAAGCGAAAATATCAGTCCGAGGATGCCCGCAAGCAAGGTCAGGACAACGGAGATGACAATGGCGGTCTTCTGGTCGCGCATCGTCATCACGGCGTCGCCGCGAACCTGCGCAAGCATGTCGGTGCGGATACCTTCAATTCGCTGGTTGAGTTCGTCACGCAGCGCGTCGGTCCGGGTCAGGCTGGCCCTGGCCTCCGCGAAATTCCCGGTATCGAGCAGGGACAGCAGCCGCTTGTATTCCTCCCCGAGAAAGCGACCGAGATCGCTGGTCACTCGCTCGATTTGATCGTCGATCCGGCCGAGCCTGGCGTTATCGGAAGTCGTCGAGGGGTCATCAATGATCGCATTGATCAGGGCCCGCGCCGCTTGCGCTTCCTGAGCCAGTTCTTGCCCCTTCGCCTCATAGATTTTTCGCTCCTCTGCAACGTATGAACTCGTCGGGGGGCGACTGCATCCTGCCGATCATCATCCGGCGCGCCGCCAAAGCCTGCTCCAGCGAACGGATGTTCATCCGCGCCAGATGTCCATAGGCTTCGACATATTTGCCGGAGAACTCGTCGAGCTGATGGGCGATCTTGCGCGTCATCATCGTCGACAGCGCCGACGTCACCGCCATCAGGAAGATCAACCCGAGGGCGATGCCGAGGATGCGCTTCCGGATGGTCGGGCGCAGCATGGAATCTTGTGCTGGTATGACGGACATGGCCGAAGACAGATGTCGCGATGACGCTCAACCCGCCGAGAACCGGCCGGACCCGTTCTCTTAGCGCGCGCCGGTTAATTTGGCACTGAACCTTCGGGGGACGATGTGCCGGGCCAGCGCGGGCCATCGCGCCCAGCGGGGTTGACTTCTCCCTCTCGGACGGCTTATAGAGAATACGGAATTCCGTATTCCATTTGGACACGGCCAATGATCCCGCTTGATCCGCTCCCCAACCTGATCGACCAGGTCTACGCCCGGATCCTCGAGGCGATCACCGACCGCACGCTGCCGCCGGGGCACCGCATCCGGCAGAACGAACTCGCCGACAAGCTCGGCGTGTCGCGCCAGCCGGTTTCCCACGCATTGCACCTGCTCCACCGGCAGGGCCTTGTCGCCGAAAGCGGCCGCCGCGGCTTTGAGGTCACCCGGCTCGATCCGGAGCGCATCCGCCAGCTCTACGAGGTACGCGGCGCCATCGACGCGCTGGCGGCGCGGCTGGCGGCCGGGCGGGTCAATACCGACGCTTCGGGGCGCGCGCAGCTCGAAGCCGCGCTGCGGGCCGGGCGGGCCATCGACCGCCACACACCGCTGGCGCGGCTAATCGCGCTCGACGTCGATTTTCACAGCGCCATCTATCGGCTCGCAGGCAATCCTGCGATCGAGGAGATGATCGCGCCGCAATGGCCGCATATGCGCCGCTCGATGGCAACCGTGCTGGCCGAACTCGACTACCGCGAAAGCGCATGGGCCGAGCACGAGGCCATCGCCGCGCAGATTGTCGCCGGAAACGCCAGGACCGCGGAGGCCGCAGCGCTGGCGCATGCGCAGACCGCCGGACGAATGACCGAGGAGAGACTGAGAGCGACCGACAAGGCCGCGTAACACAGGTCCTCATCCTGAGGGGCCGCGAAGCGTCGTCCCGAAGGATGGCCACAGGCCTCATGGTTCGAGACGCGCGAAGACGCGCTCCTCACCATGAGGGGAGAGTAGAACAAAAAACCACAGGAGAGAACGCCATGATACTGACGCCACAGCAGATCGAATTCTTCAACCGCGAGGGCTGGCTGTTCCTGCCCGAACTGTTCAGCCAGGAGGAAGTGGATTACCTGGCGCGCGAAGCCGTCAGCATCTACGACGCCAACCGCCCGGAAGTCTGGCACGAAAAGAGCGGCGCGCCGCGCACCGCCTTTGCCGCGCATCTCTATAACGAGGCGTTCGGCGCCCTCGGCGCGCATCCGCGCATGATCGAGCCGATCGAGCAGATCTTCGGCGAAAAACTCTACATGCATCAGTTCAAGATCAACGCCAAGGCCGCCTTCACGGGCGACGTCTGGCAATGGCACCAGGATTACGGCACCTGGAAGCGCGACGACGGCATGCCGGAGCCGCGCGCGATGAACATCGCGATCTTTCTCGACGAGGTGATGCCGATCAACGGTCCGTTGATGCTGGTGCCGAAGAGCCAGCACGCCGGCGACCTCAAGGCTTCGCACGATCTGGCGACCACCTCCTATCCGCTGTGGACGCTGGACGAGGAGACCGTGACCAGGCTGGTCAAGGAAGGCGGCATCGTCGCGCCCACCGGCAAGGCGGGCGGCATGCTGATGTTCCACGGCAACCTGGTGCACGGATCAAGCGGCAACATCACGCCCTACCCGCGCAAAATCGTCTACCTGACGCTGAACGCGGTCTCGAACTACATCCGCACCCCGACGCGGCCGGAATACATCGCCCACCGCGACTTCACGCCGATCCAGACCGTCGACGACGACGCATTGCTGCGATTGGCGCGGGCGCATCGCCAGGCGGCGGAGTAGCACGCTCTCCGTGCCCGGACGCAGCGCAGCGCGAAAGCGGTGCGCTGCTGAGCCGGGGCCTGCACTTCTTATCATCAGCCATAGGTCCCGGCTCTGTGGAGCAGCGTTGCACGCTGCACCGCGTCCGGGACACACTTCAATTCGATCGGATTGTTTCATGAACCTTCACCACCTCCTCAACGCCCGCCTCGCGGCCGGCAAGCCGGTTCGCGTCGCGCTGATCGGGGCCGGCAAGTTCGGCTCGATGTTCCTGTCCCAGGTGCCGCATACGCCGGGGCTGGAGGTGCCAATCATCGTCGACCTCGATCGCGACCGTGCGCGCGAGGCGTGCCGCACCGTCGGCTGGGATGCGGCGCGGATCGCGCGAACGACCTTCACCGATGACGGCGCGCGCGCCATCGCCGGCGGCGCCATGGATGTCGTGGTGGAGGCGACCGGCAATCCCGCCGTCGGTATCCGCCATGCCCGAGCGGCGATCGCAGCCGGAAAGCATGTCGTCATGGTCAATGTCGAGGCCGACGTGCTGGCCGGGCCGTTGCTCGCGGAAGAAGCGCGCAAGGCGGGCGTGGTCTATTCGCTGGCCTATGGCGACCAGCCTGCGCTTACCGCCGAGATGGTGGACTGGGCGCGCGCGACCGGCTTCCGCGTCGTCGCTGCCGGCAAGGGCACCAAATATCTGCCGGCCTATCACGACGTGACGCCGGAGGGCGTCTGGAGCCATTACGGGCTGACGGCGGGCGAAGCGCAATCCGCCGGCATGAACCCGCAGATGTTCAACTCGTTCCTCGACGGCACCAAATCGGCGATCGAAATGGCCGCCATCGCCAACGCGTGCCAGCTCGACGTGCCGTCTGACGGCTTGCTGTTTCCGCCCTGCGGCGTCGACGATCTGCCGCATGTGATGCGGCCGCGCGACAAGGGAGGCGTATTGGAGAAGGCCGGGCTCGCCGAGGTCGTTTCATCGCTGGAGCGCGACGGGCGGCCGGTGTTTCGCGATCTGCGCTGGGGCGTCTATGTCGTGCTGGAGGCGCCGAACGATTACGCCGCCGACTGCTTCCGGCAGTACGGCCTGAAGACCGACGCCTCGGGCCGTTATGCGGCGATGTACAAGCCGTACCATCTGATCGGCCTCGAGCTGAACATCTCGATCCTGTCGGCGGCGCTGCGCAACGAGCCGACCGGCCAGCCGCACGGCTTTCGCGGCGACGTCGCCGCCATCGCCAAGCGCAATCTGCGCGCCGGCGAAATGCTCGACGGCGAAGGCGGCTATACCGTGTGGGGCAAGCTGATGCCGGCGGCCAAAAGCCTTGCCACCGGCGCATTGCCGATCGGGCTGGCGCACCGCGTCAAGCTGAAGAACGACGTCGCGCATGGCGCGGTGGTGCGCTGGAGCGACGTCGAGGTCGACGAGGGCAGCGACACCATCAAGACGCGCCGGGCGATGGAAGCGGCCTTTGCGCCCGGTCGCTAAGGCGCGGCGATCACGCTACCGCTCACGGCAGCAGGCGGCTGGTTCGTGCATGGGCGAACCATTTGCGGAACATCACCTCGGTATCCATCATCTCGGTGAAACCGGCCTGGTTGATCTTGACGGTCGAGACGATCGACGGCGGCCCCGGCTGCATCTGGCCGTAACGCATGCTGTAGTCGGCATACTGGAACGAGAGCCCGACGAATTCTTCCAGCGCGGGTGATACCAGATCGTACTTGCGGCGCAGTTCGTCCCACGCTGCGATCCACTTCGGATATTCCTGCGCCAGCGACAGCGGCACGGCCTTGCCGGGCTTCATCTCGAGCGCATCCGATATCGCCGGCCAGACGTTCTCCCAGGTGAATACGTCGCCATTGGTGACATTGAAGGCCTCGTTGCGTGCAGCGTCGGATTCGCCCGACCACGCAATGGCGCGCGCCAGCAAATCGACGTCGACCGCCTGCGACACCCGCGCTGCGCCGCCGGGATAATCGAGCACGCGGCCCTGCTCGTGCAGCATGGCCGCGTAGACACCGAGCGGCGGAATCAGATCCATCGCTCCGCCCATCGCCTCGCCGACGATCAGCACCGGGCGAAGGATGCTCCAGTGCCAGGCCTTGCCGTGTTGCAGTTCGCGCAGAAAACTTTCCTGCGCCCAATAGAAGTTCGGCTGCTCGTACATTTCCGAGCGGCCTTCGCGCGCCGGCACGGTGAGCGGGCGAACGTGGACGCCGTAGGCCTTGGTCCCCTGCAAGAGCGCCACATGGCGCAGCTTCGGCGCGACCGGCTCGAGCGCTGCCATCAGATTGCGCAACATCAGGTCGTTGGTGCGAATCTGGTTGGGATCGCGCCAACCGTCGACAAGACTCGGCGCTTCATAGAGGGCCGCATAGACGAGGTGAGTTGCTCCCTGCAGTTGCGCCGCCGCCTGCGTGCATTGCGCCGGATCGGTCAGGTCGACAGGCACATGATGGGCGCCGTAGAGCGCGCGCGGCTTGCGCCGCGACAAGGCTATGACATCGACGCCGCCAGCCTGGCCGAAGTGCCGCAGTGCGGCATTTCCGACCAGCCCGGTCGCGCCCGCCACCACCACTTTCTTGTCTGCCATTGCAAGACTCCGGTCCCGATGATGCTTCCCTAGCTAGCAGATCGCGGCAATCGACGTCAGCCGCCGTGTTAGCCTTTGGTCGCATATCGTCCGCTCAGGATTCGGGCAGCTCTTCGCACTGCGGTGGAACCAGAACCCTTGATTATCGATCACCAATTCGTCATCCTGCCCTCAGGTCCATAAAGCAGGGAAATTGATCGCATCGAAAACCAAGAGCCTTGGTTTCAGGGCCTCCCATATTTCAAACAACAGTCCAGCACGACCATCGGTAAAGAAGACGGCACAAGATCGTTGTCCGTTGGTCTCGGAAAACAGAGGGGAAGAAACATATGAAGCGTCGTGACTTCTTGAAGGTCGGTGGTGTTGGTCTTGCCGCGACTGCGGTGGCTTCGCCGGCGATTGCACAGTCCAATCCCGAAATAAAATGGCGCCTCACGGCCAGCTGGCCGAAGGCGCTCGATACGCTTTACGGCGGCTGCGAACATTTCTGCAAGCGCGTGGCCGACATCACCGACAACAAATTCCAGATCCAGCCGTTCGCGGCGGGCGAAATCGTGCCCGGCCTTCAGGTGCTCGACGCCGTATCCAACGGCACCGTCGAGATGGGCAACACGGCGCTCTACTACTACTGGGGCAAGAACCCGGCGTTCACGTTCGGCACCTCGTTGCCGTTCGGCCTCAACACCCGTTCGCACATTGCCTGGCTGCGTTTCGGCGGCGGCACGGAAATGCTCAACG